>CAYNBS010000016.1:0-29280 GCA_964395795.1 uncultured Oscillospiraceae bacterium
ATGATTCAAGTCTCCTCTCTCGCACCAAAAAAGGACCCATCCGAACGGATGGGTCCTTTTTTGGTGCGAGAGAGGAGACTTGAACTCCCACGTCGGTTGACACACGCCCCTCAAACGTGCCTGTCTACCTGTTCCAGCACTCTCGCATATAGCCGGTGCTCCGGCTCCATTGAAAGCCGTTTGCACCTCATTGGCTTGCCACATTTAAGGCAAAGGCTATTATAGCAGAGAAAAACCGTTTGTCAAGGATTATTTTTGATTCTTGCCCAAAGAAATACGGGGGATCGTCTTTCCCGGTCCCCCGTTGCTTTGTAAACTGAATGCTGAATTCTGCTCTCACCCCAGCAGAGAGTAGGTCGCCTCGTCCTCATACTGGCGGGTGTAGAGCCGGTAGTACACGCCGCGGGCCTTCATCAGCTCCTCATGCTTGCCCCGCTCCACGATCCTGCCGTCCTTCACCACCAGGATCACGTCGGCATTGCGCACGGTGGAAAGCCGATGGGCGATGACAATAGAGGTGCGGCCGCGGATGATGGTGTCGATAGCGGACTGGATCTTCTGCTCGGTGATGGTGTCCACCGAAGCGGTGGCCTCGTCCAGCACCAGGATGCGGGGATTGGCCAGGATGGCCCGGGCAAAGGAAATGAGCTGCTTTTCGCCGGTGGAGAGCATATCGCCCCCCTCGCCCACGTCGGTGTCCAGCCCCTTCTCCAGCTTGGCCACCACATCCTTGGCGCTCACAAGCTCCAGCGCCCGGTCGATCTCCTCTTCCGTTGCGTCCGGGTTGCCGTAGAGCAGATTCTCCCGCACGGTGCCGGAGAAGAGATGGGGCGTCTGCAGCACATAGCCGATGGCGGAGTGGAGCCAGAGCTGGGATCTCTCCCGGGCGTCCCGCCCGTCGATGAGCACCCGGCCCTCGGTGGGCTCGTAGAAGCGGCAGATCAGGTTTGCCAGGGTGGATTTTCCCGCGCCGGTTTCGCCCACAATGGCAAGATTGGTGCCGAAGGGGATGTCCAGATTGAAGTGCTCCAAGATCTTCTCGTCCCCATCCGGGTACTGGAAGGACACGTCCTCGAAGCGGATATCGCCCCGGATGGGCTCCCAGTTTTCCTTTTTGGGCTCGAAGCTGTCGCCGTAGAGAGCCAGAACCTCTGCGCTGTCGCGCACGTCGGGCTTGGTCTCCAGGAGTCTGGTCAGGCGCTCGATGTTCACCTGGGTGGTGATGAGATCGGAGATGGCGTCCACGATCCAGCGCACCGGCTCCATCATGCCCTGGGCATAGGACATGAACATGGAGAAGGTGCCGATCTGGGTCTTGGCGATGACCCCGCCCTTCCACAGCACGATGGCCAGGGCCAGGGAGGAGGCGAAGTTCATGGTCACGGCGAAGGCGCCCCGCAGCCGCGCCGCCCCCACGCTCTTGCGGCGCATGGCGGCGGTATCCTTCACGAAGGAGCGCTCCATCTTCTCCTCGATGACCAGGGTCTTGATGGTGCGGGCGCCGGTGATGCCCTCGTTGAAGTTGCCGGTGATCTGGGAGTTCAGCTCCCGGATCTCCCGGTTGGCCCGGGTGAGCTTCTTCTGGAACAGGGAGAAGAGCAGCACCGTCAGCGGCAGCACCGTCACCACCAGCAGGGCGAGCCGGGCATTGATGGCAAACATGACCACGATGGCGCCCACCACATAGCCGATCTGCCACAGGCTCTCCAGCACGGTCCAGGACACCAGCGAGCCGATACGCTGGGTGTCTGACATGACGCGGGAGTGGATGTAGCCCACGCTGTTCTGGTTGTAGTAGGAGAAGGACAGGGTCTGCAGGTGGGCGAAGGCCTTGTTGCGAAGATCCCGGTCAACCCCCACCTCGATGTGCATGCTGTACAGGGCGGAGATGTAGTTGAACACCGCGCCGCCGCAGATAAGCGTGAGATAGAGGATCAGGAACCACACAATGGTGTCCAGGGTCCCCTCGCCGATGAAGTGGTTCAGGGCATAGCGCTGGAAGAGGGGCACGCCGGTGTCCACCAGGCTGCCCACCAGGCTGCCCAGCACCAGGCCGAACATGGGCTTTTTGTATTTTTTCAGATAGGGCAGCACCTTGCCGATGCCAAAGAAGCGCAGGTTCGTCTGCCCGGAGGTCTCTTTTTTCATGCCGACACCTCCTCTGCAGAGCCGGACTGGATCTCGCAGATCTTCTGATAGATTCCGCCGGCGTGCTTCAGCTGTTCGTGGGTGCCCAGCTCCGCGATGCGCCCGTGATCCAGCACCAGGATCTGATCCGCCTTGGAGAGGGTGGTGATCCGGTGGGAGATGAGGATGATGCTGGCGCTGCCGAAGCGGCTCTCCAGCGCGCCGCGGATCTTGGCGTCGGTCTCCGTATCCACGGCGGAGAGGGAGTCGTCAAAGATCATGATGGGGGTCTTGCCTGTCAAAGCCCGGGCGATGGCTGCCCGCTGCTTCTGGCCGCCGGAGAGGGTCACGCCCCGCTCGCCCACAAAGGTGTCGTAGCCCTTCTGGAAGCTCTCCACCGTCTCGTCAAGACAGGCGGCGGAGGCGGCCTCCCGGATGCGCTCCAGGGGCATGTGCTCCTCGGTGATGCCGATATTCTCCGCAATGGTGCGGGAGAAGAGATAGGGCTCCTGCAGCACCATGCCGATGTTCTGCCGCAGGTGCCGGGTCTCGATGTCCCGCAGATCCACGCCGCCGATGCGGATGCTTCCGCTGTTCTCCGGCAGCTCATAGAGCTTGTCCAGCAGGAGCATCATGGTGCTCTTGCCGCTGCCGGTACCGCCCAGGATGCCCAGGGTGCTGCCGGCTTTCATGGTGAAGCTGACGTCGTGGAGGATCTCCGCGCTGCCCTCGTAGGCGAAGGACACATGCTCGAAGGCGATGTCCCGGTCCAGGGGCGGGGTCAAGGCCCTGCCGCTCTCCTTCTCCTCCTCGGCCCGCATGATGTAGGCCACCCGGTCGATGGAGACGCCGGCCTTGCTCATTTCCGAGATCATGCGGCCCAGCATACGCACCGGCCAGGTCATGATGGCGCCGTAGCTGAGGAAGGCGATGTACTCGCCCGGCAGCATCTCCCCCCGGATGCAGAACCAGGAGCCGAAGACCACGATCAGCATGATCTGCAATCCGGAGAGCACGTCGCTCACGCTCCAGAAGCGGGACATGGGCCGGGCCAGCTTCATCCAGAGGCCGGTGTAGTGCTCGTTCTGCTGCTCAAAGCGGTCCTTCTCATAGCGCTCCCGCCCGAAGGCCCGCACCACCCGCACGCCGGTGAGATTCTCCTGGGCCATGGCGGAGAGCTTGCCCTCGTTCTCATCGCAATCCAGGAAGGCCGCGCCGATCTTCCGGTGGAACTGGAAGGAGCGCAGGATGATATAGGGCACCGGAGCCATCGCAACCAGGGTGAGCTTCCAGTTCATGCTCAGCATGAAGCCCAGGGACAGCGCCAGCAGCACCAGGATGCGGAAGATGGAGGTCATCTGCTCGGACACGAAGCGCTTCATGGTTTCGATATCCGAGGTGCAGCGCTGGATGATGTCGCCGGTGCGGTGCTTGGCGTGCCAGGCGTAGGGCAGGCGCTCAATGTGACCGAAGAGCCGATCTCGCATGGTCTTGGTCAGGGTCTCCGCACCCTTGGTGTTGTAGACCCGGAAGCAATACTGAGCGATCACCTTCACTGCCGCCACGATCAGGATGGCCACGGCCATGATCCAGATGTGCTCCGCCAGATAGGCGGTGCCCCCGGCCCATTTTATGGGCGCGTCCAGGAAAAAGGGGAGCTTCCCCTCCTTGCCGCCCAGCACGTTGTCCACCGCCGCGCGGATGATCTGGGGGCTGACCATATCCGCCAGGGCAGCAACGGCGGCGGAGACCATGCTGATGATGAAAAACAGCTTGCTCCCCTTCAGAAAGTCCCACAGCAGCTTGCGCTGGAAGGTCTTTTCTTCTTTTGTTTTTTTCTTCTTTTCGGTTTCCATGGCGTTATCCCCGGCAAAGGGCGGGACGAAGCGCCGTTTGCCTTCAAAAAGTGGTGTATTTCAGCCGCAAGTCCAAGTATAACATAGCTTTCTATAAAAGAAAAGAGCAGATTTCGGGAATGAACTCACCCGCCGGTTGAGGCGGGAGGGGAGCCGGGCAGGAAAAGTCACGCTCCCCTCTTTCCGGCTTATCTCTCCGCCATCATCCGCAGGATCTGCACGGCGTTGGCTGCCGCTCCCTTGCGGAGCTGGTCGCCGCAGCACCAGAGCATGAGTCCTCGCGGATCCGTCAGATCCCGGCGGAGCCTGCCCACCCAGACGGTGTCCGCCCCGGCGCTGTCCAGAGGCGTGGGGTAATCCCGCCCGTCCAGATCCTCCGCCAGCCGGACGCCGGGGAAGGCCGCGATGGCGTCCCGGGCCGCCTCCACGGAAACCGGTTCCCGGGTGCGCAGGGTCAGGGAGATGGAGTGGGAGCGCAGCACCGGCACCCGCACGCAGGTGCAGCTCACCTGCAGGCCGGGCTGATGCAGGATGCGCCGCCCCTCGTTCTGCAGCTTCATCTCCTCATCGGTATAGCCCTCCGGCGCGGCGCCGCCGATCCAGGGGATCACGTTCAAGGCGATCTGGGCGGGAAAGACTTTCCTCTCCGGCGTCTCCCGGTTGGCAAGGGCCGCCATCTGCCCCTCCAGCTCCTGCAGGCCAGCCTGCCCTGCGCCGGACACCGCCTGGTAGGTGCTGGCCACCATGGTCTCGATGGGGGAAAGACGGTGGATCCCCGCCGCAGCCATCAGGCTGATGACAGTGGAGCAGTTGGGGTTTGCGATGATCCCCTGGTGCCGAAAGGCGTCCTCGCCGTTGATTTCCGGCACCACCAGAGGCACCGCCGGATCCTGTCGGAAGGCGGAGCTGTTGTCGATGTACACCGCGCCGCTTTGCCGGATGGCGGGGGCCCAGCGGCGGCTCTGCTCCGCCTCCACCGCGCCGAGGACGAAGTCCAGTCCCTCGAAGCTCTCCTCTGTCGTCTCCTGAACCGCGATCACATTCCCGGCGAAGGGCAGCTTCTCTCCCGCCGAGCGGCGGCTTGCCAACAGGCGCAGCTCCTCGACCTTCAGGCCGTATTCCTCCAAAATGGCCCGCATCTCCCGTCCCACGGCGCCGGTGGCGCCCAGAATGCCGATCCGATAAGATTTCATGCCCTGATCCCTCCAGAATACAGATTCGCTCCATTGTATGCCGGGCAAAACAAATTGTCCCTGTTTTTTCGATTCCCGATTGCAATTCTACTCCGATTGTTTTACAATGTACACACGCAATCCTATGATTGGAGGGAAGCATATGGAATTGGAACTGTACGATTTTGAACGCGCAGCAGAGCGCCTCAAACCCATCCTGCACCATACCGAGCTGGATCTGTCCTCCACCTTCTCCCGCGCCACCGGCGGCCAGATCTACCTGAAATGCGAAAACCGCCAGAAAACCGGCTCCTTCAAGATCCGCGGCGCATCCAACAAGATCGCCTGCATGATCGAGCGGGGCGAGCGCTGCCCGGTCGTGGCCTCCTCCGCGGGCAACCACGCCCAGGGCGTGGCTTACGCCTCTTCGAGATTCGGCATCCCCGCCACCATCGTCATGCCCAAGGCCGCGCCCATCGCCAAGGTGCAGGCCACCGAGGGCTACGGCGCCAAGGTGGTGCTCACCGGCTCCTGCTATGACGACGCCTATAACGAGGCTCTTCGGATCTGCGAGGAAGAAGGCGCCAAGTTCCTGCATCCCTATAACGATCTGGAGGTCATCGCCGGCCAGGGCACCCTGGCCCTGGAGATTCTGGGCGACCTGCCTACCGCTGATATCATCATCGTCCCGGCAGGCGGCGGCGGACTGCTGGCAGGCATGTCGCTGGCGGCCCACCTGCTGAATCCCCGGGTGCAGGTCTACGGCGTCCAGGCGGAGACCGCCAACGCCATCGCCCTCAGCTTCCAGCAGAAGAAGCTGGTCACCACCGAGTCTGCCTCCACCATTGCCGACGGTATCGCCGTGAAGGTCCCGGGCGACATCACCGTGGATCTCATCAACAAGTACGCGGCCGGTGTAGTCACCGTGTCCGAAAAAGAGATCGCCAACGCCATCCTGCTGCTGATGGAGCGCTGCAAGCAGATCGTGGAGCCTGCCGGCGCCACGCCGCTGGCCGCCGTGCTCAGCGGCAAGATCGACGTGAAGGGCAAGCGGGTGGTCTGCCTCATGTCCGGCGGCAACGTGGATGTGAGCTTCCTGCAGAACATCATCGAGCAGGGCCTGGTGGCCCGCAACCGCAGGCTCAAGTTTGTCGCCACCCTGGCGGACCGTCCGGGCAGCCTGGTGTCCCTGCTGAACATTCTGGCCGATCAGCGCGCCAACGTCATCTCCATCTACCACGACCAGCTCTATCGGCGTCTGAACCCGGGCCAGACCAGCGTCCATGTGACCTGCGAGGTCGGCGGCGCGGAGCACGGCAAGGCGATCATTGACACCATCGTCGCCTCCGGCGTGGAAGTGGAGATCGAATCGGAGTAAAACGGGTTTCAGTTTTCAGGTTTCATAAGAATAATGAAAAGGAGATTGTCATGAAAGCAGTTTCTACCACCAAGGCGCCGGCCGCCATCGGCCCCTATTCCCAGGCCCAGATCGTAGGCAACCTGGTCTACACCTCCGGGCAGATCCCCATCATCCCCGAGACCGGTGCGCTGGCCGAAGGGCTGGAAGCCCAGGCCCATCAGGTGTTTAAAAACCTGGGCGAGCTGTTGAAGGCCGCCGGGTCTGATCTCTCCAAGACTGTGAAGACCACCGTGTTCATCAAGAACATGAACGACTTTGGCGCCATCAACGCCATCTATGCCCAGTATTTCACCGAGCCCTTCCCCGCCCGCTCCTGCGTGGAGGTCGCAAGACTTCCCAAGGACGTGCTGCTGGAGTGTGAGGTCATCGCGGAGCTGTAAGGCTTCCTCCCAAAAAGGACACGGAGTTCTGCCGTTTGGCAGGGCTCCGTGTCCTTTTTTGCGTTTTAGATTCTTCGCCTCTCTGCTCCTCAGGATACCAGAGCGGCGGGCGGATGCTATCCGCCCCTACAGCGCGGGGCGAAACGTAGGTAGCGTAGGGGCGGCTATTAGCCGCCCACAAACGAACGTGCAGATGCGAAGCGGGCCGCGGCTCATTGTCGCGGGCAATTCATAAATCGCCTCTGCGGCCTTGCCTTATTCCTCCAGCGCGAAGAAGCCCGCCAGGATTTCCTCCGTCTCATCCGCCTCGACGCAGGTGATATAGACCGTGAAGAACACGCCGTCCTTTTCCGTTGTCAGCATGGTCTGGTAGATCTCCGTTTCCCCGGATCTGACATGGAAGCGGAAGCCTTCAAATTCCATACCGCACAGTTCTCTCTGAAAGCGCTCTCCCTGCATCTGGCTCACGCTGGAAATCTGACCGTAAATCGCCGGAATGGTGCGTTCGTTGGCGTCCATATATTCTGCCGGCGTATTGGACACACTTCCATCGCTGGAAGTAACCGGCGGCTTCTCCAGCATGAGCTGCACCGTGGTATTCCCCCGGGTCATCATCACATCCACATAAGGAATATGATTTGCCAGCAGCTCCTCCACCGTGGCGGAGGCATAATCAGGTATCCCAAAAATGGAATTCCCGATTTCGTCCCGATCGGTCATTTCCCAGCCCTCCACGGAAATTCCCAGGCCAAAGAAGGGCTGGCGGTACTCCCCCGCTTCGATGACGCCCGGCTCCGGCAGGTGGGAGCTTCCCGTTTCGGCTGCGCCCGTCAGGGGATAAAACAGGCCCGCCAGCTCCTCAATCCAATCCCCGTCGTAGGTGCTGAGGGACACGGTGACGGTATAGTGCCCACAGCCAATGACAAACTGCTGGCAATACCATTCCTGGCGGGGCGTCGTGCACTGGAAGCGAATGCCGGGATACTCCTGCCCCAGAAAGGCAAAGGTATTGGCCTCCAGATGGATATTGGTGCAGCCGAAGCTCTCCAGCATTTCCTGCACCGCGGGAATGCTGTTGTCCCGGTATGTCTCCGGGCTCTCCGTCCTCCCGCCGGGGAGAGTCACATCCTCCACCGCAATGTTCAGCCCCGCCAGGCCATCCCGCTTCTGGGCAGAGAAATCCACAAAGCTCACATGGCCCGCCGCGGCGCTCTGCTGCGGATCATCCTGGCTGATCATAAACCAGTCGTCGTTCAAGGAGCAGCCGAAGCCCAGAGTTTGGTTTACATAATATGTAGTATCTGTCTGCGTCAACTCGCCCACGGGGATGTCAGACGGGATGACCGCCGGCTCCGGCGTGGGTAGGGCGGTGGGGGTGGGCTGGCCCGGCAGGGGTGCCGGGCCGGCGCAGCCTGCCAGCAGGGCCGCCAACAGGAGCAGCGCCAGGGCGCAGCTTGTTCTTCGTTTCATACTTCTCCTCCTCACGCAAGTCCGTCAAACAGGCAGAATGCCATCCAGAAGTAGCGACCGTTGGACTTGATAATCATCAGGCCGTTTTCCTCAAAGGAATCAACGCCCTTGGTGCTGTTCCCGGCGCCGTCTGTCACAGTGTAAACCACGCCTACAAATTCCTGATAGCCCTCCGTCTCCTCACGGATGCGCTGGTAGGGGTACTCCCCGTACTCCGCCACGATGCTGCTCTCCTGCTCCTGGTACCAGTGCAGGGTCTCCTGCCGGATCTCATCCGTCACGGGATAATGGGCGTAGGAAAACGCCCCATAGCGGACAGGCGTGCTGCCGACGGCGGAGAAAAAGCGTTCGTTCAGCAGAGCGGTGATGGCAGGCAGGTCATAGTCCTCCACCAGCTGCAGCCCGTTTTCCGGGTCGCAGGTCAGCACGCAACCCAGCAGCATCTCGTAGGACATGCAGTTCACCTGCTCCTCCGTAAAAAGGAAGTCCCCGGTGAGGATGCCCTGGATTTCCTCCAGGGAGGCTGCGCCCCGCTGGGTGTCCAGGCCGCCCGGGGCAGACTCCGTCTCCTGTGGGCCGGCGGACAGGGCGTAGAACAGCCGGGCCAGCTCGGCGGTCTGATCCGTTCCGAAGGTGCCCAGGGTCAGCGTTGCCACCCTGCCCTCCACGAAGAAGTAAAACTGCAGGCCGTAGTAGTCCACCCCTTGGCCCAAGGCGTAGAAGCTGACGCCGGTCTTCTCCTGCCCGGCAAAGGTCATGGTCGCAGTCTCCACCTTCACGCCGGTCATGCCGCCGGCCTCCAGGCCCTTTTGCAGCTCGGGCAGCGCCATCTGGACGTAGCGTTCCTCCGTCATGGCGTCCGCCCCGTCCACGGGCTGGGAATAGTTCATATTGATGCTGGCCAGGCCGTCCAGCCGGGCGGCGAAGAAGTCGTAATACAGCTCCGCGTTCTGCAGCCGTTCCCGGTATTCCGCATCGTCAAAGTTTTCCATGGTCATACCCACGATCTGGGCCATTTCCTCTTCGCTGTAGACGTACCAATTGCCGTCCAGGTCGCAGGCCAGATCCAGCCAGGGATTCTCATAGCGGGCGCCGGAGGCGGTCTGGCTGATCTCGCCCATGGGAACGCTCTCTGCCGTCTGAGGCGCAGGGGTTTCGCCTCCGCCCGGGGCCGTCTTCTCTCCCACGCAGGCGCAGAGGCTCAGCACCAGGCACAGGGCCAGGAGCAGGGTTACGGTTCTTTTCATGTTTTTTCTCCTTCCTTCTCTTCCGCAGGGGCCTCGTTTTCGTCCTTGTTTTCCCTGGGGATTTCGGGCTTCGGCTCCTCGGTTGGGGCGGGCATTTCTTCCGGCAGGGTCTGCCCCGCCTCCTCCTTGGGGCGGAGCGTCACGCGGCTGAGCAGGTCGATCAGATCAAAGCGGCCGTGCAGTACCAGCAGCGCCGCGAAGATCAGAAAGCACACCGCGGCGGGAGCAACATGGCAGAACCTGCCGTATCCCGGAAACCCGCCGTAAAAATCTCCCATGAGGTAAGACAGAATCTTCTCGATCAAGCTGTTGTTGCGGAGTACTGCGGTCAGGTTCAGCAGAAACAGCGCCAGGGCCGTGACGCCGAAAATATAGACGCCCCAACGTTTTTCCCGGAGGATACTGACGGCGGCGCACAGCGCCCCTGCCAGCGCAAGCCCCAGCAGGATCCACCACAGAACGGCCTCCATGCGGAAGCGATCCGCAGTATTCCGCAGCAGCGCAAGAATCTCCCTCTCTTCCTCACCAAAGGGACCCACTTCTTTCGCATTTCCTTCTTCGTCAAAAAAGTACGGTTCTATCCGCTGCATCGTCACGGAAAGCCCTCCGCATACCGCAGCGGAGAAACGGGCCGAATCCCAGATGCGGAAATCCCCGTGGAGGAGCAGCAGGATGGCGTCGCTCATGGCCTCCGGGTCCAGCTCATAGCCCTCCTCCGCCGCAGCGTCTGCCTCTTCCTCTATCGCCTCCCGGATCTCCTGCTCCAGCTGCTCTTCCCCGATCATTCCGCGCATCATTTCCCATGCCGAGTGTCCGTTCTCCCGGAGGGTGATCCAGGGCAGCAGCAGCGTCAGCAGGCAGGCCGCCAGCAGCAGCCAGGCAAAGCCCTTCCATTTGATTGCTTGGTTCATTGAATTCTCCTTCCTCTCGACATAATCATGGATATGGATCCCAAGGGATCACCGGATTGGTCGGCTGCGGGGTGGGCGTCGACGGCAGGACGGAGCCGCCTCCGCCGCCGGAGCCGCCGCTGTAGGGGTTATAATATACCGCATATCGGTATCCGCAGACGATGCACTCGTCATAGGTCCAGCCGTTTTCCGTCACCCTGTGGAGTTGATGCTCCAGCTGCGGGAGCCGCAGGGCGTATTCCCTGCCGCAGACGCTGCAGATCAGCATGCTTTGCCCCTCCGCCTGGCAGCTATTGCTCCAGGAGCGGGAGCTGTCCACCTTCCAATCGTGGATATGTCCATCCCCTGCAGGGGCGTCCGGGTCAAAGGTGATCCCGTCCCGGGGCAGATCCAGGTACGCCCACGTTCCCTTCTCCGACCGGGCGGATTCAGCGGCGGGCAGATCGTCCGCCGGGCGGGCGGGCGGCGCCTCGCCCCGCAGCACCAGCTCCTCCCCGGTCTCGGCCCGCCGGTGGGACTCCTTCAGCACCGCGTCGATCTCCACGCTGTGATCCAGATTATCCAGCCGGATGCCCCGGGGATTCAGGTCCGCCTCCACCCGCTGCCCGTCGATGACCCAATAATCCAGCTCCTGCCCCAGGGGGACGATGGGCGAGACATAGGCGGAGATCACGCCGCCTGCGTGAAGCTGGCCCGTGGTGGGCACGGTATAGTCATCCTCAAAGCACACGATGCTGTACATGGCGCCGCTGGCCGCGCCGCTTTCATCCAGGAACTGGAGATAGGCGTTCTCCCCGCAGGTCACCCGCTTCTCCGGTCGGAGCACGGCTTCCACCTCCTCCACGCCCTCGCTGTGGAAAAGGAGGCTGAAGCTGCGCCCCTGGGCGTCCACCGGCTCGCCGTTTATCAGCCAGTGATCCACTGCCATGCCCTCCGGCAGGACGGCACGGGCCAGAAACTCTCCCTCCTCCTTGATACGCAGGGAGCTGTTGCCGTCCACACTGGCGTTGATGAGCCGCAGCTCCCGCCGCTCCGACTGGAAGGCCGCCTCCTCCTGCCCCTCCGGCACGGGGGTAGCCGCGGGCAGGGTCTTCGCCTCGTCCTTTCCGGGGGCGTGCCAAGTGACCAGCAGCGCCAGCAGCACCAGCGCCGCCACCGCCGCCGCGGCAATGAGGGCAGGCTTCACCCGCCGCTTTTCCAGGGTGACCGAGCACTCCTTCGCTTTGCCGCCCAGCTTTTGATCCAGCTTGCGCCACATCCGCTCCTCCGCGCCGGGCAGCGGACCCATGGCGTCATACGCGCTCACAATCATCGCATCCGTCATGTCGCATCCCCTCCTTCTTCTCCCAGGCTCTCCCGCAGATGCTCCCGCCCGCGACGCAGCCAGGTTTTGACGGTACTCTCGGGCCGATGCAGGAGCTTTGCCAGCTCCTGCACGCCATAGCCCTCGTAATAGTGCAGGTAGATCACCGTCTTATACTTCTCCGGCAGCTCCAGCACCGCCGCCAGGATCCCGCTCTTCTCCTTTGGAGCGGCGGCCCTGTTCCTGGCCTCGTCCAAGGGCAGATCCTTCCGGTGGCTGCGGCGCAGCAGATCCTTGCTGAGATTCGCCGCCGTGACGATCAGCCAGGCCTGCACCTGCCGCTTGTCCTGAAAGCGCTTGCCGCTCTGGGCCAGGCGGAGGAATGCCTCCTGGGTCACATCCTCACTGTCGGGATGGTTTTTCAGATAGCTGAAGGCCATGCGGTAGACCGAAGGCATGTACTCCCGGTACAGGCTGCGCAGGCCCACGCTGGCAAATTCCAGCTTCGCTTCCATCGTCTTCCCTCTCTTTCTCTCCGGGATTTCTGCCTGTATAACGGATGAAGAGGAAAAAAGGTTTCAGCCGCACGATCCTTTTTTCGGGGGAATGCAAAAAAACGGCGCGTCTCCTCATCCTCGGGGAAACGCGCCGGGTCAGATCCTCTTACAGCTCCGGGTACAGGGGGAAGCGGCGGCACAGGTCGATGACCTGCTCCCGCACCTCGGGTACGGCAGCCTCGCCCTCATCCATCAGGCGGGCGATGGCGGCGCCGATCTGCCGCATCTCCTCTTCGCCCATGCCCCGGCTGGTCACGGCAGGGGTGCCGAAGCGCATGCCGGAGGTCTGCCGCATGGACTGGGTATCAAAGGGGATGGTGTTCTTGTTGGCGGTGATGTTGGCCGCGTCCAGCAGCTCCTGCACCTCGTTGCCGGTTTTGCCGCGGCTCATGGTATCCGCCAGCATCAGGTGATTGTCCGTGCCGCCGGAGACCAGGCGAACGCCCCGCGCCTGCAGTTCGCCGGCCAGGGCGGCGGCGTTCTTCACGATCTGCTCCTGATAGGCGCGGAACTGAGGCGTCAGCGCCTCCCCAAAGCAGACGGCCTTGGCCGCGATGATGTGCATCAGCGGCCCGCCCTGGGTGCCGGGGAAAACGCCGGAATTGATCTTCTTTTTCAGCTCCTCCTTGCAGAGGATCAGGGCGCCCCGGGGGCCACGCAGGGTCTTGTGGGTGGTGGTGGTGACCACATGGGCATAGGGCACGGGGCTGGGATGCAAGCCCGCCGCCACAAGGCCCGCGATATGGGCCATGTCCACCATGAGATAGGCGCCGACCTCATCGGCGATCTGGCGCATCTTTTCAAAGTCGATGAAGCGGGGATAGGCACTGGCCCCGGCGATGATCAGCTTGGGGCGGCACTCCTCCGCCTTCTGCAGCACCTTGTCATAGTCGATCCGCTCCGTCTCCCGCTCCACGCCGTAAAACTGGGCGTTAAAATACTTGCCGGAGATGGAGGCCCGAGAGCCGTGGGTCAGGTGCCCGCCATGGGTCAGATCCATGCCCAAAATGGTATTCCCCGGCTGGAGCAGGGCAATATACACCGCCATGTTGGCGTTGGAGCCGGAATGAGGCTGGACGTTGGCGTGCTCCGCGCCGAAGAGGCGCTTGGCCCGCTCGATGGCCAGGTTCTCGATCTCGTCCACATACTGGCAGCCGCCGTAGTACCGGGCGGCGGGATAGCCCTCGGCATATTTATTGGTCAGGTGGCTGCCCATCGCCTCCAGCACCGTGGGGCTGACGAAGTTTTCCGACGCGATCAGTTCGATATGATCCCGCTGGCGCTGCAGCTCTCGCTGCATGGCGGCGTAGACCTCCGGGTCCTGTGCTTGAATTCTCTTGTACATGGCAGTCACCTCAGGCAAAAATGATCTTTTTAATTATACTGCCGGGGCCCGCCCCTGTCAACCGCAGTCGATTTGTGGATTCGGGAAAGAGACAAAATGAAGCCGGGCAAGCGCCCGGCTTCCATCTTGTTCATCTCTTATTCCGCAAACAGGGCCGTGGACAGGTAGCGGTCGCCGGTATCGGGCAGGAGGACCACGATGGTCTTGCCCTTGTTCTCCGGCCGCTTGGCAAGCTGGATGGCCGCATACGCCGCGGCGCCGGAGGAGATGCCCACCAGCACACCCTCCCGCTTCCCGATCTTCCGGCCGGCGGCAAAGGCGTCCTCATTCTCCACGGCGATGACCTCGTCATAGACCTGGGTGTTCAGCACCTCGGGCACAAAGCCTGCGCCGATGCCCTGGATCTTGTGGGGTCCGGCGCTGCCCTTGGAGAGCACCGGAGAGCTTGCAGGCTCCACCGCCACCACCTTGACGGCAGGATTCCGGCTCTTCAGGTACTCGCCCACGCCGGTGATGGTGCCGCCGGTACCCACGCCCGCCACGAAGATATCCACCTTCCCATCAGTATCCTCCCAGATCTCCGGTCCGGTGGTAGCCCGATGGGCGGCGGAATTGGCCGGGTTCACAAACTGGCCCGGGATAAAGCTGCCAGGGATTTCCTTTGCCAGCTCCTCAGCCTTGGCAATCGCGCCCTTCATGCCCTTGGCACCCTCGGTGAGCACCAACTCGGCCCCGAAGGCCTTCATCAGCTGGCGGCGCTCCACGCTCATGGTCTCGGGCATGACGATGATGATGCGGTAGCCCCGGGCGGCGGCAACAGCGGCAAGACCAATGCCCGTGTTGCCGGAGGTAGGCTCGATGATCACCGAGCCCTGCTTCAGCAGGCCCTTGGCCTCGGCGTCGTCGATCATGGCCTTGGCGACCCGGTCCTTCACGGACCCGGCGGGGTTCAGATACTCCAGCTTGGCCAAAACAGTGGCCTCCAGACCCTCTTCCTTCTCCATGTGCACCAGCTCCAGCAGCGGGGTGTGGCCGATGAGCTGGTCGACTGCGGTATATATTTTCGACATAACAGGTTCCTCCATTCTATCATGCATAAAAGCGATGACTTGGGCAGCTCCCAAAACAGGTGCCGTCAACATCGCTCGGACAGTCGAGGCATGGCCCTCATTCCTTTAAAATGGATGACCCTACTATAAGTTTCAATTCCCACTTTGTCAATAGGAGATAGGCCGTTCTACGCAGTTTCGTCTGTTTGAACAAAAAGGCTGCACCATCGCGCGGCTATTTTCGTCTGCACACAAAGGTTTGGCACCGGGGATACGCTGCCCATGGGAAAGCGTGCGGCTGCTTACTTCCATCCGCGAAAAACGGGAACTCTTTCCGGAGTTCCCGTTTTTTCGGAGCTTTCTTCTGTTGTCCCGGTTTTTACTCCTCCACCCGGACGATCTCGGCCTCGGGGGCGTTCTTCTTGACGCTCTCGATCCCGTTGAGGCAGGAGGCTTTCTTCTTATAGCCCTCGCCCACCGCGACGATCTGCCCGTTGCGGGCCTTCAGGCGGAAGCGGAACTCGCCGGCCTTATCGGTATAAACCTCGAACTTGGGGTGCTTCAGCACTTCGAAGTTCTCCACCGTTTGATCCTCCACAGGGCCAAGGCAGCAGCGGCGCACACTCTCGATGCCCTTGCGGCAGGCAGCCTCGGTGGTGTAAATCTCGCTGGTGGCAATGACCTCACCGTTGGTGGCCTTCAGGTCGAACTTGATGCCGGACTTGGTGTTCTTGACGAAAAATTTACCCATGGTTTTCCCCTCCTGAAACATGTTTTGTTGTCGGTCTTCTTGCCTTTACTATACCCCTTTTTTCAGAAAATGCAACAAAAAACTGTAGATTTCCTGTGATTCTGCCTTTATTCCAGGCCGTAGGGCCAACCGATCAGGCTGCCCAGATCGTAGATCCGCTCATATCCGTATTCCGCCAGCTTGTGAGCCGCCACATTGCTGCGGTAGCCGGAGCGGCAGTAGACCAGCACCGGGGTGCTGAGCGACGGGATCACGTCCAGGGCAGTCTCGTCCGTGAGCTCGTCCACGGGGAGCAGCACCGCGTCCACCGCGTGGCCGGTGATATACTCCGCCTCTTCCCGCACATCCAGCAGCACGGCCTCCGGCTCACGGTCCAGGATCTCCCTGGCCCGGGCAAAATCAATTCTTTCGATCATCTCATGTTTCCCCATTCTTCCTCCAGGATTTGGGCAAAAGCCTCCAGCCCTGCGGCGTCCTCCTCCGTGAAGCGGGCAAAATGCGGGCTGTCCAGGTCCAGCACCGCAACCGTCTCCCCCGCAAAGCGGATGGGCACCACGATCTCCGAATTGGAGGCGCAGTCGCAGGCGATATGCCCCGGGAAATCGTGCACGTTCTCCACCCGCTGGGTCTTTCCCGCAGCGGCAGCGGTGCCGCAGACGCCCTTGCCCAGGGAGATCAGGATGCAGGCAGGCTTGCCCTGGAAGGGTCCAAGGATCAGCTTGTCCCCCTCCCGCAGATAGAAGCCGGCCCAATTCAGCCCCTCCAGCTCCTGCCAGAGCAGGGCGGCGGCGTTGGAAAGGTTTGCGATCCGATAGGGCACGCCCTCGATCAGGCTCTTGAGTTGGGCCTTGAGTTCCTTGTAATTTGTCATCTATATCACCGCTTTGATTATAATGATTATATGATGGCGGAAAGCAAAAAAGCTTTTCGCTGCGCAGCTTTGCTGCGCAGCAAAACAGCATGGCTGTTTTGCCATATACGCATTGCAATGAGCATCGGGCGAATGATTTTGAAAATCATTCGCTGCCAAACCTGTCGTTTGGCAGCGAAATCAATCAAATTCTCGATTGATTTCGCCATCCGATGATCATTATACTGGTTTTTTCAGGCTTTTACAAGCATGATCGCTCATTCCCCGTCAAAGAGGCTCATTTGTCTCTCCCGCTCCGGCAGCTCCCCCAGATACCGGAAGCACGCCTCCGGGGTGGAGAGGATCCCGTTTTCCTTGCAAGTCTCGTGAAACAGCCGCATCAGGGCGTCGGCGTTGGGGCTCGGCAGCTCGTAGGCATTCCCATATTGCTGGATATACCGTTTTTTCAGGCCGGGAAAATGCCGGTCCAGGGCGGCATAATAATATTCCCGGCTTCCCTCCCGGAGCGTCAGCCCCATGCCGAAGCAGACGATCCCCTTTACCTTCACCCGGACGCACGCGTCCAGAATCGCCCGGAGGTTCTCCTCCGTATCGTTGATGTAGGGCAGGATGGGGCTGAGCCAGACCAGGGTCGGGATTCCCCGCTCCCCCATCTGCTCCAGCACCTGGATCCGCCTTTGGGTGCTGCACACATTGGGCTCCAGGATCTTGCAGAGGGCCTCGTCGTAGGTGGTGAGCGTCATCTGCACCACGCATTTTGCGGCAATGTGGATGTCCTCCAGCAAGTCGATATCCCGCAGGATCCGGTCGGATTTGGTCAACACCGTCGCCCCGAAGCCGTAGCGCCGGATGATCTCCAGGCATCTCCGGGTCAGGCCCAGCTGCTCCTCGCAGGGCAGATAGGGGTCGGACATGGAGCCCGTACCGATCATGCATCTCTGCTTTTTGCTGCGCAGCGCCCGCTCCAGCAGCTCCGGCGCGTTCTGCTTCACCTCAACGTCCTCAAAGGGGTGCTGAAACTGATAGCAGCGGCTTCTGCTGTCGCAGTAGATGCAGCCGTGGACGCAGCCGCGGTAGAGATTCATCCCGTAATACCCGGAGTTCCCGGTCAGGATTCCCTTGGCCTCCACAAAATGCATACGCTTTCGCCCCCTTCTCTATAATGATTATATGATGGCGAAAAGCAAAAAAGCTTTTCGCTGCGCAGCTTTGCTGCGCAGCAAAACAGCATGGCTGTTTTGCCATATACGCATTGCAATGAGCATCGGGCGAATGATTTTGAAAATCATTCGCTGCCAAACCTGTCGTTTGGCAGCGAAATCAATCGAATTCTCGATTGATTTCGCCATCCGATGATCATTATGATGCGGGTAGAAAACGGGCTGTGAAGAAGTCGCCTCCCTCACAGCCCGCATCGGTCTTTATGATGCCAGGATTTCTTTCAGGGTCAGATCCCGCCCGGTCAGGGGCAGGAGCTTCTTGCCCTTGCAGGCAGGGCAGCTCAGGTCGTTCAGATCGGCGGTGAACTGCTCGCCGCAGTCCATGCACCGGGCGGTGCCGGCCAGCTCTTCGATGACAAACTCCGTCTTCTCCAGCTCGGTCCCGTCGGCCACAGCCTCCCAGCAATCGGCCAGGAACTTGGGTACCACGCCGCTGAGGGTGCCAACCTCCACCGTGATCTTATCGATCTGCTCCAGCTCTTCGTCTTTCATGATGCCCCGGATCATCTTCAGCAGGGCATCGCAAATTCCCAGCTCGTGCATTACTTGGTCACCGCGCGCTTAACGATGTTGCCCGCCTTCTTCACGAGACCGGCGGCCGCCTTGATGGGCATGGTCTCAAAGGTACCCGCGTGCCAATCGCGCACCTTCTTCAGGTGGATGGCGTCAAACTTGCAGCGGGTGGTGCAGATGCCGCAGCCGATGCACAGGTACGGGTCCACCTTGGTGGCGCCGCAGCCCAGGCAGCGGGCGGTCTCCTTGCGGACCTGCTCCTCGGTGAAGGTCACGCGGGCGTCGGCAAAGGTCTTGGCCTTCTCGGCGTTGTAGCCCCGCTCCTGACGGTGCTCCTTGTCGTAGCTGCCCACGGTGAGCTGCACATGCTCCTTGTCCAGCGCGCGGTAGACGCGGCGGTCACGGCCCATGGTCAGGGTCTGGCCGGGATGGACATAGCGGTGCAGGGAGATGGCGGCCTCCTTGCCGGCAGCAATGGCGTTGATGGCAAAGCTGGGGCCGGTGTAGCAGTCGCCGCCCACAAAGATGTCAGGCTGCGCGGTCTGGTAGGTGAGGGAATCGGCCTCGGCCAGCCCCTTCTTGTCCAGCTTCATCTCGCCCAGATCCAGCTTGCCGAAGTCCACGCGCTGACCGATGGCGCCGATGACGGTGTCCACGGGGATCTCCTCGAACTCGCCGGTGCCAACGGGCTTGCGGCGGCCCTTCTCGTCGGGCTCGCCCAGGGTCATGCGCTCCACCTTCAGGGCCTTGACCTTGCCGTCCTCGCCCAGGATCTCCACGGGGGCACAGAGGAAGCGGAACTGCACGCCCTCTTCCTTGGCCTCGCCCACTTCCTCGGGATCGGCGGGCATCTCAGCCTCGGAGCGGCGATAGATGATGTAAGTATTCTCAGCGCCGAGACGCACGGCGGTGCGGCACACGTCCATGGCCACATTGCCGGCGCCCACGACAGCGACGTTCTTGCCGACCTTGACCTCGTGGCCCAGGTTCACTTCCCGCAGGAAGTCCACGCCGCCGAGCACGCCCTCCAGCTCTTCGCCGGGGACCCGGATCTTGGCGCTCTTCTGGGCGCCGATGGCCAGATAGAAGCCCTTGTAGCCCTGCTCACGCAGCTGCTGGATGGTCACGTCCTTGCCCACTTCCACGCCGCACTTGAACTCCACGCCCATCTCGCGGATGATGTCGATCTCGGCGTTGAGGGTGTCCTTCTCCAGGCGGAAGTTGGGGATGCCCATGGTGAGCATGCCGCCGGGGACCGGGTTGCGGTCGAACACGGTGACGGGGTAGCCCTTGAGAGCCAGGTAGTAGGCGCAGCTCAGGCCGGCGGGGCCGGCGCCGATGATGGCGATCTTCTCGGTAAAGGGCTTGCCGGTCTGGTTGAGCATCTTGGGCACGGTGCGGTGCTCGCTCTGCAGATCGTGGTCGGCGATGAAGCGCTTGACCTCGTCGATGGCCACAGCCTCGTCCACGCCGCCGCGGGTGCATTCGGCCTCGCAGCGCTTGTTGCAGATACGGCCGCAGACAGCGGGCAGGGGGTTCTCGGTCTTGATGAGCTCGAGGGCGTCCTTATAACGGCCCTGGGCAGCCAGCTTCAGATAGCCCTGGATGGGAACGTGGGCGGGGCAAGCCACCTTGCAGGGGGCGGTGCCGGTGGGAACCACGTCCTCCCGGTTCTCCCGGTAATCGGGATTCCAGGCGGCCTTGGACACGATGTGCTCGGAGAGCTTGGTGTACTTGGCAGGGGCGATGTTCACGGTGGTGCAGAGCTTCTGGCCCAGCTTCAGGGCGTTGGCGGGGCAGACCTCCACGCACTGGGCGCAGGCCACGCACTTGGCCTCGTCCACTTCCGCCTGGAAGTTGGAACGGATGGCGTCCCGGGCGCCGAACATCAGGCCCACGCGCAGGCCGAAGCAGGCGCAGGAGCAGCAGTTGCAGATGGCGGCGCTGTCGCCGGCCTCTTCGATGTTGGGGATATCGTGCATGAGGCCGTTTGCCTCGGCACGGGCGATGATCTCCAGAGCCTCTTCCTTGCTGATCCTGCGGGCACGGCCGGAACGGATGTAGTGCTCCGCGCCCTTGCCCATCTGGATGCACATCTCCTCGGCCAGGTGGCCGCAGCCGTCGCCGATGGAGGTGCGGGAAGCACGGCAGGAGCAGGGAGACACGGAGAAGGTGTCATACTTGTCCAGATAGTAGCTCAGCTTCTCATAGGGGCTGACGCCGGGGAGATCCTTGATGGCGCTCTCCACGGGGACAACGCGCATCAGGCCGTAGCCGTTGGGGATCAAGGGGGACATGGTCTGCATGCGGATACGGGTGTACTCCTCGAAGGCCTTGCCAACCTCGGGATGGGTATTCAGCAGCTCCTGGTTGTTCACCAGCATCTCCATAATGCCGGGGGCGAAGATCTGCATGTAGTACACGTCTTCTCCCAGCTTTTCGTCGTAGGTGCAGCGGAACACGCCGATCCAGGCCAGGTGCTTGGCCAGCTTCTCCACCTCTTCCACGGGCTTGCCGACCTTCTTGGCGAGATAGCCGACGGTGCGCTCCTTGCGGAGACCTGCGGCAATGGCAACATCGGCCTCATCGTCGGTGACGATGCTGGCCAGGGAATAATACTCGGGGGCGTTCTCGTCGATCTTGTTCACAACGCCGGTCAGGCCGCCAACGATATGACAGAGCTTGACGATTTTCGGTCTCAGTTCAGCCATGGTAATTCTCTCCCTCAATATGTTTCAGTTAACAGACGCAAAATGTGCGCTCAAAGGAATTATACAATAGAATGATGAAATATGCAAGAACAGAAACGACAGCAGAAACAGGAAGGCGACGGCTTTGTTAACCGCAATCGCCTTGACAGCGGCAAGGCTTTTGGTCTATGATGGATTTGGAAAAGGATTACCCCATCCCGCCGCACAGCGGGAAAGAACAAGGAGGAATGATCATGAGCAAAAAGCTGGTCGCGTATTTTTCCGCCAGCGGCAGCACCGCAAGGCTTGCCAAAACGCTGGCCGCGGCAGCTGACGGGGCCCTGTACGAGATTCGGCCCGCCGTGGCCTATGAGCGGCGGGATCTGAACTGGATGGACAAGAAGGCCCGCAGCACCGTGGAGATGGCGGACCCCGCCTGCCGCCCTGCCATGGCGGATCAGGCCGCTCCGGTGGCGGAGGCGGACACGGTTTTTCTCGGCTTCCCCATCTGGTGGTATCGGGAGCCCAGCATCATCGACAGCTTTCTGGACACCTACGATTTCGGCGGCAAGACCGTCGTCCCCTTCTTCACCTCCGGCGGCAGCCCCCTTGGCGAGGGCCAGGGCCGTTTGGAGATGCTGGCAAAGGGCGCCAGGGTGCTGGCGGGAAAGCGCTTTTCTTCCCGGGCCACCGAAGAGGAGCTGAAGCGCTGGATCGAGACGCTGGCTTTATAAAGCACGGGCAGGCGGCACCGAATTTGTTTCGGCGCCGCCTGTTTTTCTGCTCTGCCATCGGAATGGGACTTTCTTGCCGCCTTCCCCTTCCCTTCTTCTGGGAGAAATTGCCTGTCTGCGCGGTGGAGAAAGCCTTCCCCTCCGATTGACAAACAGGCCATCCGACTTTATAATAATACGATAGATAATCATATCCCCACACCATCCATCTCGCGGAGGTATCTTCCATGAAAAAAGTGATGAGTCTTCTTTTTGCGCTTGCTCTGCTGCTTTCGCTGGGCAGCACTGTGACCGCCCTGGGCGAGGAGCCGGCACCGCCGGCGCCGGAAAAGCCGGTGGCGGTGACCGTTCTGGACGAAGCGGGCAAGCCCGTATCCGGCGTCAGTGTAGAGGTGCTGGACGATTCCGGCAAGGTGGTCGCAACGCTGATCTCCTCTGCCCAGGCAGAATCGGTGTTTCTCCCTGAGGGGCAGTACACCCTGCGGATCGCCTCTGTGCCGGATGGCTACCTCCCCGGCGAGAGCGAGACGCCTGTCGTCATTGCTCGGGAGCGCGGCGAGCAGGTCAAGGATTATCCCGGCGAAACCCACAACGACCACAGTCACACCAACGTCTGCTCCGATCATCAGCATCCCGGCGTGGAGACCTATGGGATAAAGGACGGGGATCGCTCCGTCCCCGTCTTCAGCTTCAATCAGAACGATGCCAAGCCCGGCGCCGACAGCCATTACCAGCGGCAGATGGGCTCGCCGGAGTTCCTGTATTCCCTGGCGCAGAACAAGGCCGACGATATCACCGCCCGCCAGCTCTACGACCATGTGCTGGCCATCCTGTACCACAGCAAGGACGTGCAGACCAAATATGGGCTGGATGATGACCTTGCCCGTTACCTGACCAACATGGCCATCAGGAGCTTCACCGACGCCAAGTGCTTCCCCGCCTATGACGATGCGGGCAACAGCCTTGCTTTGAAGGACGAGGAGGGCAATCCTGTTCGGGACGAGAAGGGCAACGATGTCTACGGTCCCGGCGGCACCCCACTGGGCTACCTGGTGAACCATGCCAGGGAGGACAACAATTCCGACAGCTTCCCCCAGGCCTACCGGGATGCGTATCGGGAGCTGATCGGCTATACCGATCATCCTGAGGACTACTATCTGTACATATACTGCCCCGCGAATTACAAACCCGGCGCCCCCGACGCTTACCAGTGCCTGCTTGCCGGCCTGCAGATGACACCTGTTCGGGCCAGCCTGTCCGTCCGGGCGGCGGCCGCTGTGGAGATCACCAAGAAGTGGGAGGATGCGGAGAACCAGGATGGCCTGCGCCCCGCCGCGGAGGACTACGCCTCCAGCGTCCGTCTGCTGGCAAACCGGGAGGACGTGACCGCGGATTACCGGGACAATCTCAGCATCACCGATAACGGCGATCAGACCTATACCGTGCGCTTTGTGAACCTCCCCGCCACCGATGACGGCGGCAATGAAATCTCCTACACCTTCCGGGAGGAGGACGTACCCGGTTATACGGCAGACAGTACCATCGCCGTCCCCGGTGCCACCATCACCAACACCCATCAGCCCGAGACCACCACCATCAAAGTGACCAAGGTGTGGGATGACGCCAACGACGCGGATAAGCTGCGGCCTGAGAGCATCACCGTGCATCTGCTGGCGGACGGTACGGAAGTCTCCCATGCCACGCTGAACAAAGAGGGCGACTGGGCCTGGAGTTTCCCGGATCTGCCGGTCTATCGGGATGGCAAAAAGATCGAATACACCGTCAGTGAGGACCCCGTGGATGGCTATGAAACCAAGGTAGAGGGCTTCACCGTTACCAACACGCACGAAGTCGATACCATCGAAATCACCGTGGAAAAGGTCTGGGATGACGATGACAACCGGGACGGCATCCGTCCCAAGAGCGTCACCGTTCACCTGCTGGCCGACGGAGTGGAGGTACAGACGGTCAAGGTCACGGAAGAGGATGAGTGGATCTATGTTTTCAAGGATCTTCCCGAGTTTAAAGGTGATGATGAGATCATCTACACCGTCACGGAGGATCCTGTGGAGGACTACGAGACCACGATAGAGGGCTTCACCATCACCAACAAGCATGAGCCGGAGCGCATCTCGATCCCGGTGCAGAAGGTCTGGAGCGACGGCAACAACAAGGCCAAGAAGCGGCCCGCCAGCATCACCATCACGCTGAAAGCCAACGGCAAGGATCTGGAGACCGTGAAGATCACCCCCGATGAAAAGGGCAAGTGGAACCACATCTTCGAGGACGTATACAAATACGAAAACGGCAAGGAGATCGAGTACAGCGTTACCGAGGAAGCCGTGCAGGGCTATTACACCAGCATCACCCCCAGAAAAAATGGTTTCCTCATCCGCAACAGCACCACGCCTATTACCGGCGATTCTTCCCGTTCCGGTCTTTGGACGGCGCTGCTGCTGGCCTCTGTGCTGGGGCTGTCGGGTCTGGGTGTCTTCGCATGGCGCCGTTGGCGCCGCCATGGCTGAACGCCCCAAGGCGCAGAAACAGCATAACGAAACACGGAACGCCGCCCCGTCGGGGCGGCGTTCGTTTCATTTGAGCAGTTCGTTCAGATCCAGGATGACCTCCCACAGCATATTCGCGCCGTAGGCGAGAAATTCCGACGGGGCAGGCAGGCGCAGCACCCGGGTAAAGCCGGAGCTGCGGGCGGTGGCTGCGGCCCGGTCCATGTGATAGTCGCTGCTGATCAGCACCACCGGCAGCCCGGGATCCAGCATCCGGGCCGTGTTGCGGAAGTTGTCCTTCGTGGTGGCGGCCTGATCCTCCAGCAGCAGCCGGTCCTCGGGTACGCCCTGGGCCACCAGCAGCTCCCGCATGACCTGAGCCTCGGTTCGCCCTGATTCATCCGGGTTCCCGCCGGTCAGGATCAGCACCGCGCCGGGGTTTTCCTCGCTATACTGCCGGGCCGTGTCCAGCCGGGCCAGCAGATCCCGGGTGGGCTGTCCGTCCTGCAGCGCCATTCCAAGCACAATGGCGTGGGAGGCGGGCTCCGCCGTGCAGATCATGCCGCCCACCGCCACCCGGCCGCAGAAGAACAGGATCACCGCCGCCGCCATCGTCACCAGGATCCGGCAGGTCCAGCCCAGGGCTTTTCCCGCCCGGCTCCGCAGCTTCGTGAAAAAGCCGAAGCGCAGGTCCAGGGCAAAGACCAGCAGCACCGCGCAGAGGATCAGTTCATGGGCAAAGATGTTCTGATAGTCCGCCTTCAGCACCACCTTCTGGATCCTGCCCAGCATCACCACGGTCACATCCGCGGTCAGCAGCAGCACCGCCAGGATCAGCAGGTCCCCCAGAATCCGCCGGGCAAGGCCGGGCTTTCGCTGCGTCTCTCTCCTCATTCTTTCTCCTCCGGCTCACGGAGCAGCGTGGCCAGATCCGTGATGCTCCGCGCCATATCGGCGTTGATGCCGATGGCACGCTCCCCCAGGCTTGCGGGCACAAGGGCTTTGCTGCGGCTGAGGCGGATCAGGCTGATGTTCTTGTGCTCCCGGGTCAGCTTCTCAAAGGGGAAGCGAATGATGGTGGGCGTATTGAAGCCCACGCCCAGCTCCAGCAGCACGGTTTTCCCATCCCTGCATGCCGAGAGGAAGCGGCTGAACCGATCCTCCGCGGCATGCCAGTTTTCATCCTCCACAAAATCATTGTCCGAACGCAGGTTCATGGCCATCTCGCCGCCGCAGACCGGGCAGCGGGGCACCAGATTGCTGGGGATCCTGGCGTCCCTCCGGGCTTGCTCCATCCGGCGGAACATGGCCTCGGCGTCATAGGTCCTGGGGTGGCAGCCCCGCTTGCACTGGATCAGCCGGAAACTGCCCTGGGTGGCAAAAATCTGCTCCGGTGGCAGCCCCGCCTTTTCAAACTGCCCGTCCACGTTGGTGCTGAGCAGGAAGATCTTCTTGTCCCGCAGCGCGTCCAGAACCGTTTTGTGCAGGTCGGTCACGTCCAGGTCGATGCCGGCCAGCAGCGCCATGTGGGACCAGTAGGCCCAGCGGCTCTCCTCATCAGGGTAGGGATAAAAGCCGGCGGAGTACATGTCCTGCATGTAGGGTCCTTTGCCGTAGACCTTTTGAAATTCGGCAAAATGCTCCGCAAAATAATCGCCGCCGTACTGTGCTCCCGCCGCGGCGCTCATGCCGGCACCTGCGCCGATGAGCACATAGTCCGCCCCGCGGATCCGCTCCGCAGCCCGGCGGATCTGTTCCTCATAAGGCGTATCCTGGCGGATATAATCCCGCGCATAGTCGGCGGAAAGGAAATCCGAAAAGCGCGTCTTCTTTCTGGCGTCTCGGTTCAGCATGATGGGTTCCTCCTTGGATTCTTGCTGTGTTCAGTATAACCCAGGCAAGACCTTCGCGCAAGTATGCAGCTTTTTGCATAGTCCGCACTTTCCCGGGGTAAACCCCCCGGGGTAAAAAAGGGGTTTTGTATTGACGAAGTTTGGGAACTGTGCTACACTATGCTGAAACTTTATTATAAAGGGAGTGTATGTCCAATTATGGATGGCGACAGTCGATCGTCCTGGTTGCCCTGGATCGTCGCAGTCATATTGCTGCTTTTTGCAGCCTATTTCGCCGTGGCGGAAACGGCCTTTGCCTCCGCCTCGCGCAACAAAATCAAAACCGCCGCCGACAAGGGCGACGGGCGGGCCGAGAAGGCCCTGTATGTGCTGGATCACTTTGACCGGGCCATCAGCACCCTGCTGATCGGCACGAACATTGTGCATATTGCGGCCGCGTCCCTGGTCACGGTGGCGGTCACCCGCCTCTGGGGGCTGAGCGCGGTGAGCGTCAGCACCATTGTCACCACCATCGTGGTGTTCTTCGCCGGCGAGATGCTGCCCAAAAGCATTGCCAAGAAATACCCCGAGCGGCTGAGCAAGGCCACCGCCGGGTCGCTGCGTTTTTTCATGGTGCTGTTCTGGCCCGTCTCCTCCCTGCTGACGCTGATCGGCCATGGCGCCGCGGCGCTGACCAAGGGCGATCCCGAGATCTCCGTGACAGAGGATGAGCTCTACGATATCATCGAGGATATGACCGAGGAAGGCAGCCTGGATGAAGAGCAGGGCGACCTCATCTCCTCTGCGCTGCAGTTCGGCGAGGTTACGGTGGAGAGCATCCTGACCCCCCGGGTGGACCTGGAGGCCATTGATATCGAGGACAGTTTGGAGGAGATCCTCTCCCAGATCAAGTCCCAGAACCACAGCCGCCTTCCCGTCTACGAGGGCAGCGTGGACAACATCATCGGCATCCTGCAGATCCGCCGCTTCATCAAGGCCTATCTGCATCAGAAGGACGCGCTGGACCTGCGGAGCCTGCTGGACCAGCCTTTCTTCATCCACCAGAGCACCAATATCGACGAGCTGCTGCCCATCATGTCCAAAAAGCGGCAGAACATGGCCGTTGTCACCGACAACTACGGCGGCACCCTGGGCATTGTCACGGTAGAGGATATCCTGGAGGAGCTGGTGGGCGAAATCTGGGATGAGGACGACGTGGTAGAGGAGCCCTTTGTGGAGCTGGGCAAGGGCGTTCTGCTGGTGGACGCGGACGAGAGCGTCAGCGATGTGATGGAGCAGTTGGATTACGAGGACCCGGACGGGGACGAGGAGCTGGTGAACACCCGCATGGGCGAATGGGCCTATGAGCAGTTTACCGCCATCCCCAAGGTGGGCGACAGCTTCCGTTACCATGCGCTGGAGGTCACCGTCTCCGCCATGGAACATAACCGCATCCGCAAGCTGAAGGTCGCGCTCCTGACCGAGGAAGAGGAAGGGGGCGAGGAGGCATGACCGAGACCGTATTCCTTATCGCGGGCATCGTCCTTTGCGTGATCCTCTCCGGCTTCTTCTCCGGATCGGAGATGGCCTATTCCTCCTGCTCGACCCTGCGCCTGGAGCATCTGCGGGACGACGGTTCCAAGCGGGCCGGGCTCGCCGCCAAGATCGCCGGGCGCTTTGACGATGCGCTCAGCGCCATTCTGATCGGCAACAACCTGGTGAACATCGCCGCCTCCTCCCTGGTGACGGTGCTGGTCTACCGGCTCACCCAGGGAGAAGACAAGGTCTGGCTGGGCACGCTGATCATCACGATCGTCATTATCATTTTCGGGGAGACCATCCCCAAAATCACCTGCAAGAAAAACGCCAACCGGGTGGCCGTGCGCTACGCCTACCCCGTGCGGGGGCTGATGCTGCTGCTTGGGCCTCTGGTTTGGCTGGTGGTAAAGCTCATCGACCTGATCACCCGCCCCCTCAAGGGCGAGGAGGATGAGGACGCCGAAGAGGCGGTAGAGGAGCTGCAGAACCTGATCGAAACCGCCGAGGACGAGGAAGTCCTGGACGAAGATCAAAGCGAGCTGGTCCAGGCCGCCATCGAGTTTGACCAGATCTCCGCCTCCGAGGTGATGACCGCGCGGGTGGACGTCTGCGCCATCGACATTGAGGACGACTGGGAGGATATCCTGGCGCTGGTGGAGGAGGCCCCCTTCTCCCGGCTCCCGGTCTATGAGGGTAGCATCGACAACATCATCGGCGTGCTGTACCTGAACCACTTCCTCAAGGCCATGACCGAGGACGGGCACACCGACATCCGCAAGCTTCTGATGCCCCCCTGCTATGTGTACAAGACCATGAAGCTGCCAGCAGTGCTGAACGCGCTGAAAAAGGCCCGGCAGCACCTGGCCATCGTCTCCGATGAGTACGGCGGCACTCTGGGCGTTCTCTCCATGGAGGACGTGCTGGAGCAGATCGTGGGCGATATCTGGGACGAAACGGACACGGTGGAGCAGGAAGTGGTCCAGCGCTCGGAGAGCGAATACGAGCTGGACGGCGACATGGTCCTCTCTGATTTTCTGGAGCTGCTCGGCATCGACGAGGACAGCTTCGAGGCCGAGAGCGAAACCGTGGGCGGCTGGACTGTGGAGAGCTTCGGTGCCTTCCCGGAGGTGGGCGACAGCTTCACCTATGAACGCTGGCGCGTCACGGTGCTCAGCATGGACGGCCGCCGGGTGGAAAAGGTGCTGGTGCAGGCTCTGCCCGAGACAGAAGAAGAATAAGACAATAGGGACGCTCTGAAAACCAGAGCGTCCCTATTGTCTTCTGATTTCTCCCCTGCCTCCTTCACAGGGGAAACGGATTGCCGCGACCGTGACATGGCAGCTTGGCTCCCGTCCTCTTAAATCTCGAAACGTCTCCGCTCCCTTTCGATTGACGGAGAGGGGCGGCATGTGTTATATTGAATTTGTATCCGTATCCGCCCGATGCGCGGAACCAACAAAATTTCCGAAAGGGGTTTGATGCATCATGGCACACATCGATCTGAGCAAATACGGCATTACCGGCGCTACCGAAATCATCTACAATCCCAGCTACGAGCAGCTTTTCAAGGATGAAATGGATCCCTCCCTGGAGGGCTATGACAAGGGCGTTCTCACCGAGCTTGGCGCAGTGAACGTGATGACCGGCATTTACACCGGCCGCTCCCCCAAGGATAAATACATTGTCATGGACGAAAACTCCAAGGACACCGTGTGGTGGACGACCGAGGGCTATAAGAACGACAACCACCCCATGACCCAGGAGACCTGGGAAGTGGTGCGCAAGCTCG
>CAYNBS010000017.1:0-29235 GCA_964395795.1 uncultured Oscillospiraceae bacterium
CCTCGCACACCTGTTTTTACCCTTAAAAAGTGACCTTCACTTTTGCAATCTAGGTCAAGTACAGCCTTATCTTAGCAGACATGGTGTCCCATAAAACGGACAATCAAAAGACCTGCTCCAAATCGTACATTCTTCCGATGACAACGCGCTCCACATCGATCGTGTCTTTCCGTGTGTCAGCCGCGGCAAAGCCGGCGGCCAGCATCATGTTTTTCACGGCTTCCGCCTGGCCTTCGCCTACCTCAAAGAGCAGGTAGCCGCCGGGGCGGAGCAGGGACTTCCAGTATTTCAGGATCCCTTTATAGAAGCGCAGACCGTCCTTGCCGCCGTCCAAGGCCCAGATGGGTTCATAATCCCGCACAGAGCTATCCAGCTCCATGATCTCGCCGCTGGCAATATAAGGGGGATTCGACACGATCATATCAAAGGTGCCGATGCTCAGCGGCGGGGCAGAGGTGGCGTCAGCCTGGATGGTGAGGCAGCGGGAGGAGAGACGGTTGGCGGCCAGGTTCTTCCGGCAGACCTCCAAGGCGCTGGCGGAAATGTCCACCGCCACCAGCTTGCTGGCCGGCAGCTCGTGTCCCAGCGCGCAGGCGATGCAGCCGCTGCCGCAGCATAGATCCAGGATTCTGGCGTCCATCTTCCGGCCCACCAGAATTTCCTTGGCAGTGTCAACCAAAAGCTCTGTGTCCATCCGGGGGATCAGCACGTCGGGCGTGACGGTCATAGGAAGTCCGTAAAAATCCCATGCCCCCGTTATGTAGGCAACCGGCTCCCCGCGCAGGCGGCGGGCCAGATAGTCGGTGACCTTATTCTCCACTGCGGGGGTGGTGTACAGGTTCATGTCCCGCAGCAGATCCGCCGTGCTTTTGCCGGCGGCCTGGGCCACCAGAAGCCTTGCCTCCAGACTGCAGCTTTCCACCCCATACTGGCGCAGAACATTTCTTGCGGCCAAAAACAGTTCGTTATAGGTTTTCAATCCAATTCACCTCAACTCTTCAGCTTCCCCAGGCGTCACTGCCCTTTTCCTCGGGGATGACAAGCTCCATGGCGCGGATCGCGCACTCGATCATGCTGTCGTCCGGCTCGTTTGTGGTGATGTGCTGCAGCCATTTCCCCGGCGCGGAGAGTATGGCGGAGAGCCAGTTGTCATGGCCGCCGCACCAGCGGTTGATCTCATAGCTGATGCCCACGACCACCGGGATCAACAGAATATGGCAGCCGATCCGGGCGAAGACATTGGTAATGGGGAACAAGAAATTGAACAGCAGATTGACCAGAATGCTGACCAGCACCACGACCAAAAGAAAGCTGGTGCCGCAGCGGGGGTGAAAACGGCGTTCCTTCCGCACGTTTTCAACGGTGAGCGCATGCCCGTGCTCATAGCAGAAGATGGTTTTATGCTCGGCTCCGTGATAGGAGAAGAGGCGCTTGACGTCCTTCACCTTGCTGACAAGAGCCATATAAAGAAGCAGGATGACGACCCGCAGCACGCCCTCCAGCAGATTGACCAGCGGCAGAGAAAAAGTCTGCCGGTAGTTCATCAGCCGCACCAGAAACGCGGGCAAAAAGATGAACAGCCCAACCGAGAGACCGATGCCCAGCACCACCGCAAGGCCGATGATCAGCTTTTGCGCCTTCTCCGCGGGAAAATGGGCCTCGATCCATTGATCCAGCTTATCCGGTTCGCCCTGCTCCTCCTCGGGAAGCAGATTGGCCGAATAGGTCAGGGCCTGCATGCCCTTGACCATGGAATCCAGAAAGATGGCGGTGCCCCGCAGGAAGGGGACCTTCAGGATCGGGTAGCGATCCTTCAAAAGCTTCAGCTCCTCCGTCTTTTCCACAAGGCCGTCCTTGGTGCGGCAAACGATGGCTTGCCTGGTGGGCCCGCGCATCAAAATACCCTCGATCAAAGCCTGCCCGCCGATCGAGGTGCGGAAAGAGCAGGATTGTTTCAATTGTTTTGCCATACAGTACTCCTGAAAATGCTTAGTTATTCTCCATCGGCAGGATCACCGTGACCCGGCAGCCGCCGCCCTCGGCGTTCTCCACCAAAAGCTGGCCGCCGTGGCGGGTGACGATCTCATCGCACACGGCAAGTCCGATGCCGGTGCCGCGGTTTTTGGAGCTTCCCTTGTAAAACTTTTCCTTCACATGGGGCAGCTCTGCCTCGGGGATGCCATGCCCGTAGTCCCGCACGGTGATGTGGACTCTGTCGCCCTTTTGCAGAATGGCAACGTCTACCTTCTTGCCCTCGCCGCCATGCTTGGAGGCGTTATCCAGCAGGTTCAGAAAAACCTGCTTCAGCCGCTCGGGGTCGCCGGGAATCAGGGGGATCTCCACAGGCGAGGCCGTATAGTTCAGCTCCAAGCCTGCCTGCCGCATCAGCTCTCCGTAGGTAAAGAGCGCGTCCTCCAGCTCGGCGGAGATGTCCAGCAGCTCAATGCGCAAATTGAAGCGCCCATCCTGAATACGGGTGAATTCCAGCAGCTCCATGACCATGCCGGTCAGCCGTTCCGCTTCCCGGGAAATGATGTTGATGCCGCGCAGGGAGTCGCCCTGCACCGCTTCGTCGTAGGCGATGGTCTCGGCCCAGCCGGTGATGGCGGTCAAGGGCGTGCGCAGCTCATGGGACACCTGGGAAATGAATTCCGTCCGCGTTTTTTCGGCGGCGGCAGTCTGCAGGGAGATGTGGTTGATGGCCTCGGTCAGAGCGCCGATTTCATCCTCGCCGGGGTTTTCCATCTGGCTGCCGTAGCTGCCGGAGGCGATATAGTCGGCAAAGTCGGTGAGCCGCTCAATGGGATTGGTGATGCTCCGCCAAAACCAGAGCAGCAGCGCGATGATGGCAAAGCAGGTCAGCACGATCATGGTGCCGGCCAGCGTATACCTGCCCCATGCAATGCCCCAGGCGGCAATCATCAAAAGCATCAGCGTGCCGATGCTCGCCAGCATCAGCCGGATGCGCAGACTCTTGCAAAGCTGAAGCGCTTGCTTCAGAGAGAAGAGGCGGGTTTTCCCGCTCTTCTCAGTAACCCCACTTGTATCCATAGCCCCAAACAGTGGTCAAAAACTCCGGTTCCGTGGGATCGGACTCGATCTTGATGCGGAGACGGCGAATGTTGACGTCCACGGTCTTCAGCTCGCCGGAAAAGTCGCTGCCCCAAACGGCGGAGAGGATATCCTCACGGCTCATGGCCTTGCCGGGGTTTTCCATGAACAGCTTCATCAGCAGGTATTCGATCTGCGTCAGCTTCAGGCGCTGGCCGTTCTTTTCCAGCGTGCGGTTGCGGGTGTTCAGCAGGAAGGGGCCGCTGGCGATTTCAACGCTGGCCTTCTCGTCTTCGTCCACACCCAGGCGGCGAATCAGCGCGTCCACCCGCGCGGTGAGCTCGGCGGGGGAGAAGGGCTTGGTCACATAGTCGTCCGCCCCGGTCATGAGGCCGGTTACCTTGTCGATCTCCTGGCTCTTGGCAGTCAGCATAATAATTCCAATCTTGGAGCCGGAGGCACGAATGCGGCGGCAGACTTCGAATCCGTCGATATCCGGCAGCATCACATCCAGCAGGGCCAGGCAGATGTCAGGGTTGACCTTCCATTTCTCCAGCGCCTCGGCGCCGGTTTCCGCCTCAATGGGCTCGTAGCCGCTGCGGCGCAGATTGATAACCACAAAGCTGCGGATGTTGGCCTCATCTTCCAAAACAAGGATTTTCTTCATATATATTTCCTCCTTTGTAGAGCGGGAAAGGTGCCCCGCTTGTCCTAAGGCACATTCTGACATGTAATTATAACATACTTCTTACAAAAATGGTAGTCAAAGTTTTAGAAATCCACACAATATTTTGCATAAGGATGACAAGGAAATCGAACCCTTCCCATAAATACGGGATTATCGGTTGATTATTTCGGTTGTGCCTGATAAAATAACAAACATGAGTAGAGAATCTTTGACGCTCGGCATTCTGGCCCATGTGGACGCAGGGAAAACGACCCTTGCAGAGGCCATGCTGTACCGAGCCGGAAAACTGAAAAAACTGGGGCGGGTAGACCATCGGGACAGCTTTTTGGATACCCACAGCCTGGAGCGGCAGCGGGGAATCACGATCTTCTCCAAGCAGGCCAGATTTTCGCTGGATGCCTGTTCGGTGACCTTGCTGGATACGCCGGGCCACGCCGATTTTTCCGCCGAGATGGAGCGGACGCTGCAGGTGCTGGACTGCGCGGTGCTGGTGATCAGCGGAACCGACGGCGTGCAGGCCCATACGGAGACCCTGTGGCGCTTACTCCGCCGCTATGGGGTGCCCACCTTCCTCTTTGTCACCAAGCGGGATTTGCCCGGGCCAACGCAGGAGGCGCTGATGGAGGAGCTTCACCGCCGTTTGGACGGTGCCTGCGTGGATTTCACCCATCGGGACGCTGCCTGGGAAGAGAATGTAGCCCTCTGCGGTGAGAGCGCCATGGACGCGGTGCTCGCCGGCGAGGAGCTGGGGGACGAGCTCCTGCGGGAAATGGTTGCGGAAAGAACGCTGTATCCCTGCTTCTTTGGCTCAGGGCTGAAGCTGGACGGGGTAGACGCCCTGCTGGAGGGGCTGAATCGGTTTGCTCCCCGCAAAAAATATGGGGACGACTTTGCCGCCAAGGTTTTTAAGATCGAGCGCGACGCCCAGGGAAACCGCCTGACCCACTTGAAGGTCACAGGCGAGGCGCTGAAGGTGCGCAGCCTTTTGCCGTATACAAATGAACAGGGCGAAGCGCGGGAGGAAAAGATCACCCAGCTTCGGCTGTATTCGGGCGAGAAATACGAAGCAGTGGAATCGGTTCCTGCCGGCGAAGTTTGCGCTGCGCTGGGCCTGAGCGAAACATGGCCCGGGCAGGGCCTTGGCGCGGAAGGGGACAGCGCGTCTCCCGTGTTGGAGCCGGTGCTGAGCTATCGACTGCTTCTGCCGGATGGCCTGGATCCCATGGCCTTCCTGCCCAAGCTCCAGAGTCTTGGCGAAGAGGACCCGCAGCTCCACATCAGTTGGAACGAACGGGGCAGGGCTATTGAGCTGCGCCTGATGGGCAAGATTCAGGCGGAGGTTTTCCAGAGCCTGGTGAAAGAGCGCTTCGATGTGGAGGTGGGCCTGGACAAAGGCCGCATCCTGTATCGGGAGACGATTGCGAATCAGGTAGAGGGCGTGGGTCACTTTGAACCGCTGCGGCATTATGCGGAGGTCCACCTGATTCTGGAGCCGCTTCCCCGCGGAAGCGGGATCGTGCTGGACAGCGTATGCAGCGAGGATGCGCTGGATCGCAATTGGCAGCGGCTGATTCTCACGCACCTGATGGAAAAGAAGCATCTGGGCGTGCTTACCGGCTCGCCCATCACCGATGTCAAGATCACCCTGGCTTCAGGCCGCGCTCATGTGAAGCACACCGAAGGAGGCGACTTTCGCCAGGCCACTTACCGGGCGGTGCGTCAGGGCCTGATGCAGGCGGAAAGTGTGCTGCTGGAGCCCTACTATGCCTACACGCTGGAGGTTCCGGCAGAACAGATCGGACGAGCCATCAGCGACGTCCGCGTCATGCACGGCAGCTTTGATTCCCCGGAAGGAGAAGGCGAGCTTCTGCGCCTGGTGGGGGAAGCCCCGGTTTCCGCCATGAACGGGTATCTGGAGGAGCTGCTCAGCTACACCAGGGGACGGGGGAGGCTGTTCCTTCGCCCGGCAGGATACCGCCCCTGCCATGAGCAGCAGAGGATCGTTGCAGAGTTTGGGTACGACCCGGAGGGCGACCTGGAGAATAGCCCCGATTCGGTCTTTTGCGCCCATGGCGGCGGATTTACGGTAAAGTGGGATCAAGTGCCGGAATATATGCACCTGGAAAGCTGCCTGAAAAAACCGTCGGAGGCAGAAGAGCCCGCGCCGCGTCTGCGCAGCCTTTCCATTGACGAGCGGGAGCTGGAGGCCATCATGGAGCGGGAATTCGGCCCGATCCGGCGGCCCCAATATCACGCGCCGGTGCGGAACGAGGCTCCCGGTTCCGCAAGTCGTCCCAGCCGCAAGGAATACCTGATCGTGGACGGTTATAACCTGATCTTTGCCTGGGACGAGCTGAAAAAGCTGGCGGAGGAGCGGTTGGATCTGGCAAGGAGCCGCCTGATGGACCTGCTGTCCAGCTACTCGGGGTTTACCAAAAGCGAGCTTGTGCTGGTGTTTGACGGGTTTCGGACGCCCGGTAACCCCGGGTCCCGCACGGAGTATCACAATATCCATGTGGCCTATACCAAGGACGGGGAGACCGGCGACGCTTATATCGAACGGATGGTGGACGAGATCGGGAAGAATTACGACGTCCGCGTCATTACCAGCGACAATTTGATCCGCCTCTCGGCTCTCCGCTCCGGCGTGCTGCGAACCTCTTCCAAGGAGTTCGCGCTGGAAGTGGAATGGGTGCTGGAGCAGATCGAAGAAGTGTTGAAGAAGAGCAATCAAAATGCGCATACGACGAAATTGAGAGATGGAAAACCATGAATTGATCCGGCGCGCGGAGGATTTGAGCGCACGCTGTGAACGCAGCGGGACGGTGACCCATACCGGCTTTCTCTCCCCTGCGGAGCGGTATCAACTGGAGAACTGGGCAAGGCAGCAAGGCTGCCGCGTCCTTTTCAGCGGCGGTGGCCCGGACTGTGAGCGGACAGCGGCCTTCTTTCTGCCGGACTGGCTGGAGGAGGACGCCTTTGACCCGGCAGAGTATCTCTGCACCATGAAGCTCTCGGCCTATTTTGGCGAGCCGGGGCACCGGGATTATATGGGCGCGGTGCTGGGCATGGGCATTGGCCGGGAATGGCTGGGCGATATTCAGGTGCAGGGCGACACGGCATATCTGTTCTGCATGCCAAGCGTTCTGCGGCATCTGCTCAGCATCGAAAAAGTGGGCCGCATCAGCGTCAAGGCGGAGGAAGTGGAGCTTTCATCCGTTCCTGCGCCGAAGCGGGAGCGGAAGGAACTGAGCTTTTCCGTCATGAGTCTGCGGCTGGACGCGATTGTGGCGGGGATGTTTCATCTCTCCCGCACGGAGGCCGCCCGGCAGATCGAGGCAGGCGCCGTCAGCCTCAATTACGAGGAGTGTCTGAAGTGCGACCATAGCGTGAAGGAGGGCGACATTCTCTCCCTCCGCGGCGCCGGGAAGGGAAAGGTCAACGGCACCGGCGGCACGTCCCGGAAGGGGAGACTCTTTGTCTACGCGGAAATATACCGATAATATGATTGGGAGGAGATCAACATGAGAGCTTACGAGAGATTCATTCAGTACGTTCAGGTTCACACGGCCAGTGCCGAGGACCTGAGCAAGACCCCCACCACCGAACGGCAGTTTGATCTGAGCCGTCTGCTGGCCCGGGAGATGGAGGGCATGGGGATGGAAGGCGTGTATGTGGACGAGCATGCCTACACGTACGGCTTCCTGCCCGCAACCCCGGGCTATGAGGATCGGCCCTGCATCGGGCTGATTGCCCACCTGGACACCATTCCCGATTTTTCCGGGGAGAACGTGAAGCCCACGTTGGTGCCGGATTATGACGGCGGCGTGGTCCCGCTGGGGGAGAGCGGACGCGTCCTGGATCCGGAGCAGTTCCCCCATCTGAAAAAGCTGATCGGCCACACCCTGATCACCACCGACGGTACCACGGTTCTGGGAGCGGACGACAAGGCCGGCATCGCGGAGATCCTCACCGCCTGCGAGCGAGTGATTTCCGAACAGCTGCCTCATGGGCGGATAGCGGTCTGCTTCCCGCCGGATGAAGAGGTGGGTCACGGGGCAGAACTGCTGGATCTGGAACGCTTCGGCGCGGACTTCGCCTATACCGTGGACGGCGAAGAGATCAACGAAGTGAACTGCGAAACCTTTAACGCGGCAGGCGCCAGCTTTGCAGTCAAGGGCTTCAACATCCATCCGGGCATGGCCAAGGATCAGATGATCAACGCGGCGCTTGTGGCGATGGAAATCAACGCCCTTCTCCCGGCTGCGGAGCGGCCCGAGCACACCGAGGATCACGAGGGCTTCTATCATCTGACCGAGATGAGCGGCACGGTGGAGAAAGCCGAGCTGCACTACATCATCCGAGATCATGACGCCGGCTCCTTTGCCGCCCGGCTGAAGACCCTGAGGCAGATCGAGAAGTTTATCAACGAAAAGTACGGCGATGGTACGGCGAAGCTTTCGATTCGGGAGCAGTACCGCAATATGATCGAGAAGCTGGACGGGCATATGGAGATCGTGGAGCTGGCGGAGAAGGCCATTCGCGCCGCGGGGCTGGAGCCTGTGCGCGTACCTATTCGCGGCGGCACGGACGGCGCCCAGCTCTCCTTCCGGGGCCTGCTCTGCCCCAATATCGGCACCGGCGGCTACTGCTGCCATGGACCTCACGAGCATATCACCGTAGAGAACATGGACAAGATGACCGAGATCCTGCTGCACCTGATCCGTCTGAATCTGGCCTAAAACAATAAGAGGGGAGGACTTGGCATGAAAAACGGCCTTGGCGCAAAAAAATGGACCACGCTGCTGCTGATCGGCCTGTTCGGTCAGTTCGCGTGGACAATTGAGAACATGTATTTCAACGTCTTCCTCTATAAGACGATTTCCACCGATCCGGGCTATATCGCGGCGATGGTGGGCTGGTCGGCTGCGGCAGCCACGCTTACCACGCTGCTGATGGGCGCGCTGTCTGACCGGGTGGGGAAGCGGAAGGCCTTTATCTGTGTGGGCTATATTCTCTGGGGCCTGTCTACCGCGGCCTTTGGATATATCACACCGGAGAATGCGTCCCGGCTGTTTCCGGGGGCCAACGCCGCTGCGGCGGCTGCCACTCTGGTCGTGGTGCTTGACTGCGTGATGACTTTCTTTGGCTCCACCGCAAACGACGCGGCCTTCAACGCTTGGGTGACGGATAATACCAGCCAGCAAAACCGCGGTCGGGCGGAGAGCGTGCTGGCCATTCTGCCGCTGATTTCCATGCTGATTATTTTCGGCGCCTTTGACGGACTGACCCAGCAGGGGAGATGGCGCGACTTTTTCAACATCTTCGGTCTTGCGGTTTCCGCCGTCGGCCTGCTGTCCCTTTTCCTGGTGAAGGACAGTCCCGCCCTGCGGCCCCGGAGAGACAGCTATTTTCAGAATCTGCTGTATGGCTTGCGCCCCTCTGTCGTTCGCGCAAATCCGGAGCTGTACCTCTCCTTTGCGGCGTTCTGCGTGTTTTCCATCGCGGTCCAGGTCTTCTTTCCCTTCCTGATCATCTATATCCAGTATTTTTTGGGAATCACAGATTATGCCCTTGTGCTGGGCGTGGTGCTGATCCTGGCATCGATGGTCAGTGTGCTGTCCGGCCGCTGGATCGACCGCTTCGGCAAGCTGCGCTTTACCGTGCCTGCAGCGGCGGTCATGCTGGCGGGACTTGCGGGCATGTTCTTCGTCCGCAGCCAGATCGGCGTGATGATTGCGGGAACGGTGATGATGTCCGGCTACATGATGCTCACCGCCGCCCTCAGCGCCAATATCCGGGACTGGACGCCGGAGGACAAGGTGGGGCATTTTCAGGGGATCCGTATGATCTTCCAGGTGCTGCTGCCCATGGTGATCGGCCCTGCCATCGGCGCGGCGGTGATCCGCTCCAATCCTATGACCTATGAGGAGCTGGGGCAGATCAAGACTGTGCCAACCCCCGGCATTTATCTGGCTGCCGGGGCCGTGCTGCTGCTGATTGCGGTTCCGGTGCTGCTGCTGAAAAAGCGGGAAGCGAAAGCATGATGGAAGCAGCTTCCCGTTTTTTGAAGGACGAGACGCCGGTTTCTTTCGCGCAAATCGGCACAGGGCATATCCATAAGACCTATTGCGTGACGACGGATCGTGGGAATGCCTATATTCTGCAGCGGCTGAATCGCTATGTGTTCCCCAATCTGGACGCGGTCATGGGGAACGCTGCAAGGCTTGCGGCGTTTTTGGAGCAGCATGGAGTGGAGGCGCCGCTGATTCGGTATCTGCCCGCGCGGGATGGGGGCTTGCTTTATGAGGACGGGGCAGGCGCCGCCTGGCGCTGTTACCGCTTCGTGCCGCACAGCGTCTGCCTGCAAAGCCCTTCTTCTGTGGAGCAATGCCGGGAGACGGCGCGGGCCTTCGGACGCTTTGCGGAAGCGCTGCGAGACTTCCCGGCGGAGCAATTGGAGGAGACCATCCCCGCTTTTCATCACACGCCCCGGCGGTACCGCGCCTTTCACGCGACCTTGGCAGCGGATCCGTGCGGCAGACGGGCGGAGGTGGAAAACGAGATCCGCTTCCTGCTGGAGAGAGAAGCGCAGGCCGGATGCCTGATTCAGATGCTGGAGCAAGGCGAGCTGCCCCTGCGGGTGACCCATAACGACGCCAAGTGCAGCAACGTCCTGTTGGATTCCCGAACAGGTAATGCGCTTTCCGTTATCGACCTGGACACGGTGATGCCCGGGCTTGCAGCGTATGATTTTGGAGATCTGGTTCGCTCCTGCGCGTCAACCACGGCGGAAGACGAGCAGAGCGGTTCCGGGATCGGGCTTGACCTATCACGCTATCGCGCTCTTTTGGACGGGTTCCGGGATGCTTACCGGAGCCTGACGGAGGCGGAGCGGAGGTCTCTTCCCCTTGGCGCTTACACCATGACGCTGGAATGTGCCTTGCGCTTTCTGACGGATTATTTGGACGGAGACCGCTATTTCGCAACGGAACGGCCCCGGCACAACCTGGATCGTGCCAGAAATCAAATGGGGCTCCTTCGCGCCATGGAACAAAACTGGGACGAGATGATAAGAGAAGACTGATTTTCCCATAACAAGCAAAGGAACTCCCACTTGGAGCGGGAGTTCCTTTGCTTGTTATGTTCAGGTTTACTTTTCCAGCCAGATCTTGCTGCGGTCGATATCCTTGAGGCTTGCGGCGCCGCACATGGTCATGGTGGATTTCAGCTCGCCCACGATCTTGTCCATGTAGACCTTAAAGCCCTCTTCGCCCGCACCGTAAATGGCGGTGAGGATGGGGCGGCCGATGAGCACGCCGTCGGCGCCAAGGGCCAGGGCCCGGAACACATCCACGCCGGAGCGGATGCCGCCGTCCACCAGAATGGTGATGCGATCCTTCACCGCATCGGCAATGGCGGGGAGCACCTCCGCGGTAGAGGGAACGCCGCCCTGTACCCGGCCGCCATGGTTGGAGACCACGATAGCGTGGGCCCCGGCCTCCACGGCCTTGCGGGCGCCGGATACGGTCATGATGCCCTTGATGATGAAGGGACGTCCGGCGTAGTCGATGATCTCCCGCATCTCTTCCACGGATTTGCTGCCTGCATTGGGGTTCATGGCCTTCAGGAAGGGGAGGCCCGCGCCGTCCACATCCATGGCGACGGCGAAGACATCGGCCTGCTCCACGATATCCAGCTTCTCGAAGACGAATTCCTTGTTCCAGGGCTTGATGGTGGGGATACCCATGCCGCCCACTTTCTCCATGTCCTTCACGGAACTCTTCATGATCTCGGGATCCACCCCGTCACCGGTCAGTGCGGCGATGCCGTAATTGGCAGCGGCGGGGACCAGGATGGAATTGTAGGTGAAGTCGGTGTGCTTGGGGCCGTAATGCATGGGCAGGCCACCCAAAGGAGCGGCAAAAATGGGAGCCGCGAAGCGGTGACCGAACATTTCAAAGGAGATATCCGGTTCCACATTTTTGCAGAGCGTGTCCATATTCACGAAGATTTCCTGCCACTTGTCAAAGTTGCGGGCGGCAGTGGCGCCGGGATATTTGCAGCCGGGGCCGGGCATGGAATTGCCGCAGGCGCGGCCGTTGCAGACGGGGCAGGCTTTGCAGTAAGGGCCGACGCATTCTTTCGCGGCGGCGAGAACTTCAGGATATGTCATGGGGAATCCTCCTTCATATTTATCTAAGTTGATTATGGGTTTCCACTGCGCTTTTGTCAAGTTATATTCTTCATGCGGGCGCAGAAACTCCCGTGCCGTCAAAGGCGGGGATCATTTCGTCCGTTGCGGCGTCCACGTCCTGACAGTAACCCTCCAGCCCCAGCTTCTGCATATAGGAAATCAGACGCTGATTGGTTTCCGTGTCTACCCGCTTCTGCAGTTCAGGATATTGCTCCAGGCCGGGCATGGGGGTATACTGACTCATCAAAGAAAACAAAACCGTTCCGGCGGGAAACTCCTCTGCGGCAAAATCCATCACGTCCATGGCGTTCAGGTCCTGGCCCGGCAAGATCAGATGCCGGATCAGGACGCCCTTTTGCAGCATTCCGTTTTCGTCCAACTGATAGGGGCCGGTTTGCCGCACCATTTCCCGGATGGCGGCGGCGGCAACGGCAGGGTAGTTTTCCGCAAAGGAATACCGCTTGGCAAGCGCCGGCTTCCAGTACTTGAAATCCGGCAAATATACCTGCACCAGCCCTTCCATGCGTTGAAGGGATTCCACGCTCTCATAGCCGCTGCTGTTCCAGACCACGGGGATCCCCAGCTCCAGACCGTCCAAGGCCCGGACGATGGGGCGAATAAAGTGCGCGCCGGTGACAAGGTTGATGTTGTGTACCCCCTGATCACGCAGACGGAGCATGGCGTCCCGCAGCTGCGCAACCGTCAAGGCCTGACCGCCCTCTCCCCGGCTGATTTCCCTGTTCTGACAGAAAACGCAGCGGAGGTTACAGCCGGTGAAGAAGATGGTGCCGGAACCGTTTTTTCCGCTGATACAGGGTTCCTCACCGAAATGAGGAGCGGCCCGCGCAACCATAGGGAGAGCGGGAGAGCGGCAAAGTCCTCCCGGTGTGCTGTCGCCCCGTTTTGCCCCACATTGACGGGGGCAATCGTTACAGAAAATGTCCATAATCGCCATTCCTTGGAATCTTTTATGCTTTTTGGCAATTTGCCCAGAAATACCGGATTTCCGGGATGGATTATACCTCAATTTTGTGGATATTGCAAGAATCATGAAAAAATGAAAAAAAGTACATGTAATTTTCCAAATTTGTGCTAAAATTGTCCCGAAAAGGATAAAGTGATACCAAAGCGGAGGTGCTGTCATGCTGGATATCGTTTTGGTCGAGCCGGAGATCCCGCATAATACCGGGGCGATTGCCCGCACCTGCGCCTGTACCGGGGCCCGGCTTCATCTCATCAAGCCCCTGGGCTTTGAGATTTCCGATAAGTGGGTCAAGCGCTGCGGCCTGGATTATTGGCATTTGGTGGATATTTCCGTATACGAAAACCTGGAGGAGTATTTTTCCAAGCACGGGGATCAGGGACTGTGGCTTGCCACGACCAAAGCCCCCCGGGCCTATCATGAGGCGGATTTCTCCGGTGACGTTACGCTCATGTTCGGCAAGGAGACCGCAGGGCTTCCGCTGTGGCTGCGGGAGCAATACCGGGACCGCTGTATCCGCATCCCCATGATCTCGGAGGCGCGCAGCCTCAATCTATCCAACTCTGTCGCCATTCTGGCCTATGAGGCCCTGCGGCAGCAGGGCTTTCCCGGCCTGATGGAAGCCGGCGAAATGTCGGCTGAATAAAATCGTACATCCAATAAGTTATACAGGAGGGTCAACATGAACTACAACAAGAAGACCATTTACGACGTGGACGTAAAGGGCAAAAAGGTTCTGCTTCGCTGCGATTTCAACGTGCCGCAGGATAAGAAGACCGGCGAAATCACCAGCAACAAGCGTATCGTTGCCGCGCTCCCGACCATCCAATACCTGCTGGAGCATGGCGCTGCCGTTATCGCCTGCTCTCATCTGGGCAAGCCTGTGGCCACCTTTGAGGGCTACGTGAAAAAGCAGGTGGAGAAGGGCAAGAACGAGGCCGACATCACCCGCGAAGAGTGGGAGAAGTCTCTGAAGAAGCTGACGCTGGCGCCTGTTGCCAAGCGCCTCAGCGAGCTGCTGGGCCAGGAAGTCATTTTCGCTGCCGACACCATCGGTCCCGACGCCCAGGCCAAGGCTGCCGCGCTGCAGCCCGGCCAGATCATGCTGCTGGAGAACCTGCGCTTCGCCAAGGGCGAGACCAAGAACGACCCTGCTTTTGCCAAGGCTCTTGCCGATATGGCTGAGATTTTCGTGTCCGACGCGTTCGGCACCGTGCATCGCGCTCACGCCTCCACCGCCGGCGTTGCCGCTTATCTGCCTGCCTATTCCGGCCTGCTGGTGGACAAGGAGCTGTCCGTCATGGGCAAGGCGCTGGAGAACCCCGTCCGTCCCTTCGTGGCTGTGCTGGGCGGCGCCAAGGTTTCCGATAAAATCAATGTCATCAATAACCTCCTTGAGAAGGCCGACACCATTATTATCGGCGGCGGCATGGCCTACACCTTCAAGGCCGCTCAGGGCTTCAAGATCGGCCAGTCCCTGCTGGAGAGTGACCGGATCGACTATGCCAAGGATATGATCGCCAAGGCCGAGGCCAAGGGCGTGAAGTTCCTGCTTCCCGTGGACAATATCTGCGCCAGGGAGTTTTCCGCTGACGCCGAGCCCGTTCTGGTGGAAGGCGATATTGCCGACGATCTGATGGGCATGGACATCGGTCCCAAGACCCGCGAGCTCTTTGCCGAGGCCGTCAAGGGCGCCGGCACCATCGTGTGGAACGGACCTATGGGCGTGTTTGAGTTTGCGGCCTTTGCTGAGGGCACCAAGGCCATGGCTCGCGCGCTGGCCGAGAGCGGCGCCATCACCATCGTTGGCGGCGGCGACTCTGCCTCTGCCGTGGAAAAGCTGGGCTTTGCCGATAAGATCACCCACATCTCCACCGGCGGCGGCGCTTCTCTGGAATTCCTGGAAGGCAAGGAACTGCCGGGCGTGGCTTGCCTGCTGGATAAGTAAAGACAGATTATAATGGGGGAAGTCACCCCACCCGCCGAAAGCGGGAGTCCTCTTTAGAAAAAGGGACCAATAAGGAAAGGATGAAAGAAATGAACAGAAAGTATCGGAAAACCATTATTGCCGGCAACTGGAAGATGAACCAGCTCGCCTCCACCATCAAGCCCTTCATGGAAGAGCTGAAGCTGAACATGCCCAAGAACAAGAGCTGCGACGTGGTGCTCTGCGCTCCCGCCGTGATGGTTCCCACGCTGATCCGCGCCGGGAAGGAATGCAAGGTCGCTGCCGGCGCCCAGGACGTCTCCAAGTTCGAGAAGGGTGCCTACACCGGTGAAATCTCCGCCGCTCAGCTTGCCGATATCGGAGCCAAGTACTGCATCGTCGGCCACTCCGAGCGCCGCCAGTACCACGGCGAGGACGATATGCTCGTCAACGCCAAGGCCAAGGCTCTGCTGGAAAAGGGCATTTGCCCCATCATCTGCGTGGGCGAGAGCCTGGAGCAGCGGGAGATGGACCTGACCATGGAGTATGTGGCTTACCAGGTCAAGGCCGCTCTCTCCGGCATCGATGCCACCCAGCTGCGCCGCTGCGTCATCGCCTATGAGCCTATCTGGGCCATTGGCACCGGCAAGACCGCGACTTCCGAGCAGGCCCAGGAGGTCTGCGAGGGTATTCGTGCCGTCATCCGCAAGATCTACGGCGCCCGTCCTGCCCGCGCTGTCAGCATTCTTTACGGCGGCAGCATGAACGCCAAGAACGCGGCCGAGCTTCTGGCGCAGCCCGACATTGACGGCGGTCTGATCGGCGGCGCTTCCCTGAAGCCCGTTGACTTTGCCACCATTATCGCTGCTACTGCCCAGGAGTAATCGAATCAGGATCGGGGGATGCGGAGTTTGCTTTGCATCCCCCGTCTCAAGAGTATCAGAAAGGATTTTTTCTCCCATGAAGAAAGCCGTGTTTATTATCTTGGACGGGTTTGGCATCGCGGCTCCCACTGCCGGCAACGCCATTGCCCAGGCCAAGAAGCCCAATTTGGATAAACTCTTCGCGGAATATCCCTGCACCCAGCTGCAGGCCTCCGGCTTGGATGTGGGCCTGCCCGAGGGGCAGATGGGCAACTCCGAGGTGGGTCACACCAATATCGGCGCCGGTCGCGTGGTGTTCCAGATCCTGCCCAAGATCACCCAGGAAATCCAGAACGGCAAGTTTTTTGAGAATCAGGTTTATATCAAGGCCATGGAAGACGCCAAGCGAAACGGGAAAGCCCTGCATGTTTTGGGGCTGCTGTCCGATGGCGGCGTACACAGCCACATCAAGCATATCTTCGGTATTCTGGATATGGCGAAGCAGCGGGGCCTTGAGCAGGTTTACGTTCACTGCTTCCTGGACGGGCGCGACGTGCCGCCTACCAGCGGCGCCGGCTTTGTAGAGAAGCTGAATGATAAGTGCAAGGAGCTGGGCAACGCTCGCATCGCCACCATTCAGGGCCGCTTCTGGGGCATGGATCGAGATAAACGCTGGGATCGCGTGGAGAAGGGCTACAACGCCATTGTCTGCGGCGAAGGCGTGCAGGATCCCGATCCCGTCCATGCGGTAAAGGCCAGTTATGAGGCCAACATTACCGATGAGTTCGTGGAGCCCACCGTGGTTTGCGCGGAAGGCGCCATCAACGAGGGCGACAGTGTTATTTTTATGAACTTCCGCCCCGATCGTGCCCGCGAAATGACCTGGGCGCTGAACCTGCCTGAATTTGACGGGTTCCAACGCAAGAAGACCGTGTACCCCCTCAGCTATGTCTGCACCGCCCAGTACGATGAGACGCTGCCGCTGCCCATTGCCTATCCCCCCGAGGTGATCGAGAACACCATCGGCGATATCATCAGCGCAAAGGGTCTCAAGCAGTTCCGCGTGGCGGAGACGGAGAAGTACGCCCACGTCACCTTCTTCTTCAACGGCGGCGTAGAAAAGCAGTGCGAAGGCGAGGACCGTTGCCTGGTGCCCTCTCCCAAGGAGTATCCCACTTACGACCTGATTCCGCAGATGAGTGCGGAGAAGGTGGCGGATCAGGTGGTGGAGGCCATTGCCTCCGAGCAGTACAGTCTGATCGTCTGCAACTTCGCCAACTGCGACATGGTAGGCCATACCGGCGTGATGGATGCCGCTGTCAAGGCCGTGGAGACGGTGGACGGCTGTATGGGTCGGATCCTGGCCGAGGTGGAAAAGCATGACGATGTGGTGCTTCTCGTCACTGCCGACCATGGCAACGCCGACGTCATGTTCGATGAGAGCGGGAAGGTCAACACCGCCCACACCACAAACCCCGTGCCTTTCTGCGTGCGGCAGAAGGGGATCGAGCTGGAGCCGGGCCGCCTGGCTGACATTGCTCCCACCATCCTGAAGCTGATCGGCATTGAGCAGCCTGCCGAAATGACGGGCAAGTGCCTGATCAAGTAAGGCTTCCGCTTTCCGATCCCGATCAAATAGAATCAGCCCCTGACGTTCTGATCCATGAAACGTCAGGGGCTTTTTCTGAACGCTGAACCTTATTTCTCGTTGACTCGCTTGCCGGTGATCTGCTCCGGCGTCAGGGCAAAGCATAGCACGCGCGCGCCGGAATTACGGACTTCTGCTTCGATATAATCCTGATCTTGTGTGAACTTGTAGCTGATCTGTCTGCTGATTTCAAGGGCTTGCTCATGGTCTCGGATGATCTCCAGCTTCCCGAACACGATGACGCTTTTGAAATTCAGCGCCCAGCCGCCTTCTTCCGGCGTTCCCGCGTCCATCACACAGAAGCTGGCGCGATTGTCCCGCTGCAGAGCGTCAATTTTATGACCCATGGGTCCGCTGTGAAAATAGATCTTTCCATCCTGCGGGTTATACCAGTGGTTGATAGGCATGCCATAGGGGTAACCGTGGTCACCGATGACGGAGAGCACGCCGCGTTTTTCCTGCGACAGCAGGGTCAGGCATTCTTCCGGAGTCAAAGCCTGCTTCACCCGCGTAAGGGAACGGAAAGCAGGGGAGTGCTTGTCGAGCTCTTCGGCCAGGATGGAGTATATCGTCAAATCACAGCAAGGATTGCTGTTGTTGCTGCCGCTGCGCCGCAGGACGCCCATCTTCCGCATGCCGGCCTTGCGCATGGCTGCGCCGGAATTGGGATTGTCTGCATCGTGCATGGCGAGCACTTGCCGAAAGCCAATCTCCCGGATCAGGTACTCGATGACGGCGCGAAGAGCTTCCGGCGTGATGCCCCGCCCCCACCAGGATCTGCCGATGCAGTAGCCCAGCTCCGCCCAGGCATACGTTTCATTGCTGCGTACAACGGAGATGCTGCCAATGGGCTGCCCAAGTTTCTTCAACACGATTGCCCATTGGTAAAAATCATGTTTTAGCGATTCCTTTTCCCAAAGGGAGCAGATCGCTTTGCTCGTCTCAATCGACTCATGCGTTGGCCAGGTCAGATACCGTGTGACCTCCGGATCACTGGCCCAGTTGCGGAACATATCCTCCGCATCTTCTGCCCGAAAAGGACGCAGCATCAAACGCTCCGTCTCTAAGGTCATGGTTCCTTTATGCTCCATGGGGCATCTCCCTTCCGCTTGCTTTCCTGCATGATTTGCCATGTGGAAATCATATTAGCAGAGTCGCGGCGAAAAGTAAAGAAAGGGGGCTGCAAGAAGGACAGGCGGAAGGATCCGCCTGCCCTCATTCCATTTTTAGACCATGTAAAAAACCGTTGAGTGCCGTGCTGTGGATATCACCCGCAATGAGTTGTTTTCCTTGGACGTACAGCGTTACCAGTACGGTCTGGCTGTCGTCCGGGTAATTGGTGATCCGGTAAGTAATCTGCTGGCACTGTTCCCCCAGGTGGCGGGTCAAATCAAAGCCCTGCTGCAGCTGCATTTCGTTATACGCCTGCAAGGTCTCATCCAAGTCCTGAGGAAGCTGAACTGTGCGGATATCCTCAGAGGATGGATCAATTTCCCAGCCAAGGCTGTTCAAAAATTGCTGCCGCCCTTCCATGCTGGAATAGTCAGGAGTACCTCCGCATCCTCGCAGGAGGATCAGCGCGATGAGGATTGCTGCCGCGATCAGGACGATCGTCAAGGCTTTTCTTTTGCTTATTCTGCTCTTGTCGTTTTTCATGCAAGTCACCTCGAAACAAGCTTATGTTTCCCTTTGTTTCGGTATTCGCAGCGGACAAAAAGAGCCAATAAAACATAAAATGTACAAAAACCAAGGGTTTCAAACGGGAATTTTACACTTATTTAACGACAAAGCGGATAAAAAAGATTGCAATCCGGTAAAAAATCTGCTATAGTATAAAAAGCCATTCCAGGATGAGTTGACGGAGGAGCACTTATGCCGCAAATGAGATTGGATAAATATTTGTCCGAGCAGGGTGTGGCATCTCGAAAGGATTTACGGGAAATGATCCGCAAAGGCCGTGTCACCGTGGACGGCTCCGTGGAAACGTCGCCGGAAAAGCGGATCGACCCGGAGCGTCAACAGATCATGGTTGACGGCAGAACCGTTGCAAAAGAGCGCTTTCATACGTTTATGATCGATAAACCCCTTGGTGTGATCACGGCAACGGAAGATCCAAGGGAGAAAACGGTGCTGGATCTGCTGCCGCCAGAGCTGCGGCGGCTGGGCCTGTTTCCGGTTGGTCGACTGGATAAGGACACATCCGGCCTTTTACTGCTTACCAATGACGGAGATTTCGCACACCGGGTCATTTCTCCAAAATCTGCCGTCGAAAAATGTTATTCTGCAAAGGTAGAGGGCAACTTGTCCGATGAAGATGTGCAGGCGTTTTCGGCAGGGCTCCACCTGCGGGACGGGACCAAATGTCTCCCTGCAGTTCTGGAAATTCAGGCGCCGGACCGTTGCCTGGTTCGTGTCATGGAGGGAAAATATCACCAGGTCCGCAGGATGCTGGCCAGTCGCGGGAAACCGGTGCTGGAGCTAAGACGCCTTTCCATCGGCGCTTTATCCTTGGATCCGTCTCTGGCAGCCGGGGAATGGAAGGAACTTTCCCAAGAGGATTTGTGCAGAGTGTTCAGGTGAAAAGCTATGGGCATTCTGTCAAAAAAAGCGTCAAATTTTTCAACTTTTTGAGCGTTCCAACCACAAAGCAAAAAAAATTAACAAAAAACTACTCGTTTTTCTATTGAAAATCACGGCGTTTGGAGTTATTATGGTCAAAGATATTTGCGGTGCTTTGGCAATTTTACCAGATTGACTTTGACTACTGCGTTTAGGAGGAGAAAAAATGTCCAGCAGGATTTTCCAGAACGTGATTATTCAGATGAAGGACGCGGTCGACCGGCCCATCGGCGTGGTTGACGAGCAGGGCTTTGTAATTGCGGCAAGCGAACTGGCCATGATCGGCTCTCGGCTGGATGATTTTCACGCCTACGATCTGGAAGAGGCGGCGGGATCTCCTGTTTCTACCGGAAGCAGGAGCTACTGTGCCTTGACCGCTGAAAACAAGAAGCTGGATTATGCCGCTTTTGTTGAGGGAGCGGACGCTGTATCCAGAACGCTTTGTGCCGTGGCAGCCGTTGCCTTCAACGAAGCGAAAAATAATTTTGAAGAAAAGCACAACAAGGCTGCTTTTATCAAAAATATCATCTCCGATAATATCCTGCCCGGCGATGTATATGTCCGGGCCAAGGAGCTCCATTTCGTCACCGATGAATCGCGCATCGTGCTTCTGGTTCGCCAGATGGATAACCCGGATGTAGCTGCGGTGGAAGTCATCAGCCGGCTTTTCCCGGATAAGCAGAAGGACTTTGTGCTGAACATCAATGAGACGGACGTGGTTGTGGTGAAATCCCTCCCGTCTCCTGACAGCATGGACGAGGTCAGGAGAATTTGCCAAAGCATTGAGAGCACCCTGCATGAAGAGCTTGGCATTCGCTGCGTCATCGGCGTCAGCACAACGGCTCGGCATCTGCGGGAGCTGGCCGACCGCTATAAGGAAGCACAGGTCGCCATTGACGTGGGCCGCATCTTCGAAAGTGAAAAGACCATTATCCATTATGAGAATTTGGGTCTCGGCCGCATCATTTATCAGCTTCCCACTACCTTGTGCGAAATGTTTCTGAACGAGGTGTTCAAGAAAAATCCCATTGAAACCCTGGATGAGGACACGCTGGAAACGATCAACCGCTTCTTTGAGAACAACCTGAATGTGTCCGAAACGTCCCGAAAGCTGTATGTCCACCGCAATACGCTGGTTTACCGGCTGGAAAAAATCAAAAAAATCACCGGCCTGGATCTGCGTGAATTTGACCACGCCATCGTTTTTAAGGTCGCCATGATGGTGAAGATGTACCTCGACTCTCTCAACAATTTCAGATACTGAGTCGAGTTCTGGATAGATCGACATGAAGCAATCCCAATCTTACGGAGGAAAACTATGGTTCGCTTTGAAAAAGTCAAGCTGACCTACGACAACAGCGATACACTTGCGCTGGATGGCGTGGATCTGAATGTAGACGAGGGCGAATTTGTCTTTCTTGTCGGCCCTTCCGGGTCGGGAAAGACCAGCCTGATGAAGCTCGTTACCGGCGAGGTTCGCGCCGATTCGGGGCGCGTCATTGTCAATGATTTCGACATGATGAAGATTCGCCGCCGCAAGCTGCCGAAGATGCGCCGGACCCTGGGCGTCGTTTTTCAGGACTATCGCCTGATTGAGAACATGAATGTGTACGATAACGTGGCCTTTGCCATGCGTGTGGTCGGCGCCTCCGAGAAGGACATTCGGCGCCGAGTGCCCTATGTGCTGGAGCTGGTCGGATTGGACGGACGGGAAAAACGGCTGCCCAACGAGCTGTCCGGCGGTGAGCAGCAGCGCGTGGCGATCGCGCGTGCGCTGGTGAATTCGCCTCGGATGATCGTTGCCGACGAGCCTACCGGCAACCTTGACCCGGTTCGCAGTCTGGAGCTGATGCTCCTGTTCGAGAAAATCAACCAGATGGGTACTACCGTCCTGGTGGTCACCCATGAGAAGGAACTGGTCAACGCCTTTGCCAAGCGTGTTATCACCATTGACGATGGGCATGTGATCAGCGACGGAATGGATGGGTACTACAGCTATGAGATTCAGTAGAGGCGGTTATTTGATTCGCGAGGGCTTCCGCAGCATCAAAACCCATGGGCTCATGTCCTTTGCAACGGTCACGATCATTATGGCCTGCCTGATCATCATGGGCAGCGTTGGGCTCCTGTCGGTGAATATCAATTCGCTGATCGGAGATCTGGAGGCGCAAAACGAGGTCGTTGCCTACATTGACGACTCGATTGAGGATATCGATAAAGCAAAAGCCATCGGCAACGATATTCTTGCTCTGGAAAATGTCAGCTCTGTGGAGTTTGTTTCCCGCGCGGAGGCCATGCAGAACTATATGAGCAAGTATGATAAGTCCCTGATGGAGGGCATTGACGAGACGGTGTTCCGCCACCGCTTTATCATTCATCTGAACGATATTGAAAAACTGGCGGAAACAAGGTCCCAGCTGGAGGAAGTCCCCGGTGTCGCGAAGGTTCGCGCCCATCAGGAGTATGCGGATACCTTTATCAAGATTCGCAACATCGTCAGCGTGATTGCCTTGGTCCTGATGGCCATTCTGGTGTTTGTGTCCATGTTCATCATGTCCAACACCATTAAGCTTGCCACCTTCAGCCGCCGGGAAGAGATTGCGATCATGAAAATGGTCGGCGCCAGCAACGGTTTTATCCGGCTTCCCTTTGTGGTGGAGGGCCTTGTCCTCGGCCTCTTGGGCGGTGCGCTTGGATTCCTGGCAGAGTGGGGGATTTATGATCTCGTAACGAAGAGCCTGGTTGAATCGATTACCGGGGATATCCTTCAGGTGGTGCCGTTTACCACGCTTGCCCTTCCGATTCTGGTGATTTTCCTGGGCATCGGTGTTGTGATCGGCGTCTTTGGCGGCGCAAACGCCATCAAGAATTATTTGAAGGTATAACAAATTATGCTGGCAATACAGCTGAAGCGCCTTTCCGGAGGCTGCTGAGGCGGTTTGCGCTTGCATACTTGTGCCCCAAGAAGGAGCAACATTTATGGATCGAAGAAAATTAGTATCCATCCTTGCGCTTGTGATGGCAGTTGTGATGATCCTTTCGCTGTTCATCTCTGTGCTTCCCAGTGCCTTTGCCATTGAGGAGAGCGAGATTGACGAGCTTGAGCAGAAGAAGGAAGAGCTGACTGCCCGTGCGCAGGAAGCTCAGGAGCGCGTGGATGACCTGCGTTCCCAGCAGTCCAACGTCCTGGACCAGAAGGTTGCGCTGGAAGAGCAGCGCCGTGCGGCCGAAGAGGCGCTCGCCATTGTGGAAGAGCAGCTGGCCGTGTATGACCTGCTGATCGCGCAGAAGGCGATCGAAGTCCAGCAGGCCAAGGCTGTGGAGGAAGAACAGCTGCAGCGCTACAGAATGCGGGTACGCGCCATGGAGGAAGACGGCGGCTTCAACATCCTCATTATTCTGGCACAGTCCGGCAGCTTGGGCGATTTTCTTTCCATGCTGGATGACGCCGGTGATATTATGGAGAGCGATAAGGCGCTGGAACGTCAGTATCGCAGTGCCCGCGAGGAAACCGAGCGCGTGATGGCGGAATACGAACAGCTCCGTGCAGATTGTGAGGAGCGCCGCAAAGAGCTGCAGGACGAGCGAGATGAGATCGAGCGTCAGCTTTTGGGTGCGGAGCAGGAGCTGGAAGAGATCGAGGACGATATTGAAGTGGCGGTGGTGGAGTATGAGGCCGCAAGGGACGCCGAGGCCGCCGCTGCGCAGGAGATCCTTGCGGTGATCGCGGCTTATAACGCCCAAAAGCAGCGCGAGGAAGAGGAACGCCAGAACTACGACAACAACGGAGAAGGCGAGCTTCCGTCTATTCCCATTCCCACTCCCGTTCCGACGGAGGCGCCGCAACCCGCGCAGGACCCTGAACCCCAACCTACGCAGGAACCCGCCCCTCAACCCGCGGAGGAGCCTGCTCCCGGCGGGGATGAAGGCGGAGACAACAGTGATGTAGGCGGAGCAGGCGGGGAAGAAGGCGGCGAGAATGGCGAAGGCGGCGAAGACGCACCTGCCCCGACGCCGGCACCGACGCCGGCTCCCACCCCTGCGCCGACGCCTGCACCCACGCCAAAGCCTGCACCCACGCCGACGCCCGCCGGTTCTGCTACCGGCTCTTTCCTGTGGCCGGTACCCTGCAGCAAGCGTATCACCAGCCGGTTCGGCAACCGTGTCGATCCGTTCACCGGGAAAACAAGATACCACAGCGGTATTGATATTGACGGGTATAATAATGATGGAAAACCGATCGTCGCCTCCGACGGCGGCGTGGTCGTCACCTCGGATTATAATTCCGGCTACGGCAATTATGTGATCATCGACCACGGGAACGGATATATGACGCTGTATGGGCATATGTCCGGCAGAGCTGTAAGCTCCGGCGATAAGGTGAAGCAGGGGCAGACCATCGGTTATCTGGGCGCGACCGGTCGCGCGACCGGAACGCATTGCCATTTTGAGGTTTTCCTCAATGGGGACAGAATCGATCCTGAACAGTTTTTCAGCGGTATGACATATTGGGGCTGCTGAAAGGGCAGCAATAATTATGAAGCATTCTACGATCAAACGGCTTCTTTCGGCTCTGCTTGTTCTGGTGTTTGCGTTCGTTCTGTTTCCGGCGGAAGCGTATGCGGACCTGCAGGATGAGATCGACGAACTGCGAAAAGAACGGCTTGAAATAGCGGAGGAGCATGAGCAGAAGCAGGCAGTTGTTGACCAACTGGAGGAGGAGCGCGCCGGCCTTCTGGAACGGAAGCTGGCGATGGATGAGCGCAACGAGTTGACGCGCAAGGAAATTGAAAACCTCGAGAAAGAGATTGCCCTGTACGATCAAATGATCGCGGAAGCGGCCATTCGGGTCGAGCAGGCCAAGGAAGTGGAAGAAGAGCAGCTGGAGCGTTACCGCGTTCATGTTCGCGCCATGGAAGAGAACGGCGAGCTTGGCTACCTGGCGCTGATTCTCAATGCCAACACGCTGAGCGAGCTGCTCACCGCCGTGGACGACGCGGGCGATATCATGCGCAGCGACGTGGAGCTGTATGACGCCTATATTGCCGCCCGGGAACATACCGAGGAGGTCAAGGCGGAGTACGAGCAGACCAGAGCGGAGCTGGAAGAGAAGCAAGAAGAGCTTCGCGCCCAGCAGGAGGAGTTGGAGGCCGAGATTGAAGAGGCAAACCGGCTGATTACCGAGCTGGACGAGGATATCGAGAGACGAAACGAGGAGCTTCATGAGCTCCTGCTTGCGGAGATCGAAACCGCCGAAAGGATCGACAACCTGGTTGCGGAGCAGGAACGGCAGCGCCAGGAAGAAGAGCGGCGCCGTCAGCAGCAAGCCGCGAATCATTCCGGCGGCGGTGGCGGCGGAAGCGGCGGCGGTGGTGGTTCTGTAACGGGAAGCGGATCCTGGGGCTGGCCATGCCCCGGCTGCACCTACATCACCAGCCGTGCCGGCAACCGTTTCCACCCCATTTTTAATGAATGGAGATATCACTCCGGCCTGGACATTGGAGCTTCCTATGGCTCTTCGGTAGTGGCGTCTGATTCCGGTACGGTTATCATGGCGGATGTAAACGGCGGTTACGGCAACTGCATCATGATCGACCACGGCAACGGGTATTATACGCTGTATGGTCATCTCTCCGGCTTTGCCGTCTCCTCCGGACAGGCTGTCTCCAAGGGGCAGACCATTGGTTATGTGGGCGATACCGGCTGGGCTACCGGCCCGCACCTGCATTTTGAAATCCGCCAGGGGAGCACCTGTCTGGACCCGGAATCCGCCGGCGGCTTTTCCGGGCTGACCTATGCGCCCGATGCGGGCAACTGATTTTTGATATCTGCTGGTGCAGAAAGCCGGGCAGCTCATGCTGCCCGGCAGCGCCATGCTCTGGGCTTCGTCCGGGAATCGAGCGTAGTCCCCAAATAGAGAACCTTTACAGGAGGGATCGTGTGAAAAACATATTCCTTGCACTGCTGCAAAAGCTGTTGCGCGCTTTGCAGAGAGTCCTGAACACCGGTATTCCGCTGAAGTTTGTGGCGATTCTCTGTGTGCTGGTATGGTTTGTGACCCAATTCAGCGTTCACCGGGCCGAAGTCCGCAAGGTAGGCGGCGAGTCGGATTATCAAGAGGTCATGCGCTATATTGAGATCAAGGACATCGTGGATGAACGGTATATTGATCCGGTTGACAGAAGCGCGATGGCGGATTCTGCCGCTGCGGCAATGGTGATCGGCCTGAACGATCCCTGGAGCTATTTTATGACCGCGGACGAGTACAGAGCATACCAGCTCTCGACCGCCAATGATTATGCGGATATTGGCATGTCTCTGGTCAAGGACGTCGCAACCGGGGGATTCCAGGTCATCTCTGTTTATCCCAGCTCTCCTGCTGCCATGGCGGGCTTGGGCTCCGGCATGATTATCACCGCAGTTGACGGGGAGAATCTGAACGGGTATTCCACCGACGAGGTTCGTACACTGATTCGCTCCAAAATGAATACGACCTTTGTCCTGGAAATCAGCAATGGACAAAACAGAATTGAAGTGGACTGCTCCAACGTCAATACGGGATCGGTCAATTACCGTATGGAGAAAACGGGCGCTGCCTATATCCAGATCCATAATTTTGAAGCAGGAAGCGGTCAGGCTGCTGTGGACGCCATAGAGTATCTGCTCGGTCAGGGTGCCGTATCACTGGTGATCGACCTCCGCAATAATCCGGGCGGACTGCCTACCGAGGTTGCGATTTTGCTGGATTATCTGCTTCCTGCCGGCAGGCTCTTCTCCGAGATCGACAAGCAGGGGAATGTGACGGTGACCGAGTCCGATTCCATGAATCTGCAGATGCCGACGTGCGTACTCATCAACTCCGGCACCTTCCGGGAAGCGGAGCTATGCGCCGCGGTCTTGAAGGATTGGGGCTGGGCGACCCTGATGGGTGAGCCGACCAGCGGCAATACCCGGACGCAGGAGACGATCGCGCTGTCTGACGGCAGTGCCATCCGCCTGTCCACGAAGAGCTATCTTACGCCCAGCGGAGTGGACATCAGCGCGGAGGGCGGCGTGGTTCCCGACCTGATCGTGTACAACAGCGATGAATCTGCAACCGGTACCACGGAAGGCACCACCGGCGGAGAAGACGGAACTGCCAGCATCTCCAATGATGAGCAGCTGATGGCAGCCTTGAGACTTTTGAGTTGACATCCGATCTCTCGCTGGATATAATCAACATTTGAAAACTGACCGGGTATGTGTCCCGGCATGCAATAAACGGTAAAGGAGACCTGTATCATGGCCAACGCCAATCGATTCAAAATGAGCCAGGACCGCCTGGATGCCCTGAAGGAAGAACTGAACTATCTGGAGACCGTCCGGGAAAAAGAAGTTGCCGAGCTGATTAAGGAGGCCCGTAGCTTCGGTGACCTTTCTGAAAACAGCGAGTATGACGAAGCCAAAAGCGAGCAAGGAAAGCTGTATTCCAAGATCGCTGAGCTGAAGGTCCTGATCGAAAACGCTGAGGTCGTTGATAACATTGACCACGACGCGCCGAAGGATACCGTCACCCTTTCCAGCGTGGTGCGTGTGCGCGACGTGGAGGATGATTTTGAGGAGACTTATGAGATCGTCGGCTCTCAGGAGGCAAATCCGAAAGCCGGTCGGATCTCCGATGACTCCCCGGTTGGCCAGGGCCTGATCGGGCATCGCGCCGGTGAGACTGTCACCATCCATGCCCCTGTGGGCGATCTGGTGTTTGAGATCCTGTCTGTAGAGAACAAGTAATCGCGGAGGATAGCTATGGGAGAAAACAACAACCGTCAGCAGGAGGCTCCGCAGGAGCTGTCTGAGATCCTGCAGGTCCGTCGGGACAAGCTGGCTGCTCTGCGGGAAGAGGGGAGAGATCCTTTCCGGCAGACTCGCTATGAGCGCACGGCTTATTCCGCGCAGATCAAAGAGGATTACGCTTCCTATGAGGGGAAGACTGTCTCTGTGGTTGGGCGCATGATGTCCAAGCGCGGCATGGGCAAAGCCATCTTCTGCCACATTCAGGACGATCGGGGCCAAATCCAGCTCTATGTTCGCTCGGATGCTGTCAGCGAGCAGGAGTTTAAGGACTTCCGCAAGTATGATATTGGCGATATCATTGGCGTCACCGGCTATGTGTTCAAGACCAAGACGGAGGAAGTCTCCATCCATGTGGAGAGCGTTGTGCTGCTGGCCAAGTCACTTCGCCCCTTGCCGGAAAAGTTTCACGGCATGACGGACCGGGAGCTTCGCTACCGCCAGCGTTATGTGGATCTGATCGTGAACCCCGAAGTGAAGGATACCTTCGTCAAGCGCAGCCGTATCCTGCGCCAACTGCGTGCTTTCCTGGATGACCGCGGTTTCCTGGAAGTGGATACGCCTGTCCTCACTCCCTTTGAGATCGGCGCAGCCGCAAAGCCGTTTTATACCCACCACAACGCTCTGGACATGGACATGGTGCTGCGGATCGAGACGGAGCTTTATCTGAAGCGCCTGATTGTCGGTGGGATGGAACGGGTTTATGAGGTTGGCCGCATTTTCCGCAACGAGGGAATGGACACCAAACACAATCCGGAGTTTACCACCATCGAGGTTTATCAGTCTTACACCGATTTCCACGGCATGATGGATCTGGTGGAAGATATGATGAAGACAGTGGCGGAAAAGGTTTGCGGCTCCCTTGTGGTACCTTATCAGGGGCATGAGATCGATCTTGGTCACTGGGAGCGGCTCACCATGATCGATGCGGTGAAGAAGTATTCCGGTGTTGATTACTACGACTGGAAGACGGACGAGGACGCCATTGCCTGCGCCAAGGCGCACAATGTTGAGCTTCCCGAGGTGCCCACCCGCGGCGCTATTCTGGCGGAGTTCTTTGACGCTTTTGTGGAAGAAAAGCTGATCCAGCCTACCTTTATTTATGATTACCCCGTGGAAATCAGCCCCCTGGCCAAGCGCAAGCCGGATGACCCCGCTTTTACAGAGCGGTTCGAGTACTTCATCAACGCCACGGAGTTTGGCAACGCTTTTTCCGAACTGAACGACCCCATCGACCAGCGGGAGCGCTTCGAGCGGCAGGTGGCTGAACGCCGCGCCCTGAACCCGGAGACCCGTGCCCAGGTTGATTATGACTTCGTGAATGCCTTGGAGTATGGCATGCCCCCCACCGGCGGCCTGGGCTTTGGCGTGGATCGCCTGGTCATGCTGCTTACAAACAGCGACTCCATTCGGGATGTGCTTCTCTTCCC
>CAYNBS010000018.1:0-26596 GCA_964395795.1 uncultured Oscillospiraceae bacterium
TTGCGAACGGCCTCTTTATCGACGATCAAAGGCATAGGAATCCCTCGCTTTCGGAGAAAGTATAGCAGATTTCAAGGCGAAATGGAACTGCCAAAGCGCAGCAAATAAAATCGTTTTTGAGGCAGCTTTGCCGCCTCAAAAACTCCCTGAGCCGAGCATGGCGAGGCCTCGCGCCGACCAAACGAGGCACGTCCCCCGTGTGCCTCGTGCGATATGCGCGAGTGTCCCTAAGCTGTCAGCCCCCATCGAGGGGGCTGACAGCTTATTGTAAAAGCAAGAGACCGCCGATCAGCATTTTCAGTCCCATGGACGTGACCAGCACCGCACCGAGCTTGCGCAGGTATTTTGTCCAGCCGCGCGGCAGCAGCGCACCCAGCGAGGCAAAAAGCAGCATCAGCGGCACCGTACCCAGCGAGAAGGCCAGCATCAGCAGCGCGCCCTTTGCTGCGCTGCCGGAGGACATGGCGCAGAGCCAGGCGGCGTACAGCGCGCCGCAGGGCATGAGACCCGTCAACAGGCCGACCAGCAGCGGCGTTTGACGCCGGAGCTTGTCGGGCAGGCGGCAGGCCGCGTTCTGTTCCCCGGGAAGGGAAGGAAGCGCGGGCAGCAGACCCCACATGTTGAGGCCCAGCAGGGCAACAACAAGCCCCAGCATAGTGAAGAGCATGGACTTCGTGCTGAGCGTATACGTCAGCACCGTGCCCAAAGCGCCGAACACAGCGCCCAGTGCTGTGTAGGAGATCATACGCCCGCCGTTATAGCCGAGCGCAGCACCGAGCTGCGCTTTTCGTCCCTCACGCCCCGCACATGCCGAGAGCAGAATACCGCCGCACATGCCGAGGCAGTGGGGACTGGTCGAGAGGCCGACCAGAAACAGGGCGCCGAAACTCGCAGCGCCGATCTCGGGCGAGGCCCCGCCCCAGCGGAGCAGCAGCCAGACCAGCAGGACGGTAAGAGCAGCACAGCCAAAGTCCAGCAAACGCTCGGCGCGGCTGCGTTCCCCGGTCTCATAACCGAGAGACTTGATGCGTCTTTCCAGTTCATCCGGCGTGACAAGCGCGGGATCGAAGCTCACTTCAGCCATTGCCTTGCGGTAGCTGACGGTCGCTTTGACGACCCCTTTTGTCCGCAGCAGCATCCCGGATACCTCGTCGGTGCAGCTGCGGCAGATCATGCCGCGGATCCTGATTTCACAGCTTTCCGTTTTCATTCGATGCCTCCGCCTTATTCAGCCGCAGCGAGTGCAGCAAAATGCCGTTGGACGAGAGCGTCATGGCCGCCGCGGCGATGGAGGGATTCACGATCCCGCAGGCCGCGACGGGAATGCAGATCAGGTTATAAAACAGCGCCCAGCCGAGGTTTTGCCGCACCGTCCTGCGGGCAGCTCCGGCGAGCCGCAATGCCTGCGGCACCCGACCGATGCGCCCGCCGGGCAGCACCGCGTCGGCACATTCGATGGCAATATCCGTTCCGGTACCCATGGCGATCGCAAGATCCGCTTCCGCCATGGCAGGGGCGTCGTTGATCCCGTCGCCCACCATGGCGACGCGGCGGCCCTCGCTTTTCAATCGTGCGATCTGCGCGGCCTTCTCCTCCGGCTTTACCTCGAAGAGAATGCGCTCAATCCCGCATGCCCCAGCAATGCGTCTTGCCGTTTCCTCCTTGTCACCGGAGATCATCCAGACATCCAGCCCCAACGCCTTACAGGCGTCGACAGCGCTTTTCGCGTCTTCGCGCAGCGGATCTTTGATTCCCGGCTCGACAATGCCCTCGGTCAGAGTGCCGGTCTTGTCGAATATGACAGTATCAATGCTCCATGCATTTTCAATGGCCGAGGCGCCTTTGAAGAGGATCCCCAGTTCCGCCGCTCGTCCGGAAGCCGTCATCAAGGCTGCGGGCGTGGCGAGACCCAGCGCACAGGGGCAGGCAATCACCAGCACGCCGCAGACCGTTGAGATCGCTTTTCCCCAGTCGCCGGGGGCGAGCAGGAAAAACCACAGCGCGAAGACCAGCGCAGCAAGCGCGATAACAGATGGGACGAAGATCGCGGCGATCCTGTCCGCAAACCGCTGTACAGGCGCCTTTTCACTCTGCGCGCGGCGTACAAAGGCCGCCATCTGCTGCAGGGTCGAATCCTCGCCAACCGAGGTCGCCGTGTACGTGACCTTGCCTTCACGATTAAGCGTGCCGCCGGTGATGCTGTCGCCGGGATTTTTTTGCACGGGTTCGCTCTCGCCGGTCAGCAGGGACTCGTCCACCAGGCAGTTTCCCTCAAGGATCTTGCCATCGGCGGGAATCCGTTCGCCGGGGCGGAGCAGGATCGTGTCGCCGGACACGATCTCCGCGGCGTCGATCTCGGCCTCGATCCCATCCCGCAGCACGACCGCGGTCTTGGGCTGCAGGCGCAGGAGACCTCGCACTGCTTCGCCGCTCTGGTAGATCGCCACGGATTCCAGATAGCGCCCGAAAAGCAGCAGCGAGATCAGCACGCCGTCACAGAGATAATAGAGCTTGATGTTCTCCGTTACGGTGAAGGTGACGACTGTGCTGTAAGCATAGATCACCGTGGTGGACAGAGCCACCAGCAGATCCATGCCCAGGCTGCGGTTTTTCAGCCCACGGATCGCGTTTCGGAGAAAGAACAGACCCGGCCCGAACTGCAGCACCGTTGCCAGCACGAACTGGAAGCGCGGCGGCAGATCCCAGAGAAGCGGCATGCTCAGCGCGGTGGAGACGATCAGCAGCCGAAGCAGGCGGAAGCGCTGCTTGAGCTCCTCCGCCTCATCTCCGAATACCTCACAGCCGCAGCCGAGGACAACGCTTTCCTTATCCAAGCTGCGCTTCCTTTTTCAGTCTGCGCCAATGCTTGAAGCCGATCACGGCGCAGGGCACGCAGCAGGGCACCATATGGAACAGCAGCACCCAGCTCAGCCAGTCGACGCCCTGATAGAAATTGCCCTGGTACTCCACGCCTTTCATCAGCGCGAAGTAGGAGAAGTTCCACACGCCCCAGAGACCTGTGGCCGAGCCGAAGAGGTGCAGACCCAGGAAGGACGCGGGCGTGAAGATACCGCCGATCGCCCCGACGAGGGTGGCGGACATGCGGCGGGATTTGGCAAGGAAGATCGTGATCACAGGGAAAATGTACACGGTGAGATTCAGTGCCCAGATCGCGAGCGGGATATGATAGCCCCAGTTGAGTGCCTGGCGAATGTGATCGCCGTCGTGAACCAGCACGGCGATGACCATGACGAGCCCACAGACGAACATGGTATGCGCGGTTTTTTCGTCCAGCTTCTTGTCGAGCATGGCGGCAGTCTGTTTGTCGGACATGAGATAAGCCCCCTTATTAAATTTACCTTTTGGTTATTAATGACCATTTGGTAATTATAAATTATCATGGAGGACTGGCTGTGTCAAGGGCAAGATATAAGAAAACGGGGCTGATAAAAAAGTACCTGAAAAAAGATGGACGCTTCCAAGCAAAAGTACATGGAAGCGTTCGTCTTTTTTAGTACAATTTTGTGTCATGAAAAGCAGTTCCAGAAGGGTGACGTTTTCTTACGTCACCCTTTGATGATTTTCAGCCGTATACCAACTCGCTCAAAACGATTTCCTCTGCCCTTGCCCAGATGTTGTTCATGCGTCTGACCCACTCCAGTTGATCGGAGGCCTTGAGCGCTTCGGTCACGCCCTCACGTTGGGCAAACTGATTCGTGATCAGATCAATGCGTTCATTGCAACTGCGGTCGATCTCGGCCAGATGCGCGTCCAGCTTGCCGGTTAGCAGCAGGCTGGAATACCATCCGCGCTTGTGCTCTTTCAGATAGCTCTTTCGCAGCAGCCCGTACTTACCGATGGGCAGATCCGCGTCTTCGAGGCGGAGATCGGGGAACATATAGTCGCCGTTTCGGGTATATGTCAGATCCATAATCAGTACTCCTTTTCAAGTCAAATGGCTGATTCTGTTCTTGGTGGTGGAGGGGAAAACAAGCCGAAAAATGAATAGTTGCAAATGCAAATCAGGACACTCGGCGAACCGCTTTCGGAGTGCGTTTTGACCCCTTGCTTGACCCCCAACTTATTGAACCTAAAAAAATGCAGTGGTCAGACCGGTTTGAAAAAGTTCTTAAAAATAGCAAAATTGACGTAAAATGACGTTTAAAAGTATCGAAAAATACCAAAATTATGTTCGAAGCCTTCTTCCCCTGCCAGAAATCGTCTTGAAATGTTTCGTTTCAAGGCGATTTTTGCATTTGTGGGAAGCTTTTGCCGCTTCAAAATCCTCGGCCGTGTTTTTGACCACAACCGTGACACCATCGGTCTGTTTTCGCTGACACATTTGTGTGGAAAACTTCGCTGTGCCCGGAAGGGGATTATTCATATTATGTACTCGGTTCCATTCGGGAAACGCTTGCGATAATGACTTTCTCGCGGTGGATGACGGGAGTGTCGTCGGCTACATCGACGTGACCAAGAACAACGAAGAAAACGAACCGTTTGACCTTCTTGTCAAGGCGGACAGCAGAAGACTCGGTTGGGGCAGAAAGCTGCTTGCGAAGGCAATCGAAGCAAACCAGCCAAAGGGAATGATGTTGATTGTCGACGTCGACAACGCCCCTGCGATTGCTCTCTATCGTTCCATGGGTTTTTCGTACGCCCCGGAACCAGTTAATCAATTGGCGACGTGGATGATTGCTTAATCGAATAAAAGGGAAATCCCCCTGTGCGGCGAATTCTTCACCGCACAGGGGGACAGTACTATCCTTTGCTGTTTACTTGATGGAAAGTCCAAGCTGATAGGCCTGTTCCAGCTCCGGCTTGCCCTCAATATCGCCCGGCTGGGTGACCCAGCCGCAGAGCACCTTGCCAAGACTCTTCCAGCCGATGTGCTTCTCCAAATGGTCGTACCAGTGCTCGCTCTCCTCAAAGCCAGCGCCCTCGGCGGCCATGATGAGGACGCTCTCCTTTTTGGGATTGCGGGTGTTGGGATCGCACTCCGCAATGGCGAAGAGCCGGTCAAAGGCGTTTTTCAGGTGCCCGGAAACGAACCAGTAGTACAGCGGTGAGGCCAGCACCACCACGTCCGCCTCCCGGTAGACGGGATAGATCTGCTCCATGTCGTCCCGCTGCACGCAGGGGTGCTCCGGATCCTTCCCGCCGTGCCAGCAGCCGAGACAGCCGTGCAGCTCCATTTTGGAGAGCTGAAACTCCGTGACGGTGTTGCCCGCTTCCTCGGCGCCCTTTTTGAATTGAGCGGTCAGGGCCGAAGTATTGCCGTTTGCGCGGGGGCTGCCGTTGAGAATGACGATTTTCTTTGCCATGGTCAAGTCCTCCGATTCCTTGTTTTCACTTCGTATGGTAACAGAAACGCCGGGAAAGAACAATTACCGGCAAATTTGTTAGATACTATCCAGCGGGTAAGCGTTAAAAAACAGAATTTACGCCCTTTCCAAAAATAATTTGACTTTTTCCAGAATTCGGCTTATAATCCCGGACAGTGTGTGGCGAAAGCGTAAATCCGACTTTGCCGCACACTTTTTCATTTTATATTGAGAAACGATACAAGCACTGTGCTGATACGATACAACGATCCGCACGGTGCTTTTTCGTTTTGGAAGGAGAACCCATGGAACAAAAATCCAACGCTTTTCTGGAGACGGAAAAGCTCTCGACCCTGATGCGGAAGTACTCGCTTCCCTGCATCATTTCCCTGGTGGTGGCGGCGCTCTACAACATCGTCGACCAGATTTTCATTGCCAACGCCGACTATCTCGGCTCCTACGGCAACGCGGCCAATACGGTCGTCTTCCCGCTGACTGTGGTCGCGCTGGCCATCGCAGTCATGATCGGGGACGGGGCCTGCGCCTTTGTCTCCATCTCCCTGGGCGCGGATCGAAAGGAAGACGCTCACCGCAGCATCGGCAATGCCATCGTCCTTTGCCTGGGGAGCAGCCTCCTGCTGACGACTGTCTACCTTCTGGCCATGGAGCCGCTCCTGATCTTCTTTGGCGGCAAGGTCAATGCCGAGACCTATGCCTGCGCAAAGGAATATTTCTTCTGGATCGCGCTGGGCATGCCCTTTTACATGTTCGGCCAGGCCATGAATCCGATCATCCGCTCGGACGGCAGCCCCCGCTTTGCCATGGTATCCACGGTAGCCGGAGCGATCACGAACATCATTCTTGACCCGATCTTCATCTTCCCGCTGAAAATGGGCATGATGGGCGCGGCGGTCGCCACGGTGGCCGGACAGATCCTGACGGCAGGGCTTGCGGTCTGGTATCTCTTCCACATGAAGGCCGTGAAGCTCCAGAAGAACAGCTTCGCCTTAAAGGGAAAGCTGATCCGCCGCTTCCTGCTGCTGGGCGTCACCAGCTTTCTCAGTCAGATCTCCCTGGTCATCTCCATGGCAGCCGTGCAGAACATGGTCACCAAATACGGCGCGCTGGATTCTGTCTTCGGGCAGGCGGAATACGCCCAGATCCCGCTGGCGGTGCTGGGCATTGTGATGAAATTTTTCCAGATCGCCATCTCGATCTCTGTCGGTCTTGCGGCGGGCTGTATCCCGGTGGTGGGCTATAACATCGGTGCCGGGCGTAAGGATCGAGCGAAGGGCTTGTTTACCATGTTGCTCGCCTGGGAGGCGGCGATTGGCTTCCTTGCTTTGCTGATCGTGGAGCTGCTGCCGCGACAGCTCATCGGCATCTTCGGTGCGGGCAACGAGAGCGCCTACTATACTGCCTTCGCCATCCGCTGCTTACGCGTGTATCTCTGCATGATGGTGCTGGCCATGGTCAACAAGGGCACCTTTATCTATCTGCAGGCGCTGGGCAAGGCCGGGCCTTCCATGATCCTGTCTCTGGTAAGAGAGATCCTCTTCGGCGTCTTTCTGCCGATCCTGCTGCCGCTGCTCTTCGGTCTGGACGGCGTTCTCTACTCCTTCCCGACGGCGGACGGGCTGACCTTTATTCTGACGGTCATCGTGATCGCCAAAGTTTACCGCGAGCTCGGCGAAGGAAGGATCTTCTGGCGCGGCTTGCAGCAGCTCTTCCTGTTATAGTCTGTAGATCGTCCGCAGGCTCTCCGGCATGGAGGCAAGCTTCATCCGCACGATTCCCTCGGCAAACATTTTGAAAATGCCGGCCATTGTCAGATATAAAAATCCCGACTGTTGGCGATGAGGCCAAGAGCCGGGAGAATTGCTTTCTTTGATCTCCTAAATGTTTTATTCCCGATTCAGAATAGAACCTTCGCCGCCGCGGACGGGGACCTCATCCAGACGGTCGGCAAGGTATGCGCGCATCTCCCGCACGGCCTCCAGCATGTCCTGCTTGTGCTTGGGCAGCCAACCCTGCATGGGCATGACGTTGGACGGATGCGAGGCGAAGCAGTAGCATTCCTCCAGCTCCAGGCGGCTGAGGAGCAGCTCCTGCTCATCCAGCAGCTGCCGGAAGGTGCATTCATGGAAAGCGCCGCTCTGCATCTCTCCATACAGCTTACAGCCCGGCTCGGCGTGCAGGGTGCCGGTGAAGATCTGTCTGGGCTGAACGGCATTGATCATGGCCGCCGTTGCCTCTGCGTTTTCCCGCCAAAGCTCTGCACCGGCGCAGCCGAGGATGATGTTCAGCGTGAAATCATACCCCGCCTTTTTCAGCCGCTGCAGCTGCTTGATGCTCTCCTGCGCGGTGTGGCCCTTGTTCATCATGGAAAGCGCCTCATCCAATCCGCTCTCCACGCCGATGTCCAGCCCGTTGATCCCGGCGTCGCGCAGGCGGCGCAGCTCGGCGTCCGTTTTCCGGCGGATGTTCTGGATCGAGGCGTACATGGCGATGGCCTCGACCTTGGGAAGCTTCCGATGGATCAATTCCGCGATCTTCAGTAAGCGCTCCGCGGGCATGGTAAACGGGTCGCCGTGTTCCAGAAACACCCGCTTGACGTCCGGCCGAAAGAGCGCGGCTTCGTCAAGATCGGCCTCCACCTGCTCCAAGGGGCACATGGTGAAGGGGACGTCGTGGTACATGGTGCAGAACGTGCATCTGTTGTGGCTGCAGCCGGTGGTCACCTGCAGGAGCAGGGAGTTTGCCTCAAAGGGCGGACGATAGACGATTCCGGTAGTGTTCATGCTTCTTCTTTCTTCGCAAGGTATTCAATGTACTCCTTGCCCCAGGCTTCCATGGCGGCGATCACGGGGTGGAATTTCTCGCCCATGTCCGTCAGCCGGTATTCCACCCGGGGCGGGATGGCCTCGTATTGGGTGCGCTGCACCAGGCCGCTTTCCTCCAGCGTTTTCAGCTGCACGGACAGCGTGGCGTGGGTCATCTTCGGCATTTTCCGCAGAAGCTCGTTAAAGCGGATCGGGCCGTCTGAGAGATACAGCAGGATCAGCACCGCCCACTTGCCGGAGATCAGACTCTGCGCCGTGGCATAGGGACAAACCCCGAAGCGCTCCTCGAGGGAGGTCTGCTTTTCCATCAGACGTCAAACTCCTCTTTCAAATCGAGCATGCCGCGAATCTCGGCATGGCCGTTTTCCAGATAGAATAGACCCATTTCCCAGCCGTTTTTGTCGTAGAGCTCCATGATCTGGGGCATCGCCGCGCGCACCTTTTCCAGCAGCGCCTCGTCCTTGACAATTTTGGCCGTGCCGTCATAGCGCAGGAACTCGCCGCCGTTCATGGCAAGGATCTCGACCTGGGGATTGACCGTCAGCTGCTTAAACACATTTTTGAACGTGCCGCAGCCGAAGTACAGCTTATCGCTGTCCAGCAGGTGGAAGCCGAAGGGGCGGCCCTTGGGCTGATTCCCGTCGGTGGTCAGGAAATAGAAGACTTTGGCTTTATCCAGAAATTCATTGACCTTTGCTGCATGAGACATAGGTATTTCCTCCTTGGTCATATTTTTAAACCAGTATGATTATACGACTGGTTTTGCCTTTGTACAAGTACGATTTTTCATGATACTCGGTATCTTTCGTGATACCAGCCTTCCCGGCAGAGAAGGGGATCGAAAATAAAACTCATTCAAGTTCAAAAATGCAAATCAGGCAGGATCGTCGATCCTGCCTGATTTGGTTCAGGTGTTTTCCTCTTTCAGCACCTTGCCGTCTGCACCGACGGTAACGATCCGCAGAGGGATATGTTTCCCGCATTCCGCCAGCGCCTGATACACCGCGTACTCCAGTCCGCCGCAGCAGGGAACAAACATGCGCACGAGCGTGACGGAACGGATCTCATTTTCGCGGAAGATGGCGGTCAGCTTCCCGGCCTGATCGTGTTCCCGCTGCTTGGGACAGGCGATTACGGTCGTCCGCCCGGCAACAAAGTCCCGGTGAAAGTTTCCGTAGGCGTAGGCCGTGCAGTCCGCCGCGATCAGCAGGTCGCAGTCATGGAAGACCGGAGACGTGGGACTGACAAGAAACAGCTGCACCGGCCAGTTATTCAGCGCGTTGGGCGCGTCTCCGCCTGCGGCCTCCGGCGTTTTGGCCCCCTTTTTGCGTTTGGCCTCCAGAACGGCCTGCTCATCATAGCCGGGCGCTTCCCGCATCTCAAAGGAAATGGCGTTCATCGGACATGCGGGCAGACAGTCGCCAAACCCGTCGCAGAAATGCTCCCGCATCAGCTTTGCCTTGCCGTTTACCATGTCGATGGCTCCCTCATGGCAGGCATTGGCACACAGGCCGCAGCCGTTGCAGCGTTCTTCGTCGATTTTGATGATCTTTCTTAACATCGTGTTTCCTCCTGCTTGCTTTCTTTTCTGTTTCTTACTATAATACAAGCACCCAAGAAAAACCGTATCTACAGATACAGATCGGAGAAGAATAATGGATTTTTCCACTCTTTCAACCTGTCCGCTGTTTGAAGGTTTAACCGTTCAAGAAATCGAAAAGCTGTTTGCGTCTGTGCGTTACAAGGTCAAGGACTATGAGAAAGATCAGCCGATTTTTCATCTGATGGATGATGCGGACCGCGTTGCGGTTATAATGCACGGCAGTGTCCAGGCGCAGAAAATTTTTCCCAGCGGCAATTCCATGCAGTTAACGGTCGGTCAGCAGGGCGACATTTTGGGGCAGGCCGCCATGTTCTCTGATCAAAGGAAGTATCCGGTTGAGCTGACAGCGCTGGAGCCCTCCGAACTGATGATGCTCGACCGGGAAAACGTGCTGAAGCTGCTACACGCGGATGTCCGGGTCTTGGATGCCTTCCTCTCGGAACTGGGCACCGCGGCCTTCCAGTTGCAACGGCGCATCGAGCTGCTGTCCTATTCCGGGATCCAGCAGAAGATCGCGTTCTTTCTGCTTTCCCGCTCCATGCAGTCGGGCAGCTCGGTCGTTCAGATCCCCGGCTCCATCACCAAATGGGCGCTGAGTATGAATGTTTCCCGCCCGTCCCTGCACCGGGAGCTGAGAGCGTTGGAAAATCAGGGTTTGATTTCCGTTTCCGTACCCTCCATTACGATCCGCGATCCGCAGTCGCTGCGGAGGATTCTAGGGTAACGGAATCCGGGAGGTTGCGGTAGTTCCTTTTTGATCTCCTTTTCCAATTACCCCCAACATATTGAACTGAAAAAACAGTGGTCAGACAGGCTCTGAAAAGTTCGAATAATATTTCCCCTGCCAATAAAGGAAGCTCTTTTGTCTGCCAAGACAAAAGAGCTTCCTTGTTGTTATAGCCGCCGGCGCATGGTATACTTAGTTCGGTAAACAGAAATTTTTCTGCCTGAATTCGGAGAAGAATGGAGAACTGCAAGTATGACTGAATTGACAACGACACAGGCGCGACAATTCATCCTTGCCAAACAGGGTTTATTGGGCGGATATCGCTTTTCAGGTAAGAAAGGGGCGTATGACTATATACAGCAGGCAGGATGTATTCAGTATGATCCTGTTGATGTGTGCGGGAAAAATGCGGAGTTAACACTCCAGTCTCGCGTCAAAGGCTTTCAAAAGACGATGCTGGAGGAGCTGTTATACCGGGACCGCTTACTTGTAGACTATGTTGATAAGGAGCTTTCTATTTGGCCCACGAAGGATTGGCCGTATTTTTCCCCATTTCGGGAGCTGAGCCGCGTTCATGGGGAAAGTTTTCCCGGATTTGCCGAACTGGAGCGTGAAGCGCTCTCCTATATCCGATTAAACGGGCCGGTTTCCAGCGACACGCTTCCCATTGATGGGGAGCTTTTCTGGCACTCATCCATGCATTGGAGCGGAAACTGGCATAAGAATTCGAAGGCAGCCCGTTCTGTGCTTGAACAGCTTTATACCGACGGAACTCTCGTGATCCACCATAAAAACGGTTCCCGCAAGTTCTATGACCTGGCCGAGCGTTATCTCGACCCATCCTTGCTTTTGGCATCTTCTCCATGTGAAGACGAGAAAACATTTCTTTGCTGGCGTGTTCTCCGACGGATCGGTGCAGTCGGATTGCTTTGGGATAAGAATTCACCTGCCTTTTTGGGCATTCCTATGAAGGCGGATCTGCGCAGGCAGGCATTTTCTGCTCTGGAGAGCTCCGGCGCAATTCTGCCGGTCCGGGTAGAAGGATTCAAATCGCAGTTTTATTATCGCTCAGAGGATGATCCCTTGATGCAGGATGTCATCGCAGAAAGAATTGACAAGAAACCGCGTTTGGAGTTTCTGGCGCCTCTGGATCCTATGCTTTGGGACAAAGCGATGATCGCCGCGCTCTGGGACTTTAGCTATTCCTGGGAAATATACACGCCTTCCGACAAGCGAAAGTACGGCTGCTATACTTTACCGATACTCTGGGGCGAACGCTTTATCGGGCGAATTGAGGCGGTGGCGGATTATAAGGGCAGTACTCTCCGTGTAAAAAACATCTGGTTTGAACCCGGTATCCGTCTGACCAAAAGAGCTCAGACTGCTATCGATCAAGCATTGACCCGGTTTTCAAGATTCAACGGTTGTACGACTGTGGAAGGTCTGAAATAATCAAATACCTATGGAAGACTTTTTTCCCGTTCCTATCGCGTTTTCGGAGAGAATAGGGTATAATCTTGTCAGAATGTAGATCGGGGAGAATAAAAAAATGAAACAGGAAACGATAGCGCGGATCCGTTAGTTTTCACAGGAGCGGGACTGGGAGCAATTCCACAAGCCCGCGAACCTGGCAAAGTCCATCTCCATCGAGGCAAACGAATTGCTGGAGTGCTTTCAGTGGAGCGATAGGGATTATGACCTTGCCCACGTGGGGGAGGAGCTGGCCGACGTGATGGTGTACTGCCAGAATATGCTGGACGCACTCGGACTGAACGCCGACGCAATCATCAACGCGAAGATGGATCAGAACGAGGCCAAGTACCCAATCGAGAAATGCCGGGGCAGCAACGCGAAATACGATCAACTATGAGAGGCGCACCATGATAAAGCTCCGATACGGCAACACCAACACGTTTTACATTCCCGGAAATGACGGCGGCCTGTTGGTGGACACGGACTGGGCCGGGACGCTGCCGCAGTTTTTCAAGGCAATCAAAGCGGCTGGGATTGAGATGAAAGCGATCACGAACCTGCTGGTCACCCATTATCATCCGGATCACATGGGCCTCGCCGGAGAACTGCAGCAGCTCGGCGTGAAGCTGCTGATCGTGGACGTACAGCGTCCGTTCGTGCATGCCCCGGATGAGATATTTGCCCGAGACAAGCGCTTGACTTACCGGGCTGTGGATGAAGATGCCGCGACGGTGATTTCCTGCGCGGAGAGCAGAGAGGTTCTGAAAGCGCTTGGCATTGACGGGGAGATCCTCCCCACGCCGAGCCACAGTGAGGACAGCATTTCGCTTCTTCTTGATGACGGAAGCTGCCTTGTGGGCGATCTGGAGCCGCTTGCGTACCTGGCGGGATACGACGAAAACCCCGCGCTGAAAAGCGATTGGGAGCAGATCATGAACCGACACCCGAAACGGATCCTGTACGCCCACGCGAATGAACAGAGGCTGTGAACGGCGGAAGTGAAGGAGCAGTCAAGTTTGGAGGAACTACGATGATCAGACCCATTATGAAAGACCCGATTTTCCTCGCGCAGAAGTCCGTACCGGCGACGGTATTGGATTTGCCCGTCGCCCAGGATTTGCGGGATACGCTGGAAGCGCACCGGGACGGCTGCGTCGGCATGGCGGCGAATATGATCGGCGTTGCCAAGCGGATCATTATTTTCGATGACAATGGCAAAGCAAGCGTGATGTTTAACCCGGAAATTGTCAAATGCTCCGGAGCGTTTGAGGCAGAAGAGGGCTGCCTGTCTCTTGCAGGCACGAGAAAAGCCAAACGCTTTCGTTCCATCAAGGTGCAGTACCGAAATGAGCGATTCGAGCTTCGGATCAAGACTTACACGGGCTTCACCGCACAGATTATTCAGCATGAGATCGACCATTGCAACGGCGTCCTGATCTGACAGCAAGACGGAATACGCAGGAACGGAATCCTCGATTTCTGTTTCGCCTTTGGGAAAAACACCGCCCGGATTCTATCCGGGCAAACGGGACGACGACACGATCCGTGTCCGGATAGAAGGGAAGGAAACGGTGTAGCCACATGCGGGAACTTGATTCGGATTCGCTGTTGTTCTTGGATGGCCATGTCGCGGCGCTGCCGCTGTTTGCAGCGCTGGAAGACAAGATCTTCGCAGGCTTCCCGGAGGCGAAAAAGCGGGTGCAGAAGACCCAGATCACCTATTATCATCGGCGTGTGTTCGCCTGCGTCTCTTTTGCGCGGGTGAAGCGAAAGGCGGAGTTGCCGGAGCCTTGGCTTACCCTGACGCTTGGGCTGCCGTACGCGCTTGACTCCAGGCGGGTCGCGGTGAAAACGGAGGCCTATCCGGGACGCTGGACAACGCATATCGTCCTTGGCTCGAAGGAAGATCTGGACGAAGAGCTGCTCTCCTGGCTGGAGCAGGCGTATGATTTTTCGGAACGGAAATAAAGGGGAGACAGCCATGGGAGCATGGAAATGCCCAAAATGCGGGCGGGAGTTCAAACGGGCGGAGCAAGCGCATTTCTGCGGCAAGCCGACCACCGTGGACGAATATATCGCGGCCCAGGAGGAGAGCGTGCAGCCGAAGCTGCAAGAGCTTCGCGCCATCCTCCGTGCGGCCATCCCGGAGGCGGAGGAGCGCATCTCCTGGTCGATGCCGACTTTCTGGAAGGGGCAGAATCTGATCCATTTTGCCGCAGCCAAGAAGCATATCGGCATCTATCCCGGCGGCGAGGCGACAAGGGTATTTGCCGAAGCGCTTGCGTCCTTTGACGTGAGCAAGGGCACGATCCGACTGCCCTATGATCAGGAACTGCCGGAGGAGCTGATCAAGCGGATCGCACAGTGGTGCTATGCCCAATATGCAAAATAGTCGTCAGTGCTCAAATTCAAATCTGCGGAGGAATTACCATGCTTGAAATCTTAAAAACCAGGTTCCAGGAAAACATGTTCCGCCATCCGGAACTGACCTGGGAGCTTGTGGAGAAGCGTTTGCAGGGAAACGAGAATGCCCTGATGACTTTGCGGCGCATGGAAGACAGCGGCGGAGAGCCGGATGCCATCGGCTTTCTGGCCGGCAGCGACAAAATCCTGTTCTGCGACTGCGCCAAGGAAACGCCTGCCGGCCGCAGAAGCCTTTGCTATGACGAGGAGGCCCTGGCGAAGCGCACGAAAAATCCACCGGCGGGGAGCGCGGAACGCCAGGCGGAGGCCATGGGAGTAGAGCTGATGACGGAGGAACTCTATTACAGCCTGCAGGAGCTTGGCGAGTTCGACTTGAAGACCTCCAGCTGGATCGGGACGCCGGAGGAAATCCGGCGGAAGGGCGGGGCGCTGTTTTGCGAGCGCCGCTACGGAAGAGTGTTCACCTTCCACAACGGAGCCGATTCCTATTACGCTGTCCGCGGCTGGCGCGGGTATCTGGCGGTGTGACAGAATACCATATCGTTGGGTGAACACTGATATGAAAGCTACCTATCATCTCCCCGGCCTGTTTGAATTTTACGAATTCTACCGCGCTTTTCTGCCGCTGTTTCGGGAGCATCGGGAATACTTTTACGACTGGTGCGAGATCGGCTCCATCTACGGCGCGCCTGCCGACTGCCTTTGGGGCGGAGGCCGGGTGGGCTTCGGGGAAGACCGACCGGAGGCGGTGGCGGAGCTGATGCGGGAGTACGGGATTTCTGCGCGGCTCACCTTCAGCAATTCCCTGCTGCGTAAGGAGCATCTTTCGGATCCCAAGTGCAATGCCCTGTGCGCGCTGTTTGAAAAGGGCGGCAAGGTTCCAAACGGCGTGATCCTCTCGTCGGATCTGCTGCTGCAATACCTGCAGAAAAAGTATCCGGGCTTATATTTCGTCTCGTCCACCACAAAGGTGCTGCGGGAGTTTGGGCAGCTGGAGGCAGAATTGAAGCGAAAAGAGTTTCGCTATGTGGTGCCGGATTTCAGGCTGAACAAAGCCTATGACCGCTTGAACGCCCTGCCGGATCAGCAGAAGCAGAAGGTGGAATTCCTGTGCAACGAATGCTGCTGGTTCGACTGCCCCGACCGGAAGCGATGCTATGAAACCGTCAGCCGGAAAAATCTGGGCGAGGACTGCCCGGAGCACATTTGCGTTTCGCCGGATGCCAACAGGGGATACCGCTTTTCCGACGCGATGAAAAATCCCGGCTTCATCGGGATCGAGGAGATTCAAAAAAACTATTTGCCAAACGGCTTTTCTCATTTTAAAATTGAGGGGCGGAGCTTGGGCAGCGCCATCATCCTGGAATTTCTGCTGTATTACATGACGAAGCCGGAGTTTCAGCTGAAGGTGCGGGAGGAGATCTATCTGGACAGCACGCTGGATTTGTTTTAAGCCGCAACTGGAAATGGGTTCCCTGAAAAGCGAAAGGAGATCGAGATGACGCTCACAGATCGAATGACATGGACGAGAGCTCCGCGGCAGTTCAGCATCCGGCCGGATCGGATTGCGATTACAACCGAGCCGCATACGGATCTTTGGCAGAGGACCTATTACCGTTTTCGCAACGATAACGCGCCGGTGCTTCAGATGGAGACAGAGGAGCAATATTTCTCCTTCGTGGTGAAGACCGACTTTACCGGCAGCCATACCCGCTTTGACCAGTGCGGGATCGTCCTGTATCTGGACGCGGAAAACTGGCTGAAGGCCTCGGTGGAGTACGAGAACGAAGCTTTCCAGCACCTGGGCTCCGTGGTGACCAACCACGGTTATTCGGACTGGGCCACCACGGCGATTCCTGCGGAACGCAAGACCATGTGGTATCGCCTCAGCCGCCGGGAGGATGATTACTGCATCGAGTCCTCCACGGACGGCGTGCAGTTTTCCCAGATGCGGGTGTGCCACCTGTGGGAGGGCGCGGGGGCGATCCGGTTCGGCGTTTACGCCTGCAGCCCGGAAGACTCCAGCTTTACGGCGGTATTCACAGAGCTTGCCCTTACCGACTGCGCCTGGAAGGCCCACGACGGACAACAGCCGGATGAGGCGTGAGGGAGAGGGGAGAACGCTATGATCAAGGACTGGCAGCTTGCCATGCTGGAGGACTACGGCCTGATGGATACCAACACGGGCCTCATCAACCGCGTTGCGCGGACCTTGGCCCAAAGCCCCAACCACACGATCGACACAGCGGAGTTTCGCAGCGCCTGCCTCTCCTGCGGCGTAGACCCGGATTCCTTTACCCGGCGCGATCTGGATCAGCTGCAGCGAAAGCTCAATGAGATCACATAAAGGGCTGCAATTGCGTGATGAACAAGGAGCATACGAAATGAGATTTCAACATACTCACCGTCCCGGCTTCCTGCTGGGCTTTATCGACTTCTTTACGGCGGGGCTGTTTTTCCTGATCTACATGGAGCTGGGCCTGCAGGACGAGCTGGATGAAATCCTGGGCAAACGGACCCAACGCTACTGGGTCGCCTATCTGCTGGGCATCCCCACGCTGTTTGTCTATCCCCTGGTCTGGATGGGGCGCATTGCGGAGGATCTGCGGGAAAAAGCCCTGGAACTTGGCATCGAGGGGAAGCTGACTTCCTTCCGGCATATGTTTGACTGGAATGTATTCGGACTTTTCCTGTTTGGCCCGGCGGTGGCGACGGAACGCTTTTTCGACACGCTGAACAAGGTGGAGCGGGAGCTGAACAGACGAAGCGAAGAATAAGGGGCGACGCGCCGCTTCGAGTTAACGCATTTGGCGGCCCCCGCCTTCCTGGGGCGACCCGGGAAAAGGGGGAAAAGGGGAGAGACAGATGGCCATTACGAAAACAGACTTTATGCGGGGCATGCAGTGCCCCAAAATGCTGTGGCTGGACAAGCACAAGCCCAAGCTCAAGGTGATCCCGCCGGAGATCCAGGCGCGGCTGGACGCGGGGAATGATTTCGGGGATCGGGCCATGGGCCTGTTCGGGCCATACGAGGAGATGACGGTTTACCGCCCCGGCACCCGCATCCCGGATAAGGCGGCCATGCTCCGGCGCACCGAGGAGCATCTGGCGGCGGGGACGCCGGTGATCTGCGAGGCAGCCTTCTCCAATTACAACAACTACTGCGCCGTGGATATCCTGCGAAAGACCGATACAGGCTATGAAATCTACGAGGTCAAAAACAACCCGGAGGTGCAAGAACAGTTCGTGAAGGACGCAGCCTTTCAGTATTACATCACCAAACGGTGCAAGCTGCCGGTGGAGCGGGTGTTTCTGGTGCTGCGCGGCCCGGATGAGGAGAATCCCTTCCGGACGGTGGAGGTGACGGCAGAGGTCAGGCGCCTCTATTCCTGGATCAACGACCATATCTGGGATCTGAACCGCCTGCAGCGCCAAACGGAGGAAGTGGACAGGGCGCCGGGGGAGCAGTGCATGGATCCCTATCCCTGCTGGTATTACGGCTACTGCCACGGGCAGGGCTGAACGGCGTTCCGCCTGCACGCTTTCTCCGGAAAAAGCAAACGGATCGCTCTTGACAAAGGCCGATAATGCCGATATAATACTTGTGTTTGGATAAGAATCATATGATGCGGCGGGGAACCTGCTGCATAATACGTCGAGAGGAAAACGACAAAGGAAAAATATGTGAAGCCTTCTATGGAAGTGGAACAGTTCCTGAATGATATCATTGTTACCAGTCCTGGCATTGGCTGCAGCTCGGGAGACGATCAGTTGCCACCCTATCCTTTTGGTACCAAGGAAGAGTCCAGCTGGGGCTGAGCCCATTCTGATTCAACCGGCATTCTATTGCGATGGCGCGAGCGGGCCTGTCCTGCGTCGCGCCTTTGGCATATCTTCAGCCGCCCTTCCGGCAGGGAACAGGGCGGCGGACGGGAGCGTTGTATGATTCAGGAAGTGTTTGCCCCGGATGAAACCGTCATGGGGATTCTCCGCCGGCAGAGCGCCGCAGATCCTGCGGGGCTGCGCTGGTCGGTGTTTCTGTTCCCGTTTCAGCACAAGGGCGCCTGCTATCTCTACCACAGCCTGACCAAGCAGTGCCTTCGGGTGAACGCTTCCCTCTATGAGGCGGCTCTTCCCGGCGGAACGCTTTCCTGCGGGTGGACCGAGGAGCATCCCAAATGGAAAACGCTGGAAGAGCAGTGGTTCCTTGTGCCGGAAGAAAAGAACGAGGCGGCTCTGTTTGAGGGGCTGCAGCGCATTCTGCGCCTGAGGACGGCGCGCAGCAAAATCCTTATACGATCCTGCCTACCACGGCCTGCAACGCCCGCTGCTTCTATTGCGTGGAGCAGTGGATGCACCCGGTCACCATGAGCCCGGAAACGGAAAAAGAACTGGTGCGCTTTATCCTCCGCACCCGGGACCCGGCGCAGCGGACCCGGCTCCGCTGGTTCGGCGGGGAGCCGCTGCTGGCCGCCGGTCTGATCGACCGGGTCAGCGCGGCGCTTGAAGAAGCGGGAGTGGATTTTGAAGCCGCCATGATCTCCAACGGCATCCTGACGGATGAGGCCATCGTGGCGAAGATGACCGGACCCTGGCGCCTGCGCCGCATCCAGATCTCCCTGGACGGGGCGGAGGAGGAGTATAACCGGCGGAAGAACTACTTGCACAGCTACCCCTCCGCCTATCGGAGCATTCTGAACTCGCTCCGCCTGCTGATGGATACCGATATCCGGGTGGTGCTGCGCTGCAATGTGGACGGGGACAATGTGGAAGGCCTCAAGCGGATGGTGGACGATCTGGCGGAGGCGCTCCCGCGGAAAGAGCGGATCTACCCCTATTTTACGCTGCTCTATTCCCAGCGGGACAGCGATAGGCAAGCCGAACTGTTCCGCCGCTGCCTGGAGGAAAAGGTTTACGCCCGGGATCGGGGTTTCCCGTATATCCCCAAAGCGCCGCTGCATCGGATGCGCCATACCAACTGTATGGCAGAGAATCCCTACGGCAGCGTGGTGATCGACCCGGAGGGGCGGCTGTTTCACTGCGACATGGCCCTGCCCGGAACGGAGCACGGAAATCTGTGGGACGGGGTGACCCGCCCGGAATATCTGAAAACCTTTGCCATGCCGGAGCCGGTGGCGGAAAAATGCAGGGACTGCGGTTTTCTTACCAGCTGCACGTCTTTTTCCCGCTGTCCCGTTCAGTCTCGGCAATGCCGCCGGGTGCGGCAGCTGGAGCTGCTGACGGATTTGCGCTGCGAGCTGGATCGGATGACCGCGCGCGGCAAACAATGGGACAATGACGGGGAAATGGACCCCGACTGCTGAGGAGGATACCCATGAAGCTGAAGGATAGTTTCGTGACCCAGGACATTGAGGATACCCAATTTATGGTTTCCGTGGGCGGCGAGGGCTTTGGGGGCCTGGTCCGCAGCAACAAGACCGCGGCCTTCATCGTCAATCAGCTGCATACGCCCACCACAGAGGAGCAGATCGTGGACGCCATGTGCCGCCGCTATGACGCGCCGCGGAATGTGATCGCGGCGGACGTGAGAGAGATTCTGGATATCCTGCGCGGGATCGGCGCGCTGGAGGAATAAAGCCGTCCAAGGCGCGGTAATATAGACTGATCAGGCCCTTGGGAGCCGGGTCACCGGGGAAAACGCCGTCAAGGGTCGTTTACCAGGGTGATAGCGGATGCGGAGCATTCGCGGGACAGCAGCATTTTGCACTGGTTCCGCGGGTGCTCCCGTTTTTTTGTGACGGAGAAAGGACACAACAATGGAAAATACATCAAAGGCGGCGCTAAGGACCTCCGGCGTCAGCATCCTGGTCAACGCGCTTCTCACGGCAGGGAAGCTTCTGGCCGGGCTTTTGGCCCACTCCGGCGCCATGATCTCGGACGCTGTGCACTCCGCGTCCGATGTGTTCAGCACCCTGATCGTCATGGCCGGGGTGAAGCTCTCCGGCAAGGCGTCGGACCGGGAGCATCCCTACGGGCACGAGCGCATGGAATGTGTGGCGGCGATCCTGCTGGCGGGCGTGCTGCTGGCCACGGGTCTGCTGATCGGCTATGAGGGCGTGCAGAAGATCCTGGCGGACCGGGCTGAACTGGAGGCGCCGGGACTGCTCGCTGTGATCGCGGCGGCGGTGTCGATCCTGGTGAAAGAGCTGCTGTTTCGCTACGTTCGCCGCCAGGCAAGGAAGCTGGATTCCACCGCGCTGATGGCGGAAGCCTGGCATCACCGCTCTGACGCGCTCTCCTCCATCGGGGCGCTTGCGGGCATCGTTGGCGCACGGGCGGGCTTTCCGGTGCTGGATCCGCTGGCCAGCGTGGTGATCTGCGGCTTCATCGTCAAGGCCGCCTTCGATATCTTCCGGGACGCGGTGGACAAAATGGTGGATCGCGCCTGCGATGCGGACACGGAAGACGCCGTGCGCCTCTGCGCGCTGCGGCAGGATGCGGTGGAGCGGATCGACCTGCTGCGCACCAGAGAATTCGGCAGCAGGATCTACATCGAAATGGAAATCTCGGTGGACGGCAGCCTCTCTCTGCGGCAGGCCCACGCCATTGCCGAGCAGGTGCATGACGATATTGAGCGGGAGTTTCCCAAGGTCAAGCACATCATGATCCATGTAAACCCCATGGAACCGTAAAAAGGACAGCCGGTACGCAAAAAGCGTACCGGCTGTGGAGACAGTCAAAAAACCTCGCTGAAGGGAGAATAGATAGAGCAGCGGGGGAGCTCGAGGGGGCAAGGCCCGCCTCGAATACAATAGCCCGCCGCTTCGAAAAGCCTTGTTTTTCAAGGCTTTTCGAAAAAAGCATTTTGTGTTCGGCCAAAATGCTCGGCGGGAAAGCGCAGTCAAAAAAGTCCTGTCCAGGGACTTTTTTGACAAGCTGGACAGCCGGTACGCAAAAAGCGTACCGGCTGTGCTTTTACGATTTGTTATTGTTCTTTCTTTTTCTCGCAGGCACCGCGGGTTCCGCAGGCGGCGCAGTTTCCGCTGCAATGGGCGCAGCTTCCGCCGCAGCCGCAGCTTCCCTTGGAACGGATCACCTTCCGCAGGGCAAAGCCCGCGGCCAGGAGGATCAGCGCCAGGAGAACAAAATCGAGAGGTCCCATCTGTCCGCCTCCTCAGCCAAGGCCAAGGGCCATGCCGATCAGCCGCAGCAGCAGCGCCGCCACCCAGGCCACGCCGCATTGCCAGAGCACCACGCCGATGGCCCAGCCCCGGCCCAGCTCCCGGCGGATGGACGCGATGGCCGCAACGCAGGGGGTGTACAGCAGGCTGAACACCAGCAGGCAGCCTGCGGACAGCGTGCTGATGGCGCCGGCAACGCCGCCGGCGGTGTCAAACAGAATCTCCAGCACGGACACCACGCTCTCCTTGGCCATGAAGCCGCTGATAAGGGAGGTGGCGATGCGCCAGTCGCCCAGGCCCAGCGGCGCGAGCAGCGGCGCGACCCATCCGGCTACAAGGGCCAGAATGCTCTGGTGGGAATCTGCCACCAGATTGAAATGCACATCGAAGCTCTGCAGGAACCAGACCACAATGGTGGCGATCAGAATCACGGAAAAGGCCCGCTGCAGAAAATCCTTGGCCTTTTCCCACAGCAGCTGCAGCACATTCCGGGGACTGGGCAGGCGGTAGTTGGGCAGCTCCATCACAAAGGGAACCGCCTCACCCCGGAACAGCGTGTTTTTGAACAGCAGCGCCGCCAGAATCGCCATGCAGATCCCCAGCACATAGAGCCCCGTCATCACAAGCCAGCCTTTGCTGGGGAAAAAGGCGCTGACAAAAAAGGCGTAGATGGGGAGCTTTGCCGAGCAGCTCATGAAGGGCGTCAGCAGGATGGTCATCTTCCGGTCCCGCTCGCTGGGCAGGGTTCGGGTGGACATGACGGCGGGCACCGTGCAGCCAAAGCCAACCAGCATGGGCACGATGCTGCGGCCGGACAGGCCGATCTTTCGCAGCAGCTTGTCCATGAAAAAGGCGACCCGGGCGATATAGCCGCTGTCCTCCAGCAGAGAGAGGAAGAAGAACATGGTCACGATGATGGGCAGGAAGCTGAGCACGCTTCCCACGCCCTCGAAGATCCCGTCCACGATCAGGCTGTGGATGGCGGGGTTGACGTTTCCGGCGGTCAGGGCGGCGTCGACCACGCCTGTGAGCCATTCGATCCCCAGCGCCAGCAGATCCTGCAGCCACGCGCCGATCACCGCGAAGGTCAGGTAAAACACCAGCGCCATAATGCCGATAAAGACCGGCAGCGCCGTGTATTTGCCGGTCAGCACCCGGTCAAGGCGCTGGGAGCGCAGGTGCTCCCGGCTCTCCCGGGGCTTGCGGACGCACTGGCGGCAGACCTTCTCGATAAAGCTGAAGCGCATATCCGCCATGGCGGCGCTGGGATCCAGGCCGCGCTCCTTTTCCAGCTGCAGCTTGATATGATCCAGCATTTCCTGCTCGTTTGCGTCCAGCTCCAGCTGCTTGAGGATCAGATCGTCCCCCTCAATGAGCTTGCCGGCGGCAAAGCGCGGGGGCACGTCGGCCCGCTTGGCGTGATCCTCAATCAGATGCACCGTGGCGTGCAGGCAGCGGTGCACCGCGCCGCCCTGATCCTGCGGACCGCAGAAATCCTGGCGCAGCGGCTTTTCCTGATAGCGGGCGATATGCACCGCGTGCTTTACCAGCTCGTCCACACCCTGGTTCTTCGCTGCCGAGATAGGCACCACCGGGACGCCCAGCTGGGCTTCCATCGCGTTTACATCCACCGAGCCGCCGTTGCCGATGACTTCGTCCATCATATTCAGCGCCACCACCATGGGCACGCCCATTTCCAGCAGCTGCATGGTCAGGTAGAGGTTCCGCTCGATGTTGGTGGCGTCCACAATGTTGATGATGGCCCGGGGCTTTTCCCGCAGCACAAAGTCGCGGGAAACCAGCTCTTCGCTGGAGTAGGGGGACATGGAATAGATGCCCGGCAGATCCGTGATGCGGGTGTTGGGGTAGCCGCGTATGCTGCCGTCCTTCCGGTCCACGGTGACGCCGGGGAAATTGCCCACATGCTGGTTGGAGCCGGTGAGCTGGTTGAAGAGCGTGGTCTTGCCGCTGTTCTGGTTGCCCACCAGCGCGAAGCTCAGCACTTCGCTCTCCGGCAGGGGATCGCCGGTGCCCTTGGGATGAAACTTGCCCTCCTCGCCAAGACCGGGGTGGGCGCTCTCCCGGGGGCGGGGGGCAGCGTCGGCGCGGGCCTGGGCGCGATCAATCGCCGTGACGGTGATCTTCTCCGCGTCCTGCAGGCGCATGGTCAGCTCGTAGCCGTGAATGCGAAATTCCATGGGGTCGCCCATGGGCGCAAGCTTTACCACGGTCAGCTCCGCCCCTGGGATCACGCCCATATCCAGAAAATGCTGCCGCAGCGCACCCTCGCCGCCGACCTGCTCGATCCGGGCGCTCTGCCCGGGCTTACAATCCTTTAACGTCATAGCCTATCCTCATATCTATGAAATCTTTCTGTTCTATGGAATCTTTCTGTAAAAACTTTTGCTGAAAGATAGTAACACAAAAAGGGGAGCGCCGCAAGGCGCTCTATGAAATTCTTTTGAATGGTCCTGAGGGTCAATCATGTGGCGCTTGCCTGACAAAACTGCAGGCAGCGTTCCAGAATCAAAACCGCCGCTTCGGCGTCCCTGTCGCCCAGATAGTCCCGCAGGGAGTCCAGACGGAGGGAAACGTCCTGCTCCAGCGCCTGTGCCAGGGCTTTCCCGTTGGCGGTCAGCGCGGCGCGCATCTTTCGCCCGTCATCTGCCTCCGGCAGGCGATGGATCAGGCCCTTGGCCTCCAGGGCACGCAGAATATTGGCGATGCGCCCGCTGGTGAGCGCCAGTTTTCCCGCCAGCTCTCCGGGCAGCAGGCTGCCGCCGCTGCGGAGCAGGCAGAGCAGAACAGCGTTTTCGCCGGACTCAGTCAGCAGCTCCGTCAGGCGGGAAAGCTCTTTCGGATGCCTGTCCAAAAGCTGCCGCAGCTGTTGTGTCAAGGCCTGGCGTTCCATATCCACATCTCCTCTGCCTGTACTCGCGGTTAGTATACTCTAACTATAGAACTTTGTCAAGGTGTGTCGAAGCCGGATTCGAAAAGAAGCGGAAAAAACGGTGGCGCGGACGAGGGAAGTGTGCTATACTATATTGGCATTTTTGCAATGAAGGAGCCTATATGAACGAGATTGCCGCCATCCTGGCCCGGGAGCTGAACACCCGGCAGGAATATATCGAGAACGTCATCAAGCTGCTGGACGAGGGGAACACCATCCCCTTCATTGCCCGCTACCGGAAGGAGCTGCACGGGGCTATGGACGATACGGCCCTGCGCACCCTGGAGACGAGACTGCAGTATCTGCGAGGCCTGCAGGAGCGGCGAGAGACGGTGCTCTCCGCCATCGAGGAGCAGGGGAAGCTGACGGAGGAGCTGCGCCGGGCCATTGATGCTGCCCAGACGCTGGCGGAGCTGGAGGACCTCTACCGTCCCTATAAGCCCAAACGGCGCACCCGCGCCACCGTGGCGAGGGAAAAGGGACTGGCGCCGCTGGCAGAGCTGCTGTACCGTCAGGCCAGGGACTGCCCCGATCCGGAAGAAGCGGCAAAGGATTATGTAAACCAAGAAAAGGGCGTTGCTACGGTGGAGGAGGCCCTGGCCGGCGCCTCGGATATGATCGCCGAGCAGATCAGCGACGACGCCGAGCTTCGCAAGCGCCTGCGCGCACAGCTCAATCGGGAGGGGCGCCTCACTTCCCAGGCTGCCACCGAGGAGGATTCGGTCTATCGTCTGTATTATGCCTTTTCCCAGCCCCTTTCCCGGCTGCAGGGCTATCAGATCCTGGCGCTGAACCGGGGCGAGAAGGAGAAGCTGCTGAAGGTTTCGCTGGAGCTGGATCACGACAGGGCCATGTCCACCGTGTATCGCCAGGTGGTCATGCCCGGTACCCGGGCCATGGCTTTTATCAAAGACGCCGCGCTGGACGCCTATGACCGGCTCCTGTTCCCCTCCCTGGAGCGGGAGGCCCGCAGCGAGCTGACGGAGACGGCCAACGCCGGCGCCATCGGGCAGTTCGCGCTGAATCTGCGCCCGCTGCTGATGCAGCCGCCGGTGAAGGGCAAGGTCACCATGGGCCTGGATCCCGGTTACCGCATGGGCTGCAAGGTGGCAGTGGTGGACGGTACCGGCCGGGTGCTGGACACGGCGGTGGTCTATCCCACTTACGGGGAGCGGCAGAAACGGGAGGCGATCCAAAAGCTTTCCGGCATGTGCCGCAAATGGGGTGTGGAGCATATCGCCATCGGCAACGGCACCGCCAGCCGGGAGACCGAGCAGATGGCGGTGGAGCTGATCCATCAGGAAAACGAGCGGGGCGGGAGCCTCAGCTACATGATCGTCTCCGAGGCGGGAGCCTCGGTCTATTCCGCGAGCCCCTTGGGGGCGGAGGAGTTTCCCCAGTTTGATGTGAACCTGCGCTCGGCGGTATCCATCGCCCGCCGGCTCCAGGATCCGCTGGCGGAGCTGGTGAAGATCGAGCCCAAGGCCATCGGCGTGGGCCAGTACCAGCACGATATGCCGGAGAAGGAGCTGGACGCCGCGCTGGACGCGGTGGTGGAGGACTGCGTCAACGCCGTGGGCGTGGACGTGAACACCGCCTCGCCCTCGCTGCTGCGCCGGGTCTCGGGCCTCACGGCGGCCACGGCAAAGAACGTGGTGGCCTATCGGGAGGAGAACGGCGCCTTCTCCAGCCGCAGCCAAATCAAAAAAGTGCCGAAGCTTGGCCCCAAGGCCTTCCAGCAGTGCGCGGGCTTCCTGCGGGTGCCGGAGAGCAGGAACGTGTTGGATAACACCGCCGTGCACCCGGAATCCTACGCCGCGGCGGAGGGATTGCTGCAGCTGATGGGCTACACCCTGGCGGACGTGAAAAAGGGCGCCATCCGGGAACTGCCCGATCGGCTGAAGGCTTATGGACGGGAGAAGGCGGCATCCCAGCTCGGGATCGGCCTGCCCACCCTGAATGATGTGGTGGCGGAGCTTTTGAAGCCGGGCCGGGACATCCGCGACAGTCTGCCCCAGCCCATTTTGCGGACGGACGTGCTGTCCATGTCCGACCTGAAGCCCGGCATGAAGCTCACCGGCACGGTGCGCAACGTCATCGACTTCGGCGC
>CAYNBS010000019.1:0-26567 GCA_964395795.1 uncultured Oscillospiraceae bacterium
TGAAGCCCGGCATGAAGCTCACCGGCACGGTGCGCAACGTCATCGACTTCGGCGCCTTTGTCGACATCGGCGTCCATCAGGACGGCCTGGTGCACATCTCCGAGATCGCAGAGCGCCGGGTAAAGCACCCCTCCGAGGTGCTGACCGTGGGCGATGTGGTGCAGGTGGTGGTGCTGGACGTGGACGAGAAGAAAAAGCGCATCAGCCTGTCCATCAGGCAGGCGAAGTGATTGCAACACAGGCGTTCCATTGGGCGCCTGTGTTTTTTCTTCGTTGCCAAGAGCGGCAGAGCATGGTATAATTCAATTTCAGTATTGATAGGAAAGCAGGGATTTGCTTATGCATACAAGAGAGAATACCCGGCAGATTACCGTTGGCGGGCTGCAGATCGGCGGGGGAGCGCCCGTTACTGTGCAGTCCATGTGCAACACCAAGACCTGGGACGTGGAGGCCACCGTGCAGCAGATCAAGGAGCTGCGGGCCGCGGGCTGCGAGATCGTGCGGCTTGCCATCCCGGACGAGCGGGCCGCTCTGGCCATCGACAAGATCAAGGAGCAGGTGGACGTGCCTCTGGTGGCGGACATCCACTTTGACTATCGCCTGGCCCTGATGGCGGCGGAGCGGGGGATCGATAAGATCCGCATCAACCCCGGCAACATCGGCGGGGCAGAGAATGTGCGCAAGGTGGCCGAAGCCTGCAAGGCGCGGCAGATCCCCATCCGCATCGGCGTCAACGCCGGCAGCCTGGAAAAGCCTCTGCTGGAAAAGTACGGGCACCCCTGCCCGGAGGCCATGGTGGAGAGTGCCCGGGGCCATGTGGAGCTGCTGACCCGCTTCGGCTTTGAGGATATCGCCCTGAGCCTGAAATCCTCCACCGTGCCGCTCACCATTGCGGCCTACCGCATGGCGGCGGAGGTTTTCCCGTACCCCCTGCACCTGGGAGTCACCGAAACGGGGACGGAGTGGAACGGCACCATCCAGTCCGCCGTGGGCATCGGCACCCTGCTCTCCGAGGGCATCGGGGACACCATCCGCGTCTCCCTCACGGCAGACCCGGTGAAGGAAGTCTCGGCTGGCATCGCCATCCTGAAGGCGGCGGGCCTGCGGAAAGGCGGCGTGAAGTTTGTCTCCTGCCCCACCTGCGGGCGGACGGAGATCGACCTGATCGGTCTTGCCAACCGGGTGGAGCCGCTGGTGCGGAATCTGAACAAGGATATCACCGTGGCCGTCATGGGCTGCGTGGTGAACGGCCCGGGGGAGGCCCGGGAGGCCGACTTCGGCATTGCCGGCGGCAAGGACAAGGGCCTGCTCTTCCGCAAGGGCCAGGTCATCGGCACCTATGACTACGACCAACTGCTGGACCGGCTCATGGAGCTGATTCAAAGGGAAGAGTGAAAAGTGATTCTGTAGGGGCGACCCTTGCGGTCGCCCGCAAACAAGGCCTATAGATGACGGGCGACCACAAGGGTCGCCCCTACATCAACAACATTGTTTACGGAGTAAACCCAATGTCTGACCATACCCCATTTTTGACCATATTCCCGGGCTGCGCCGATCTGCTCAGCCTGGCAGGCGGGCTGGACAAAGCCTTTGTCACCGACGTGCAGATCGACCTGCAGGAGCGGAGCATGACCGTGGCGGCCCGCTTCTCTGCCATGCCCTCGATGGTTGACATCACAACCATCACCGAGCGGCTCAAGAAGGACTATGCCCTGGACGGCGTGGGCCTGGTGCCGGACTATCCCCGCACGGTGAAGGCCAGCACGGCTGCCATGGCACCGGGATTTTCCGGCGGGAAGGAGCCGCCCAAGGGCGATGTGCTCTTTGGCCGGGCCATCAAGCAGAAGCCTGTGCCCATGAACACCCTGAACCTGGAATCGGGCCGGGTGACGGTGGAGGGCGATGTGGTGGCGGTCTCCAGCCGCACCACCAAGAACGGCGGCGCCGTCCTGGGCTTTGATCTTACCGACCGCAGCAACTCCGTGCGGGTGTCCCGCTTCCTCCGCTCGGATGATGACCACAGCGTTATCGACGCCATCGGCCCCGGGGATCACCTGATCGTCCAGGGCGAGATCATCTGGTCCAAGTACGATGACGATATGGTCCTGGACCCCCGCAATATCATGAAGGGCAAGAAATACGTCCGCCCGGACAACGCCCCGGAAAAGCGGGTGGAGCTGCACATGCATACCCGCTTCTCCGCCCTGGATGCCCTGACCGATCCCGCCGCCATTGTGAAGCGGGCGGCCTATTGGGGCATGCCCGCCATCGCCGTGACGGACCACGGCGTGGCCCAGGCCTTCCCGGACATGTGGAAGGCGGGGAAGAAGCACGGTGTCAAGATCATCTACGGCATGGAGGCCTATTACTATAACGATATGGACGGCAACTCCGCCGTCATGGGCAAGTCCAAGCTGCCCCTGGACACGGAGTTTGTGGCCTTCGATATCGAGACCACCGGTCTCAACGCCCGGGATGACCGCATGACCGAGATCGGCGCGGTGATCTTCTCGGGGAGCGAAATCAAGGAGACCTTCAACACCTTCGTGAACCCCCACATGCCCATCCCCGCCAACATCACGGAGCTGACGGGCATCAAGGACAGTGACGTTCAGGACGCGCCGGAGGAGAAGGAGGCCATGGAGGCCTTCCTCCGCTTTGCGGGGGACCGGCCCCTCATCGCCCACAACGCCCACTTCGACGTGGGCTTCATGACCGCGGCAGCCCTGCGCCAGGGGATCCGGTTTTCTCCGGTGTTTCTGGACACCCTGGCCCTCAGCCAGGCATTGCTCCCGGAGCTGAAGCGCTTCAAGCTGGATATTGTCTCCAATCATCTGCAGCTGCCCCAGTTCAACCACCATCGCGCCTCGGACGACGCCATGGTGGTGGCCAGGATCATGGACAAGTTCCTGCCCATGCTGCGCCAGCAGGGAGCCAAGACCGTGGACGATATCGAAACGGTGTATCACTCCCTCCGCCGCACGGACGTGGCCAAGACCTACCACATGGTGCTGCTGGTGAAAAACCGGAAGGGCCTGAAGAATCTCTATGAGATGATCTCCCAGTCCTACCTGAAGTATTACCACCGCACCCCCAACATTCCCAAGAGCCTGCTGCAGCAGCATCGGGAGGGCATCCTGGTAGGCTCCGCCTGCGGGATGGGCGAGCTATACGGCGCCGTCATGCGCGGCGCGCCGGAGCGGGAGCTCAAAAAGATCGCGGAGCTCTACGACTATCTGGAAATCCAGCCCATCTGCAACAACGGCTTTCTGGTGGACAACGGCCGCGTCAAGGATGTGACCGTGCTGCAGGACTATAACCGCACCATTCTGGAGCTGGGCCGCAAGCTGGGCAAGCCCGTCATCGCCGCAAGCGACGTGCATTTTCTCGATGCGGAGGACGAGCAGTACCGCAAGATCCTCCAGGCTGCCAAGAAGTTCTCCGACGCGGACCGGGACTGCCCCATCTTCTTCCGCAACACGGAGGAGATGCTGGCCGAGTTTGCCTATCTGGGCGAGGAGACTGCCAAAGAGGTGGTCATCACCAACACCCGGGCTATTGCGGATCAGGTGGAGGAGATCGAGCTGCTGCCCAAGGAGCTGTTCCCGCCCAAGATCGAAAACTCCGCCCAGCAGCTGCGGGATCTGGTCTACGGCAAGATGCACCGCATTTATGGCGAGAAGCCGCCGGAGATCGTCCAGACCCGGGTGGACACGGAGCTGAACACCATCCTGGACCACAACTATGACGTGATCTACATGTCCGCCCAGAAGCTGGTGCAAAACTCCCTGGAGCACGGCTATCTGGTGGGCAGCCGAGGGAGCGTTGGTTCCTCCATTGTGGCCTACATGTCCGGCATCACGGAGGTCAACTCCCTCCCGCCCCACTATGTCTGCCCCAAGTGCTGCCACGCGGAGTTCATCACCGACGGCAGCTTCGGCTGCGGCGCGGACATGCCGGAGAAGAACTGCCCGGAATGCGGCGCCCGCATGAACCGGGAGGGCTTTGACATCCCCTTTGAGACCTTCCTGGGCTTCCCGGGAAATGAAAAGACCCCCGATATCGACCTGAACTTCTCCGGCGAGTACCAGGGCAAGGCCCATAAGTACACCGAGGTGCTCTTCGGCTCGGACCACGTCTTCCGCGCCGGCACCATCGGCACCCTGGCGGAGAAGACCGCCTACGGCTATGTGAAAAAGTATCTGGAGGAGCGGGGCATCCAGGCCACCAAGGCGGAGGAGAACCGCCTGGCTCTGGGGCTCGTGGGCATCAAGCGCACCACCGGCCAGCACCCCGGCGGCCTGGTCGTCATCCCCCAGGACATGGACGTGACGGATTTCTGCCCCGTCCAGCACCCGGCGGACGACCCCAACAGCGACATCATCACCACCCATTTTGAATACCACTGCATGGAGGCAAACCTCCTCAAGCTGGACGAGCTGGGCCATGATGACCCCACCATGATCCGCATGATGGAGGACATGACCGGGGTGAACGCCCAGGAGATTTCCCTGTCCGACCCGAAGACCATGTCCATCTTCACGAGCCCCGCTGCCCTGGGGCTGCCGGACGACGACCCCATCATCGGCAAAACCGGCTCCATCGGCGTGCCGGAATTCGGCACCCCCTTCACCCGCCAGATGCTGGTGGACACCCAGCCTCACGCCTTTGATACCCTGGTGCGCCTTTCCGGCTTCTCCCACGGCACGGATGTGTGGGCCGGCAACATCCACGACCTGATCGTAAACGGCATCGCGGACGTCAACCAGACCATCGGCTGCCGGGACGATATCATGATCTACCTGATCCAGAAGGGCATGGCTCCGGCCCTGGCCTTCAAGACCATGGAGGCGGTGCGCAAGGGCAAGGTCAAGAAGAGCGGCGAGTTTCCCGGGGATGCCGAGGAGCAGATGAAGGCCATGGGCGTACCCGATTGGTGGATCGAATCCGCCCGAAAGATCGCCTATCTGTTCCCCAAGGCCCACGCGGTGGCCTATGTCATGATGGCCTTCCGCATTGCCTGGTTCAAGGTGCATGAGCCCATCGCCTTTTACAGCGCCTATTTCTACCGCCGCAGCCAGAAGGGCGGCTTTGACGCCGGCATGATGTGCGGCGGCACCGAGGCGGTGCGCCGGAAGATCAACGACATGAAGCGCCGCAGCGATTTGACCGCCAACGAAGAAGACCTGCTTGTGACCCTGGAGGCAGTGTACGAGTTCAACATGCGCGGCTTCACCTTTGCACCCATCGACCTCTACCAGTCCGACGCCAAGAAGTTCCTGCCTGTTGGGGACAAGCAGCTCCGCCCGCCCTTTGTTTCCATCGCGGGCCTTGGCGAGACGGCGGCGGAGGACCTGGGCCGGGTAGGCCGGGAAGGGCGGAAGTTCATCTCCATAGAGGAGCTCTCCGCCGCCTGCCCCAAGGTCAGCCAGACCCACCTGGAGACGCTGAAATCCCTTGGCGCCCTGGGCGACATGCCGGACTCCAGCCAGATCAGCTTTTTTGAGATGTAGTGTTTCGCATGTAGGGGCCGACGCCCCCGGCGGCCCGTTTTGCCGGACATTCGCACATGTCTGCGGGCGACCGCAAGGGTCGCCCCTATGGTGTCATTGCGAGCCAGTGACCGATGTCACTGGCGTGGCAATCCGTATTCTCCTCTCGCCCCCCCGCAACAAAAATCCACGAAAAGGCGGTACGACTTCCATGAAAATCACGTTTCTCGGCGCGGCCCATGAGGTGACCGGCAGCATGACGCTCATCGAGGTGGGCGATAAAAAGGGACTGGTGGACTGCGGCATGGAGCAGGGAAAGGATCTGCTCGTCAACGAGCCCCTGCCGGTGGCGGCGCGGGAGCTGGACTTTGTCCTGCTGACCCATGCCCACATCGACCACTCCGGCAATCTGCCCCTCCTCTATAAGCAGGGCTTTCGCGGACCCATCTATGCCACCTCGGCCACCTGCGCGCTCTGCGACATCATGCTGCGCGACTGCGCCAACATCCAGATGTCCGAGGCGGAGTATCAGAACCGCAAGGGCAAGCGCAGCGGCGCCGCCCCGGTGGAGCCACTCTATGACCTGGAGGACGCCATCGGCGCCGTGGGCTGCCTGCGCCCCTGCGACTACGGGCGGGTGATCCAGGTAAACGAGGGCGTCTCCATCCGCATGACGGACGTGGGCCATCTGCTGGGCTCTGCCGCCATCGAGGTCTGGCTCACCGAGCGGGGCGAGACGAGGAAGATCACCTTTTCCGGGGACATCGGGAATCTGAATCAGCCCATTTTGCGGGATCCCCAGCCTGTGGAGGAGACCGAGTATCTGATGATCGAATCCACCTACGGCGACAGGCTCCATACCGAGGTGCGGGTGGACTATGTGGCGGAGCTTGCAAGGCGCATCCAGGACACCCTGGATCGGGGCGGGAATATGATCATCCCCTCCTTTGCCGTGGGCCGTACCCAGGAGATGCTGTATTTTATCCGGGAAATCAAGGAACGGTGCCTGGTCACGGGCCACGGCGACTTCCCCGTGTATGTGGACAGCCCCCTCGCCATTGAGGCCACGTCCATTTTCCTGCAATGCGATACCCAGTTTCTGGACGAGGAGATGCGGCAGCTTATCCGCTCCGGGGTGAACCCTATCGTGTTCCCCGGGCTGGAGCTTGCGGTCAGCGATCTGGAATCCAAAGCCATCAACGATGACAAGACCCCCAAGGTGATCCTCTCTGCCTCCGGCATGTGCGACGCCGGCCGGGTGCGGCATCATCTGAAGCACAACCTCTGGCGGCCCGAATGCACGGTGCTGTTCGTGGGCTATCAGGCAGTGGGCACCCTGGGCCGTGCGCTGGTGGACGGTGCGGAGAGCGTGAAGCTCTTCGGGGAAGAGGTGCGGGTGCGCGCCCGGATCGACACGCTCCCCGGCGTCAGCGGTCACGCGGACAAGGATGGCCTGCTGCGCTGGCTGTCAGGCTTCCGGGAGAAGCCGAAGCTCACCTTCGTCAATCACGGCGACCCGGACGCGGCGGATGCCTTTGCCAAATGCCTGAATGAGGAGAAGGGCTACCGTGCCTTTGCGCCCTACAGCGGTACGGAGTTTGACCTGCTCTCGGGGCAGTTTATGCGGATCACCGAAGGCGTCCCGGTGGAGAAAAAGACCGCCCAGGGCCGGAAGCTCAGCCCCGCCTTTACCCGCCTGATTGCCGCGGCGGAGCGGCTGCTGGCAGCCTGCCGCAAGCTGGAGGGCCATGCCAACAAGGAACTGGCCGGCCATGCCGACCGGATCGAGAAGCTGGCCCAGCGGGTGGAAAAGGATATCTGAACAGGGAAGAGAGAACGGCGCATCGTAGGGGCGGATATCATCCGCCTGCCCTGCGGCAAAAAAGACAGAATAGAGACAAAACGTAACGAAAATGCAATAAAAAGACCGGCTTTTTTCGAAAGCCGGTCTTTTTTCAACTTTTTCCATAATTCTCTCGGTTGACATAATTTTACCCCTGTGATAAGATAATATGACGAAACCTGTACAGGGGTGAAATCCAATGAGCAAAATGGAATTTGATCCGGGAAAAGCCATAGGGGACGGTTTGCTTTCCATGGACCGGCAGGAGCTGCTGCGCTTTGTGGCAAAGCTGTGCCTGCACCTGAAGGCCGAGGTGGGCTCCCGCGCCTACCGCGGCGGCATTTTCCCTGAAAATATCTGCGTGAACGACGAGGGGCAATACGCCATCGGCCCGGCGAAGCTGGAAAAGTGGACGGGCCAGGAGCTGGAATTCGTGGCGCCGGAGCTGTATTGGCACGGGGACGCGAGCCCGGCGGCGGACGTGTATTCCCTGGGTATGCTGCTGTACTATGCCCTGGGCGGCGGCAAGCTGCCTTTTGAAAAGGCAACGTCCAGCGGGCAGCTTGCCCGCATGAGCGGCAAGACACTGCCGGCCCCCAAGGCGGCAGGAAAGCGGCTGGGCCAGGTGATGGAGAAGGCCACGGCCTTCCATGTCTCCCAGCGGTATCAAAACCCGGAAGAACTGCAGGTCATGCTGGAGAGCTGCCTGGACAATAAGTATCTGGACGGCGCCTCCGGCGCGGAAGCGGTTTTCCGGAAGGACAATGAAGAGCTCAGCGAGATCGAGCGCATGATGGTGGAAATCATCGAGCACAGCGAAGAGGAAGAAGCGGAAAAACCGGCAGAGGAGCCTGTACCGGAGAAGGAGCTGAGCCAGGAGGAACTGGCAGGTCTTGAAAAGCCGGAACCGCTTCCCAAGCAGGAGGAGGATCTGTCTGCGGCGGTGGAGGAATTCTTCGGCAGCCTCAGCGAACAGCCCGCCCCCGCGGACGCCCCTGAGGAAGAAGCGCAGACGGAAAAGACCGAGACCGCAGCGCCCGAGGAGCAGGAGGATGTGCGGGTCTATGAGCCGACCCATGAGAAAAAGGATCGCCTGCCCATCCCGATCCTGACAGAGGAGAAAAACCCGGAGCTGGCCCCCGTGGTGCTGCAGCAGACGCCGCGGTTTACCCGTACCCGCCCGGATCCCGAGCAGCAGCAGAAGGTGGAGCAGGAAGTGAAAATGCGCCGCAGCCGTCGGCCCCTTGCTGTGGTGGCGTCGCTGTGCCTGCTGCTGGTGATCGGCGCGCTGGCGGTGAATCTGCTCTGGCCCCGGAGCGGGCGCAGACCCCAGATCAACCCTACGCCCGATCCGCAGAGCTATTATGAGGTCACCCCCGTGCCGCAGGAGCAGGAAGGGGAGAACCAGGAGCCGCAGGCGGTTACGCTGCCGGAGGATACCCAGGAGCTGCCCCGCTATGTGGTCATGACCTCGGATATGAGTTGGACGGAGGCGCAGAGCGCCTGCCGGGAGCAGGGGGGCCACCTGGCGGTGATTTCCACCCGGGAAGAATTTGAAGAGGTCACGAAACTTGCCGCCCAGCAGGGACTGACCTACCTGTGGGTCGGCTGCCATCGGGTGCAGGGCGAGCTTACCTGGGAGACGGATGAGCCGGTGAACTTCTCCTACTGGGCGAATAATGAGCCGTCCTATTACGACCCCTATGACGATGTGTATGAGGACTATGTGATGCTCTGCCGCGTGGGAGACGAGTGGTTCTACAACGACAACCGCAACGATCCAGCCGCGGATTATCCCGAGTACTACAGCGGCAGCATGGGTTTTGCCTGTGAGTTCGAGGGCTGATGGACCAGCGAAACGGAATAGGATTCCAGCGGGCGGAGGCTTTGTCCTCCGCCCGTTTTCCGCGCTTTTTTGCAGCCTCTTCCGCCCGTGTGCCCGGTATCGCGACAGTTCGATCATAAATGCCAAAAAAGTACTGATTGCCAAGCAATTAACAGGATTGTTACAAACTTGTCTATGAAATACGACGTTTTTTACCCCCTTCACGGTAGACATTTCGAGGCCCCTTGTGGTAATATTGTTAACGTATGAATACCCCATGGAGAATCTAAAACGAGGTGAAGCTTATGTCCCACACGTTCAAAGGCGGCGTGCACCCCAATTACATGAAGCGGCCGGACATTCCGGCAACGGTCATTGCGCCGCCTCCTCAGGTCGTGATCCCCATGGCTCAGCACATCGGCGCTCCCTGCAAGCCCCTGGTGCAGAAGGGCGACTATGTGAAGATGGGCCAGAAGATCGGTGAGAACCCCGCCCCTGTCTCCGCTCCGGTGCACGCTTCCGTGTCCGGCAAGGTGGTTGCGGTGGAGCCCCGTCCTCATCCTCTGGGCGACATGATCATGTCCATCGTGATCGAAAATGATTTTCAGGATACGCCGGAGTTTATGGAGCCGCTGACGGAAGAGCAGCTCAAGGATCCGGAAGCGATTCTGGAGCGCATCCGGGAAGCAGGCGTTGTCGGTATGGGCGGCGCCATGTTCCCCACTGCCTTCAAGATCCGCGGCGGTATCGGCAAGGTCGATAAGCTGGTCATCAACGGCGCCGAGTGCGAGCCCTACCTGAACGGCGACCATCTGACCATGCTGAACTTCCCCGAGCAGCTGCTGAAGGGCATCGAGCTGGTCCGCATCGCAAGCGGCGAGGAGAAGGCTTACTACGGCATCGAGACCAATAAGAAGGACGCCATTGATCTGCTGAACTCTCTCCATCCGGAGAAGTACGGCATCGAGATCGTGCCCGAGAAGGTCAAGTACCCCCAGGGCGCCGAGAAGATGCAGGTCAAGGCCGTCACCGGCCGCGAGGTCAAGCCCGGCGGGCTGCCCTCCGGCGTGGGCGCGAACGTGGTCTCCACCCGTACCTGCTACGCCATCTATCAGGCCTGCTATGAAGGCAAGCCCGTGATCGAGCGTATCGTCACCGTGGCCGGCAGCGCCCTGAAGGAGCCGGTCAACGGCCTGACCCGCGTGGGCACGCCCTTCGGGTATCTGGCCGAGCAGTGCGGCGGCTTCGTCAAGGAGCCCCGCAAGATCGTCCTGGGCGGCCCCATGATGGGCATCTGCGCCACCAGCTTTGACGCGCCCACCATCAAGGGCACCGCCGGCGTCCTGTTCTTCACCGAGGAAGAGGACCGGCATGTGGACGAACCTACCTGCATTCGCTGCGGCAAATGCATCACCGTCTGCCCCATGAAGCTGGAGCCGGTGTTTATGTACATGTACTACTCCAAGGGAGACTTCGAGAACCTGGAGAAATACCATGTGATGGACTGCTTCGAGTGCGGCAGCTGCTCCTTCAACTGTCCCGCCCGGATGCCGCTGACCCATGCCTTTAAGACCGCGAAGCTGATGTTCCAGGCCAAGGCGGCCAAGGAGAAAGCCAAGGCCGAGGCTGCGGCAGCAAAGGAGGCCCAGAAATGAACGAGAAAAAAGAACGCATTATTCTGGACGTAGCGTACCAGCCCCAGGTGCGGACGAAGACCGATACCCAGCGGCTGATGCTGCGCGTGATCATCGCCCTGCTGCCCGCAGTCGGCGTTGCCGTATGGCAGTTCGGCCTGCACCCGCTGCTGGTCATCGCATCCTCTGTCCTCTCCGCCGTTTTCTTCGAGTGGGCGATCCGCAAGTTCCGCAAGCAGTCCGCCACCATCGGCGATCTCTCCGCCGTGGTCACCGGCCTGCTGCTGGCGCTGACGCTGCCCCCCTCTTCCCCCTGGTGGCTGCCGGTGATCGGCACCTTCTTTGCCATCGTGGTGGTCAAGCAGCTCTACGGCGGCATCGGCAAGAACTTCCTGAACCCGGCGCTTGCCGGCCGTGCCTTCCTGCTGGCGTCCTACGCCATGCTGATGGGCCGCTTCGCCGCCCCTGCCGCCATGAGCGGCGTCGAGGGCATCGACGCCATCTCCTGCGCCACGCCCCTGTCCTTCCTTTACGGCGGCGAGGGCATGCCCGCCTACTACACGGCCAAGAGCATGTTCCTGGGCTTTGTTCCCGGCGCCATCGGCGAGATCAGCACCCTGGCCCTGCTCATCGGCGGCCTGTACCTGATCTGCTCCAAGGTCATCTCCTGGCGCATCCCCGTGTCCTTCATCGGCACCGTCGCTCTCCTGACGCTGATCTTCGGCGGCGAGGGCATGGGCCGGGTGGACTTCATGGTGTATAACCTCCTCTCCGGCGGCCTGGTGCTGGGCGCTTTCTTCATGGCCACCGATTATGCTACCAGCCCCGTTACCCTGAAGGGCCAGCTGCTCTACGGTGCGGGCTGCGGCGCCATCACCGTGCTGATCCGCTACTTTGGCGGCTTCCCGGAGGGCGTGAGCTATGCCATCCTGCTGATGAACCTGTGCGCCTGGGCCATTGACAAGGGCTTCCACCGCCATCAGTTCGGCGTCAGCAAGGAAGACATTGCCGCGGAGAAGGCAGCGAAGAAAGCGGCCAAGCAGGCCGCAAAGGAGGCTGCGAAATGAATAAGATCCTGAAACTTACCCTGGTCCTGTTCCTGATCTGCGCCATCGTGGCCGGCATCCTCGGCGCGGTGGACAGCATCACCTCCGGCCCCATCGAAGTGTATCAGACCAACAAGTCCAACACCGCCAAGGCCGCGGTGCTGCCGGTGACCGTTCCGGAGGGAACCAATCCGTACATCGACCTGGATCCCAAAGAGGTCGGCTTGCCGACGACCTTGAACGCCAACGGCCAGAAGATCAAGATCCTCTCCGTCTCCGAAGCGGCGGACGGCTCCGGCTATGTGGTGGAAACCGAGTTTTCCGGTGCCCAGGGCACCATCGTGATGATGGTCGGCGTGGCCCCCGATCTGACCTGCAAGGGCATCTCCATCACCAAGCATTCCGAGACTTCCGGCCTCGGTGCCAATGCTGCCAGCACGGCCGAAGTAGGCGTGAACTTCCGCGCGCAGTTTGAAGGTGTGGACAAGAACGTGCAGCTGGCCAAGGCCGGCGGCGAGATCGACGCGCTCTCCGGCGCCACCATCACCTCCCGCAGCGTGACCAACGCCACTGCCGCCGCCATCATGTTCGTGGAATCCATGCTGGAAGCCAAGTAAGGAGGGAATGTGATGAACTTTAAGAGACAACTCAAAGAGGGCGTTATTACCAATAACCCCATTCTGGTTCAGCAGCTCGGTATGTGCGCCACCATGGCCATCACCACCTCGCTCTTCAACGGCCTGGGCATGGGCCTGTCGGTGCTGATCATCCTGACCTGCTGCAACGTGGCAGTTTCCGCTGTGCGGAAATTCATCCCCGACGAGATCCGCCTGGCCATCTTCGTGGTCATCATCGCGGGCTTCGTCACCATCGTGGACCTGCTGCTGCAGGCCTTCATCCCCGCGCTCAGCGAATCTCTGGGCGTGTTCATCCCGCTGATCGTCGTCAACTGCATCATCATCGGCCGCGCCGAAGCCTTCTGCCAGAAGAACCCCATCGGCCCCTCCTTTGTGGACGGCATTACCCAGGGCCTGGGCTACACGGCGGTGCTGGTGGTCATGTGCCTGATCCGTGAGTTCCTGGGCAGCGGCCGCTTTGGCGGCGGTCTCATCGACCTGGCCAAGGGCATCACCCTGGATGGCACCGGCTCCGGTATCCAGCTCTTCAATTCCGACTACGGCGCCTCCATTCTGACCCTGCCTGTGGGCGGCTTCCTGACCCTGGGCTTCATCTTCGCCGCCATGCAGGCCGCGCTGAAGAAGGCCGCCAAGAAAAAGGAAGAAGCCGAGAAGTCCGAGAAAAAGGAGGGTGAAGCCGCATGACTGTAACCGAGTATCTGTCCATCGCCATCGGCGCGATCCTCATCAACAACTTTATTTTCTCCCAGTTCCTGGGCTGCTGCCCCTTCCTGGGCTGCTCCAGCAAGGTGGAGACGGCCACCGGCATGGGCCTGGCTGTGGTCTTCGTCATGGGCCTGGCCTCCGCCATCTGCTATGTGGTCAATGAGTTCATCCTGGTTCCCCTGGGCCTGGCCTTCCTGCAGACCCTGGCCTTCATTCTGGTCATCGCTGCGCTGGTTCAGTTCGTGGAAATGTTCCTGAAGAAGGCCGTCCCCAGCCTGTACTCCGCCCTGGGCATCTACCTGCCCCTGATCACCACCAACTGCGCGGTGCTGGGCGTGGTGCTGCTGAACGTGCAGAACGGCTATGACTTCCTGGGCTCCGTGATCTACGGTATCACCGGGGGCTTAGGCTTCATGCTGGCCATCGTTCTCTTTGCCAGCGTCCGCGAGCGCATCTCCTTTGCCGATTATCCCGAGTGCTTTGAAGGCTTCCCCATCTGCCTGGTTTCCGCAGGCCTGGTGGCTCTGGCCTTCATGGGCTTCAGCGGCATGAAGATTTTCTAAGGAGGGCATGACGATATGAAGATTTTGTACGCTGTCCTCGTTCTCGGCGCCCTGGGCGCCGCCTTTGGCGCGCTGCTGGCCTTCGCCTCCAAGATCTTCCATGTGGAGGTCGATCCCAAACAGGCTGCCGTCCGCGAATGCCTTGCCGGCGCCAACTGCGGCGGCTGCGGCTACCCCGGCTGCGACGGTTATGCTGCCGCCGTGGCGAAGGGGGAGGCCCCCTGCAACAAGTGCGTGGCCTCCGGCCCGGAAGCGGCTGCCAAGATCGCAGAGATCATGGGCGTTGCCGCCACCGATGCGGAGAAGCAGGTGGCCTTCGTGCCCTGCTCCGGCTGCACCGATACCGCCGAGCTCCGCTTCCACTACACCGGTCCCGAAGACTGCCGCGCCGCCATGCTGTTTGGCGGCAAGAGCAACAAGCTCTGCACCTTCGCCTGCATCGGCTTCGGCAACTGCGCCAAGGCCTGCAAGTTTGACGCCATGCATGTGGTCAACGGCGTTGCCAAGGTGGACCGCTCCAAGTGCGTGGGCTGCGGCGCCTGTGTGGACGCCTGCCCCAAGGATATCGTGAAGCTGATTCCCGAGAAGCAGAAGATCATGGTGGCCTGCCGCAACCAGGATAAGGGCGCCCAGGTCATGAAGATGTGCAAGGTGGGCTGCATCGGCTGTATGAAGTGCCAGCGGGAGTGCCCGGCGGACGCCATCCATGTGGAGAACTTTGTGGCGAAGATCGACCCCAGCAAGTGCACCCAGTGTGGACACTGCACCCAGATCTGCCCCCGCCACATCATCACCACCCTTCAGTAAAATCCAAGCGTGCAGAGCCCTGCGCCGGGTATCCGGCGCAGGGCTTTTCCATGTGCAAAAACGATCCTGTAGGGGCGGATAGTATTCGCCCGCAAGTCCCCTCCCACGCTTGACAAATACCCTTGGGGGGTATATAGTGAAGGCGAAAGGAAGTGGAACCATGGAAGAGAAATGCTGCTGCACACCGGCGGGAGGAGAGAAGAAGACCCAGCAAAAGACCCGACACCGCACGGACGAGGAGTATAAAAAGCTCTGCAACCGCCTGAGCCGGATCGAGGGCCAGATCCGGGGCATTCGCCGGATGCTGGATGAAAGTGCCTATTGCCCGGATATCCTGAATCAGGCTGCCGCAGCAAACGCCGCGCTGAACGCCTTTTCCCGGGAACTGCTGAGCCAGCATATTCGCTCCTGCGTGGTAAACGACGTGCGGGATGGGCATGATGAAGTGGTGGATGAATTGCTGGACACCCTAAGTAAAATGATGAAGTGAGGCGCTGGAAATGAAGCAATATGTTGTGACGGGCATGAGCTGCGCCGCCTGCTCGGCCCGGGTTGAGAAGGCGGTAAACGGCGTGCCGGGGGTGACGGCCTGCTCCGTGAGTCTGCTCACCAACTCCATGGGCGTGGAGGGCACGGCGGACGAGAAGGCCATCGTGGCCGCCGTGGAAGCTGCGGGCTACGGGGCCAGCCCCAAGGGCGCTGCGAAGTCTGCCGCTGCCCCGGAGGAGGATGCCCTGGCGGATCGGGAAACGCCTAAGCTGAAACGGCGGCTGCTGTACTCGCTGGGATTCCTGCTCCTGCTGCTGTACCTCTCCATGGGGCACAGCATGGCGGGCTTCCCCGTGCCGACTTTTCTGGAAAACCATGTGGCCATGGCGCTGACGCAGATGCTGATCGCCATCGCGGTCATGCTCATCAACAAAAAGTTTTTTACCAGCGGCTTTCAAAGCCTGTTCCACGGCGCGCCGAATATGGACACGCTGGTGGCCCTGGGCTCCGCTGCCGCCTTTGGCTATAGCCTGGTGGAGCTCTATCTCATGATCGCCGCCCAGGGGGCGGGGGAGATGGAGACGGTCCACCGTTATGCCCACAACCTGTACTTTGAAACGGCGGCCATGATCCCCTGTCTCATCACCGTCGGCAAGATGCTGGAGGCTCTGTCCAAGGGCCGCACCACCGACGCGCTGAAGAGCCTGATGAAGCTGGCACCGAAGACCGCCGTGCTCTTGATCGACGGACAGGAGCAGGAGGTGGAGATCGCCCAAGTGCAGACCGGGGACGTCTTCGTGGTGCGCCCGGGCGAAAGCATCCCGGTGGATGGGGTGGTGCTGGAGGGGGAGAGCGCGGTGAACGAGGCGGCCCTCACCGGCGAATCCATCCCGGTGGACAAGGCGCCGGGGGGCACGGTCTCTGCCGCCACCATCAACCAGTCCGGCTATTTGAAGGCCCGGGCCACAAGGGTGGGGGAGGACACCACCCTCAGCCAGATCATCCGCATGGTGTCGGACGCGGCGGCCACCAAGGCGCCCATCGCCCGCATTGCGGACAAGGTTTCCGGCGTGTTTGTTCCGGCGGTTATCGGCATTGCGCTGGTGACGCTGGCGATCTGGCTCATCGCCGGGAGAAGCTTCCCCTTCGCCATCGCCCGGGCCATCGCGGTGCTGGTGATCTCCTGCCCCTGTGCTTTGGGCCTGGCCACGCCTGTGGCCATCATGGTGGGCAACGGGGTAGGCGCCAAAAACGGCATCCTGTTCAAAACCGCCGTCTCCCAGGAGGAGGCGGGGAAGATGGACATCGTGGCTCTGGACAAGACCGGTACCGTTACCTCCGGCGAACCCAAGATCACCGACGTGCTGCCCGCCGAAGGGGTACGCGCGGAAGAATTGATCCGAATGGCGGCGTCCCTGGAGCAGCATTCCGAGCATCCCCTGGCGAAAGCCGTCATGGTATTCGCGGCGGAGCAGAAGGTTCTGCCGGAGGAAGTGGAGGGCTTCCGCGCCTTACCCGGCAACGGTCTGACCGCTTCACGCGGCGGAAAGCGCCTGCAGGGCGGCTCCGGCAAGTTTATGGCACAGCACTGCGCAGTGCCCGCGACCCTGCGGCAGCAGGCGGAGAAGCTTTCCGCCCAGGGCAAAACGCCGCTGTTCTTTGCGGAGGACGGGCGTCTCCTGGGCATCCTGGCGGTAGCCGATACCATCAAGGAAGACTCGGCCTCTGCGGTGAAAGAGTTACAGAACATGGGAATAACAGTGGTTATGTTAACCGGAGACAACGCACGGACGGCGAAAGCTATCGGAGAGCAGGCGGGGGTAGACCATGTGATCGCCGGCGTCCTGCCCGATGGCAAGGAGAGTGTGATCCGCAAGCTCCAGGAGAGCGGCAAGGTCGCCATGGTGGGGGACGGGATCAATGACGCCCCGGCACTTACCCGGGCCGATCTGGGCGTGGCCATCGGGGCCGGCGCGGACGTGGCCATCGACGCTGCCGATGTGGTGCTGATGAAGTCGAGGCTTTCCGACGTTTCTGCTGCCGTGCGACTCAGCCGCGCTACCATTCGGAACATCCACGAGAACCTGTTCTGGGCTTTTTTCTACAACGTCATCTGCATCCCTCTGGCCGCAGGCTTTTATCAGGCGCTGTTCGGCTGGAGCTGGGAGATGAATCCCATGATCGGCGCGGCGGCCATGAGCCTTTCCAGCTTCACCGTCTGCATGAACGCGCTGCGCCTGAACCTGTTCAAGCTCCGGGATCCCCGGCATGACCGGCCCCGGAAAAAGACCATAGAAATCCCCGCTGAATTATTTGAAGAAAAGGAGACTGAACCCATGGAGAGAACCCTGAAAATCGAAGGCATGATGTGCAAGCACTGCGAGGCCCGCGTGAAGAAGACTTTGGAGGCCCTGGAGGGCGTGGAGAGCGCCGTGGTCAGCCACGAGACCGGCACCGCCGTCGTCACCGGCACCGCCGATTTCGAGACCATGAAGGCCGCCGTGGAGGCGCAGGACTACAAGGTCCTGGGCATCGAGTAAAGCTGCAGGGGAGGGTTTGCCTCTCCGGCAAACCAGAATGCCATTCGTATGGGCGGCTATCAGCCGCCCGCAAATAAAGGGAAGAGTGAAGAGAAACAACTCTCTTCACTCTTCCCTTTGCATCTTTTCTCCGTTCAGCACGGCCTCGGCAAGCCGATCGCCCTCATAGCGAAGCTTCAGGGAGAAGAAGGGCGTGTCCTGATCCAGCAGCCGGAGAAAAATCTTGTCCCCTTCCCAGATGGGGAGGGAAAGCAGCCGGTCCCGGTCGATCCATTCCAGCACACCCTCGTCGCAGTCCTGCCGCAGCTCGCCCTCCCAGGCGTCTGCGGTGAACAGGTGCATATATTCCGTGCCCCATTCATCGGACACAAAGGTGACGATCCCCCGATAACGCCACCGGGTGAGGGTCAGGCCGGTTTCCTCCCGCACCTCCCGGAGCAGGCAATCCTCCGGACTCTCGCCCGCTTCGAACTTGCCGCCGATGCCGATCCATTTGTCCTTGTTTTCATCTACGGCTTTCTTGACCCGGTGCAGCATCAGATAGTCCCGGTTTCGTTCCAGATAACACAGCGTTGTATTTCGCATGAGGATTTCCTCCGTGTCAGCGTTTCTTTTTCCCGGCAGGCTCCTGCCCGGCCACAGCCTTGCGCCCCAGCAGCGCCGCGCTGACGGCGGCGGTCAGCGGAATGGCCAGGATCATGCCGATGCTGCTGCTGACGCCGCTGATGACCTCCATGGACAGGTAGGCCGAGGGCAGGAGCTGGTAGCGGGACAGACCCAGGGAGTAGAGATACAAAATCAAAGTAAAGCCGCTGCCCAGGAAAGCCAGGATCAGGGTGTTGGTCATGGTACCCACCATGTCCTGCCCGATGTTCATGCCCGAGCGGAACAGCTGCTTGAAGCCCAGGGCGGGGTTCGCCGCATGAACCTCCTCCAGGGCGGAGGAGATGCTCATGGCAACGTCCATCACCGCGCCAAGGGCGCTGATGATGATGCCGGCCACCAGCAGGCCCCGAAGCCCGATGGGCGTCCCGGTCTGCCGCAGCTGCAGCAGCGGTTCCACGTCGGAAATGCGAAGGCCATTGACCCGGCAGAGCGACTGAGCCAGCATGCCGAAGAGCATGGCAATAGCGGTCCCGGCGATGGTGCCCAGCATGGCGCAGAGGCTTTTCCGCTGAATCCCGCCGAGAATCGTAAAGCTGACCACAGTGATGTAGGCGCAGATGAGGAAGACGGTCGGCAAGGTGGGCGCACCACGCATCAGCAGGGGAAAGAGAATGGTGAACAGGCAGACAATGGTGACGACCAGCGCAAGCAGAGACTTGGCTCCGGTCTTCCGCCCCACCAGCAGGGTTACCGCAAAGAACAGCCCGATCACCAGCAGCAGCGCGGGAATGCGGTTGTATTCAAAGACCGTAGCCACATGACTTCCGTCGCTGTAGGTGGAGATGATCATGGAAACGCCGTCGCCCTCCTGCACGGGTACGCCGTACAGCGGGCCGACATAGTTGTAAACCAGAAGCTGTTCGCCCTGATACTGCCCGCTTTTCACGTCTACCAGCAGGATCTGCTCGCCCCGCCAGCCGCCGTCGGAGGCGTCGTCCGAGAAGGTGCTGTCAGAGAGCACAGCGGAGACGGTGCCTTTCTCGTATTCCGCGTAGTCCCCCGTGTGCGGCGCAGCGGCGCTGTCATCGCGCAGCGCCAGCCGGAACATGGCGAAGAGCAGCGCGCATGCCAGCAGCACCAGCAGCGACCAGCGGCTGCGGAAAAGCCAGCCGGAGAAGCCCGAAGAAGCCTGCTTTTTCATGCCGATCCATCCTCCCGATTTTTGTTCAGTTTAGCATAGCAAGAATTGCAGGGAGTGTCAAGAAATGCGCCATGGAAAAACGCACAAAATGGGAAAGAAAAAATGGCGTAATTCCTCATATTATTTCGAAAAATTGTTCTTTTCCTAACATTTGTGCGCGGGTGAACGCACATGATTTGTAGAAGGAGGTCCCTAAATGAAGAAACGGAGGACAAGCAGATTCCTCGCAATTGTCCTGCTGGTCGCCATGACGCTTTCGCTCATGCCGACCACAGTAGCCTTTGCCGAGGGAAATACTTCAACGTGGACAAAGGTAACGCTCGCAGATATTTCGGAGGACGATACCATTGCCATCTCCATGCTGAAGGACGGCACATACTATTTTCTGCCCAATGCGGCAACGACCACGCAGCCAAGTGCAAAAGGCTTTGCCGAAAGCGATGTGACTGTCGACAATGTTTCCCCGGACAGTTACAAGTGGACTGTCTCCCAAGATGGGGACAGCATTATGATTTATAACGGCAACAATTTCCTGTACAAAGAAAACGATGAACCCAAAGGGCTTCGCGTGGGTGCTACGAGCGCCACTTGGACTTTAGATGGCGGTTATCTTAAGTTGGAAGACGAGAATGCCAGACCGTATCTGGGCGTGTACGTTGCCTCCCCTGACTGGCGCTGCTATGCGGACAAGAACGGCAATATTTCCGGGGAATCGCTGCAGCTCTGGAAGCTGACCGCCAGCGGCGAGACGCCGGATCCCGTTGATCCGGACCCCGTTGATCCCGATCCCGTTGATCCGGACTCTGTTGATCCCGATCCTGTCGATCCGGACCCCGTTGATCCCGATCCTATCGAGAACATTCCCACGAACCTGAACGTCTACCAGAAGGCGGACGCCATTGAAGAGGGCGACCGCGTCATCATCTTCAACGCCGGAAACGGCAAGGCTGTTACCGACACGGTCAAGAGCTACTATCTGGAAGGCGCGGCCCTGACCGAAGCGGCTACCGACCTGATCGCCACCGATCTGGGCAACGTGGAATGGACGGTTGCCGTCAATGCGGACGGCACCTACGGCTTCACCAAGGGCGACAAGACCCTTGCCGGCAAGCTGTCGGATACCTACAAAAACCTCTCCCTCTCTGCCGAGGACAATACCGAGTGGGTGCTGACCGAGGCCAACACCGAGAACGGCTCTTACTACCTCTACAACGCCGGTATGGCGAGCAATTACGAGAGTGAAGGCGGCCATGTCTACCTGCAGTGGTATGCCAGCAAGACCGCGTTCTCCCTGTATGACACCTCCCGTGTCAGCGAGCAGAACTTTGGCTTCACCTTCTACAAGCTGGTCCGCGAGGCTGAGGTTGAGGCGCCTGCCGCCCCCACCGCCACCCCCGCTGCCGGCACCGTTGAGGCCGGCACCGAGGTCAGCTTCAACTGCGCCACCGAGGGCGCGGTGATCTACACCAGCACCGACGGCAAGACCTGGACCACCGACACCGTCGTCACCGTCAACGAGACCGTGACCATCCAGGCTTACGCCGAGAAGGACGGCGCCAGAAGCGCTGTCGTCAGCTTCACCTACACCGTGAAGACTGCCGATGAGCCCACCGCCGCCACCCTGGCCAAGCTGGAAGAGGCTCCCGCCGACGGCGACCAGGTCGTGATCTTCTACCCGGCGGACAAGCTGGTCATGACTGCCACTGCCAGCGGCAAGAAGCTGGCCGGCACGGCGGCCACCCCCGTGGAAGGCGAGTTTGCCCAGACGGAGGAGATGGCGCTGCTGACCGTCCATGTGGCGGACAATGTGTACCGCTTCGAGCTGAACGGCCAGTACCTGACCTCTGCGGAAACCGGCAACGGCCTGAGCTTTGCCGCCGACGGCGAGAGTGATCTTGCAAAGTGGACTCTGGAGCAGCAGAGCGACGGTACCTGGTACCTGAAGAATGTGGGCGCCATCTACAACGGCAACCACAATCAGGCCCTGGAGTATTTCAAAGGCTTTACCACCTATGGCGTGAAGGCCGACAACGCGCAGTACAAGTTCGAGTTCTACGGCCCCAAGGCTGCCGAGACCAAGACCGGCCTGGTCACCGACCTGGCTGACCTGACCGACGGCTCCTATGTGGTCATCTACAACCCGGGCAACAGCCTGGCCATGACCTCCGAGACCTATCGGGATTGGTACCTGATGCCCGCCGAAGCCACCATCACGGAAGGCGAAGTGACCGAGCCCGCCGCCAACCAGATCTGGAAGGTCACCGTGAACGAGGACGGCTCCTACACCTTCACCCAGGACGCGTATACGCTGGCCGGCTATATCAGCGGTACGAATGTAGACCTGACCAATAACGGCAGCTACAATGATAACACCGGAACGGCCTGGAAGCTGGATCCCTGCAACGCGGAAAATGGAACCTTCTACATGTCCAGCACCACGGTCAGCAATACCTATGGCCCGCTGTACATTGAAGTGTATGGCAAGAAAGTAAACAATGTGAGCAACACGCTTGTTTTCTGTGCCTATACCACTTCTGCCGAGAAGCTCACCGAGAAGGCTTACGGCATGCAGTTCTACCTGGTGCCCGCGCCGGAGACTCCCGATCAGCCCGACGATCCCACGCCCTCCGGCACCACCTACGGTTTGACCAGCACGCTCAACGACGGCGACACCGTGATCCTGTACAATGCCGGCAGCGGCTTGGCTGTGGGCAACAGCCTTTCGAACTACAAGGTCGCCGGCGTTTCGCTGACCCCGTCTAACGGCGTCATCACCACCGACAACACCGCTGTTGCCTGGAAGGTCACCGCCAATGCCGACGGCACCTACACCTTCACCCAGGGCGACCTGGTTCTGGGCGGCTCTGTTCGCACCAGCGGAGACAAGACCTACAACAACATCACCCTGTCCAACCCCACTGCCACCAAGTGGACCCTGGACGGCCCGGATGCTGCGGACTTCAACTACTACATGTACCTGGGTGAGATGGAGACCAGCTTTGGCAACGTCTACCTGGAGTACTACGACGGCTTCACCCTCTACGGCCAGAGTGCCGATAAGGTGGACAAGAACGCTTTCGGCATCACCTTCTACAAGCAGGGCGCCCAGGCTGAAGTTCCCACCGGCGGCGGTGAGGAACCGGCGGACACCGATATCAAGGTCGGCACGCTGGTTACCAGCCTGGATCAGCTCACCGACGGCACCACCGTCCTGATCTACAGCCCCACCCACAAGACCGCTGCCAGCTCCACTCCCAATGGCGACTGGTACCTCAAGGCTGTCGGCCCTGTGACGGACGCCTTCACCGCGCCTCTGGTTTGGACTGTCAACAGAAATGAGGACGGTTCCTTCCGCTTCTCCAACGGCGAGAATATCCTCTCCGCCTGGCTTAGCGTTGTAGAGAATGACGGCAAAACGACCACCTATGTGGAGCTGACCGTGAACGGCAGCTACAACGGCGAAACCGTCAGCGACTGGAACATCACCCAGTGCAACGCGGCCAACCACACCTGGTACATCTCCAGCACGACCCTGAAGGTCGGCGAAAAGTCTGCCTATGTGGAGGCCTTCCTCAAGAACGGCACCGAGGTCTTCTCCGGTTATGCTCCCGCTTCTCCCTCTGAAGAGAACTACGGCCTGCAGTTCTACATCATCGATCCTGCTGACGCTGCCGAAGAGGTTGACGACGGCGAATGGGATAAGATCCTGAACAAGGGACAGAAGTTCGTCATGTACAATGGCAGCGCGGAAGGCGTTCTGGGCATCCCCAACGACATGGGCAACGCCCTGATCAACGTGCCTGCCACCATCTCCGGCGGCAAGGCCACCGTTGGCAACGGCGCTGTGGTCTTTACCGTGGCGGAGACCCTGGGCCGCTACTATGTGTTCGAGGTGGGCGGCAAATACCTGGCCTCCAACGATGCAGAGGAGCTCTTCTTCTCCGATGAGATCAACGAATACACCAAGTGGTATCTGACCAAGAACGGTTCCGGCTACCTGGTCTTCAACAAGACGGCCAACTACAAGGGCAGCCCCGTCTGCATTGAATTCTTCTCCGGCGCCTTCTCCGGCTATTCCTTCAAGTCCACCAGCGCGGACATCTTCCGCTTCCTGTTCTACCCCGTGGCGGACAATACCGTTGTGGTCAACGGCGTTGTTCAGGTCCCCACGGTGCAGTTCGACTGCGAGGACTCCCGCTACATCGAGCAGGACTACGAGGTCAAGTTCACCCTGGATGACCTGGCTCCCGAGGTAAACAGCATCAGCGTCACCTACACGGTGGGCAGCAAGACCAACACCGTCACGGACTACACCGTGGAGGGCAAGACCTACTCCTTCACCATCCCCGCCTCCGAGCTGGACGACCAGGGCGTGGTCAATTCCTTCAAGATCACGGTTCAGGTCACCAACAGCTACGAGATCACCTACCAGGGCATCAAGACTGTCACCGTTTTGGACGAGCCCTTCATCGGCAAGCTGACCCCCGCCGCCAATGACCAGACCAACGAGGACAAGCGGCCCGTTATCTCCGCCGAGGTCGGCAACGTGGGCGAGAACGCCGTCTTCACCATGACCGTCAATGGCGAGACCGTGGAGGCCACCTTCGCGGAAGGCGTGCTGCGCTACCAGGCTGCCGAGGACATGGCCGACGGCCGCTACACTGTCACCGTCACCGTCACCCGTGCCGACGGCAAGACCACGGATAAGACCTGGAGCTTCTATGTGGGCAAGGCCCAGTTCCAGCTCTACTTCGGCCAGCTGCACTCTCACACCACCTACTCCGACGGTTCCGGTTCCCTGGAAGCCGCGCTGGATTATGTTGCCGCCATCCCCGAGAGCGCCAACATCCAGTTCGTGGCCTTCACCGACCACTCCAACTACTTCGATACCCGCTCTGCTCCCAACCCCGAGGCCGCGCTCTATGATACGACCCAGATGACCGAGGACAGCCTGAAGGTATGGAATGACTACAAGAGCACCGTGGCTGCCTTCAACGCCAAGCAGTCTGACATCATTGCCGTCGCCGGCTTTGAGATGACCTGGTCCGGCGGCCCCGGCCACATCAACACCTTCAACACCCCCGGCATCGTTTCCCGCAACAACAAGACCCTGAACAACAAGACCAACGACGCCGGCATGAAGGCTTACTACACCCTGCTGGACAACGAGAACCTGGCGGCAAGCGTCAGCCAGTTCAACCACCCGGGCAAGACCTTCGGCAACTTCACCGACTTCTCCTACTGGGATGCGCTTACCGACAGCCGCATCTTCCTGGTGGAGGTTGGCAACGGCGAGGGCCAGATCGGCGCCGGCGGCTACTATCCCAGCTATGAGCAGTACATCATGGCGCTGGATAAGGGCTGGCACGTTGGCCCCTCCAACAACCAGGATAACCACAAGGGCCGCTGGGGCAACGCCAACGACGCCCGCGACGTTATCTACACCGACGATTTCTCCGAACAGGGCATCTACGAAGCGATCCGCCAGCACCGCATCTACGCGACGGAAGATAAGAACCTGGAGATCCAGTACACGGTCAACGGCGAGCCTCTCGGCACGACCTTCTCCGAGGTTCCGGAGAAGCTTGACTTCGTTGTGACAGTGTACGATCCCGACGACGGCGACGGCTCCATCGCCAAGGTCGAGCTGGTCGCCAACTCCGGCATAGTTGTCCACACCTGGAGCGACGCCAACGAGCTCGCCTCCGGCCAGCTGGAGGTCAGCCTGGATCCCACCTACAGCTACTACTTTGTCCGCGTCACGCAGAAGGACGGCGACCTGGCGGTTACCGCGCCTGTTTGGGTGGGCGACAGCCTGAAGCTCGGCATCTCCTCTGTGGAGTGCAGCACTTCTACCCCCGTCACCGGTGAGGAGTTCACCCTGACCACCACCCTCTACAACAGCGAGGGCGTTCTCGCGACCATCAAGTCCATCACCTACACCACCAATGGCAAGGTTTCGCTGGGCACCGATACCGCCGCCGGCACGATCTCCGCCAACTCCGCCGCCACTGCTACGTTCAAGTACACCCCCGACAAGGCCAAGATCATGACCGTCACCGTGACGGCTGTGGTGGAGCTGGACGGCGTGGAGTACACCTTCTCCAAGGATATCACCCTGGAGATCAAGGATGCCGACTCCCTGGTTTACATCGGCATCGATGCCTCTCACTACAACGAGTATGTTGCCGGCAATTATAGTGACAGCATGGGCAACTTCAGCGCCCTGGCTGCCGGTTACGGTGTGCGCACCGTGGAGCTCAAGACCTCCGAAGAACTGATCGCCGCCTGCGGAAACGACAAGTATGTGGCCATCATCTTCACCGCTCCTTCCCGCCGCAACGGGGAGGCTCTGCGTAACCCGTATGCCACCTACAGCGATGCGGAGCTGGAGGCCATTCAGGCATTCAACGCTCAGGGCGGCATGGTCGTTATCACCGGTTGGGCCGACATGTATGAGTCCTACGGTACCTTCCCTGCAGCGGACCATATGGCTGAACAGCAGAACAAGCTCCTTGCCGCTCTCGACTCCAACATCCGCCTGGGTGACGACGAAATTGTGGACGACAGCCTCAACGGCGGCCAGTCCCATCGCCTGTATTTCGACACCTTCAACTTCGACAGCTACCTGATGGAAGGCGTGGTTGTCGATCCCGAGAACCCCAACGACCGCAACTATTCCGAGGTCTATTCCAACTACGGCGGCTGCTCCGTATACTTCACCGGTGACGGTGTGCCCGCTACCGTGACGCCTATTGTCTACGGTCACGACACCACCTACACCAAGGACTGCGACCATGACGGACGCAACGAGATGGTCTATCCCTACGGCGAGGGCAACCGCGTCGTGGTAATGGCCAGCGAGGAACTGCCGGGCCAGGGCCGGATCGTTGTCGCCGGCGCTGCCTTCATGTCCAACTTTGAGGTGCAGGCTAAAGTTTCCGATGACGCCACCGACGCCGATCAGCAGAAGAACTACGCCAACTACAAGATCTGCGAGAACCTGGTCAAAGACTTCAACGAGCTGACCATTACCCCGATTGCCGAGGTTCAGAAGCAGACCGAGATCGGCCTGGTGTACACCATTGAGGGCACCGTGACCTCCAACGCCTCCGGCTACGATAAGGACACCGCCTTCTTCGACTGCATCTACGTGCAGGACGACACCGCCGGTATCT
>CAYNBS010000020.1:0-25605 GCA_964395795.1 uncultured Oscillospiraceae bacterium
ACTTGGCCTGCTGCATGCCCAGGCGGTGGGCGATGGGGGCGTAGATCTCCATGGTTTCCAGGGACTTGGTGCGCTGCTTCTCCGGCGTTTGATAGTCCATGGTGCGCATGTTGTGCAGCCGGTCTGCGATTTTGATGAGGATGACACGGATGTCCTTGGCCATGGCCATGAGCATCTTGCGCAGATTTTCCATCTGCTCGTCTTCCTTGCTGGTATACTGCACCCGTGTCAGCTTGGTGACGCCTTCCACGATATCCGCCACGGCGTTGCCGAACTGGTGGGCAATATCCGCATGGGTGAGGGGAGTATCCTCTATTACGTCGTGCAGCAGCGCCGCGCAGATCGAGTCCTCGTCCAGACCCAGATCCACGGAGATATCCGCCGCAGCCACGCAATGGGTCACATAGGGGGAGCAGCCGTCCTTGCGAAGCTGGCCGGAATGGGCCACCTTCGCCAGTTCATAGGCAGCACGAATCCGCCCCAGATCCATGGGATGACCTGAGTTCTTGATCTTCTCCTCCAGAGCGGCATAGAGCTTATCCGGGTCCAGAGGGATATTCGCTTGCTTGGGCGTTTCGTTCATATTCGGCTCCAAATCATCAGAGTGTCAGGTTAGGGGAAGATCCTCCGCTTCCCGGAGAAGTCGCTGCATCAGCTCGGTGGCGTTCAGATCCGCCTTGCCCTCAATGGGACAGCAGCGGGCGCCATAGATTTTTCCGTCTTCGCCGGAGAGCAGCCCGGCCTCCAACAGCGTCATCAGGCACAGGCAATAGCGTTCCGGTTCCATGTCCTGGGGACACTGCGCCAGAATACCCTCGGCGCTGCGGGGGAGGGAGAGCTTCCCGCCGGCGCGGCGCCAAATTTGCACAAAGTCTGCCCGGGTGGGGCGGAAGGGGGCGGCGGCATAGGCGGCGGAAGCATCCCCGTCCAGGATGTGGCGGCAAAGGTCGGTCCCGTCATGCCGGCGGATGGCGGAGACCACCAGCTGCACGCTGCAGTGTCCCCGAAATTCGTTGACCTGCGGCGTGAAGGCGATATCCACCCGATCTCCCTCGGAAATGCCCAGCGCCTGGGCAGAGTGGGAGAAGAAGATCCCGTCCACTCGGGCGTCGCCCAGCTTGACCCGCAGCTTCAGGTGCCGTCCGCCGCCCACCTGGTCTGCGGCCTCCAGCAGCGCACCGCTGAGGCAGAAGACAGGCTTGGGGTTGGCATTGCCACAGGGCTCCAGCCGATCCAGCTCCCGCACATTTTCCAGCGACAGCACAGACAGATCCCGGATCAGCAGATCGCAGTCCACATCCGGCTGCGCTTCCGGGCGGTTTGCTTTATAGTATGCGGCCAGCGCCGCGCGAAAATCCTGCAGCTTGTCAGTGCGGATGGTCATCCCGGCCGCCAGCGCGTGACCGCCGAAGCCCAACAGATGCTCCGAGCAGGCGGAGAGCGCCTCAAACAGGTTGAAGCCGCCGTAGCTGCGGCAGGAGCCCTTCCCGTGATCCCCGTTCAGACAGATCATAATAGCGGGCAGGGAGAACTGCTCCGCCAGGCGGGAGGCGGCGATGCCGATGACGCCCTGGTGCCAGCGATCACTGGCCAAAACGATGGGACCGTCCGGCGTTTTTCCGTCCAGCTTGGACAGCGCGTCTTTCCAAATCTCCGTCTCAATAGTTTGCCGCTGGCGGTTCAGCTCGCACAGCTCGCTGGCCAGAGAAGCGGCGTCGTCGGGATCGGCGCACATCAGCAGGTCGGCAGCCTTGGTGGCCTGCCCCAGCCGCCCGGCCGCGTTCAGGCGGGGCGCCAGGCTGAAGCCGATGCTGGAGGCGGTGATCCGCGCGGGATCCACCCCGGCCTCCCGCAGCATGGCGGCAAAGCCGGGCCGGGGATGGCGGGAGAGCATGTCCAGTCCGCGGCGGACCAGGAAGCGGTTTTCCCCCGTCAGCGGCATCACGTCCGCCACGGTGCCCACCGCCACCAGATCCGCGTACCGATCCAGCATGGCGGCCCCGTCACCCTCGCAGGCGCTGACCAGCTTCAGCGCAACGCCGACGCCGCAGAGATCCGGGTTGGGGTAGCGGTTTCCCGCCTGCTTGCAGTCGATGACCGCCAGCGCGTCCGGCAGGGCGCCGGGCTTACACTCATGGTGATCCGTGACGATCATATCCATGCCCAGGGCCTTGGTGTGCTCGGCCTCCTCCACGGCGGTGATGCCGCAGTCCACCGTGATGAGCAGCGTCACGCCCTCTCGGTGCAGGGTATCCAGCGCCGCGCAGTTGAGGCCGTAGCCCTCCTCGTTGCGGTCGGGAATATAGCCCACGCAGCGCAGGCCTTTCCCGCGCAGATAGTCCGTGACAAGACAGGTAGCCGTGATCCCGTCCACGTCATAATCGCCGTAAACGGCCACGGCTTCCCGATCCCGAATGGCGCGGCGGATCCGCTCCACCGCGGCAGGCATGCCCTGCATCTGCATGGGGTCATGCAGGCAGACAGCATCCTCGTCCAGCAGCGCCTTAGCGTCCTGCACCGTGCGAATGCCGCGGAGCGCCAGAACAGCAGAAAGAAGCGGTCCAAAGCCCGCCTGCTTTAGCTCAGCCGGAAGAACCGGCCTTGCATATGGTATTTTCCATCCCTGCGTCTTCATATGTTCCCACTTATCTCTATTTTTTCTTTATTATATAATTCTATCAAATCCGGCACATGAATGCAAGTGTGGCGAGGAAGTTTTTCCCTATTTGGCGTAATCTGTCAGCCGTCGAATGCTGCCGCCGGCAGGGGGAGCGGTGAGAACCGCTTCCAGCGCCTCCTCCGGGGTGGCGCAGAGCGCGTACAGGGCAAAGCAGCGGCGGCCGAGAAAGCCGCCCGCAACGGCCTGCTCCAGCATGGCCTGGAGCGGGGCGTAGTAATCCAGAGTGTTCAGCAGGGCCATGGGCTTTTGGTGCCGGCCAAGCTGCTTGAGCGTCAAGGTTTCAAAGAATTCCTCAAAGGTGCCGATCCCGCCGGGCAGGGCGATAAAGCTCTCGCTCTCCTCGGCCATGGCGCTTTTCCGCTCCGCCATGGTCTCGGTATAGAGAAAACGGGTGCAATGGGGGAATAGGATCCCCGGCTCGTCAAAAAAGCGCGGGGCGATCCCGATGATCTCGCCGCCGCCGGCTGCAGCGCCGCGGGCGCAGGCGCCCATCAGCCCGCCGGCGCCGCCGCCGAATACCAGCGTGTGCCCGCCTGCGGCCAAGAGTTGCCCCAGGCTGTAGGCGGCGTCAAAATAAGCCTGATCCAAATCGTTCCCGGATGCTCCGTATACACAAATCTTCATGGCAATTCCCCTTTCGGGATGATTATACCATAGGACCGGGTCGCGCGCAAACCCTGAGATGCGGACAAAACGAGCCCGGCCGTGTACGGAAGGGGAATCCTGGGTACAATTTCCACGAGGTGATTGTATGGATGAAATCAAGGAGTTGGGGGCAGCAAAGCAGGGGAACATCCACTGCCTGACCATCGTGGGACAGATCGAGGGGCACCAGGCCCTGCCCGATGATGCGAAAGCCACCAAATACGAGCATATCCTGCCACTGCTGGCAGCCATCGAGGAATCGCCGGAGATCCAGGGGCTTCTGATCCTGCTGAACACCATGGGCGGCGATGTGGAGGCGGGGCTTGCCATCGCGGAAATGATCGCAGGCATGCGTAAACCCACGGTGTCGCTGGTCCTGGGCGGCGGGCATTCCATCGGCGTGCCCCTGGCGGTGGCGGCCCGATGCAGCATGATCGCGCCATCGGCGGCCATGACCATCCACCCGGTGCGTCTCAACGGCGTGGTCATCGGGGTGCCGCAGACGTACAACTATTTCGCCCGGATCCAGGAGCGAATCGTCCGCTTCGTGACGGAGCATTCCCATATTTCCCGGGAAGATTACCTGCGCCTGATGACCAATACCGATGAGCTGGCAAACGACGTTGGAAGCGTGATCTATGGGGAAGAGGCGGTGGAAATGGGCCTGATCGACAGGCTCGGGACCCTGTCGGACGCGCTGGAGCTGCTGCACAAGGAAATCCGCCAAGAGGAATGAGCGGTGCATCGAAGGCGGGAAAGGCTTGCAATTTGCCGGACTTTGTGGAACAATAGGGAAAGAAACGGAAAGGAGCCTGCCATGAAGCTGACGCTGATTCTGGCCGCTGTGATCCCGGCTGTGATCCTGCTGGTCCAGGTTTACCGGGCGGATCGCCTGGAAAAAGAGCCGATTCCCATGCTGCTGGGCCTGGTGCTCTGCGGCGTGATCGCGGCGGAGCTTGCGTCCCTGGTGGAGCGGGCGGGCGTCTGGCTGCTGGAGCTGGCGCTGCCGGAGCGGGGAGGTCAAGTCCTGCAGCCCGCCCTCGGCGGCGCGGCGCTTCCGCAGGCGGTGCAGGTGTATCAGATCCTGCTGTACTTCGGTGTGGTCGCCCTGACGGAGGAGGGAATCAAGTACCTGCTGCTGAAGCTGCGCACCTGGCGTTCGCCCCAGTTTGACTGCTCCTTTGACGGGGTGGTATACGCGGTGTTTCTCTCCCTGGGCTTTGCGCTGTGGGAGAATATCCAGTATGTGCTGGCTTTCGGCTTTTCCACCGCCCTGGCCCGCGCTGTGACGGCAGTGCCTGGCCACGCCTGCTTCGGCGTGTTCATGGGCACCTGGTACGGCTTGGCAAAACGCTGGTCCCTCCGCGGACGGGAGGCGCGCAGCCGCCTGGAGCGTTGGCTGGCCTTTCTGGTCCCGGTGCTGCTGCACGGCTTGTATGACTATATCGCCGCGTCCCCGCAGGATCTGGGTTGGGTTTTCCTGGCTTTTGTACTGCTGCTGTTCTTCTCGGCTGTTCGGGTGGTGCGGCACATGGCGACAAACGACGACTATCTGACGCGGGAAGAGCTGGATTTCCGGGAATAGAAAAAATGCAAGCCACCGAAGGGGCGGCTTGCATTTTTCCGTCTTGTCGTATACAATGATGCCCGATTCCTTTTAGGGCTTTGAGGTGGACTATGACCTTTCGGCGTTATATTGGCGATCGGGCCTTTTACCGGCGGCTCACAACGGTGATGCTGCCGATCCTGGTGCAGAATCTGATCACCAATTTTGTGGGACTGCTGGATAACGTAATGGTGGGCCAGGTGGGCACGGAGCCCATGTCCGGCGTGGCTATTGTGAACCAGCTCCTCTTCGTGTTTAACCTGTTCATTTTCGGCGGTCTTGCGGGCGCGGGGATCTTCACCGCCCAGTTTTTCGGCAAGGGTGACATGGAGGGCGTGCGCAGCACCATGCGGGCCAAGCTCTGGTTTGCGCTGCTTGCCCTTGGCCTTTGCCTGGGGGTGTTTCTGGGCTTCGGGGAGAAGCTGATTGCCCTATTCCTCCATGAAGGGGAGGAGGACCTGGATTTGGCGGCAACCTTGGCCTACGGCAAGGACTACCTCGCCGTGATGCTGGTGCAGACCGCGCCCTTCGCCTTGACCCAGGTGTATTCCAGTACCCTTCGGGAGACGGGGGAGACGGTGCTGCCCATGCGGGCGGGGATCGCCGCCGTGCTGGTGAACCTGGTGTTCAATTACATTCTCATTTTCGGCAAGCTTGGGGCACCCGCCCTGGGCGTGGTGGGCGCTGCGGCGGCCACGGTGCTGTCCCGCTTTGTGGAGTGCGGCATCGTCCTGGTCTGGACCCACCGGCATCTGGGCCGCTGCGCTTTTGCGGCGGGGCTGTATCGGAGCCTGCGGGTGCCGGTCGGGCTGCTGCGGCAGATTTTGATCCTGGGCGCGCCCCTGCTCCTGAACGAGCTGCTCTGGTCCGGCGGCATGACCATGCTGAACCAGTGCTACTCCCTGCGGGGCTTGGAGGTGGTGTCCGCCTTCAACATCTCCAGCACGGTGGGGAATCTGTTCTTCTGCGCCTTTATCGCCATGGGCAACGCCATCTCCATCATCGTCGGTCAGCTTCTTGGCGCGGGCGAGCTGGAGCGGGCGGTGGACGAGGATCGGAAGCTGATCGCCTTCTCCCTGGCCCTCAGCGCGGCGGTGGGCCTGGTGATGGCGCTGGTGGCGCCGCTGATCCCCCAGATCTACAACACCACCGATACCGTCAAAGCCCTGGCGGTGAAGCTGCTGCTGGTATATGCGGCCATGATGCCGCTCTATTCCTACACCAACAGCTGCTACTTCACGCTCCGCTCCGGCGGCAAAACGGTCATCACCTTCGTGTTCGACAGCCTGTTTGTCTGGGCTGCCTGCATCCCGGTGGCCTTTGTCCTCTCCCGCTACACGGCCATGCCCATTCTGCCCATGTATATCACCGTGGAGCTTTTGAACCTTATCAAGTGCGGCATCGGCTTTGTCATGGTGCGGCAGCGCAAGTGGGTCGTAAACCTGGTGGGGAAGGGATGAGCGCATGTCATTGCGAGACAGTGACCGATGTCACTGCCGTGGCAATCTGCATCCCTCGTCCTCTCAAAACTGAAAACGGAACTATACCTGCATCCTGCGGCTCATGTCCCGCCGCAGGCGTTCCAGAATGCGCTTTTCGAGGCGGCTGATATAGCTTTGGGAGATCCCCAGCATGTCAGCCACCTCTTTTTGCGTATAGGCCCGCCCGCCCGGCAGCCCGAAGCGAAGGGCGACGATCCGCTGTTCCCGCTCCGACAGGCAGGAGACGGCCTCCAGCAGCATCTTGCGGTCCGCGTCGTCCTCCAGCGAGCGGGATACCTCGTCCACGTCCGTGCCCAGAATGTCCGAGAGCAGCAGCTCGTTGCCGTCCCAATCGGTGTTCAGCGGCTCGTCGAAGCTGATCTCCGTCCGCTGGGAGCTGATTTTCCGCAGATGCATCAGGATCTCGTTTTCGATGCAGCGGGAGGCGTAGGTGGCAAGCTTGATGTTTTTGCCCGCCTGGAAGGTGTTGATGGCCTTGATGAGCCCGATGGTGCCAATGGAGATCAGATCCTCCAGGTTGACCCCTGTGTTTTCAAAACGCTTGGCGATGAAAACCACCAGACGAAGATTGTGCTCGATGAGCAGGCTGCGCGCCGCCTCGTCCCCCTCTGCCAGGTCGGAGATCGCCCGCTCCTCCGCCTCCCGGTTCAGCGGCGGGGGCAAAATATCGCTGCCGCCTATGTAGTACACCGGGGGCGGCTCAAGCCCGAAAAGACGGAGCAGCTTGTCACCCCAAATCAGTTGTTTCAATTCCTGCAGCATGAAATTCCTCCTTTACAGGATCGCCTCAAAGCCGTCGCCCCGGGCGGCGGGGGATATGGCGGCCAGCACGTCTTCGGCCTTTTTCCCGTCGATTTCCAGATCGTCCGGCTGAAAGACGGGCAGCAGACCGCCCCCGCCCAGGCTGCGAAAGGGGATCAGTCGGAGCCTGCCGGAAAAGGGCGGCAGCCTGCCCAGCGCCTCCACCAGCTCCACGGGGCTCAGCTCCTCTGTCAGCGCGGCATACTCCCGAAACACCGGGCGGAGCGCGGCGGGCGAAACGATCAGCACCTCCGCACCGGTGGCGGGGTCGCGGAGGGTGTTGCCGCTGTCCACCAGGGCGGAAAAGGCGGCCTCTCTGCCGCCGAACACCAGCCGGATCCGGGCCTTGTCGCGCCCGTCCCAGCGGGCCCGAAAGCGGGAAAGCAGCTTCAGCACGCCGTAGATCACGAAGAAAGCCGCCAGCAATACCCGCAGCGACAGCCTTGGCGTCCCGCCGCGCATCAAGGAGAGGGCATAGAGCGCTCCGCCGAAGGCGGCGGAAACCGCCAGCAGCGTCAGCATGCCCCGCAGGGGCCGGGCTTCCCCCCAAAAGGCGATGGCGCCCATGCCAAGCCCCGCTGCCAGAATGGCAGGGGGCGAGGAGAGAAAGCGAAGGCCGGGCAGGACGCTGGCGGCGGCATAGGCTGCGCCGAAGAGCGCGGCCAGCAGATAGCGCCCGCGCTTGAGCCGCAGGGAGCAAAGCCTTGCCGCGGTCAGACACAGCAGATAGTCCGCCAGCAGGTTTCCGAAAAACAGCGCGTCCAGATAAATGATCCTCATGGACGGATTATACTGCGTCCGGGCTGTAGATTTTGTCAATTGGGAATTGTCAAAAGGGCGAGGCTGTGGTAAAATTATTTGGAAACCAATGCGCGTGAGAGGAGAAGCGGCAGGATGGAAGCGATTTATAAACGGGTTTTGATCAAAATCAGCGGAGAGGCGCTGGCCGGAGAGAAGAAGACCGGCTATGACTTTGCCTTCGTTTCTCAGGTGTGCGAGACGGTGAAGCGGATCGTGGAAGGCGGCGTGCAGGTCGGCATCGTCATCGGCGGCGGCAACTTCTGGCGCGGCGTGAAGGATGGCGCCGGAAAGGTGGAGCGCGTCAGCGCGGACCGGATGGGCATGCTCGCCACGGCCATGAACTGCCTGGCGGTGGCCGATGTATTCAAGCAGCTGGGGGCGGACGCCCGGGTCATGACCGCGGTGGATATTCAGGGCGTGGGCGAGCGGTATGACACCCGCCGGGCGATCGAGTATCTGGAGCAGGGCAAGGTGGTGCTCTTCGGCTGCGGTACCGGGATGCCGTTTTTCTCCACGGATACGGCAGCGACCCTGCGCGCAGCGGAGATCCATGCGGACGCGATCCTGCTGGCCAAGAATATCGACGGCGTGTATGACGACGATCCCCGCAAGAACCCCGCGGCGCAGAAGTTTGATGAGATCAGCTATGACGAGGTGCTGGCCCGCAGGCTTGCCGTGATGGATTCCACCGCCACCAGCATGGCGATGGACAACAACATTCCTGTGATCGTCTTTGCCCTGGCCGAGCCGGAGAATATGCTCCGGGTGCTGCAGGGGGAAAAAATCGGCACCACCGTGAAATAAGGAATCCATTTTCGACCAATACTATATGAGGAGGTTTTCCGATGTCTGACTACAAAGAATTTGAAGGCAAGATGAAAAAAACCTGCGAGGCGCTGACCACGTCCCTCGCTACCATTCGTGCCGGCCGCGCCAACGCCGCCGTGCTCGATCAGATTCAGGTGGACTATTACGGCGTGCCCACGCCGATCCAGCAGGTGGCCTCCATCGCCACGCCGGATCCCCGTTCGCTGCTGATCCAGCCCTGGGACAATAAGCTGCTCAAGGGCATCGAGAAGGCCATCCTGGCCTCTGAGCTGGGCATCAATCCCCAGAACGACGGGCGCAGCATCCGTCTGGTCTTCCCCCCGCTGACCGAGGAGCGCCGCCGCGACCTGGTCAAGCAGACCAAGAAGTACGCGGAGGAAGCCAAGGTCGCCATCCGCAACATCCGCCGGGACGCCATTGATAAGTTCAAGAAGCTGCAGAAATCCTCCGAGATCACGGAGGACGATTACAAGATCGCCGAGAAGGATCTGCAGAAGCTCACCGACGACTTCATCAAGGAGATCGACAAGATCGCCGAGAAGAAGGAAAAAGAACTGACCGAGATCTGATGGCGGGGAAGAACACAACAAGGCAGCCGGGGGAGAACATCCCCCGGCATATTGCCATTATTCTGGACGGGAACGGCCGCTGGGCCAAGCGCCGCGGTCTGCCCCGCACGGCGGGCCACGCCGTTGGGGCGGAGACCTTTCGGAAAATCGCCACCTACTGCAAGAATATCGGCGTGGATTACCTGACGGTTTATGCCTTCTCCACCGAAAACTGGAAGCGGCCCGAGGGCGAGGTCAAGACCATTATGCGCCTGCTGAACAAATACCTGCAGGAGGCCATCGACACCATGGAGCGGGATCAGATCCGCATGAAGATTTTCGGGGATCTGGCGGCGCTGACCGAGGAACAGCGGGAGCTGGTGCGGAAGACGGACGAGATCTCCCAGCGGTATGAGGGCTTCCAGGCCAACATCTGCCTCAACTACGGCGGACGGGACGAGATCCTCCACGCTGCCCGGCGTTATGCCGCGGAGGTTGCCGCGGGAAAGGCGGAGGGGGAGCTCACGGAAGAGCAGTTTGGCAGCTACCTCTATTCCGCCGGCATCCCGGACCCGGATCTGCTGATCCGCCCCGGCGGGGAGCAGCGCATCTCCAACTTCCTGCTCTGGCAGTGCGCCTATTCCGAATTCTATTTTACCGACGTGCTCTGGCCGGACTTCAGCCCCGAGGAGCTGGACAAGGCCATTGCGGAATATCAGCGGCGCGACCGGCGCTACGGCAACGTGAAATGACGGGGACGGCGGCAACGATCCGGGAGCGGCTCTTCGCCCTGGGGGACGAGAAGAACGCTGCCTTTGTGGCAAAGCTGATCCCCACCGTCCCGGCGGAGACGATCCTGGGCGCACGCACGCCTGCGCTGAGAAAGCTGGCGAAGGAGCTTTCCAAAACCGTGGATCCGGCGGCGTTCATGGACGCGCTGCCCCACGCATATTTTGAAGAGAACAGTCTCCACGCCTTCTTGCTGGAACAGATCCGGGACTTTGACGACTGTATATCCGCGGTGGAGCGATTCCTGCCTTTTGTTGAAAACTGGGCCACCTGTGACAGCATGAGCCCGCCCGTGTTCCGCAGGCACCGGGAAGAGCTGCTGGAGCATGTGCGGCGCTGGATCCGTTCTGACCGACCCTATACCGTCCGTTTTGGCATCAAGATGCTGATGGATCACTTCCTGGACGGGGATTTCGCGCCGGAATATCCGGAACTGGTTTCCGTAATTCGCTCAGATGAATATTATGTAAACATGATACGGGCCTGGTATTTTGCCACGGCCCTTGCAAAGCAGTGGGACAGCGCCTTGCCCTATTTGGAGCAGCGGCGCCTGGATCGCTGGACACACAATAAGACCATTCAGAAAGCGGTGGAGAGCTCTCGCATCTCCGAGGAACAGAAAAGTCTGCTGAGATCGCTGCGTCTGCCAAAGAGCAGCGGCTGAAAGTTTTTGCTTCCTTCATACATACCGCAGGAAAAGGAGTACACTATGGTTCGTTCCATTTCGATTTTGGGCTGCACCGGCTCCATCGGCCGGCAGACGGCTGCGGTGGCGGAGCACACCGGGATCCGCGTGGCGGCGTTGACCGCAAACCGAAAGATCGACCTGCTGGAGCAGCAGGTCAGAAAGTTTCGCCCGGAGTTTGTCGCCGTTTATGATGAGGCGGCGGCAAAGCAATTCAAGCTCGCCGTTGCGGATCTGGACGTCCGGGTCGGAACCGGGATGGAGGGCCTGATCGAGGCTGCCACCCTGGAGAGCTCGGACTGCGTGGTGACGGCGGTGTCCGGCGCCGTTGGCCTGCGGCCCACCCTGGCCGCCATCGACGCGAAGAAGCGCATCGCCCTTGCCAATAAGGAGACCCTGGTCTGCGCAGGCGATCTGGTCATGCGCCGGGCAAAGGAGCGGGGCGCGGAGATCGTGCCTGTGGATTCGGAGCATTCCGCCATCTTCCAGTGCCTGATGGGCCGGGGAGAGGGCGAACTGAAAAAGATCCTGCTCACCGGCTCCGGCGGTCCCTTCCGGGGCAAACGCCGGGAGGAGCTGGAGGCCATCACCCCCGAGGAGGCGGTGCGCCATCCCAACTGGAGCATGGGCGCCAAGATCTCCGTGGACAGCTCCACGCTGATGAACAAGGGCCTGGAGTTTGTGGAGGCCATGCACCTCTTCTCCGTCACGCCGGATGATATTCAGGTGGTGATCCACCCCCAGAGCGTTATCCACTCCATGGTGGAGCTGGTGGACGGTACGGTGATCGCCCAACTGGGCGTGCCGGATATGGGCCTGCCCATCCAGCTGGCCCTGACCTATCCGGAGCGGAAGCCCTCCATGTTTGAGCATCTGGATTTCTGGAAGCTGCGGGATCTGAGCTTTGAGGAGCCGGATCTGCAGAACTTCCCCTGTCTGCGCCTGGCCATGGACTGTGCCCGTCGGGGCGGCACGGCCCCCTGCGTGATGAGCGCGGCAAACGAGGTGGCGGTGCACAAGTTCCTGCGGCATGAGCTGGGCTATAACCGCATCTATGACGCCGCGGAGGAAGCGGTGGAGCGTGTCGGCGTCACCGCGGCCGATGATCTGGACACCATTCTGGCGGCGGACCAGGCGGCAAGAGTTTTTGTGAAAGAGCATTTTTAAGCTGGAGCGAATAGCATGATCGTTGTCTATGTTCTCATTGGAATCCTGGTGTTCTGCCTGATGATCGTCAGCCACGAGTTCGGGCATTTCATCACAGCGAAGGCCTGCGGCGTCAAGGTGGAGGAATTCTCCGTCGGCATGGGTCCCGCCATCTGGAAAAAGCAGAAGGGGGAGACGCTGTACGCCCTCCGCTGCATCCCCTTCGGCGGGTACTGCGCCATGGCCGGGGAGGATGCGGAGTCGGAGGACCCCAGGGCCTTTACCAATCAGAAGCCCTGGAAGCGCATCCTCATCCTCTGCGCCGGCGCGTTCATGAACTTTGTGCTGGGTCTGCTGATCATCTTCTGCCTCTATCTCAGCGCGGAGGGCTTTCTGGTCCCGGTCGTTTCCGGCTTTATGGAGGGCTGCCCCTATGAGTCTGCGGACGGCCTGCAGGCAGGCGACCAGCTCTGGAGCATCGACGGACACCGGATCTACCGGCAGGAAGACGCGGTCACCTTCCTCAGCCGCGGGGGCGATACCTATGATATCGTCCTGATCCGCGACGGGGAGAAGATCGTGCTGGATGACTTTTATATGGTCACCCGGGCGTATGATGATTCGGGCAACAAGTATTTCGGCTTTCAGCTGGGCTACGGTGTGGAGCGGGCGACCTTCGGGAAAAAGCTGCAGCACACCTGGGACACGGCCATGGAATTCAGCCGCTCGGTGTGGATGAGCCTGGGCGATCTGATCCACGGCAGGGTAGAGGTCAAGCAGCTCTCCGGCCCGGTGGGGATCGTGGAGTATATGGCGGAGCAGGGCCAGCAATCCAAGAGCTTTGGGGACGCCATGGAACAGATCCTGCTGATCACGGCCCTGGTCACCATTAACCTTGCCATTGTGAACATGCTGCCCATCCCCGCGCTGGACGGCGGGCGGGTGTTCCTGCTGCTGGTGACCTGGGTCATCGAGAGCATCACCCGCAAGAAGCTGAACCCCAAGTATGAGGGGTATATCCACGCGGCAGGCATGGTGCTGCTCTTGGGCCTGATGGCCTTCGTGCTGTTTAACGATGTGTATAAGATTTTTGTAAAATAACGCAGCGCAGAAAAGCTCCCCCTCGGGACAGTCCCATGTCCCGAGGGGGAGCTTTTGATGCTTCGATGCGCTTATTTCGCGGTAAAGCTGTGCCACTCTTCTTCGCAGCGGTGCTCCAGAATGGTGAAGCCGGCTTTCTCAATGGCGGCTCGCACCTCGTCCTGCCGCCCTTCGATAATGCCGGAGCTGATCCAGATCCCGCCCGGCGCCAGGAAATCCCGCACATAGCGGGAGAGGGGAATGATCACGTCCGACACGATGTTGGAGAGCACCAGGTCATATCCGCTGCCGAAGCGGCGGCGGAGGGAAGCGTCCGCCAGAATATCTCCGGCGCAGGCGGTGAGCCGCTCCGGCCCGATGCCGTTGAGCGCGGCGTTGGAGCGCACCACGTCCGGCGCCTTGGGGTCAATGTCACAGCCCAGGCAGCTTTGGGCGCCCAGCACCAGCGCGCCGATGCCCAGGATCCCGCTGCCGCAGCCCAGATCCAGAACCCGGGTGGATTGGTTTACATAACGCTCAAGCTCTATCAGGCAGAGGCGGGTGGTAGGGTGGCTGCCGGTGCCGAAGATCAGACCCGGATCCAGCCGCAGCGGGACGCGTCCGCCCTGGGGGATCTCCTCCCATTCCGGAACGACCACCAGCTTTTCGCCCACCTCAATGGGCTTGTAGTACTCCCGCCAGTTGTTTTCCCAGTCGCTGTCCTCCACGAAGCTGACGGCCACGTCAGGGTAGGCGGTGCGGATCTTCCGCAGCAGCTCCTGTCCGTCCTCGTCATCGGTCAGGTAGCACTTGATCCGGCTGAGGCCGGCAAATTTCTGGGCCAGCTCTTCATCCACATAGTCCCAATAGGCGTGGTTATTCTCCAGAAAGTCCTGAAAATCCTGCTCGTTTTCGATGACAAAGCCGCCAAGGCCCAGAGCGGTCAGCTCCTCACAGCGGCGGTCAATTTCCTTGGCCGGGGTATTTATCGTCACTTCCATATAACGCATGGCGTCATCTCCCTTCGCTTTTCACCGAGATTATATCAGACAAGTCCCCGGGGCGCAAGACTGCTTGCGGTACGCAGTCAAACAGCGTCCAGGGCAGTTCCTCCGGCGGGGGCAGCTCCCGGCAGATCGTTTCCCCCGTGACGGGATGGGGAAAGGAGAGGGACGCCGCCCACAGGGCCAAAGGCCAGTCCCGGAAGCGGCTGCCGTATTTTTTGTCTCCCGCCAGGGGCATGCCGCGGGAGGAAAACTGCACCCGGATCTGGTGGCTGCGCCCGGTGCCCAGCGAAATGCGGACAAGGCTCAGCTCCTCCTGCCGATCCAGCGTTCGATAGGAAAGCAGGGCTTCCCGAACACCCTTTCGCATCCGCTGCACCACGAAGGATTTGTTGCGCGCTGGGTCCCGATACAAGAGATCCCGCATCTGTCCTTCCGCCTCCGGCTGCCCTTGCACCACGGCCAGATACTCCTTGCGGAATTTGCCTGCCGTGATGGCGGCAGAGAGGGAGGCAGCGGCTTTGGCGGTTTTGGCATAGACCATCAGTCCGGCGGTCTCCCGATCCAGACGGTGGACGCAGAAGACTTCCCGACAGCCGGTTTCTTGGCGTAACAGCTCCGGCAGGCCGCCCTCCTCGGATATCACCCCCGCGGGCTTGACGCAGAGAATCAGGGCGGCATCTTCATAGACGATGTTCATGGAATCACCTCTATTCCATTGTAGCGCGTTTTCTAACAAATAGCCAGAAAAACTCGAAAGGAAGATCATTTTGCCAACTGAACGCTTGCACTTTCCACGACAAAGTGTTATAGTTAAAATAAGGGAATTTGGGCCTGAAGGAGCTGATTATATATGGGCTTTTCCGATATCCTCTCCCTTCTGGGCGGGGTAGCCTTGTTCCTCTTCGGCATGAGCCTGATGGGGGACGGATTAAAACGAGTGGCAGGCAACCGGATGGAAATGGTGCTCTACCGGCTGACGGGCACGCCGCTGCGCGGCGCGCTGCTTGGTACCGGGGTCACGGCGGTGATCCAGTCCTCCTCGGCCACGTCGGTCATGGTGGTCGGTTTCGTGAACTCCGGCATGATGAAGCTGCGGCAGGCGGTCCCTGTGATCCAGGGCGCCCTGATCGGCACCAGTATCACCGGCTGGATCATCGCGCTCTCCAGCGTCTCCGGTGCAAGCTGGGCTACGCTCTTCTCCACCTCAACGCTGGCGGCGCTGGTGGCGGTGGTCGGCGTGCTGCTGCGGATGTTTTCCAAGCGGCAGACCCAACGCCATGTGGGCGATATCCTGCTTGGCTTTGCGGTACTGATGTTCGGGATGCAGGACATGAGCGGGGCAGTGGCGCCGCTGAAGGGGGATGAGAATTTCATTCACCTGCTGACGGCCTTTTCCCATCCCCTGATGGGCATTCTGGTGGGCGCGGCGTTTACTGCCGTGCTGCAGAGCGCGTCCGCCGCCGTGGGTATTTTGCAGGCCCTGTCCATGACGGGCGCCATCCGCTTTTCCATGGCCTATCCGTTGATCCTGGGCATCGCCATCGGCTCCTCTTTTCCTGTGCTGCTTTCGGCGCTGGGCGCGAAGGTGGACGGCCGGCGGGCCGCAAGCTCTTATCTTGTGATTGAGATCCTGGGCGCACTGATTTTTGGCGTTCTGTATTATGTCGTTGGTGCCTTTGTGGACCTGGGACTGCAGGATCTTGTGATGGATCCGGTGAATATCGCGCTGGTGAACACGCTGTTTCGCGCGGCGACGGCGCTGGTGCTGCTGCCGCTGGACGGGCTGATCATCCGATTGGTCTCCCGCATTATCCGGCCTCGGGAGGACGAGAAGACCGCCGACGGCGAGCTGGACCGGCTGGACGAGCGCTTCCTCCAGCATCCTGCCCTGGCCGTGGAGCAGAGCCGCCTGACCGTCAACGCCATGGCGAGGACCGCCTTGGAGAACATCAAGCTGGCCATCAGCTTGCTGGACGGGTTTACCGAAGAGAGCATGCGGAAGTTGGAGCAGACCGAGGATCTGGTGGACCGCTACGAGGACAAGCTGGGCACCTATCTGGTCAAGCTGAACACCAACGAGCTGAACCGCAGGCAGAACGAGGACGTTTCCAAATACCTGCATACGCTCAGCGACTTTGAGCGTATCAGCGACCATGCCATGAACCTGGGCGACGTGGCGCGGGAGATCAAGGAGAAAAAGGTGCAGTTCTCCGGCGAGGCAAGAAAAGAGCTGGACGTGCTGACCGCGGCGCTCTCGGAGATCCTGGAGCTGGCCTTCGGCGCGTTCATCGACGGCGACCTGCAGCGGGCGCGGATGGTGGAGCCGCTGGAGGAGCAGATCGATGTACTCTGCGACGAGATGAAGCTGCGGCATATCGACCGCCTGCAGCAGGGGGTGTGCTCCCTGTCCCAGGGCTTCGTCTTCAACGATATCCTCACCAATTTCGAGCGCGTGGCCGACCACTGCTCGAACCTGGCGGTGGCGATGATCGAGCTGGAGTCCGACGCCTTCGACACCCATGACTACATCATCAATCTCAAGGAGCTGCACTCCCAGCAGTTTGAAGAGCAGTACGAGCAATACGCGGAAAAGTACAGGATTTAAGCATAAAAATTCCGGGACATTTGTCCCGGAATTTTTTGCTGCGCTTACAGAAGCTCTTCCACCTTGGCCTTGACCTTTTCCATGGAGAGGGTGGGCTCCATGCGGGAGACGATGTTGCCCTCCCGGTCGATCAGGAATTTGGTGAAGTTCCATTTGATCTTGCCGTTATTCTTGTAATCCTTGTCCATCTTCTTGGCAACGCCCGCCATGACAAGTCCCATGGGGCCGTTGAAGCCTTCAAAGGTGGTGTTCTCCTTCAGCCATTGGTAGAGGGGGATGGCGTTCTCACCGTTCACGTCGATCTTGGCGAACTGGGGGAAGGTGATGCCAAAGCGGCCGGTGCAGAAGGTGTGGATCTCCTCATCGGTGCCGGGGGCCTGATCGGCAAACTGGTTGCAGGGGAAGTCCAGGATCTCCAGCCCATCGTCCTTATGGGCGTCGTAAATCTCCTGCAGCTCCTTGTACTGGGGGGTAAAGCCGCAGCCGGTGGCGGTGTTGACGATCAGCAGTACCTTGCCCTTGTAATCGGAGAGCTTTACATCCGCGCCCTTGCGGGTCTTCACCGTGAAATCATAAACGTTCATGTCAGTACCTCCTGTTCAAATTCCAATATAGATTGTTTACAATCAAATAATACACAATGCAATATCCTTTGTCAAGCGTTTTCTGTCAAAAGTTTCGGCAGCTCACCGGGGAAGGCGGCGTCTGAATCGAAGCAGCCGGAATGGAACAGCATTCCCACAGCGGAGCGATAGTCCTCCAGTGTCCGCGCCTTGTTGATCCGCTTCAGCTCCCGATCCGCGCCGGGGAACATATGGTTAACATAATACCATATCTCCTTCAGGACCCCCAGGCAGTGCCGTTCGCCCAGCCCTTTTTCCAGCAGACCCGCCAGCAGCGCCTCCAGGAAGGCGGAAAGCTCCGTGGGATCCAGCTTTTCGCCGCCGCGCAGCTGCCGGAACAGGGCGGGATTGGCTACTGCGCCCCGGCCCAGCATCACATGATGGAGCAACGGAACGGTTGACATAACTTTTTCCATGTGCTGCGGAGATAAGACGTTCCCGTTGTAGCAGAGGGGGGCGCGGCTGGCAGAGAAGGCGGCGGCAAAGGCGGCGAGATCCGGGGTGCTCTTGTAGAACCCGGCGCGCACACGAGCGTGTACGATCAGCTCGCTTAGCGGGTAACGGTTGAAAATCTCCAAAATGGCGGGGAATTCCTCCGGGCTTTCCAGACCCAGCCGAACCTTGACGGAAACCTGCAGCGATGTATGGGCAAACAGCTCTGCCAGAAAAGCGTCCAGTGTCTGCAGATCCAGCAGCATCCCGGCGCCCTTGTGCTTGGGCACCACCGTGCCGGAGGGGCAGCCGGCGTTCAGGTTCACTTCCCGGTAGCCCATGGCGGCAAGCTCCCGGCTGAGGGCCAGAAAAGCCTCCGCCCGGTTGCAAAGGATCTGGGGGATCAGCTTCAAGTCAGGGTTTTGCGCGGGATCCAGCTCCCGCAGGGCGGAATCCTTGACCCGCCCGCTGCCGTCCGGCGCCAGAAAGGGGGCGTAGTACCGGTCGACGCCGGGGAAAAACCGGGCGTGGGTCCGGCGATAGAGACTGGTGGTGACGCCCTCCATCGGGGCAAAGGAAAAGATCATGTTCGGCTCCTTGCATTTTTTCTTCCAGCATAGCAGAAAAGAGTGACCGGGTCAAAAATATTTTCATCAGGACATATTTTTTTCACAATTTTTCCGCGAAGTATTGTATAATAATCCATTAGAATTTTATTTGGGTAAAACGGATCGGGAACCCACGGAGGAAAGCAACTTGAAGCATCCGGCTTTGACAAGATTATTTGCCGTTGTGCTGGCGGTGCTGTGCCTGACCATGCTGCTTGCAGGTCTGGGCAGCGCAGGCGGCGCGATCAGCGGGTTGAGAAGCGGCCAGGCGGAAGTAGATCGCCTGAACAAGCGCATAGAGGAATACCGGGAGATCCTGCAGCAGAGTGAGGGGGCGGAGCCCTATGCCCTTCTGAGAACGGACCTGGAGGAAGAGCAGGCGCAGCATGATGCGGACGCCTCCCAGCATCGGACGGAGCTTGCCATCTATACGGCAACCCGCGGCGGCCTGCAGACCGGCGCGGCGGCGCTGGACCAGGCGGAGGCTGCCCTTGCCACGGGCAAGGCCCAGTATGAGCAGGGCCGCGCCCTGTTTGAGGCGAAGGAGAAGCAGTTCTGGGACGGCTATCAACAGTTCCAGGAGGGGAAGCGCCAGTTGGAAGAGGGGCGGAAGCTCCTGGAGCTGGCGGCCTCCGCTCTGGCGGGCCTGCGCGCCCAGGTGAACCAGGGCAGACAGCTTGCCGCGATTCTGGAAAGCGGGGAGGAGGACGCCCGCCAGCAGCTTACGGTTGCCGCCTATGACAGCCTGCTGCAGACGCTGGATCAGGCCACCGCGCTCTATGACGCTCTGAAGGATCAGGGCGGGATCAATCCCGAGCAGCTGCAGGCGATTCTCACCTTGCTCTCGAAGCAGACGGGAGCGGACCTGTCCGGGCTTTTGGACGGCTTGAGTTGGGACGGCATTTCGGCGGAATCCCTGCAAGAGCTGGAAAACCGGGTGTATGAGGCCACCGGCATGAGCGTTGCGGAAATCCGCGCCCAGATCCAGGAACAGCGGGATGCTGTCGCCGGGCTGGATGGGGAAACGCCGTTGACAGAGGAACAGTTCGCGGCGCTGCAGGCGGCCTACAGCCAGAGCCGGGAATGGATCCAGGCGGTGCTGACCGCCATGGAGCAGAAGCTGGACGAGTATGAGGTGAAGCTCCAGGAAGCCCGGGCGCAGATGGACGCGGCCCAGGAGCAGATCGACGCGCTGAACGACTATATGGAGCAGGGCAAGGCCGCCATGGTACAGGCCAGAGCTGGGCTGGATATGGCCGGAGAGCAGATCAAGCAGGGCGAGCAGGGCATTGCCCAGGCGCGGCAGGAGCTGCAAAAGAAGGAAGCAGAACTGGCCGAGAAGGCCGAGCAGCTGCGGCAGGAAAAGCTGGAGCTGGACGCAGAGGCGGTGGCGCTGGAAGCGAAGACCGATCGGGCCAATGCCCGGAAGGAGCTGGAACAGCGGGAGGCGTCCGTGCGCTTGATGCTGCTGGACCGGGAGGAGATTTGCGCCCGGGTGGACGGCGGCATGGAGCTGCTGCCTGCGGCGGAGGAATATGCGGCGGAGCGTTTAGCCGAAGTAAGGCGGACGGCGGCGGGACGCCTGTGGATCAGCGCGCTGATGCTGCTGGGCGCAGTGGCAGGCTTTGCAGATATCCCTGCGGCCTTTGAGAAAACCAAGAGCCGTTTCCGGCTGATTGCGCCGGTGGCCCTGTGCTTTGCCTGCGCGGTGGGAGTGGAGGCGCTCTGCCGCAGCTTGGGCCGGGGGGACAGTTATTCGGCGCTGGCAGTTGCCGTTTTTGCGGCGATCCAGCTCCTTCTGGTGATCCCCCAAAAGAAGAAGGCGTAGAAAAAATCGGGGCATAGCCCCGATTTTTTTGATGAAGAGATGGAGAATGCAACAACGAGGCGGCCCATCCGGGCCGCCTCGTTGTTGCAATTTTCGGTAGATCAGGCTTCGGCGTCGATGAGCGCGTTCAGGGCCTCGGCAGCCTTGGCTGGATCGTCGGTGGGAATGACGCGGTCGCAGAACGCGGCCTTCTCCCGCTGACGCAGGGCCTGCTCCATGCGCACCGGCACCTCATAGGGGCTGCGAGCCGTGGCCTCATACCGGGCGCGGAGCACGGCGGAATCGGCTGGCTCCATATACACGCACACGGCTTCCGGCATGTTGGCCTTGATCTGGGCGGCCCGCTCCACCTCCAGGTTCAGCAGCACGTTCTTTCCGGCCTGCAGCTGCTCGTTCACCAGGCGGCGGGAGGTGCCGTAATCGTTCCCGGCAAATTCCGTGGTCTCCAGCAGGTCGCCGGAATCCTTCAGGGCCTGCCAGCCCTCCAGATCGTAGAAATAAAAGCCCACGCCATCCTGCTCCCCGGCCTTCATCTTCCGAGCGGTGACGGGGATCACGTAGCCAATATCTTCCCGCTGCTCCAGCACAGCGCCCAGGATTTCCTTCAGCCCGGCGCCGGACGGGCCGGACACGACGAACAGTTTTGCCATAATCGTTTCCTCCTGTGTTTTTTCGGCTCTGATTATACTGGAATTCGCCTCTGTTTGCAAGCCCCGGAGGAAAGATGCCGGGCGGAAATGCTTGCGTTTTCCTCCTGGCTGTGGTACACTGAATTCAACTTAAATAGATGGGAGTTGAAAGGATGAACCTGTTTTCCTGCTGATGGGACATGACAAAGCCAAGTGGCATTGGCGGCGGCGAGGCCGTCTGATTTGTTATGTCTGTTTGCGGGAAACAAGCCTCCTTTAACTGCATGGTGGACATGACGATGCCCTTTTTTGTTGATGGCTGCAGGCTTTTTCCTGCGGCCGATTTTTGTTTTTGGAGGGCATAACAATGTCGCTGATTCAAGTATCGCATTTGACCTTTGCCTATGACGGCAGTTACGATAACGTCTTCGAGGACGTGAGCTTCCAGATCGACACCGAATGGAAGCTGGGCTTCACCGGGCGCAACGGACGGGGAAAGACTACTTTTCTGCGCCTTTTGCTGGGACAGTACGAGTACCGGGGGGAGATTGCCGCCTCGGTACAGTTTGAATACTTTCCCTGCGAGCCGAAGCACAAGGACTACCTTGCCTGGGACGCGCTGGAGGAATTGGAGCCGGGACTGGAGCGGTGGAAGCTTCTGCGGGAGATGGCACGGCTGGAGCTGGAGGAGGACGTGCTGTACCGCCCCTTTGAGACGCTTTCTCACGGGGAGCAGACAAAGCTTCTGCTGGCGCTGCTCTTCCTCCGGGAAAACGGTTTCCCCCTCATCGACGAGCCGACCAACCACCTGGACGTACACGGACGTGCGGTGGTGAGCCGCTATCTGAATGGGAAGAAGGGCTTCCTTCTCGTCTCCCATGACCGGGCTTTTTTGGATGGCTGCGTGGATCACATTCTCTCCATCAACAAAAGCAATATTGAAATCCAGAAGGGCAAGTTCTCCACTTGGTGGGAGAACAAGCGCCGACAGGACGCCTATGAGCTTGCGGAAAACGACAAGCTGAAAAAGGAGATTGGGAGGCTCAAGGAGACGGCCCGGGAGAAGGCCCAGTGGTCGGACACGGCGGAAGGTCGGAAGACCGGCATCAGCCGGGTGCAGGTGGATAACGTCAAGGGCTGGCGTCCTCTTCAGGGGGCCAAGTCCAAGAAGCAGATGGCCAGGGCCAAGGCCATCGAGACACGGCGGGAGGCGGCCGTCGAGGAGAAAGAGAAGCTGTTGAAGAACATCGAGCACCAGGCAGCGCTGAAGCTGAGCCAGGCTGCCTATCACAGCGAGCGGCTGCTCCTGCTGCGGGATCTGACGGTGGATTACGGAAGCGGAGCGCTGTTTGAGCCGGTCAGCTTCGAGCTTCTACGGGGAGAGCGGCTGGCGCTCCTGGGCCGCAACGGCAGCGGGAAGAGCAGCATCCTCAAGCTCCTTTGCGGCGAGGAGATCCCGCACAGCGGAACGATGGAAAAGGGGAGCGGGCTCACGATCTCCTATGTTCCCCAGGACGGGGGCAATCTACAGGGAAGCCTCTCGGATTATGCCCGGGCGTATCAGATCGATGAGAGCCTCTTCATGGCCATTCTGATCAAGCTGGACTTTGCCCGCAAGCAGTTTGAAAAGGACATGGCGGAGTTCTCCGCCGGGCAGAAGAAAAAGGTGCTCCTGGCCCGCTCCCTCTGCGAGCGCAGCCATCTGCACATCTGGGATGAGCCTATGAATTATATCGACGTCATCTCCCGCATGCAGATTGAGGATCTGATCCTGCAGCACCAGCCCACGCTGTTCTTTGTAGAGCACGACCGGGCTTTTTGCGAGCGGGTAGCGACCAAAACCTTAGAGCTGCGTCATCCGTAGAGGCGGTTGGCATCCACCCGCGAAGCGTTCCGACTTTTGAAGGGGTAAGCGGAGCTTGCGGCGGGATTGGCGATTGCAATCCGGACGGGATTGTATTACAATGATTGCATCCAATGAATCCTGCGCGGTGGGAAAACACAGCGTTCGCCGCAGCACTTTGAAAGGAGAATTCCCATGGCCAGATTTACATGCCTGATCCCCGGCAAGGAGCTTGCCGACGTCAAAGAGGATTTCCGCGCTGCGCGGAAGGTGGAGCAATACCGCCTTGGCAGCCGGGCCTTGTATTTGCCCCGGGGGCTGAGCTGGGAGTATATCCCCCTGGCGGAGATCCACAGCGGGGAGCAGTCCCACCGGGTCATCAGCGCCGGGCACTGCGTTACGGTGCGGGAGGAGAAGCCTGCCGTGGATCTGCGTACCGAGGCCGGCCCCTTGACCCTGAATTTGGAGAAAAAGGCCAGCATGCAGGTGGTGCTGGACGCGCTGCAGGCCTTTGCCCAGGAGGGGAGAGCGGAAGCATGACGGAGCTGGAAGCCATTCGCGCCCGGCACTCCGTGCGGGCCTATCTGGAAAAACCCATTCCGGAGGAGCTGCGGGAAAAGCTGGACGCGTTTACCGAGGAGCTGAACCGGGAGAGCGGGCTGCACATCCGCATCTGCTACGATGATCCTGCCGGCTTTGATTCGAGGCTTGCCCATTACGGCAGCTTCCGCAAGGTGGGCAACTATATTGTCCTGGCGGGGCGAAAGGAAGGCAACTTCGATTTCCGCTGTGGCTATTATGGCGAGAAGCTGGTGCTCTTTGCCCAGAGCCTGGGGCTCAACACCTGCTGGGCGGCGCTGACCTTCAACAAAAAGCGGGTCAGGGAGCTGATCCCGGAAGGGGAGAGCCTGTGCATGGTCATTGCCCTGGGCTATGGCGAAAATCAGGGACGGCAGCACAAAAGCAAGGATGCCGCCAAGGTGAGCGAGCTTTCGGGCGCGGCGCCGGAATGGTTCCGGCAGGGGCTGGAGGCGGCGCTGCTGGCGCCCACGGCGGTGAATCAGCAGAAGTTCTGCTTCTCCATGGAGAATGGGGAGCCCACAGTCCGGGTCAAGGGCATGGGCAGCTGTACCCAGGTGGACCTGGGGATCGCGGCGCTGCATTTTGAGATCGGCTCCGGCAGAAAAGTGAAAGCAAAGTAATAGGAGGAGAGAGAAAATGGCCTATAAAGTATTGGTGATCTGCGGCAGCCCCCGTCCCAAGGGCTGCACCAATCGTGCGCTGGAGGAGGTCTGCCGCGCCCTTAACGAGGAAGGCGTGGAGACCGAATGGGTCCGCATCGGAAAGAATGACGCCCACGGCTGCCTTTCCTGCGGCTTTTGCGGCAAGAATGAACGCTGCGTATTTGACGATGGCGTGAATGAGGCCGCGGTGAAATTTGAGGCGGCGGACGGCCTGCTGATCGGCAGCCCCGTCTACTACGGCTCCCCCAACGGAGCGCTGCTGGGCTTCCTGGACCGGCTCTTTTACAGCACCGGCTTTTCCAAGCACATGAAGGTTGGCGCAGCGGTGGTGAGCTGCCGCCGGGGCGGCAATACCGCGAGTTTCGATGTGCTGAACAAGTACTTCACCATTTCCGGCATGCCTGTGGCTGCCAGCACCTATTGGAACCAGGTCCACGGCTTCTCTGCGGCGGACGTGGAAAAGGATCTGGAGGGCCTGCAGACCATGCGGAACCTTGGCCGGAACATGGCCTTCCTTATCAAGGCCATCGCAGCCCAGCGGGAGAAGTGCGGCCTGCCCCTGCAGGAGCACGACAGCTTCACCAGCTTCCCGGATGGGAAATAATCTACCCGCTTCACAGCCCGGACCATGTGCCGGACTGTGAGTTTTTCGGAGAAAAATGCCAAGATTATCGTTGAAGCACCGTGCCGTTCGTGGTAGAATAATCGGGTAAGTAATCCCCTAAGGAAGCTGAGGAGGCAAGCATGAAGAAAGTACAGTTTACCGAGACCGTCCTTCGTGACGCGAACCAGTCCCTCATCGCCACGCGCCTGCCCTATGAGAAGTTTGAGCCGATCCTGGAGACCATCGACCAGGCGGGTTTTTATTCCGCCGAGGTCTGGGGCGGTGCAACCTTCGATGTGTGCCTGCGCTTTTTGCATGAGGATCCCTGGGAGCGGCTGCGGAAGATCCGGGCCAAGATGCCCAACACCAAGCTGCAGATGCTGCTGCGCGGCCAGAACATCCTGGGCTATAAGCACTACAGCGACGATATCGTCCGCCGCTTCGTCCGGGCTTCGGTTCGCAACGGCATCGACATCATCCGTATTTTTGACGCGCTGAACGACGTGAACAACCTGAAGGTCGCCATTGAGGAGACGGTGAAGAGCGGGGCCATCGCCTCCGGCGCTATCTCCTACACCACAAGCCCGGTGCACACTCTGCAGAAGTATGTGGAGATCGTCAAGGAGATGAAGGAGATGGGCGTCTCCTCCGTCTGCATCAAGGACATGGCGGGCATCCTCTCGCCGAAAAATGCCTATGACCTGGTCTCCGCCATCAAGGACGCGGTGGACCTGCCGGTTGTCATGCATACCCACTGCACCACCGGCCTTGCCTTCATGACCTATCTGAAGGCGGTGGAGGCCGGCGCGGACGTGCTGGATACCGCCATCTCGCCCTTCTCCGGCGGCACCTCCCAGCCCGCCACCGAAACCCTGGCCTTCGCCCTGCGTGAGCTGGGCTACCAGGTAGACCTGGATGACGACAAGCTCTTCCAGATCGCCACGTTTTTCAAGCCTGTCCGGGCGGAGTTCCTGGAGAAGGGGACGCTGAACCCCATCTCCCTGACCACGGACACTCAGTGCCTGACCTATCAGATCCCCGGCGGCATGCTCTCCAACCTGCTCAGCCAGC
>CAYNBS010000021.1:0-24062 GCA_964395795.1 uncultured Oscillospiraceae bacterium
GCCTTCAGGCGGATGCGGATCATGTTCTTGTTGGTGCTTGCCATGGGTGATTTCTCCTTCTTTTTCGTACGTTTTTGCGGCGGCATTGGGGACCGCCTCCCTTATGCGTACGGATGGAACCGGTTTTTTTGTACACACAACCGTGCGTATCAGACCGTGACCGAAAAACAAAACCGGCCAGATGGCCGGTCGATCCCCGTGCACGCGATATACGCGTGTACAAAAACAGGTTTCAGCCGCCCGATTGCGCACCGGATATTCCTCCGATGCCGGACATACTCCACGGAAGTTACCTCGTTCGAGACGAGCAATCTCCCGCTTCCTCGCATAATACGCCCGTGCTCTCGCACACGCGCTCCGTTAGTATAGCAGTTGAATGCCTGTATGTCAAGCATAATTTCGTTATTTTTGCAGAAATTTTCTCTTTGTTTTTATGCAAGACGATGATTCTGTTCTCTCGTTGTTCCCTTCCCTCGCAGACCCGCTTAGACTTGATTTTATCCCCAAGTTATGGTAACATGCACCTACTATTATAATATAGGTATCATCCGGAATATATCGGGGCATCGCCCGGAAATGGTAGGATTCCATATGCATGCAGGCTGTCTTGACCGGCGGCGCTGGCCGCTCGCTCTATTCTATACCGCAGTTTTTCTGGTCATTTTTCTTTTCAGCGCCATGACCCCCATGATCGCGGATGATTTTTCCTACTGCTTCAGCTGGGTGGATTCCAGCCGCATCACCAGCCCCCTGCAGATTCCGGCCTCCATGGCCGTGCATCGGGTGCTCACCAACGGGCGTGTGGTGGCCCACGGGCTGGTTCAGCTGATCCTTCTGTTCCCCAAGCTGCTTTTTAATGTTCTCAATGCCGCCAACGCCGTGCTGCTGATGCTCCTGTTTCGCCGCTTCTTTCAGGAGCGGAAGCCCAGCCAGCAGCTCTTGCTGCTGCTCTGTGCGGCCCTGCTGATCTGGAACGAGCTTCCCGCCTTTGGGCAGGTCGTTCTTTGGCTGGACGGCGCCATCAACTACAGCTGGGGGATCTCTCTGTTTCTCCTTTTCCTGTGGCCCTACGTTGCCCTGTATCGGGGTCTGCCCCGCAAGACGGGCCTTGCGCGGGATTTGCTTTTCTTCCTCTGCGCCTTTGCCGCCGGCGCTTATTCGGAGAACGGCTCCCTGGCCGCCATTTTTATTGCCGCGGTCCTGACGGCGGCCGTGCTGCTGCGGGAAAAGAAGCTGCTGCCGCGCCCCCTGGCGGGCCTTCTGGCTGCCGGACTCGGCTACGTCTTTCTGTTTAGCGCCCCTGCCATGAGCGGACGCTCTGCGGGTGCCGACCCCTCCGCGATTGCCAAGAACCTGGCCTTGATCCTGCGCTTGAGCTGGGAGCATCTGCTCCCTCTCTTTCTGCTTTTTGCCGCAGCGCTGACGGTCTGTTTGCTCGTAAAGGCGGATCGCAGGCAGATTTTTCTGGCATGCGTTCTGTTTTGCGGCGGCATCGGTTCCCTTTCCGCCTTCATTTTTGCCGCGTATTTCACCGAACGGCATTTTTGCTTCACGGTTTTCTTTACCGTTCTGGCTGTGCTGGTACTCTTTTCCGCGCTGCTGGAGCAGGGGCGTCGCCTGCTTCCCTCCATAACGGCAGGCTGCCTTGCCATGGTGTTTCTCTTCCAGTTCCCTCTGGGGGCTTTGGATATCGCCGTCACCTTCCGACATGCCCGGCAGCGGCAGGCGCAGATCGACGCCGCCCTGGCAGCCGGCGAAACGGAGGTTTACCTGGAGGTCTACAACCCCGCCACTCCCTACAGCGCCGCCTACAGGCTGGAGGATCTGAACCTGGAGGAAACCAATGTCTGGCCCAACTGGAGTCTGGCGGATTACTACGGTCTTGAAAAGGTTCACGGCGTTCTGACCGAACCTGCTGAATAGTCTCTCCCCTTTCCATCCAAATTAAAGCAAAAGGAGCTCCAAGTATGCTCGAAACCCATTCCTCCCCGGATCGGCGCAGGAAACTTCTGCTGGCCGCGTCGGTATTTCTTTTGTTGCTTTATTACATGCTCTGGCAGGTAAACTGGTATCTGGCAGAGAACATCCATTTCGGCTTCTTCCTGGGCTTTACCCCTGTGCTGGCTGCCGCGGCTCTGTATTTTTTCCATAAGGATCATGTCCTGGAAAGCAAGCTGCTGCTTGCCTACTGGCTCTGGTTCGTTCTCACCCGTATTCTCTGCGGCGACCGGGTGCTCAGTCTGGAATACATCGATTGTCTTGACCTTTCGATGATGCTGCCCTTTGTGATGCTGGGCGTGGTGTTGGACCGGGAGCAGCGCCGTCGTTTTCTGCGCATCTTCTGCGCAGTGGTGGGTGCGTTCTACTTTTTCGTTGGCGTGATCGCGCTTTATACCTTTGAACGCCGCATCCTGCTTGTCAGCCCCATCACAGAAGGCGGCATGGGCGTTACAAATCCGGAGGCTTTCTCCCGCGTCCTCATTCTGAATACGAATGTGGACGTCTCTGCCAACTGGTTCCTGATTGCCTTTTTGCTGATGCTGTACCTGTTCTTCTCCTGTCGGAAAAAAGGCTGGCGTGTGCTTATTGCCTTGGCTGCGGTAGTGGATTACATGGTGATTTCCATCACCTATACCCGCAGTGTGAAGGTGGCGCTGAGCTTCTGCCTGGCCGTGATGACGCTGATGTTTGTGCTGCGGAAGATACAACACTTGAAATTGAGCCTTCGCATTCTCTCCGGAATTGGAGTGTTCTTTGGCGGTTTCGTGCTCTTTTATTACAGTCACCTCGCGATCGTCTGGATCCTCGGTCAGCTCTCCGTCCACTTTTTCTCCAGTATTCCCAACCTGACGATTGAAGCCTTCCTGGATTCCCGCAGCGATGCCAAAGACCTGAATCAGCTCTCCTCCGGCAGGCTCCGTCTTTACCAAAGCGCCTTCTATGCCATCGGGCAGAAGCCCTCGGTTCTCCTGACCGGCGCGCTGTATCACAATTACCTGGACATTGCCAACACCCAGTTTTCTTCCCCTTATATGCATTTTCACAATTTCCTTCTGGAAATACTCATGCTCACGGGCCTTCCTGGGCTTGTGCTGGCGCTGAGCTTTTGCCTTCGCCTGGGTTCAAAGGGTCTTCGGATCTTCTTCGCCCCCGCCTCCGGCCCCGCCATGGAGGATCGCATCCCCGTTCTCCTTGCCGCCGCGATCCTGCTGTATGCGCTGTTTGACCGCTGCGTCTTCACCTATACAGACTTTCGTTCCCTGGTCTGCTATCTCATGGCAGGTTTCATTTTGGGCGTCTATCGGGAGTCCTTCCCCAAGGCCCCTTCCCCGCAATCTGCGCAAAAAAGCGGGACCTCCTGAGGGAGTTCCCGCTTTTGTGTTCCAGGACGGTGTCACCCTTCCCACTGCTCCACCAGCAGTTGGGCAGCGCTCTCTCCCAGTCCCCGGCGCACTGCAGGTTCCGCAGCTGTGTCCACATACACGGTGGTCAGAAGCTCCAGCCCCTCCAGGGCAGACCAGTCCAGCTCTTCCCCCGTGCCGATCAGGCGCAGGGTCGTAAGGCCCGTAAAATCCTCCAGATTCGCTGTGGAGTTCAGCTTGCAGTCCACCAGCGTCAGGCTGACAATCCGCCTCTCCCGGTCAAAGCTCTTGAAGAAGCGGCCCCGCAGGTCGCAGCCGTAGAAGGCCACGTCCGTCAGCCTGCTGTGGCCCAGCACCGGCTTCAGCGCGTCGATGGAGGTGTTGCTCACAGCAAACTCCGCCAGCTTTGTCAGCGGCTTAAAGCCGCTGAAGTCGTTCAGATGGGAGCCGACCAGGCTGGCCCGGCGCAGCTCCAGGCACTGCTCCAGATCCCCAAGCTCCGTCAACGGACAGCCGTCGGTGACGATTTCCCGGAGCATTGGCAGATTTCCGATCCCTTGCAGGGACCAGACCCGACAGCCGCTCAGATCCAAGTATTCCAGCGCGATGCGGGGCATGGTCTCAAGGGAAGTCAAGGGCTGATCCCGCAGAACCGCCCTGCGCAGGCCGGGGAACCAAACCAGATCCGACAGGTCCCGGAGTTGTCCCTCTCCCCCGCTGCTCTCGGGCAGGTCGGTGAAGGACACCTGATCCCCCACCACATACAGCTCGGTGATCCCGGACAGATCCGCTACGGTGATCGTCCCCTCCGCGATGCCGGTGTAGTCCCGGGCCGCCTGCTCCAGCAAAGGCTCTGTAAACACCACAACGCTGTCCCCGGAGAGGCTATCCACCGGATCCTGATGCCAGCGGATCCAGAGGCGCTGCCCAAGGCCCGTTGACCAGCCCACTATGCCCAGCGTGACGCAGGCCGCCAGCAGCACCACCGCCACCGACAGGGCCACGATCCGCCGGGCAAGCCGTTTTTTCTTTTTCTTCGCCGCCTGCGTTCCGGTCAGCGCGGCGGTTTTTTTGCGCTTCTTTCGCTTGATGGGCTTCGCCTTTTCCGAGGCAAACCGCTTCTCCTCCAACTGCGGGGCGGCCAGCAGCTTCTCGTAAAAGCGCTCCTCGTCCATCTGATACTTCATCAGCGCGAAACGGTTGCCGATCTGCATTTCCATGCCGGGGCTGAGTGCTGTCTCCTCCAGGAAGATGTTCACCGTCTCGATCTTTCGGGAAAGGGCAAAGTGCATTTCCTTCCGGCAGTTTTCGGAGGCCTGATAGGATTTGGACAGGAAGGCCAGCATCAGGCCCGAACGGGCCAGATGCTCGGCGATGTACTCCGGCCAGTCGCTTCCCACCTCAACACCTTCGTCAAACCAGATGCGGAATCCCCGCTCCTGCAGGGCGGAGACCACCTCCATCACGGCAGAGGCGTCCGCATGGGCGTAGCTGACAAAAATATAGGGCTTATCGCCCGCATAGGCTTTGATTGTTTCCATACTGTTTTTTCCCGGCCGCCCTCGGCGGCCGGATACTTTCTTCAGAAGTTAAAGGTGTGGGGCAGCAGCTCGGACAGCTTATAGCTCACATAGCGGCCGCCCGCCTTGGCGCTGAGCACTTCCATCTCCGGCGAGAACTCCGCCAGAAACTGGCGGCAGGAGCCGCAGGGAGTGCACCAGTTTTCGCTGTCGGCATAGATGGCGATGCGCCGGAACTCCTTGTGCCCCTCGCTGACCGCCTTGACGCAGGCCGTCCGCTCGGCGCAGATGGTATCGCCCAGGGCGGCATTCTCCACGTTGCAGCCGGTATAAACTTTCCCGTCCATGCACTCCAGCGCCGCCCCAACGGCGAACTTGGAATAGGGGACGTAGGCGTTCAGGGACGCCTCCTTTGCCTTCAGCATCAATTCTCTGTCGGTCATGGTTCTTCTCTCCCTCATTATAATAATACTGTGTTCACAAACCGTCTCAATCGCCGGCCAGGTCGGCTTCCTCTTCCGTTGCGTAAGCCTGCCGCAATCCATAATAATCCTTGATTACCATATTGGGCCATTCGCCCTGAGCGTTCAGGTCGTCCAGCCCGTATTGCGCGTTGTATTTGCCGCCCACAGGGTGGGGCGGCGCCGCCAGGATCCCATCGCCTGCCTGCGCCTCCCGGATCAGCCTCTGGCGCAGCAGCTCATTGCGGTGCAGGGCCAGGATATCTGCCGTGCCGAAGGCAAGGCTCACCGCAAACAGCGCGGCAATCACCGCCGCGGCAGCTCTCCCACTTCGGCGCTGCGGCGTCAGCCCCGCGGTCATGACGCCGCTCAGCACCGCGAACAGCACCGCCACCGCGCAGCCTCTCGCCGGAAAGTAGCTGGCAAAGAGGAACAGCGGAAGGGAGCTGATCCCGCCGATGAAGAGCAGCGCCGGGAAGAGGAGGCGTTTTCCTTCCGTCTTTCCGAACAGGGCCGCCGCAAAGGGGATGCTGAAGCAGGCAAAGGCCGCCAGCAGGCTCACCTCTGAGGAGGAGATCACCCCGTACAGTCCCCCGCCTGTCCCCAGGATCCGGACGCTCAGCGCGGCGGCTCCCAGTACAAGCACAGCCGAGACAGCCGCAAACAGAACCGCCAGGGTCTTTCGTCCGTTCCGCCGCAGGCAGAGGATCAGCACGCCAACCAGAAGGGCCAGCAGCGCCAGCACCGTCCACCTTCCCCCGGGAACGCGGGAAAACAGCGGATCCAGGCGGGCAAACAGCTTCTCAATGGCCTCCGGCGTCAGCGCCCCGCGTTCGTTTTTTTCGCCGCCCAGCATGGACGGGGCGAACATCAGGTACAGGTATCCGCACCCTCCGCATACCAGGAGCGCGAACAGCCAGAGCGGGAAGCGTTTCCTGCGGCGCCAGGCCAGCAGGAGCGCCAGAAAGCAGGCCGCCAGCAGGGAGAAGGAAATATGCTCCGACCAGGCGCCGGCCACGAACGCCATCGGCAGCGCCAGCAGCTTCCCCGGCAGCGGCAGCTTCGCCTCTCCTGTTTCACAGGTCTCATAGAACGGGTAAAGGATCGTCAGGGTCAGCACCAGGCCCCAGGCATAGTTGCACGCGCCGTCCTGCCACAGAAAGATCTGCCCGAACACCGGCATGCAAAGCCAGAGCAGCAGCAGCGTCACCGCCGTCAGCCGCAGCGGACGGCCGCTTTGGCGCAGAAAGCGGTGCAGCAGCAGCGCCCCGCAAGATGCCACCGCGGCGTTGCACAGGGCGAAGATCCACCGGGGCGTCAGGGAGAACAGCTGCACAAAGCCATGGGCAAACACCCTGCCGTTGGTAAAGATCCGGTGGGCGCGCATGGAATTCCAGATATCCCCCAGGTTCCCGATCCGGATGTCGGTGGCCCAGATAAAGGCATAGTTGTAGTCGTCCGCGATCATGGGGGTGAGCAGGGTCAGCGCAAACATCCCCGCAAAGACCGCCAGCGCCAGATAGAGCACCGGGGGAACCCGCTTTCGCGCCCCGTTCGGCTCTTGGCGTTCATTCGTTTTCATCAAAGACGATCTCCCATTGCGCGAAGCCGAACAGGGGGTTGCCGAAGTTTGGATTGATTCCCTTGCAGACGCCGCGCCGTGTAATAATCTGCTGCTTTTCAAAGCCGATCACGATCAGCGAGCCGGAGGTATTCATCAAATAATCGCACAGCCGGTAGAACTCATCCGCCCGGGTAGCGTCGGAAGCGGCCAGATACTGGTTGATCCGCGCCTCAACGGTGTTGTCCTTGGACCGGGTGTAGTTCATGTTGGTGGCCTCGTTATCCTCCGTGCGGGGCTGGAGCAGCTCGGTCAGGTCAAAGTTGTTGCGCAGCTTTACCTCGCCGTAGTACATGTCCATGGTCACGGTCTGCTTGCCGGCCTTGAATTCTCCCTCCTCCAGGGCCTTCATGTACTCAGACCAGGTCAGCTCATGGACGGTGACCTTCAGCCCGATGGAGGCCATGTCCTCCTGGAAGCGGCGGGCCACGCCGCATTTGGCGCTGCTGTCGGCACAGACCACAAAGTGCAGGTCGATCTCCTGGGGGGAGCCGGACATGAACTCCAGCTCACCGTCATCGTCATAGTCCTGCACGCCGGCTGCGATCAGAATGTTCCGGCAGGCCTCCAGATCGTAGTTCAGCCGGTCCTCCAGCGCATCGGGATAGGCGGCGCAGGTGGGGTACATGGGCAGCGCCGCGGCCACGGCGTTTCCGTGGAGCAGCTCCACCAGATAGGCCCGGTCGAAGGCATGCTGCATGGCGATGCGGAAGTAGCTGTACCGCCCCAGCATGCTCTCCTCATTGAAGGCCACAAAGTGCATGTTGGTGGTGGCGTAAGTATGGAACTCATTGGAGCTGGCGTACCCAAGGTTCGTATAGCTGGAGGGGTCGTTGATGACCACGTCGATATACCCATCCTCAAAGGCGCTGATGATGGCATCGGCGTTGGTGTACTCCTTCAGATACACGGTATCCACCGGCAGATCCTCGCAGCCGGGGTAATACTCATTGACGATCAGGGCGTCGCCCTCTTCATTGTAGGTATAGGGTCCGCTGCCCACGGGGGTGTTGCCTGCGGGACCCATGTTGCCGTAGGTGCCGGATTTGATGACCGGCATGTCCAGGAGCTTGATAAACTGCTTATCCCCGATGCCCAGGGTCACATACACCACGCCCTCGCCGGGGGAGGCGCCCTGATAGCTGGCAAAGCGGCCGCGGAAGCGGTCGGAGTTGATGGCCCAGCCCATGGAATAGCTCACGTCCCGGGGCATGACCTCTGTCCCGTCGGAGAAATAGTGGCCCGGCTCAATGGTCAGCTCCCAGTTTTTGCCCGTGTCGTCACACTTCCAGTCGCTGATGATGCCCGTGCCCCGGATCACCTCAAAATTGTTGTCCAGCTCGATCATGTTCTCGTAGACCAGGGAGCAGATGAGCTGATTGGCGTGGTTGGTGGCCACATAGGGGTTCTTGCTGTAGCGGCTGTTGCTGTTCAGGGAAAACACGCTGTCCAGCGCGGGGGCGCGTTCCACGTCCCTGCCGCCGCTGGACTCGGGGATCTCGTTCTCCAGGCTGCTGCTGCCGCTGCCGCAGGCGGCGCAGCCCAGGGCCATCGCCAGCGCCAGGGCCAGGGCGATGATTTTTTTCAGCTTCTTCTTCATAGTGTCACTCCAGCACGATGCAGGCAGCCTGGCTGCCCCGGATTCCGTGGGTATAACGGTGAGACCAGTATTTCTCATGGCTGCAGAAGGTGCACTCCTCCGAAAGGTCAATGTTCTCCTCCCTGAGCCCCAGCTGCATCAGTCGGCGCTTGTTGGCCAGGCGCAGATCCACCAGGGTCTTGCCATCGGGCCGGCGCAGGAACAGCCCTGCCGTATCGCCGCCCAGATAGCGTTCAATGGCGTCGGGCACGTCGTCGTCCGTCTCAAAGCAGCAGCGGCCGATGGCCGGCCCCATGGCCGCGCGGATCTTTTCCCGCTCTGCCCCCAGAGCTTCCATCTCCCGGACGGCGTTTTGCAGGATATCCGCCACAGAGCTGCGCCAGCCGCAGTGGATCGCCCCGGCCACGCCGTTTTCCGGATCCAGCAGCAGAGCAGGCACGCAGTCCGCCGTGAAGCAGAAGAGGGGCAGCCCCCGTTCCGCCGTCACAATCCCGTCCGCCTCATAGGGCACGCGGCTCATGCACACATGCCGGTCTGCCGCCGTGACGGGGCGCACCACGTTGCCATGCACCTGCCTGGTCACGGCGCACGCGTCGATCCCCGCGCCCATAAGGGCCGCGGCCCGGCGGTAGTTCTCCCGCACAGCGGCGGGATCGTCCCCCCGGTTGGAGCCCAGGTTCAGAGAGGCGAAGGGTCCCTCGCTCACCCCGCCATAGCGCGTCAGAAAAGCGTGCCGCGCCGGCAGCACCGTGGAGGTCATATAGATCAGGTCGTTTTCGTTTTGTTCAACAAACATCTCTCAACAATCACTCTTACTCGTTCCGTCCGCAGCACTCTTTGTACTTGAGCCTTCTGCTGCCGTCGGCCTTCATCTTGCCGCAGGGGCAGGGGTCGTTGCGGCCGGGCTTGGGCGCCTTCTTCACCGGCTTTTTCTTCACCGGCTCCCCGCCCACATTGGCGGCGGCGTTCTTGGCAACGGCCTTGCGCTCGATGGGCTGCTCCCGGCGGACCTGCACGGTGTAGAGGCGGCGCACCGTCTCCTCCCGGATGCCGGATACCATGGCCTCGAACATGTCGAAGCCCTCCTGCTTATAGGCGTCGATGGGCTTGGTGGTGCCGTAGCCGCGCAGGCCGATGCCCCGCTTCAGCTCGGTCATGGCGTCGATGTGGTCCATCCAGTACTCGTCCACCACCCGCAGCATGATGACCCGCTCCAGCTCCCGCATCAGCGGCGCGTCATGGGGTCCGGGGCCAAAGGCCGCCTCTCGGGCGGCATAGACCTTCTCGGCCTCCTCGGTAACAAAAGCGATCAGCTTGTCGCTGCCGCCGCGGCCCGCATAGTCCTCCGCATGGCAGGCGCCGCGGGGCAGGAAGAGCTTCTCGAAGGGGCCGACCACCTCGTCCAGCTGCTCCTGGCTCTCCACCGGGGCGCCGTTCAGGCCGCTGAGCACCGTGGTGCGCACAAAGTCCCGCACCATGCCCAGGATCTGCTCCTGCAGGTCTTCCCCGTCCAGAACCTTGCGGCGCTCGCCGTAGATGATTTCCCGCTGCTGGTTCATCACATCGTCGTATTCCAGCACGTTTTTACGGGTCTGGAAGTTGCGGCTCTCCACGGTCTTCTGGGCGGACTCGATGGAGTTGGAGAGGATCTTGGCGTCGATGGGGGTGTCCTCATCCACCTTCAGCGTCTCCATCAGGCCCATGATCCGCTCGGAGCCGAAGAGTCGCATGATATCGTCGGTAAGGGCCAAATAGAAGCGGCTCTCGCCCGGGTCGCCCTGACGACCGGCACGGCCGCGGAGCTGGTTGTCGATGCGGCGGCTCTCATGCCGCTCGGTGCCCAGGATGAAGAGGCCGCCTGCGGCGCGGACCTGATCGGCCTCCGCCGCGATCTCCTCCTTGTGCTGCTGCAGCTTCTCGGCATAGAGCTTCCGGGCCGCCAGGATGTCCTCATCCTCCGTCTCGGCATAGCCGGTGGCCTCCGCAATGACCTCATCGGCAAACTCGGCCTTCCGCAGATCCTGCCGGGCCAGAAACTCCGCGTTGCCGCCCAGTACGATATCCGTGCCGCGGCCGGCCATATTGGTGGCGATGGTCACGGCCCCCAGCTTGCCCGCCTGGGCCACGATCTCCGCTTCCTTCTCGTGATACTTGGCGTTCAGCACCGTGTGGGGGATGCCCCGCATTTTTAGGAGCTTGGAGAGATATTCGCTCTTCTCGATGGACACCGTGCCCACCAGCACGGGCTGGCCCTTCTGGTGGCAGGCCACGATCTGCTCGATGATGGCCCGGTTCTTGCCGTTTTCGTTCTTATACACCACGTCGGGGTTGTCGATGCGGATGACGGGCTTGTTGGTGGGGATCTCAATGATGTCCAGCTTATAGATGGTGCCGAACTCCTCCGCCTCGGTGACGGCGGTGCCGGTCATGCCGGAGAGCTTCTCGTACAGACGGAAGTAGTTCTGGAAGGTGATGGTGGCCAGGGTCTTGTTCTCCTTCTGCACGTCCACATGCTCCTTGGCCTCGATGGCCTGGTGCAGGCCCTCCGAATAGCGGCGGCCCAGCATGAGACGGCCGGTGAACTCATCGACGATGATGATTTCCCCGTCCTTGACGATGTAGTCGATGTCCCGCTTCATGATGCCATGGGCCTTCAGGGCCTGGTTGATGTGGTGGGACAGGGTGGCGTTTTCGATGTCCGCCAGGTTTTCCAGATTGAAGGCCCGCTCGGCCCGCTGGATGCCCCGGGCGGTGAGGGTGGCGGTACGGGCTTTCTCGTCCACCACATAGTCCGCGTCCAGATCCTCGCTCTCCTCCTGCTTCTCGTCCACGGAGGCGTAGACCACCTTCTTGAGCCGGGACACAAAATCATCCGCCTGGCGGTAGAGATCGGTGCTCTCGTCCCCCTGGCCGGAGATGATGAGGGGCGTCCTCGCCTCGTCGATGAGGATGGAGTCCACCTCGTCCACGATGGCAAAGACATGGCCCCGCTGCACCATTTGGTCCTTATACAGGGCCATATTGTCCCGCAGGTAGTCAAAGCCCATCTCGTTGTTGGTGCCGTAGGTGATATCGCAGGCGTAGGCCTCCCGACGCTCCGCCGGGGTCAGGCCATGGACGATCAGGCCCACGCTCAGTCCCAGGAAGCGGTGCACCTTACCCATCCACTCACTGTCGCGCCGGGCCAAGTAATCGTTCACGGTCACGATGTGCACGCCGCGCCCGGTGAGGGCGTTGAGATAGGCGGGCAGCACGGCCACCAGGGTCTTGCCCTCGCCGGTCTTCATTTCGGCGATGCGGCCCTGGTGCAGAACGATGCCGCCGATCAGCTGCACCCGGAAGGGCTTCATGCCCAGCACCCGCCAGGCCGCCTCCCGGACGGTGGCAAAGGCCTCGGGCAGCAGATCGTCCAGGGTCTCCCCCGCATCCAGACGGCGCTTGAACTCCTCGGTCTTTTCCCGCAGCTCCGCGTCGCTCTTTTTGGCGTACTCCGGCTCCAGCTTTTCAATGGCGTCGGCAATCGGGTATATTTTTTTCAGCTCCCGGTCAGAATAGGTTCCGAACAGCTTGGTAAACAGTCCCATACTTGCGTTCCTTCCTGTGAATACAGATAAATATACATGATAGAGTATAGCACATAATTATGAAGAAAGAAAGTCCGGGAAACGTATTTTTGTTTTTTCCGTCCTCTTGGCAAGGAGCGAAGGCTGTGCTAAAATGTCGAACTGTAAAGAATCTGCTTGGGGAGGGATCATTCGTGCACAGCATCGGCTTTGACAACGCAAAGTATGTGAAACTCCAGTCCCAGAACATCCGGGACCGGATCTCTCAGTTCGGCAAGCTCTATTTGGAATTCGGCGGCAAGCTCTTTGACGACTATCACGCCTCCCGGGTCCTTCCCGGCTTTGAGCCGGACAGCAAGGTGAAGATGCTGCTGGAAATGAAGGACGAGGCGGAGATCGTCATCGCCATCTCGGCGGACGATATTGAACGCTCCAAGCGCCGGGGCGACCTGGGCATCACCTACGACGAAGATACCCTGCGCCTGATCGACGCTTTCCGGGGCATCGGCCTCTATATCGGCAGCGTGGTGCTCACCCACTATCGGGGCCAACCCATTGCGGACAAGTTTATCAAGCGCCTCAACACCCTGGGCATCCGTACTTACAAGCACTATATTATCCCCGACTACCCCTCCAACGTCCCCCTGATCGTCTCGGACGAGGGCTTCGGGAAAAACGAGTATATCGAGACGGAGCGGCGCCTGGTGGTGGTCACCGCCCCCGGCCCCGGCAGCGGCAAAATGGCCACCTGCCTGAGCCAGCTCTATCATGAATACAAGCGCGGCGTCCACGCCGGTTACGCCAAGTTCGAGACCTTCCCGGTCTGGAACCTGTCCCTGAAGCATCCGGTGAACCTGGCCTATGAGGCCGCCACGGCGGATCTGGACGATGTGAACATGATCGACCCCTTCCATCTGGAGGCCTACGGCATCACCACCGTGAACTATAACCGGGATGTGGAAATTTTCCCGGTTCTGGAGGCCATTTTCAAACGCATCTACGGGGAAAGCCCCTATAAGAGCCCCACGGATATGGGCGTCAACGTCATCGCCCAGTGCATTTGTGATGACGAGGCCTGCCGGGAGGCGTCCAAGCAGGAGATCATCCGCCGCTGGTACGCCGCGGCCGTCGCTGCCCGGCAGGGGCTCAGCAGTCCGGACGAGGTGCGGAAGATCGAGCTGATCATGAACTCCATGGGCATTTCCGCCGCCGACCGGCCTGTGGTGGCCGCAGCCCTGCAGCGGGCAGAGGAGACCGACGGTCCCGCCATGGCCCTGGAGCTGCCCGATGGCAGCATCGTCACCGGCAAGACCACGTCCCTGCTGGGCGCTGCCTCTGCCTGCCTGATGAACGCTATGAAGAAGCTGGCCGGCATCGACAAGAAGCTGCGGCTCATCAGCCCCAGCATTGTCCAGCCCATCCAGCACCTGAAGGTGGAGCACCTGGGCAACCACAACCCCCGCCTGCATACCGACGAGCTGCTGATCGCCCTGTCTGTCTGCGCGGTCACCAACCCCATGGCGGGCTATGCCATCGACCAGCTGGACAAGCTCCGGGGCTGCGAGGCCCACTCCAGCGTGATCCTCTCCCGGGTGGATGAGGATCTGTTCAAGAAAATCGGCGTGAACATCACCTTCGAGCCCAAATATCAGGCGAAGAAGCTGTACCACAAGTGAGTTTTTAGTTTCTAGTTTTTAGTTTTTAGAATATAGAAAAGAACGGATTCCAGCTGTTTTCAGCCGCGATCCGTTCTTTTTTCTAGAAACTAGATACTACAAACTAGAAACTATTTTTTCAGCTCGCCCGGGCTGATGCCGAAGCTCTCCTTGAAGGCCCGGTGGAAGGCGGAGTAATCCCCGAAGCCGCTGTCCGCGGCGGCCTTGCCCGCCGGAACCCCCTCTCGAATGAGCCGCGCCGCGGAGAGCAGCCGCTTCTGCCGCACATAGGCGTGGACGGTGCTGCCGGTCTGGGCCTTGAAAAGCCGCATAAAATGATAGCGGCTCAGATACACCAGCTCCGCCAGGCTGTCCACGTCCAGCTCCCCGGCCAGGTTTTCATTGATGTAGGAGAGCACCTTCCGCATCTTGGGGTCCTCCTGCTCGCTCCGGGCGGGCGCCGCGGCCCCCATGCGGCCGATCTGGATCAGCATCTGCATCATCAGCGTGTCCCGCATGGCCTCCGCGCCGAAGCGCCCGTCCTCCCTGGCCTGCTCGAAGGCCGCCAGCGTGCGGGAGAGTTCTTCCCGCTGCCCCTGGTCCGGCACCAGCAGATGCTGCCCGCTGCGGTCCGCCCGCTCAAAGCAGTCCATCAGCCCCGCCTCCGGCAGCACCCGGTCGAAATAGGCCCGGTCCAGGTAGACGATGATGCGCTCATAGGGTTCGCTCCGGTCGATCAGCGCCTTGTGGATGGCGTGGTGCTTCACCAGCAGCACATCCCAGGGCCTCAGCGGATAGCTCTGATCCTCCACCAGGTAGTTGACCCGGCCCGCGAGCAGCAGCACCAGCTTGTCAAATTCATGAAAATGGAAGTCCCGCTCCTGCCCGGCGGTGTCCCGCAGGTGAAAATAGCGGTAGTTCTCGTGGAGGTAGCCCTCCCGGCTGTAGCTTCGTTTCTCCATGGCTTCTCCTGAAAACTCAAAACTCAAAACTCAAAACTATATTACCGCACTTTTTGCAAGGTTTCAAGCATTTCCTGCCATTCACTTTGTATTCTATCTGAGTATACTATGGTGTAGAAACTGCCACAAGGAGGCTTTTGTATGAGTAAGTTCCTGAAAAACAACTGGTTTTTCTTCACCATGATCATCGGCATTGTTGCAGGCTGCCTGGTGGGCTATTTCTGGAAGGGCGCAGCTGTTCTGGAGCCGCTGGGAACCCTGTTTATCAACATGATGTTCTGCGTGGTGGTGCCGATGGTGTTCTTCTCCATCTCCTCCGCCATTGCCAACATGAAGAGCGCAAAGCGGGCCGGCAAGCTCATGGGCTCCACCGTACTTACCTTTATGGTCACCACCATCATCGCTTCGGTGATCATGTATGTCATTGTCCGTTTCGTCCCGGTGTATATCGGCGAACCCGCCTTTGAAGAAGGCGCCAAAGAACCCATGAGTGCCGGCGAGATGATCGTGGGCTTCTTCACCAAGTCTGACTTCCCCGAGCTGTGGAGCCGTCGGTCCATCCTGCAGCTCATCATCGCGGGCATCTTCTTCGGCTTCGGCGTGCAGATGTGCGGCGGTCCCAAGACCAAGGTGGCCGGCCTGCTGGAGGAGATCACCAACGTCCTCATGAAGGTCATCAAGCTCATCAGCTACTATGCCCCCATCGGCTTCTTCGGCTTCTTTGCCGCTCTGGTTGCCCAGCACGGGGCTGACCTGATGACCAACTACGCCCGGGCCATCATCCTTTACTACGTCGTCTCCTTCGCCTACATGTTCCTGATCTTCCCGCTCTACGCCCGCTTCGGCGGCGGCAAGGGCGCCGTCAAGGTCATGTTCCGGCACCTGTTCCGCCCGGCGGCGGTTGCCTTCGGCACCTGCTCCTCTGTGGCCACCATCCCCACCAACATGGAAGTCTCCGAGGACACCGGCATCTCCAAGGACGTGACCGACATCGTGCTGCCCATGGGCGCCACCATGAACATGGACGGCTCCGGCATGAGCGCCATCATCAAGGTCGCCTTCCTCTTCGGCATGTTCGGCAAGGACTTCGCCACCACCGACGCTCTGCTTGCGATCATCGTCGCAACGGTCTCCTCCGTTGCCATGTCCGGCATTCCCGGCGGCGGCGGCACCGGCGAGCTGGTGCTCTGCTCCCTGTTCTTCCCCGAGCAGCTGGCTGTGGCCTTCCCCATCGCCCAGGCCATCGGCGATCTGGTGGATCCCCCTGCCACCATGGTCAACGCCGCCGGCGACTATGTGGCCTCCTTCATCGTCTCCCGCTTCAACGACGGCAAGGATTGGCTGCAGAAGAAGCTGCGCGCTGACACCAAGAAGAAGTAATGCGCTTTACAAAGATGCACGGCGCGGGCAATTCCTTCCTCATCACGGAAAACCTGCGCGAGGAATGGAAGGGCGAGGATCTCAGCGACCTCGCCCTTCGCATCTGCTCCCCCCGCAGCGGCCCCGGGGCCGACGGCATGATCGTGATCCTGCCGGGGAGCGAGGATGCGGATTTCACCATGCTTTTTTATAATTCCGACGGTTCCCTGGGCGAGATGTGCGGCAATGGCGCCCGGTGCGTGGCCCGCTACGGCGTGGAGCACGGCCTCTCCCCCGACCCGGAGCACATCCGCTTTCGTGCCACGGCAGGGCTGATCCAGGCGAGGCGGATCAGCCGGGAACAATACCAGGTGCGTCTGCCCGACCCCTCGGTGCTCGACCTGCGCCGGGAGGCGGAGGGCACGGTCTGCTCCTATGTGGAGCTGGGCAAGCCCGGCCTGCCCCACGCGGTGGTGGAGGTGGAGCCGGAGGCCTTCCGGGATCTGGACGCGCTGCGGCAGCGGGGACGGACCCTGCGACACAGCGCCGCCTTCCCCAAGGGGGCAAACGTCACCTTTGCCTTCCCCATGGGGGAAAACAGCGTCCGCGCCATCACCTTTGAGCGGGGCGTGGAGGATTTCACCCTGGCCTGCGGCACCGGCTGCGGCGCCACGGCGGCAAGCCTGTGCCTCCTGGGGCGTATCCCCGGCGACCGGGTGGAGATCCAGATGCCCGGCGGCCATCTCAGCGTGACCCTGCGCCGGGAGGGCGATACCGCCCGGGACCTGCTGCTCACCGGCCCCACCGCAGTAGTCGGCGAGTACACGCTGTTGGACGAAGCCCGCAGCGCCTGATTTCGCTTTTCACTCCTTTCTCTTCCTCATACACACAAGCCCCGCCGCCGGACTCATCCGGCGGCGGGGCTTGGATTATTCTGATTCTTTTATTTATGGCTGTAGCTGTTGGGATCGCCGTAGCCGAAGATTTCCCGGATTTCCAGATACCAGTCGTAGTATTCCCCTTCCCGGATCCTTCTCCAACCCAGCTCATGGATGTCATAGCCCTCATAGGTGATGCGGCAGTCCGGATGGAGACGGGCCATCTCCGCGGCCTGCTCCGGCGGAATATCGGTCCGCGCCATGTGCAGCAGCTCCAGATCCATCCCGTAGAGGGGGCTGATATCGGTGACGGTGCTGAAGGAAACGTTCAGCATCCGCAGGCTCCCGCAGGCGCTGAGCGGGCTCAGATCCTCCAGCCGCCTGCAGCAGAACATCTCCAGGAAGAACAGCTCCTGGCAGTTTTCCAGCGGGCTCAGGTCGGTGATGTTGTTATAGGAGAGGATCGCCATTTTCAGGTGGGGCATGTACGAGCAAAACGCAATGGAGCTCAGCGTATTGTGTCCCAGATCCATGTATTCGGTATCCTCGCAGTAGCACAGCACCCGGCACATCTCATCGTCGATATACGCGTCGTGCTCCGGGCCGACTGCGTGGATCACCCGGGTGTCCGTCAGGTCGCTGAAGACCCCATAGTGGACCCGCCAGACCACTTTGACCCGGCCGCGGTACTCCTCCCGAAAGGCAGCCATGGTCTCATTGTCGATACCGCAGTCGTCCAGCTTCAGGTAGCTGCAGTTGGGCATCAGCTCCAGGGCCAGGCGGATCTGCTCCAGCCCTGCCGGGCCCACATAGGTGTCCGCAAATTCCAGCCGCTCCGCCTCCGCATCCACCATCTGCCCAAAAAGGGGGAAGCGGTAGCGCAGCCGCGCCTGGGGCGCCGCGCGGCGGATCGCCGCCGCGTCCTCCAGGGAGTAGGGGCTGTCCCCTTCCGGGGTCACCAGCACGATCTCCTCCAGAGCGGGCAGGCCCTCCAGCGCCTTCCACTCCGGCTGCAGCTGGGCCATGGTATAGCCGCTCAGGTCCAGGATGCGGGTGTCCTCCCCCAGCTCCATCCCCAGAAGGTGCCGGGAAAGGCGAAGCTCCGCGGCAGGCTGGGCCAGACGGATGGCGTCCAGATCAGCCGCGTCCAGGCTGTTGTCCGTCAGGCAGAGCAGCCGCAGATTCCGCAGATGGGGCAGCGCCGCCAAAAGCTCCTCCAGCTCGTACTCCCCTTCCCGCAGATAAACCTCCTCCACCACATTGGGGCACTCTCCGTTGCCCAGGGGGATCGTGTAGCGGATCTGCAGGCCCGGATGGGCGTCGGCATAGGCGTCCATGGCGTCATAGCAGCGGCTGCCGCTGAGATCGGCATAGCGCAGATTGGGATAACGGTCCAGCCAACCCAGCTGAGGCTCCTCCAGCACGGCACTGACGCTCTCTACCGTCGGATCCTCCGTTGCCTGGGGCGCGGCGGTGTTCTTTCCGCAGCCTGCCACAAACAGCAGAAGCAGCAGGATCCATAAGCTTCGTTTTTTCATCGTTGCTCCTGTTTCCCCGGCCGACGGAAGGGCCTTGCCGTCCATGCCGGGGCGGGTGTTCGCTCCCGTTTTTTATTCCAGAAATCCGCCGCCCAGAAGGCGGTCGCCGTCATAGAGCACGGCGCTCTGCCCCGGCGCGGGCGCCCGCACCGGCGTGTCACAGCAAATGCGCACGCCGCTGCCCTCCGGGGTGACGGTGCAGGGCGGCTCCTCCCACTTGGTGTGCCGCACCCGGACCGTAGCCCGGATGGGCGCTGCCGGCGCTTCGATCAGCCAGTTGAAGTCCCTTGCCTGCAGCTCTGTTTGAAACAGCTCTTCCCACAGGGCCAGCTCCACAGTATTGCTTGCCGCGTCGATCCGGCTCACATAGACCTTGCGTCCGTCATAGAGTCCCGGGCGGCGCTGGCCCACCGTCCAGCGGTGGATGCCCTCGTGCCTGCCGATGACCTGCCCGTGGAACACAAAATCTCCCGGGCCGGGCAGCGCGGCCCGCTCCCCCAGCCAGCGGATATAGTCCTTGTCCGGGATGAAGCAGATCTCCATGCTGTCGGGCTTGTGGGCTGCGTCCAGCCCCCATTCCGCCGCCAGGGCACGCACCTGGCTTTTCTCATAGCTGCCCAGAGGCAGCACCATCCGGGAAACCTGTTCCCGGGTCAGGCGGCAGAGCATATAGCTCTGGTCGTTGGCAGGCTTGCCCTTGAAGAGTGCGCCGCCCTCAGCCCGGGCATAGTGTCCCGTGGCTACCTTTTCCGCACCGATCCGGTCCGCCAGGGCGATCAGGTTCTTGAACTTCATAGAGGGGTTGCAGAGGATGCAGGGATTGGGCGTCTCCCCCCGGAGATAGCAGTCTGTAAAGGGGCGGCAAACCTTTTCCTCCAGCTCCGCCTTCACGTCCTGCACGGTGAGCTCGATGCCCATCCGCTCCGCAGAGCGGATGGCCTCCTGCCGGGCGTCCTCCCCGGCGTTGTCCAGGTACAGACCGTGTACCTGATGGCCCTGCTTCTGCAGCAGCCTTGTTGTTACGGCGGAGTCCACCCCGCCGGAAAAACCGACCACAATCTTCATCGTTTCGTCTCCATATAAATCATCAGCACGCTGAGATCCGCCGGGGAGACCCCGGAGATCCGCCCCGCCTGGCCGAAGCTGGCCGGGCGGATTTTTTGCAGCTTCTCCCGGGCCTCCAGCCGCAGCCCGGGGATGGCGCCGTAATCCAGGTCGGCGGGCAGGGGCCGCTCCTCCATGCGCCGGAATTCCTCCACCTGCCGGAGCTGCCGCTTGATGTAGCCCTCATACTTCAGGCGGATCTCCACCTGCTGGCGGATGGCGCGGGAGAGTTCGGGCCGCGCCGGATCGAAGGGTCCGGTGTCCTCATAACGCACCTGGGGCCGCCGCACCAGATCCGCCAGGGAAGCCCCCGCCGCCACCGGCGCGGTGCCTCTGGCCTCCAGCATGGCATTCAGCGCCTCCGAAGGGGGCAGGTGGATCTTTTCCAGCCGGGCAAGCTCAGCGTCCACGGCGGCATATTTTTCCCGCATCGCCTGCAGTCGCTCCTCGCTCACCAGGCCGATCTCCCGCCCCATGGCGCACAGGCGCTCGTCCGCATTGTCCTGCCGGTGAAGGAGCCGGTACTCGCTGCGGGAGGTCATCATCCGGTAGGGCTCATTGGTGCCCTTGGTCACCAGATCGTCGATGAGCGTGCCGATATAGCCGTCGCTGCGGCGGAGGATCCAGGGCGTCTCCCCTTTGATTTTCCGGGCGGCGTTCACCCCCGCCACAAAGCCCTGCACCGCCGCCTCCTCATAGCCGGAGGAGCCGTTGAACTGCCCGGCGCCGTAGAGTCCGGCGATCTTCTTGCACTCCAGGGTTGGGTAAAGCTCCGTGGGGTCGATGCAGTCATACTCGATGGCGTAAGCGCAGCGGGTCATCTCCGCGTGCTCCAGGCCCGGGATGGTGTGCAGCATCTCCACCTGCACCTCCTCCGGCATGGAGGAGGAAAAGCCCTGGATGTAGAGCTCCTCGGTATCCAGCCCCATGGGCTCGATGAAGAGCTGGTGCCGGGGCTTGTCGGCAAAGGTCATCACCTTGGTCTCGATGCTGGGACAGTAGCGGGGGCCGACCCCCTCGATCACGCCGGAATAGATGGGGCTGCGATCCAGATGGGCGCGGATAATCTCGTGGGTGCGTTCGTTGGTATAGGTCAGATAACAAACGGCCCGGTTCTCCGGGGCCGCCTCCGTCTCAAAGGAAAAGGGCTCGGGCTCCTCATCCCCCTGCTGCAGCTCCATTTGGGAGAAATCCACCGTCCTGGCGTTCACCCGAGGCGGGGTGCCGGTCTTGAAGCGGCGCATGGAAAGGCCCAGCTCCCGCAGCTCATCCGCCAGCGGAATCGCCGCGGCCAGCCCGTCCGGCCCCTCGCTCTTCAGCACCTCTCCCACGATGGTGCGCCCGTCCAGATAGGTGCCGGAGGCGATCACACACGCCTTGCAGGCCCACACCGCCCCGGTGCGGGTGGTGACGCTGGTGACCTGCCCCGCCTCCACGCCGATGGCGACCACCTCTGCCTGCTTCAGATGCAGGTGCTCCTGGCGCTCCAGGGTCTGCTTCATCACCGCCTGGTAACGCCGCCGGTCGGCCTGGGCGCGGAGGGAGTGCACCGCCGGGCCCTTGCCCCGGTTCAGCATCCGGTATTGGATGCAGGCCCTGTCAGCCGCCCGGGCCATTTCGCCGCCCAGAGCGTCCAGCTCCCGCACCAGGTGGCCCTTGCCGGTGCCGCCGATGGCCGGATTGCAGGGCATGTTGCCCACACTGTCCAGATTCACGGTGAAGCAGACCGTTTCCAGCCCCAGCCGGGCCGCGGCCAGAGCAGCCTCAATACCGGCATGGCCCGCGCCGATCACAACGATATCACATTTTCCCGCATCATAGGTCTTCATGCTGTTCCCCGATCCTTGGTTTTCTCTTGATAGGATTTGATTCATTATACCAGAACAGGCGCAAATTACAACGCGGACGGTGGAAGTTTTTTGCGAAAAAGCGGGATTGGCGTCAACTTTTTCTTGACCGTTCCCAGTGGGAGGACTATAATTTATTTTGTATATGAATGTACTTTTTTTGCGGCGTGACCGCAAAATGTGGAGAAAAGGAGGCTGCGGTATGAGGCTGAACGGGAAACGCCTGCTAGGCTTCGCTCTGGCACTGTGTCTTTGCCTGGCATTGTTCGCCCTGGCGCCGGGGAAGGCGTCGGCGGAAACGGAGGTCTCGAAGGTCCTGATCCAGACCGGTCAGGGCGGTACCACCCCTGTGGTGTGGATGGAGGTGCAGTATCTGCCCACCAGGACGAGCACCACGGGCGTGTCTATCGAGAGCGCCGTGTGGTATGACACAAACGGCAACGCCGTCACCACCCGGTTTGAGGATGGCACCTATCATCTGGAGGTTCGCCTCTGCACCAACGACGGTTATGTTTTTGCTTCCAGCGTGGAAGGCTATATCAACAATTCCTGGGCCACCGTGGTCCGGGAGTCCGATACCTCCATCCTGGTCAAGAGCCACAATTACAACCCCGAAGTCTGGGCCGCCGCCGTGTACAAGCACCCCACCGGGGAGACGGTGGAACCCGGCGGCTGGGCGTCCTTTGTCACTTCCGGCGGCTATGTGCAGGATTTCGAGTGGTGCCTGATGACGCCGGACCGGCAGCATCGCTTCACCCTGAAGGAAGCCCGGGAGGAGGCCCAGGTGGTCTCCCGGACGCCGCTGGTACCCAAGGATTTCCTGGATATGACCTTCTCCGGTGAATTTTCCGACAGTCTGGTTCTCAACAACATCCCTGCGGATATGAACGGCTGGTATGTCTACTGCCGGCTCTACAGCTATAACCGGGTGACCTGGACGAACACCAATCCCGCGCTGGTGACGGTGCTGCAGCCCAGCCCCACCCCTGCGCCCACGCCGGAACCCACGCCGGAGCCTACGGAAGAGCCCTCTCCCACGCCGGAGGCCAGTCCCTCCCCCTCGCCGGAGGTGAGTCCTTCCCCCACGCCGGAGGTGCATGAGCATGAGCCCGCCGCCGAATGGAGCATGGACGAGCAGTTCCACTGGCACGCCTGCTCCGGCTGCGAGGAGCTGCTGGACAAGGCCGAACATGAGATGATCTGGAAAGAGACCCGCCCCGCTGCCCTGGGCGCTGCCGGGGAGGAGGAAGGCGAGTGCACCGTCTGCGGATATAAGACCACCCGCGTGATCCCCGCCCTGGAGCCGGAAGTACCGCAGGCCAACGACGGTGACGGTGCCTTCGGCATCTCGCCCACTGCGTTCCGTGCCATTGTGTACGGGATCTTCGGCGCTATGGGCCTGGGCCTGATCGCCCTGATCGTCACCGGCGTGATCAGACGCCGCCGCTGAACGCCATAGGGAAACAGAAAAAAATTGCTCCGCACCGATTCGGTGCGGAGCTTTTGCATGCTCAGAGGAAGCCGCGCATCTGGAAGGCCAGCTCCTGCTCCTGGTTGATCAGGCGCTTGGCGATGTCCTTGGACTTTTCATCAGCGGCCTTGTATTGGTTCAGATAGCGGTTCAGGGACTTGACGCCCATGTTGCAGCCATCGGTCATCAGGTCGGCAATTGTGGCATCGGACTGCTTGATCAGCAGCTCCGCGTTGGTCTTCACCCAGGACATGGCCTTGACGGCGGGGTTGGGATCCTTGCCCCCATCCTGGAAGCGGTCCAGGCTCTCCTGGATCTCCGCGCTGAGCTGACAATGCTCCCGGCGGCAATGGTCCAGCGCGTCCCGCAGGGGCCGCGCCTGGGCATAGTCCATCACCTCGTCAATGGAGCTGACGCCCATTTTTACCCCCGCATCGCATTCCCGCAGCAGCTTGATGGTATCCTGTTCGATCATGAATGGATCTCCTTTCCTGTTTTTCTTAGTATGCCCCGGCGGGCAGCTTTGATGCAAAAAAGGCCGCCCGAGGGCGGCCCAAGAGTTGGCTTGCAATTCGTTTTTTTATCCAAGCTTCACGGCAGTGAGCACCGCGTTGGTGTAAGTGACGGTGTTCGTGCTGTTATTCCGCACCGTAAGCGTTCCGGCAGCAGTCACATTCAGCAGCGCCTGCAGCGCAATGCGCTGTACCTGGTTCCCGCCCATGGTCAGCAGAGAGGCGGTATAGGCCAGCGGTGCGCCGTTGAGGGCCAGCACCGCCCCCACGTTCCCCGAACCTGTGGCGGAAACGTCACTTACAAAGTGGATCAGATACTGCCCCGGCGCAAGCGTCAGCCCGGTGGAGCCGGAGGCGACGATATCCCCATCCCCATAGATCTCGCTTACCGTCAGGGTCAGCGTTCCGCCCGCGGTCACGGTCTGCGACCCGGCCTGATAGCGCATGGCGCTCTGGATCACCGCCGCCTCTCCGGCGGGGCCGGGCTCGCCTTGGGGGCCCTGGGGGCCTTGCGGGCCGGTGGCGCCGGCGGGGCCGGCAGGTCCGGCGGGGCCGGGTTCTCCCTGGGGACCCTGAGGGCCCTGCGGGCCGGTGGCGCCGGTGGCTCCT
>CAYNBS010000022.1:0-23375 GCA_964395795.1 uncultured Oscillospiraceae bacterium
AGTACTCCTTGTAATAGGTGCCGCCGATGTTGACCTTGTTGGTGGGGCTCTCGTCAAAGCGGGCAAAGTAGCGGCCCAGCATGACGAAATCCGCGCCCATGGCCAGGGCCAGGGTGATGTGGTGGTCATAGACGATGCCGCCGTCGGAGCAGACGGGGACGTAGACGCCGGTCTCCTCAAAATACTTGTCCCGCTCGGCGCAGACCTCAATGAGCGCCGTGGCCTGGCCCCGGCCGATGCCCTTGGTCTCCCGGGTGATGCAGATGGAGCCGCCGCCGATGCCGACCTTCACAAAGTCGGCCCCGCAATCGGCCAGGAAGCGGAAGCCCGCCGCGTCCACCACGTTGCCCGCGCCGATCTTCACCGTATCGCCGTAGCGCTCCCGCACCCAGGTGAGGACAAAGCGCTGCCAGTCGGTAAAGCCCTCGGAGGAGTCGATGCACAGCACGTCCGCGCCGGCCTCCAGCAGGGCGGGGATGCGCTGCTCATAGTCCCGGGTGTTGATGCCCGCGCCCACCACATAACGCTTGTGGGCGTCCAGCAGCTCGTGGGGGTTCTGCTTGTGACTCTCATAGTCCTTGCGGAAAACGAAATAGCACAGCCGCCCTTCGCCGTCCAGAATGGGCAGGGAGTTCAGCTTATGCTCCCAGATGATGTCGTTTGCCTCCTTGAGAGAGGTGCCCTCCGGCGCCCAGATGAGCTTCTCGAAGGGGGTCATGAACGTCCGCACGGGCAAGGTGGGCTCCATGCGGCTGACCCGGTAGTCCCGGCTGGTGACCACGCCCACCAGCTTCCCCTCGGCGGTGCCGTCGGCGGTGACGGCCACGGTGCTGTGACCGGTGCGGGCCTTCAGGGCCAGCACGTCCGCCAGGGTGGCGTCCGGGCTCAGGTTGGAGTCGCTGCGGACAAAGCCCGCCTTGTAGCTCTTGGCCCGGCGGACCATGGCGGCCTCATCCGCGATGGACTGGGAGCCGTAGATGAAGCTGACGCCGCCCTCTTTCGCCAGGGCCACGGCAAGCCGGTCGCCGGAGACGGACTGCATGATGGCGGAAACCATGGGGATGTTCATCTGCAGGGGGCAGGGCTCCTGACCCTTGCGGAACTTCACCAGGGGAGTTGCCAGGTCGACCTTTTCGGAGCGGCAGGTGATGGGGGTGTAGCCGGGGATCAGCAGGTATTCGTTAAAAGTATGGGAAGGCTCGTTGATGATTTTGGCCATGTCAAATCTCCTTTTTTTGGCAATTGCGAAACACGTTTCGCAATTGAGTACTCGCGCTTGCGTCAGAAGAAGCTCGCGGCGCTCCGTTTCCGTGGTTTGCGTAAGAGCCACGAAAACTGCGCTCTGCTCCCTCCTTCTTCCTTCCAAAATCAAAGCGGACGCTTTGATTTTGAGAGGAAAACGAAAGGAACGGATATGCAGCTTTCCCGGCGCTTCGAAACCGGGGAAGCGAAATGAAGTGAGTTTCGTTTGACGACGGCGCGAGGCCTCGCACAGCTCGGCTCAAGGTGTTTTTGAGAAAGCGGAGCTCCCTCAAAAACGGATTTTGATTCCCTCCGGGGTGTGTAACCAAGCTTGCTTGCACCTTTCGCAATCGACTGTTTTTTGTCGTTTTTCTTAGTTGGCTTTGGTTTCGCAGTAGAGGCAGCGGTAGACCTTGTTCTTCCGGTCGGTGAGCTTGAAAATGTGCTTCAGCTCCTGCTCGCAGGAGGTGATGCAGCGGGGGTTCTTGCAGAAAATGACGTTTGTCAGGGTCTCGGGCATGTCGATGCGCTTTTTCTCCACCAGCTTGCCGCCCCGGATCACGTTCACCGTGACGCCCGGGTCCACATAGCCGATCACGTCCAGATTCACGGGGATGTCCGCGTCGATCTTGATGATGTCCTTCTTGCCCTGCTTTAAGCTGTGGACGTTTTTGATGATGGCAACGGAGCAGTCCAGCTTTTCCAGACCCAGCAGCTCGTAGAGCCGCATGCCCCGGCCGGCGGTGATGTGGTCGATGACGATGCCGTTTTGAATGGAGTCGATGTTCACAGTCTTCCAGCCTCCTTTAAGAGCTTCATGATGAGCGCCATGCGCATGTACTTGCCGTTGAGCACCTGCTTGAAGTAGCAGGCCCGGGGATCCTCGTCAATGGCCACGCTGATCTCGTTCACCCGGGGCAGGGGGTGGAGGATGGCCAGATCCTGCTTGGCATTGCGCAGCTTCTCCGGGGTGAGGATGTAGCTGTCCTTCAGGCGGAGGTAGTCCTCCTCGTTGAAGAAGCGCTCCCGCTGCACCCGCGTCATGTACAGGATGTCAAGCTGGGGCATGGCCGCCTCCAGGTCGGTGGTCTGCTCATAGGGGATGCCCTTTTCCTTCAGGGCGTCCTGCTTCACATAGCTGGGCAGCTTCAGCTCCTCCGGGGAGATAAGCACGAACTTGAGCCCCTCATAGCGGCTCAGGGCGGTGATGAGGGAGTGGACCGTGCGGCCGAACTTCAAATCGCCGCAGAGGCCCACGGTCAGGTTGTCGAAGCCGCCCTTCTCCCGGTAGATGGTCAGCAGGTCCGCCAGGGTCTGGGTGGGGTGGTTGTGGCCGCCGTCCCCGGCGTTGATGACCGGGATGGAGGCGGCCTTGGCCGCCACCAGAGGCGCGCCCTCCTTGGGGTGGCGCATGGCGATGATATCCGCATAGCAGCTGATGGTCTTGGCGGTGTCCGCCACGCTCTCGCCCTTGGCGGCGGAGGAGTTCTGGGCCGCCGAGAAGCCGATCACGTTGCCGCCCAGCTCGTACATGGCGGCCTCAAAGCTGAGGCGGGTGCGGGTGGAGGGCTCGAAGAACAGGGTGGCCAGCTTCTTGCCGCGGCAGACCTCGCTGTATTTCGCCGGGTTTGCGATGATGTCGTTTGCGGTGTCGATCAGCTCCTGCAGCTCCTGGGTGCTGAAGTCCAGAATATTGATCAGATGTCTCATGCCGTAACTCCTTTCCAGCTATCGTCTGAGGGATTATCACGAAACGCGATCAGCTTCTTGAGGTCCCCGGGGCGGATATAGCCCGTCTCGGACGCCACGCGGGCGATCGTGTCAAAGGTACAAAGACTGTGGTTTTCCACCTTCGCCGCGGCGAGACGCTGCAGGCCCTTTTGCATCCCGTAGCTGAAGATGCTCACCACGCCGAGGACGTTTGCCCCGGCCTGGCGGAGAATGTCCACCACTTCGAGGACGCTTCCGCCGGTGGAGATGAGGTCCTCCACCACCACAACCTTCTGGCCCGGCTCCAGCCGGCCCTCGATCTGATTGCGGCGGCCGTGGTCCTTGGCGCCGGAGCGGACGTAGCCCATGGGAAGCTGCAGCAGGTGGCCCACGATGGCCGCGTGGGCGATGCCGGCGGTGGAGGTGCCCATCAGCACTTCCGCCTCCGGGTAGTAGGTTTTGACCAGCTCCATAAGCCCTGTCTCCACATGATCCCGGACCGCCGGGGCGGTGAGGGTCAGGCGATTGTCACAGTAGACCGGGCTCTGGATGCCGCTGGCCCAGGTGAAGGGCTCGTCCGGGCGGAAGAACACCGCCCCGATGGAGAGCAGGTCTTTTGCGATGACTTCTTCGGTCATGTCAGAAACTCCTTTCGACAGCGTTCCCAGGCGGCCACCGGATCCTCCGCCTGGGTGATGGGGCGGCCCACCACGATATAGTCCGAGCCCAGCTCCCTGGCGCGGGCGGGGGTGGTGACCCGCTTCTGATCGTCCTGCCCGGCATCGGCAAAGCGGACGCCGGGGGTCACGGTGAGAAAGCCCGCGCCGCAGGCTTCGTGCACCCTTCCCGCCTCCAGGGGGGAGCAGACCACCCCGTCCAGCCCCGATGCGGCGGCAAGGCGGGCATAGGAGAGCACCACGTCCTCCATGGGCCGCTGGATCAGAAGCTCCCTTTCCAGGGCGGTCTGGTCGGTGCTGGTGAGCTGGGTGACGGCGATGAGCAGGGGGCGGCTGCCGTCGGGCCGGGTCAGCCCCTCCAGGGCCGCCTCCATCATGGCCCGGGTGCCGGCGGCGTGGAGATTCACAATGTCCACGTCCAATCCGGAGAGCACCCGCATGGCCTTTTTCACGGTGTTGGGAATGTCGTGCAGCTTCAGATCCAGGAAGATCCGGTGGCCCCGGGCCTTGATCTGCCGCACGATCTGAGGGCCTTCGGCGTAGAACAGCTCCATCCCGATCTTGACAAAGGGCTTTTCCCCCGGAAAGCGGTCGAGAAAGGCCAGGGTCGTTTCCCCGCTGGGGAAATCGCAGGCTATCATGATATCTTTAGCCATGGGCGCCTCCTATGAGTTCGCGTATATTCTCCGCTCCCAGCCGGTCCAGCACCGCCGGGAGATTGTCGATGATTTTGGGGCAGGCGAAGGGGTCCCGGAGATTGGCGGCGCCTACCTGCACCGCCGTGGCCCCGGCCAGCAGCATCTCCGCCGCGTCCTCGGCGGAGCTGACCCCGCCCAGACCGATCACCGGGACGGACACCGCCCGGGACACCTGCCAGACCATCCGCAGGGCCAGGGGGAAGATGGCGGGACCGGAGAGGCCGCCGGTGGCGTTTGCCAGAATGGGCCGGCGGGTTTTCAGGTCGATGCGCAGGGCCAGAACGGTGTTGATGAGGCTGATGGCATCGGCCCCCGCGTCCTCGCAGGCCCGGGCGATGGACACGATGTCCGTCACATTGGGGCTGAGCTTCAGGATCACGGGCTTTTGGGTCACGGCCTTGACGGCTTTCGTGACCGCGGCGGCAGCCTTGGGGTCGGTGCCGAAGCTCATGCCGCCCCCGTGGACGTTGGGGCAGCTCACGTTCACCTCCAGCCAGCCCACCTGGGGCTGCGCATCCAGCTTTTGGCAGACCGCTGCGTATTCCTCGATGGAAAAGCCGCTGACGTTTGCGATGACGGGCTTTTGGAACACCTTGGCGAGGCGGGGCAGCTCCTCCCGGATCACCCCGTCCACCCCGGGATTTTGCAAGCCCACGGCGTTCAGCATGCCGGCGGGCGCCTCCGCGATGCGGGGCGTGGGATTCCCGAAGCGGGGGGAGAGGGTGCTGCCCTTCATGGAGAAGGTGCCGAGGCAGTTGATATCGTAGAGCTCCGCGAACTCCCAGCCGTAGCCGAAGGTGCCGGAGGCGGGGATGATGGGATTGGCAAGCTCGATCCCGCAGAGGGAAACGCTCAGTCTGTCCACAGCAGCTCCTCCTTGTCAAACACGGGGCCGTCCTTGCAGACCCGCCGGGGTCCGTTCACAGTCTGGACGGTGCAGCCCATGCAGGCCCCGAAGCCGCAGCCCATCCGCCCGTCCAGACTGATCTGTCCGGAGACGGGGCTTGCCTGACACACGGCCTGCAGCATGGCATGGGGCCCGCAGGCGTAGAAAAAGCTATGGGGAAGGTCCATGGCCTCCGTCACCCGGCCCCGGATGCCGAAGCTGCCGTCCTCGGTGGTGACGGTGGGGGCCAGGCCCAGGCGGTAGAATTCGTCCAGCAAAACCAGATCCTCCCGGCTGGCAAAGCCCAGGATCACATGGGGCCTCACGCCCCCTTCCAGCAGCCGCCGGGCCAGGCCCAGCAGGGGGGACACGCCGCTGCCCCCGCCGATGAGCAGGGGCCGCTCCCCGGCCCGGGAGAGCCGGAAGCCCTTGCCCAGGCCCGTGAGCAGGTCCAGCTCCGTGCCCACAGGCAGGCTGCGGAGAAGCGCGGTGCCACGGCCCACCTGCTCATACAGCAGGCTCAGGCTTCCCGCGTCCCAATCGCAGACGGAGAAGGGCCGCCGGAGAAAGAGGCCCGGCAGCGCAAGCTCCACAAACTGGCCGGGCGTGCGGATGGCGGAGCAGTCCCCCCGCAGATGCAGGAGAGAGAAGCGCTCCGTGAGCGGGATATTTTCGCTTATGGTAAAGACGCCTTGCTTCATATCAGTTTTCCTCAAAATAGACCAGCTTTCCCCCGTGCACCGTCCCCTTGCAGCGGCCGAAGACCCGGCGCCCCGCAAAGGGCGTGGCCCGGCCCAGGGAGAGAAATTCCGCGGGGTCGATGGAATATTCCGCGTCCAGATCCCAGAGAGAGAAATCGTTTCCCAGCGGCAGGCCGAAGCGGGCCCGGGGCCGATGGCAGAGCAGATCCACGAGGGCCTCCAGGGAGAGAAGGCCGGGCCGGACCAGGCCCGTGTACAGGAGCGGAAAGGCCGTCTCGATCCCCACCACGCCGAAGGCGCTCTTCTCCAGCCCCCGGGACTTCTCCTGGGCGCTGTGGGGCGCGTGGTCGGTGGCGATGCAGTCGATGCTGCCGTCCAGCAGCCCCTCCACCAGCGCCTCCCGGTCCTCGGGAGCGCGCAGGGGCGGATTCATCTTGAAGCGCCCGTCCTCCTGCAGATCGTTCTCGTCCAGCAGGAGATAGTGGGGCGCGGTCTCGCAGCTCACGTCCAGCCCGCCTCGCTTGGCCTCCCGGATGAGGCGGAGGGATTCCTTGGTGGAAATGTGGCAGACGTGGTAGGCGCAGCCCGTCCGGGCCACCAGCTCCAGATCCCGGGCGATGGGGCGCCACTCGCTCTCCGAGCAGATGCCCCGGTGCCCGTGGGCGGCGGCGTAGGCCCCGTCATGGATATAGCCGCCGCGGAGGAGGGAATTGTCCTCGCAGTGGGCCACGATGCCCTTGCCCAGGGCGCGGGCCCTGACCATGGCCTCCCGCATCAGACCCGGATCCTGCACGCCGTGCCCGTCATCGGAAAAGGCGACGACCTGGGGGGCCATGCCCTCCAGATCCGCGATCTCCCGCCCGGCCTCGCCCACGGTGATGGCGCCGTAGGGCCGCAGCTCGATGCAGGCATCCCGCCGGATGAGGGAAAGCTCCTCCTCCAGATGGGCCACACTGTCCGGCACCGGGTCCAGGTTGGGCATGGGGCAGGCGGAGGTGTACCCGCCCCGGGCGGCGGCAAGGCTGCCGCTGCGGATCGTTTCTTTATAAGAAAAGCCCGGCTCACGAAAATGCACATGCACATCGCAAAAACCGGGCAGTATGACGTATGAACTTTGATTCAGGCGGTCAAAGGCCGCGCAGCCGTCCCCGAGGATGGGCAGAATCCCCCGGAGTGCGACGGATTTGGGCTTGTTGAAAACAGGCATGCGCACACCCTCCTCAAAGAACCTCAAACGAAAAAAGCCTCACCGAACAGCCGGCAAGGCAACTGCAAAGCAGGCTCCGCTGGGCGGAACCGGAACCGTCTTGCCGATCTCACAGGGTCGTTTTAAAGATGACATTATTTTGATGGCATTATTATAAGGAAAAGGCAGTTTCTTGTCAATCGGTAGAATGCACAGAAAAGGCAGCCGCCGAAGCGGGCATTTTCTCTGCCAACTTCGGCGTGTAAAAGTGTTCATTCGGGACGGCGGATGCAGTCCACCACCTCGCCGATGAACATGCTGTGGGGCGGCACCCGGGTGTAGATCCAGTCCGCCACCTCCCGGGGCACCTTCTCCAGCTCAAACTGCTGGGCGTAGAGCTTGCGGCAGACAAAGGTCAGCTCCGCCTCTGCAAAATCCACCCCGTGCTCCACCCCAAGGGGGTGCAGGGCCGTCAGGGCAACCTTGTCCCCGTCCCGGCCCGAGCGGCTGCCCAGCAGCAGCAGGTCCTGCCGGTATTCCTCCGGGAAAAAGCTGACGGTGAAATAGTCGTTTTCCTCCAGATACGAGTGGGTGTAGCGGGCGGGACTGACGTAGACGCTCAGCACCGGACGGCCCTTGTGGGGTGGACCCCAGAGCGTGCCCATGCTGCCCCAGCCGATGGTCATGGTGTTGTAATCCTCCGGCGTGCCGGCGGTGACCAGGGCCCAGTGATCGTTAAAAAGCTGAAACACCTCGTAGCTTGCGGACTGAAAATCCATGCTGGTACGCTCCTTTCGTCGGGGGGGACCCCTTAGCTCCATTTTACCGAAAAAGCGGGGACTTGGCAAGAGCGAGAAGGGACGATATAATGATGATATCATGGCGAAAAGCATGAGAATAAAGGAAGAACGAACACAGGGAGCGGAGGACGGCATGAAGAAACACAGACGATCCGCACGGGCGCTGGCGCTGGCCTGCCTGCTGCTGGCGGCGCTGGCTCTGCCCGGCTGCGGAGGGAAGACCCCCCGGGGACACTACCGGGTGGCGGTGGCCACGGACCTGCACTATCTGGCCCCGTCGCTGACGGATCACGGCCCCGTCTTCCGGCGGATGATGGAAAACAGCGACGGCAAGTGCACCGAATACTGCGAGGAGATCCTGGACGCCTTTCTCCGGGAGGTGGAGGCGCTGGAGCCGGAGGCGCTGATCCTCACCGGGGATCTGAGCTTCAACGGCGAGCGGGAGAGCCACCTGGCCCTGGCGAAGAAGCTGGGGACGCTGGAGGAGGCGGGGATCCGGGTGCTGGTGCTGCCGGGGAACCACGACCTGTACCGCAGCCAGACCTTCTCCTATTTCGGGGAGAGCGCGGAGCCGGTGGAAAACGTCAGCGCCGAGGAATTCCGGGAGATCTACGGCCCCTTCGGCTTTGACGAGGCCATCTCCTCGGACCCGGATTCCCTCAGCTACGCCGCCCGGCTCAACGACGGCACCCGGGTGCTGATGCTGGACGCCAACACCCTCCACGACTTCTGCGGCCTGTCCGAGAAAAGCCTGGACTGGGTGGAGGAGCAGCTCGCCCAGGCCCGGCAGGCGGGGGAGGCGGTGCTGGTCTGCTGCCATCAGAACCTGTTCCGCCACTCCCTGTTCGAGCGGGGCTATGTGCTGAACCGGGCCGAGAGGCTTGCCGCCCTGCTGGAGGAATTTGAGGTGCCGCTGATGCTCAGCGGGCATATGCACATCCAGCATGTGCAGACTGAAGGAGGCGTGACGGAGATCGCCACCTCCTCCCTGACCATGGGCGCCTGTCAGTACGGGGTGCTGGAGGCCGATGGGGGCGCGCTGCGCTATGAGGCCAGGCCCGTGGACGTTGCCGCCTGGGCGGCGGAGCAGGGGAGCCGGGACCCGGCCCTGCTGCAGTTTGCGGACACCGCGGCGGAGGCGATGGCCCGCCGCACCCGGGCCCAGGCGGAGGAGCAGCTGGCCGGAAGCTCCCTCCCGCCGGAGGAGCGGCAGGCCCTGGCGGACTACGCCTGCGCCCTGAACGGGGCCTATTTTTCCGGGGACCTGACGGGGATCCCGGCCCTGGACCCGGAGGAGAAGCTGCTGCGGCGCTGGATCGAAAGCGGCACGGCGTTCGGCGTCTACTTTTCCTCCATCCGGGAGGAGATCGGCCGGGATCACACCCGCTGGCAGGGAGGCGAAGGCCCCTGAACGAGCCGGAAAAACCTGCAGAAATGCCCGGGTTTTCGGAAATACCCGGAATTTTTGGGAAAAAACGGAGAAAGCGATAAAATCAATTGTTTATTTCTTGACGGAATCGAGGAAACGTGTTACAGTACGCTTGACTCCGAGAGCGCCTGCAGGAAGGGCGGCGCGGAGATCAATATGATGATTGGGAGTACAAACATGAAAAAGATTCTTGCAATGCTGCTGCTTGTCTGCATGATGCTTGCGCTGGTCGCCTGCGGCAATGCCGCCGAGACCGCCGAGACTGCCGACGAGACTGCCGAGACTGCCGACGAGACTGTCGACGAGACCACCCAGGAGCCCGCTGCCGAGGCTACTTACAAGCTGGGCATGGGCATCAGCCTGAACATGGACAGCTCCAAGACCGGCAACGCCCAGGTCGACGCCTGCTGCGCTGTGGTTGTGCTGGACGCCGAGGGCAAAATCGTTGCCTGCCGTCTGGACGTTGCCCAGAACAAGATGGACGTGACCGACGGTCAGGTCGACACCGAGGCCGCCTTCCTCACCAAGTACGAGAAGGGCGACGACTACAACATGGTCGCTTACTCCGACGCCACCCATGAGTGGTACGAGCAGGCTGCCGCCTTCGAAGAGTATGTGGTCGGCATGACCGCCGAGGAAGTTGCCGGCATGGAGACCGTGGTCAACGAGGAAGGCCACGCCGTCACCACCGACGAGACCCTGTACGCCTCCTGCTCCATCTCCATCAGCGAGTTCCAGGAAGCGGTCGTCAAGGCCTGCAACGATGAGCAGGGCGTGAGCTTCACCACCGCCGAGGCCTTCACCCTGGGCCTGGCCATCAACTCCACCGCCGCCGAGTCCGCCGCCGCTACCGCCGAGGAAGACGGCACCGTGAAGATGTACAGCGATTTCGGCGCTGCCGTCATCGGCCCCGACGGCCGCATCCTGGCCGCCCTGACCGACGCCACCCAGCCCCAGATCAAGATCAACGCCGCCGGCGAGATCGTGGAGACCGTCTTCAAGGGCACCAAGCGCGAGCTGAAGGAAGACTACAACATGGTCGCCTATTCCGACGCCACCCTGGAGTGGTACCAGCAGGCCAAGAACTTCACCGACTACTGTGTCGGCAAGACCGCCGAGGAGCTCCGCGCCTCTGAGACCACCACCAACGAAGAGGGCCACCAGGTCTTCACCGACGAGACGCTGTACGCCAGCGTTTCCATCAGCGTGGACGGCATGATCAACGTGGTCGCCAAGGCCGCGGACAACGCCCGCTGATCGTTCACAACGCTCATAGGAGATGATCGCCTTGCGGCAAGCCAAACGAAGCCGGGCATGCCTGATGCTGCTCGCGCTGCTCCTCCTCTCCGCCTGCGCCGCGCAGGGGGAGAAGAGCCCGGAGGAAAGCTCCGTCCCGCAGGCGGTCGAACCGGTGGGGAAGGTGTATTACGCCTATTTCGACACGGTCTCCTATGTCTATGACTATGCAGGAGATTCGGCAGAACGGTTCGAGGACCGTTCTGCCGAAGTTTCGCATATTCTGGAGGATTATCACCGGCTTTTCGACATCTACCATGAGTACAGCGGCGTGGTGAACCTCTGCACCCTGAACAAAAACGCCGGGGGCGAGGCCCTGGAGGTGGACCCCAGACTGGTGGAGTTCCTGCTCTACGCCAAGGAGATGTACACCCTCACCGACGGGGAGATGAACGTGATGCTGGGGGCGGTGCTCCGCCTGTGGCATGACTGCCGGGAGGCGGCCTCGGAGGATCCGGCCGGCGCCGCGATTCCCGGGGAGGAAGCCCTGCGGGAAGCCTATGGCCACACGGACATCCAGCTGCTGGAGATCGACCGGGAGCACAGCACCGTCCGCATCGCGGACCCCGCCGCGTCCATCGACGTGGGCGCCCTGGGCAAGGGCTATGCCACCGAGCGGGCGGCGGAATTCCTGGAGCGGGACGGCGCCGAAGGCTATGTGCTCAACATCGGCGGCAACATCCGCTGCATCGGGGACCGGCCGGACGGCAGCGGCTGGGTCACGGCCATCCGGGACCCGGACAATTCCGCCCAGGACTTCGCCTGCCGCATCCGCATCCGGGACACGGCCTGCGTCACCTCCGGGGTGTATGAGCGCTATTTCACCGTGAAGGGCCAACGCTATCACCACATCATCGACCGGGACACCCTGCAGCCCGCGGCGTACTTCGCGTCCCTCACCGTGATCACCCGGGACAGCGCCCTGGCGGACGCCCTGTCCACCGCCCTGTTCTGCATGCCCTGGGAAGAGGGGATGGAGCTTGCCGAGCGCATCGGCGGCGTGGAGGTGCTGTGGATCTTTCCCGACGGAGAGCAGCGCAGCACCCCCGGCTTTGCCGCGCTGGTACAGGAGCAAGAAAGCGATTAAACAATCCATGTGCAGAAAAAACCCCAAAGGATGTCATGGCGAACCGTAGGGCCGAGCATTGCTCGGCCGGAAGAGCTTCGCCGACCAATGGTCGGCGCTACGGCGCCGAGGGCCTAAGCCCGAGGCCTTTTTGTGCCCGATCCCTTTGATCCCCAAACGCTGCGGTCTCATGCCGTTTGGGACGCGGATCGCCACACCAATGTGCGCAGAAGGTGAATTGCCGAAAAAGAACACGGATTGCCACGCCAGTGTGCGCACTGGCTCGCAATGACAGAGGATTCTTTTTCGGCAAGAGAAGCCGGCCTGGGCCGCTGGTTCGCGATGACAGGAAAACCACTCTGTCAACAGACTGATTGCGAAACCTGTTTCGCAATTCATGAAAAAGGAGGCGGGAGATTTGAAGAAAAAAATCTCGACCCTGAAGTTACCCCATTTGAAGGGCACGGCGGGACTTGCCCCCGTGCGCATCCCCCAGCCCAAGGAAGTGCTGCTGCCCGTTTCCCCCATGAACGCCCACTCCGCCGTCAACGCGGAGCCGGTGGTGGAGGTGGGCCAGCACGTGACGGTGGGCCAGCTCATCGCCAAGGAGAAGGACCGCGGCAGCTCCAACATCCACGCCTCCGTCTCCGGCACGGTGAAGGCCATCGAGCCCTATGAGGCCGGCGGGCGGAAGGCCATGGCCATCCGCATCGAGAGCGACGGCAAAATGGAAAAATGCCCCGACCTGCAGATCCCCCATCCCACCAATCTGGATGAGTTTTTGGCCTGCATCCGGGACAGCGGCGTGGTGGGCCTGGGCGGCGCGGCATACCCCGTGTGGGCCAAGCTCTCCGCCGCGCAGAAGAGCCACATCAGCACCGTGCTCATTAACGGCGCCGAGTGCGAGCCCTATATCACCTGCGACCACCGGGTCATGCTGGAGCACGGCGAGCTGATCCAGAAGGGCATTGAGCTCATGAAGCAGTTCATGGGCAGCGAGGAGTTCATCATCGGCATCGAGAAGAACAAGCCCGACGCCATCGAGGCCCTGACGGAGCGTTTCAAGGACGACCCGGCGGTGAAGATCCTGCCGCTGAGCAGCGTCTATCCCCAGGGCGCCAAGCAGGTGCTGCTCTATAACGCCACCGGCAAGGTGGTGGAGAAGGGCCAGCGCATGGCAAGCCTGGGCGTGGTCATCATCAACGTCTACTCCCTGGTGAAGATGGCGGAGTACTTCGTCACCGGCATGCCCATGGTGGAGCGCATCCTCACCGTGGAGGGCTCCGCCGTGAAGGAGCCCAAGAACCTGATCGCCCCCATCGGCGTCACGGTGCGGGAGCTGGTGGAGGCCTGCGGCGGCCTGAAGGAGGAGCCGGGCAAGATCCTCTTCGGCGGCGCCATGATGGGCAAGACCCAGGAATCCCTGGACAAGGTGATCCTGAAGGCCACCAACGCCGTGGTGCTCATGAACCGGAAGGAGACCGAGAAGAGAAAGCCCTCTCCCTGCATCCACTGCGGCCGCTGCGTGGCGGTCTGCCCCCTGGGCCTGAACCCCACCGCCTTCTCCCGGGCCATGGAGCTGCCCGAGGGCCAGGACGAGCTGCGGGCCGCCATCCTGCAGAAGGAGCAGGTGCGGGTGTGCATGTCCTGCGGCTGCTGCAGCTATGTGTGCCCGGCCCACCGGCCCCTGGCGGAGACCAATACCGACGCCATCGGCTGGATCCGCAGCTGGGAAAAGAAACAGAAAGAAGGGGGGAACTGAGCCATGGAGAAACCCATCATGTCTTCCGGACCCCATATCCACGGCCGGGACAGCAGCAGACGGATCATGCTGGACGTGATCATCGCCCTGCTGCCCGCCGCTATCGCCGGCGTGATCCTCTTCGGGCTGGACGCCCTGTGGCTCATCCTTGTCTGCGTCGCCGCCGCCGTGCTCTCCGAGTTCCTGTTCAACCTCATCGCCCGGCGGGAGCAGTCCGTGGGCGACCTGAGCGCCGTGGTGACGGGTCTTCTGCTGGCCCTGAACCTGAGCACCAACGTACACCTCTGGCAGGCCGCCCTGGGCAGCGTCTTCGCCATCGTGCTGGTGAAGTGCGTCTTCGGCGGCATGGGCCACAACTTTGCCAATCCCGCCATCACCGCCCGCGTCTTCCTGCTGCTGGCCTTCACCTCCACCGTGGCCGGCGGCGCGGCCCTCAATCCCCTGCCCCTGGTGAAGCTGCCGGTGGACGCGGTCAGCGGCGCCACGCCTCTGGAGCTGATCGGCACCGAGGGCGCGGAGCTGCCCACGCTGCTGCAGATGTTCCTGGGCCTGCGGGGCGGCGCCATGGGCGAGACCTGCATCCTGGCCCTGCTGCTGGGCTTCGGGTACTTACTGGTCCGCAAGGTGATCTCCTGGCAGACGCCGGTGATCTTTGTGGGCACCGTGTTCCTTTGCTTCCTGATCGCCACCGGCGATCCCACCGCGGCGCTGTATGAGGTGCTGGCGGGCGGCCTGGTGCTGGGCGCCGTGTTCATGGCCACCGACTACACCACCACCCCCATCACCGCTTCCGGGCGGATGCTCTTCGCCCTGGGCTGCGGCCTCATTACCTTTGTCATCCGCCGCTTCTGCGCTTACCCCGAGGGCGTGTCCTACTCCATCCTGTGCATGAATATCCTGGCGCCCTGGCTGGAGAAGGCAACGCGGAGAAAGCCGTTGGGAGGTGTCTGAGATGAAGAAGAATGTTTTGACGTCCCTGCTGTGTCTGGTGCTGCTGACGGCGGTGCTGGCGGCAGGCGTCATCGGCGTGAACGCCTTTACCGCGCCCATTGTGGAGGCCAACGAGAAGGCCCGCCTGGGCGACGCCGTGCTGCTCTTTGACCGGAACGCTCCGGAGGAATCCCAGCTCACCGTCACAGCCGACACGGTGCAGAGCATCTACAAGGACGATACCAAGCAGGTCTATACCCTGCATCTGGCAAGCTACCAGGGCTACACCAAGGACGTTCCCATTGAGCTGACCCTGGTGATCGACTACGAGGGGCGCATCGTGTCCCTGACCCTGGACGCCTCCGGCGAGACCAAGAACGACGCGCTGGACGCCGCCGCCTTCCTGCCCAGCTTTGAGCAGCAGGATTCCACCCTGGCGGGCGTGGAGCTGGTGGCGGGCGCCACCTTCTCCTCCAGCGCCATCCGGGGCGCGGTTCAGGACGGCTTCGACACCCTGATCGAAAACGGCCTCTTCGCCGCCGCCGAGAAGAGCGAGGAGCAGCTGCTGCAGGAGCTGGTGCCCCTGGCCTATCCCGGCATCGTGAACAGCGCCGGCCTGATCCAGGGGGAGGAGCTGGCCCCCAGCGGCAGCGCCACCGCCGGATACAAGGCATTGAACGGCAGCGGCTGCCTCTGGTTCGTGGAAAAGGACGGAGAGAAGCTGCTGGCCGTGTACAGCGTGGTGGGCGGCGTGTCCCTCTATAACGCCCAGAGCGAGGTCGTGACCGGTGAGGCCGATCCCGCCCTGATCGAGGAGATCCGGACCCTCAGCGCCGACCAGGTGGACGATCTGAGCGACAAGCAGATGAAGGCGCTGGGCCGGATGCTGCCCGAGGGCGCGGAGCTTACGCCCGTGGAGATCCCCGGACTCACCGGCTGCATCACCGGCGCCTATACCGTGGAGACGGAGGAGGGCACCCGCTATGCCTTCGCCGCCCGGCCCTACGGCTATTCCAACGAGGTGATGGAGTTCTACTTTGTGCTGGATGAGACCGGCGCCATCGCCGCCTTCCGCTGCCCGGAGCTGATCCTCCACGCGGACTACTTCAGCAATTACACCCTGGATGAGCCTGCCTACAAGGAAGGCTTCCTGGGACTGACCGCCGAGACCTATACCGGCGAGCAGGCCCAGATCACCGGCGCCACCATGAGCTCCGACGCGGCGGATACCGCGGTGAAGGACGTGTTCGAGGCCTTTTGGCTTCTGACGGAAAGCAGGGGGTGAGCACATGAACAAGAAGTTGCGGATCAATCCGGTGACGCTGCTGCTTCTGGGCGTCGTGCCGGCCATCGCCGCCAGCACCAAGGTGCTGGACGCGCTGGGCATGAGCCTGGCCGCGCTGTGCGTGCTGCTCTGCTCCACCCTGGTGCTGGGGCTGCTGCGCAAGTGGATCAACGAGGGGACCTTCTTTGCCGCCGCGCTGCTGACGGTGGCGGCCTTCGCCGCCATGGCCCAGCTGCTGCTGCGGGCCTTCCTGCCCTCCACGGCGGAGATGCTGGGCTACTACACCGCTATTCTGGCGGCGGAGCTGCTGTTCTTCGGCCGGGAGGAGAAGCTGGGCAAGGCCCTGGGCTCCGCCCTGCTGAGCGGACTGGGCTTTGCCGTCTGCGTGCTGCTGCTTGCGGCGCTGCGGGAGCTCTTCGGCGCGGCCAGCTTTGCCGGCACGCCGGTGGAGCTGCTGAAGGCCTATAAGATCCCCGCCCTGGGCGAGGCTTCCGGCGGGCTGATCCTGTTTGCCATCCTGCTGGCCCTGGTCCAGGCGCTCTTCCCGGCGCGGGAGAGCGAAGCGGCCCCGGCGGAAGCGGAAAAGGAGGCGTGAGCATGAAAGAAATGATCCTGTTGATCCTGGGCTTTGCCCTGGTCGATCTGTACGCGGCCTCGACCCTTCTTTCCGCCGCCCCCCTCCTGGGGCAGGAAAAGGCGGAGCGGAAGCTGCTGGCGCTGGGGCTGAGCGTCACGGTGCTGACGGTCATCGCGGCCCTGCTGCTGAGCCTGCTGCGCGGCCTTGTCCCCAGCTATCTGCTGGTGCTGACGGGGGCTGTGCTGGCCCTGGTGCTGGCCTATGTTCTGCGTCTGGTCACCCGGAAGCCCATGGGCCTCTGGCTTGGGCTGATGGCGCTGAACACCGCGGGCCTTTCTCTGGGCCTCCTGCGGGTAGAGACGGCGAGCATCCCCTCCCTGATCCTCACCGCCCTGGGCATTGGCCTGGGCTTCACGGCGGCCCTGTTCCTGCTGGACGGCGTGCAGAACCGGCTGGAGCCGGAACACATGCCCAAGGCCTTTCGCGGCCTGCCCATCCAGCTGCTGGCGGCGGGCATCCTGGCCCTGGCGCTGACCGCCTTCCCCATCGGATGAGGAAGCTGTTTTCCAACAAGAAAAGAGCGGATTTGATCCTGGTCGTCGCCCTCCTGCTGTTGGCGGGGGTCCTGTATCTGACGCTGAACGCCAAGCGGCAGGAGGGGGGCGTGGTGGTGGTGCGGGTGAACGGGGTGGAGACCGAGCGGCACTCCCTGGCCCTGGACGGCACCTTCCCCCTCAACGGCGGCACCAATATCCTGGTGATCCGGGACGGGCAGGCCTGGCTCTCGGAGGCGGACTGCCCGGACCTGCTCTGCGTCAGGCAGGGGAAGATCCACTACACCGGCCAGGTCATCACCTGCCTGCCCAATCGCCTGACCGTCACCGTGGAGGGCGGCGAGTCCGACGGGGTGGACCTGGTGGTGGGCTGAGCGGAGGTGCGGATGAAAACCAAAAAAATCACCCTGACCGCCATGTGCATCGCCCTGGCCATGATCCTCTCCTATGTGGAAAGCCAGCTGCCCTCTCTGGGCATCCCGGGGGTGAAGATGGGCCTGGCCAATATCGTGGTGGTGTTCTGCCTCTACCGGCTGGACTGGAAGGCGGCGGCAGGCATCTCCCTGCTGCGGGTGCTGCTGGTGTCCCTCCTGTTCGGCCATGCCGCAAGCCTCATGTACAGCGCCGCCGGCGCGGCCCTGAGCCTAACGGGCATGATCCTGCTGAAAAAGACCGGGATCTTCGGCTGCGTGGCGGTGAGCGTGGTGGGCGGCGTGCTGCACAATCTGGGCCAGATCCTGGTGGCCTGGGCGCTGATGGGGTCCAATGTGATCTACTACCTGCCGGTGCTGCTGCTCAGCGGCACGGTGACGGGGGTGCTCATCGGCCTGACCGCGGGGCTGCTGGCCAGCCGCGCGGACTTGAAGCTGTAATGTTGATGTGATTATAGTAACCCGGGGAGCGGATGGATTCCGCCCCCCGGGTTTTCGCTTGGAGAAAGAGGGGAGAGAGCCCGTAGGGGCGGCTATAGTCCCGCACAGGAAAAATGCAAGCGGCCGGGCATACGGATTCATGATTATTAAGAAATCTCTTTATAACCTTATTTACCCATTAAAAAGGAAGGGCTTCGCCCTTTTGATGCGCCGTCGCCGCCTTTTATGGAAAATGCAAGAGGTCAGCGGTTGCACGAACTGCCCATTTCACCAAACAAAAAACCGAGGACTTTTGTCCTCGGTTTCTGTTTGGTGGAGATAAGCGGGATCGAACCGCTGACCTCTTGAATGCCATTCAAGCGCTCTCCCAGCTGAGCTATACCCCCAGATGTCTTGGGGCCGGAGCCCCGCGAGCAAGGAGTATATTAGCAGAAGCAAATTCAAATGTCAAGCATTTTTTTGCGGAAGATGCGATTTTTTTCTGCGCCACAGGACGGCCCGGCGCCGGAGGGGCAGGGCGGGGGCGCGAGGGGAAGGCGGCGAGGGCAGGGCGGCGAGGGCAGGGCGGCGAGGGGAAGGCGGCGAGGGGAAGGCGGCGAGGGCAGGGCGGCGAGGGACGGACAGGGTGTCATTGCGAGACAGTGACCGATGTCACTGTCGTGGCAATCCGTATTCCCCAGGAGGACGAAAGAGACGGATTGCCACACCAGTCTGCGGACTGGTTCGCAATGACAAAGGGGACGGGGGATGCGGGCGGCTGATAGCGACGCGAAGATAGTCCTTCAGGGCCGCCCCACCGGTGGGGGCGGAGGACGCGGGCGGATGATATCCGCCCCTACGGGGGGAGCGACGTTTTCCCGAAGGGGCGGGGGTCCGGCGTTCGGGACGAAAGCAGGCGCAGCAGAAAAAAGTTCTGTTAAACAAAAATAATGCTTGACATTTGTTTCCTGTTGTGGTAATGTATAAGCGAACCGGACAGAGGCCCCTCATGAGAGGGGACAAAAATGCCCTATATTGTTTGCTAAAACAGAACGAGAGGAGGCGCAGCCGTGGAACAGATTCCGGACGATCCCATCATCCGCAGTTTGGAGGAGACGGGCTACCCGCCCTGGTTCCGTTGAACCGGCCCGGGGACATGGACCGGGAACCGGCAGGCGGACGAGAGACGCAGCGGGCGCTTCGTGAAGCGCCCCTACGGGGGGACGGCCCTCGTTTTTTCAGGAGGGATTGCATGCGCGAAACCAAAGTCCGCCCGGAAGGGGCGGAGAACAAGGAAGAGATCCGGCCCGGCGGCGTGTCCGGCGGGCAGGCCGCGGCGGGAGCGGAGCTCGCCTGCCCGGAGGCGGAGCAGGAGTCGGAAAGCCTGCGCCTGGCCCGGGAGGCCGAGGCCCTGGCGGGGATGGCGTCCCGGCTGCTGGCGGAGGAGCTGTCCGGCCCCGGGGACACCAAGCGGGCCAAGGAGCTCAGCGGCATCTTCAAGGACATGGCCGCCCTGAGCCGGGAACTGGGCGGCGCCGGCGTGCCGACCCTCACCGTCCGCTTCGAGGGCGAGGCGGCGGAGGCAGGGGATTGAGACGGCGGGCGACCGCAAGGGTCGCCCCTACGGCGGGGACGAAAGAGACGGATTGCCACGCCAGTGACATCGGTCACTGGCTCGCAATGACAGAGAGAACGGGGAACCGACCGGCGGGGACGAAAGAGACGGATTGCCACGCCAGTGACATCGGTCACTGGCTCGCAATGACAGAGAGAACGGGGAAGCGACCGGCGGGAACGAAGGGAGCGGAAAACATGGCTTGGATCGAGCTGCACCCGGAGCTGGTGGAGCACAAAAAACTAAAGGCCCTCATGCGCCTGACCGGCGCGGGGCGCGACGCCTGCGTAGGCAGGCTGTGCATCCTCTGGCTCTGGGCCATGAGCAACCGGGCAGACGGCGATCTGAGCGACGTGGACAACGCCGACTTCGCCCGCCTCTGGGAGCTGGGGCCCCGCAAGGCCGCCTCCTTCCGGGACGGACTGGAGCAGAGCGGCTTCCTGGATCGAACCCAGGGCCGCCTCCTGATCCACGACTGGGAGGACTACGCCGGGCGGCTGCTGGAGGCCCGGCGCCGGGATCGGGACCGGAAGCGGGAGACCCGGCGGCGGGAGCGGGAGGCGGCCCCCTGTCCGGCGGACGGCGGTGAGCCGTCCGGGGACGGTCCGGCCCTACCGTACCCTACCCCACCGAACCAGACCCCACCCAACCAAATCTTCTCTGATGATGCTGCGCCATCCGGCGCGCGCCCGGGGGAGGAGGCGGAGATGGCGGAGTATCTCCTGGAGCGGGGGCTGAAGGCCGACGGCTGGTTCGGCGCTACGGCGGAGCTGCTGGAGCGGAACCGGGAGCTGACGGATCAGATCTTCCGGGCCTTCTGCACCCGGCGGCCCACCCAGGCCGATTACGGCCGCATGTTCCCCCTGGCCACGGTCCGGGAGGACGGCCCCAAGGGGGAGATCCGCCTACACTGGGACGAGGACCGGGCAAGCCTGCTGCGCTATGCCTTCGAGCAGGCCGCGCTGAACGGCGCCGGGGGCAAGTGGAACTATGTGGACGGGGTGCTGCAGCGGCTGGGCCGCCGGGGCCTGCGCAGCGCCTGGGACGCCGAGGGCTATGACCTGGAGCGAGGGTAGGGGGGCGGGGGACAGGGGGAGCTCTGTCATCGCGAACCAGTCCGCAGACTGGTGTGGCGACGGCACATTGCCGAGGGCGTAAGCCCGAGTCCTCTCTGTGCCTAGTCCCTTTAGGGGCGATCCGTACTCCCCGGGAGGACGAGAGAAACGGATTGCCACGGCCAGTGTGAGCACTGGCCTCGCAATGACAGGAAAGAGGGGGACGAAAGAGAAACGGATTGCCACGGCCAGTGTGAGCACTGGCCTCGCAATGACAGGGGAGAGGGGACGGTTCGCCCCACAAGGAAAGGAGCACAGCATGCCAACACTATCCATACCCGCGCCCAGCGAGAAGCAGCTGGCCTTCCTCCGGGACAGCCACCCGGTGGTGGCCTACGGCGGCGCAAGAGGCGGCGGCAAATCCTGGGCCGTGCGCGTGAAGGCGGTGCTGCTCTGCCTGCGCTATCCCGGCATCAAGGTCCTCATCGTCCGCCGCAGCTTCCCCGAGCTGCAGGAAAACCACATCCTGCCCCTCTGCGAGCTGCTGCGAGTTTATGACAACGACCCCGGCGAGCGCCTGGCCGCCTACAACGACCAGAAGAAAAACCTCAGCTTCCCCAACGGCAGCCGCATCCTCTTCCGCTGCTGCGACGACGACCGGGACGCCCTGCGCTTCCAGGGCACCGAGGTGGACGTGCTGTTCGTGGACGAGGCCACCCAGCAGCCCGAGGAGCGGATGCAGCGGCTGCGGGCCTGCGTCCGGGGCGCCAACGACTTCCCCAAGCGGCTCTACTTCACCTGCAACCCCGGCGGCGAGGGCCACGGCTGGGTCAAGCGCCTCTTCATCGACCGGCTCTACCGGGAGGGGGAGGACCCCGCCGACTACAGCTTCATCCCCGCCACCGTCTTCGATAACCGCGCCCTGCTGGAGCGTGACCCCGGCTACCTGCGGACGCTGGAGGCCCTGCCGCCCCGGCTGCGGGAGGCCTGGCTCCACGGCCGCTGGGACCTGTTCGAGGGGCAGTTCTTTGAGGAATTCCGCATCTCGCCCGATCTGGCGCTGGCTCAAAAGGCCGGCTTTTCCGAGACTTCCCAGGAGCTCAGACGCCAGCGGCGCTTCACCCACGTCATCGCCCCCTTCGACCTCAACGCCGGGCCCTGCCGGGGCTGGACCGTCTTCCGCAGCTACGACTTCGGCTACGGGCGGCCCTTCTCCTGCGCCTGGTGGGCCGTGGACTATGACGGGGTGCTCTACCGGATCCTGGAGCTCTACGGCTGCGGCGAGACGCCCAACCAGGGCCTGCGCTGGACCCCGGAGCGGCAGTTCCGGGAGATCGCCCGCCTGGAGCGGGAGCACCCCTGGCTCCGGGGCCGGCCCATCTCCGGCGTGGCCGACCCCGCCATCTGGGACGGCAGCCGGGGCGAGAGCGTGGCCGAAACCGCCGCCAAGTGGGGCGTCTACTTCGTCCCCGGCGACAACGCCCGCATCCCCGGCTGGATGCAGTGCCACTACCGCCTCCAATTCGACGGCCAGGGCTACCCCCGGCTGTATATTTTCGACACATGTGTTGCGTTTATCAGAACCGTGCCCACGCTGCAGTTCAGCAAAACCGTGCCGGAGGATCTGGACACCGAGCAGGAGGACCATGTGGCGGACGAATGGCGCTACGCCTGTATGAGTAGGCCGGTGGTGCCTATGCAGGCGGAGGCGGGGGAGGGCGTTCCGGCGGGGAAGAACCCGCTGGATCTGTAGGGGCGACCCTTGCGGTCGCCCGGGGACACCGGCGCAAATCCCACAGGCGGGCGGGGACAAGCCCCGCCCCTACGGCGGGACGGGGACCAAAATCGAAAGGAGCAACTATGCCCATCATTGACGCCGAGCGGCTGCGGGAATTTACAGCCGTACTGCAAAAATACAAGGCCGGGAAGGCAAGTCTGGAGCGCCGGGTGCTGGCGGCGGAGAACTGGTGGAAGCTGCGCAACCGCTTCGAGGAGCGGAAAGCCGGCCACGGCAATCCCGAGGGCTACCAGAGCGAGAGCGGGTGGCTCCACAACGTGATCGTCTCCAAGCACGCCGACGCCATGGAGGCCTATCCCGAGCCGCTGATCCTGCCCCGGGAGCCGGGAGACGCGGAGGAGGCCCGCCTCCTCTCGGCGGTGCTGCCCTGCATCCTGGAGCAGAACCGCTTCGAGAAAACCTACGACGCCGCTATGTGGCAGAAGCTGAAAACCGGCACCGCCGCCTACCGGGTCATCTGGGACCCCGACAAGCTGGGCGGCCTGGGGGATATCAGCATCGACCGGGTGGATCTGCTGAACCTGTTCTGGGAGCCGGGGGTGGACGATATCCAGAAGAGCCGCTACCTCTTCTGCACCCATCTGGAGGATGAGGATCTGCTCCAGGAGCAGTTCCCCCAGCTCCGGGGAAGGATGCATTCCGGCGCCTTCCGCGCCACCCGCTTCGTCTATGACGACGCGGTGGACCTCTCCGGCAAGGCCACCGTCATCGAGGTCTACTACAAGCGCCGGGGCCTGCTGCACTACTGCAAGTATGTGGGCGACACGGTTCTGTACGCCACGGAGAATGAGGGGGAAGCGCTGTCCTCGCGAACCGGTGAGCGCTGTCATTGCGAACCAGTGACCGATGTCACTGGTGTGGCAATCCGTACTCCACTGGGGACGAAAGGGACGGATTGCCACGGCCAGTGTGATCACTGGCCTCGCAATGACAGGGGAGACGGAGACGAAGAGGGACGGATTGCCACGGCCAGTGTGAGCACTGGCCTCGCAATGACAGAGGAGACGGGGGAAACGGATTGCCACGCCAGTGTTGCGACACTGGCTCGCAATGACAGCGCAGGGGAGGATAACGCCAATTCCGAACTCCAAATTCCGAATTCCGCCGAAGGCGGCGGCCTCTACGACCACGGGCGCTATCCCTTCGTGCTGGACCCCCTCTTCCCGGTGGAGGGCAGCCCCTGCGGCTACGGCTTCGTGGACCTCTGCGCCAACGCCCAGACCGCCATCGACCTGATGCGCACCGCCTTCGTGAAAA
>CAYNBS010000023.1:0-22824 GCA_964395795.1 uncultured Oscillospiraceae bacterium
ACCGTCGACCTTCCGCGTGTGAGGCGGACGCTCTAACCAGCTGAGCTAACCCTCCATATTTCCGAAGCTCGTATATAATAGCACATCCTTGCACATATTTCAAGAGGGAATTTTTCTTTTTTTGAAAAAAAGAGTTGACATTTTTCTTTGTGTCTGGTAGAATTCCTATTGCTGTTTAGGCAGCGCATGGCGGCATAGCTCAGTTGGCCAGAGCATTCGGTTCATACCCGAAGTGTCCCCGGTTCGAATCCAGGTGCCGCTACCAAACAAAGGCGCAGACCTTTCGCCTGCGCCTTTTATCCGGCCCGTTGGTCAAGTGGTTAAGACACCGCCCTTTCACGGCGGTAACATGGGTTCGAGTCCCGTACGGGTCACCAAAAGAAAGCAGTCCGCTTTTGCGGGCTGCTTTCTTTTGATATCTTCCGTGTCCCATGATATCTTCCGTGTCCCGCGGAACTCGAATTCTATCCGAAGAAGACCTCTCCAGGGCTCTCATCTGTCCATTGCCCCCTCCGTTGGTCCGTCAAAGCAGCTCTGTGATCACCTTCCCCGCCAGCAGGACCAGCACCAGCAGGATCACGGGGCGGACGATCTTGGAGCCGTCCTTGATGGCAAGGCCAGAGCCCAGCCAGTGCCCGGCGATGGAGGCCACCGCCGCGATCAGTCCCAGAGCCAGAAACACCTTGCCGCTCAGAAACGAGGTGAGCAGGGCGCTGAAATTGCTGGCCAGATTCACCAGCTTCACATTCCCTGCGGCAGTACGCAGGTCCAGCTTCCCCAGCCCGCAAAAGGCCAGCAGCAAAAAGGTTCCCGTGCCGGGGCCATAAAATCCGTCATAGGTGCCGATGACCAGGGCTGCCGCCAGTACCACCGCCATCTGCTTGCCCGGCGCGATTTCCCGCCGCTGCTCGGGCAGGCTTCTCTGCCGCAGCACCACCACCGCCACCAGCGGCAGCACAGCCAGCAGCAGAAGCTTCAGCACCCGCTCATCCGCCATGAGCTGCAGCCGCGTTCCCAGAGCGGCACCGGCCATGCCCAGGATCACAGCGGGGATCCCCAGGCGCCAGTCCACATAGCCCCCGCGAATGAAGCGGCCGGCCGAGACGGTGGTGCCGATGCAGGAGGACAGCTTGTTGGTGCCCAGAGCCAGATGAGCCGGCAGGCCCGCCAGAAAATAGCAGGGCACGGAGATGAGGCCCCCGCCGCCGGCGATCCCGTCCAGAAAGCCGGCGGCGAAAACGCCGGCTACCACGATGAGCACCATGGGCACAGTCAGCTCCATGGGAAAGAAAATCTGGTGCATCTTAGTTCCCTCTCTCCAGTAGATAGAAATATTGTAGCACAGGCGCGGGAAAAGGGAAAGATGCTGCAGCAAAAAGCGGAAAAAGCTTTGCCCCGTCTTGCTGAAACCCGCTTCTTATGCTATGATGCATTTACGCGGTATTCTATCCCCTTTGGCGCGGCTGCGCCCCATAAACCGATGACGATTCGTCACGGATGATGAAAGGAACAGGACATGAAAGCATACGCGGAAATGACAAAAGCGGAACTCCAGGCGGAACGGGAACAGGTGCTGGCCCGGTATGAGCAGCTGAAGGCCCTGGGGCAGAGTCTGAATATGGCCCGCGGCAAGCCCAGCAAGCAGCAGCTGGACATGGCGGCCGAGATGATGGACATTCTCCGCTCTGACAGCGACTATACCATCGACGGGATCGATGCCCGCAACTACGGCAATCTGGAGGGTCTGCCCTCCTGCCGGAAGCTCTTTGCGGAGCTGCTGGACGTGCAGCCCGAAAACATTTTTATCGGCGGCAGCGCTTCCCTGCAGCTGATGTATGACACCATCGCAAAGGCCTACACCCATGGCCGGGTGATGAGCCCCAAGCCCTGGGCCAAGCTCGACAAGGTGAAATGGCTCTGCCCTGCCCCCGGCTATGACCGGCACTTCGGCATTTCCGAGAGCTTCGGCATGGAGATGATCCCTGTGCCCATGACCGCCGAAGGCCCGGACATGGACGTGGTGGAAGCGCTGGCCAAGGATCCGGAGGTCAAGGGCATGTGGTGTGTGCCCAAGTACTCCAACCCTGACGGCATCATTTACTCTTCCGAGACCATCCGCCGCATCGCTTCCCTGCAGCACGCCGCCCCCGACTTCCTGCTCATGTGGGACAACGCCTACTGCGTCCATGAGTTTGACGGGGACTATGTGCCCTTCCCCGATATTCTGAAGGAGTGCGCCAAGTACGGAAACGCCGACATGGTGTTCGAGTTTGCCTCTACCTCCAAGATCACCTTCCCCGGCGCGGGCATCTCCGTGTTCGCCTGCAGCGAAAAGAACATGGCCTACATGAAGAAGCTCCTCAACGCCCAGATCATCTCCTACGACAAGGTAAACCAGCTCCGCCACGTCCGCTATCTGCAGGACAAGGCAGGCGTCCTGGCCCTGATGAAGCGCCACGCGGCCATCCTGGGACCCAAGTTTAAGTGCGTGCTGGACGCGCTGGACAAGGAGATCGCGCCCCTCGGCATCGCTACCTGGGCAAAGCCCCGCGGCGGCTACTTCGTCAGCGTGAACACCATGCCCGGCATTGCCAAGGCCACCTGGCAGCTCTGCAAGGAGGCGGGCCTGACCATGACCGGTGCCGGCGCCACCTTCCCCTACGGCAAGGATCCCCAGGACAGCAACATGCGCGTGGCCCCGTCCCTCCCGCCCATTGAGCAGCTGGAGCAGGCCATGGACATCTACTGCACCAGCATGAAGCTGGCTGCCCTGAATAAGCTGCTGGCGGAATAATCCGGCAAAGGCGATTCTTGACCTGACCGACCACCGCCCCGCCCCGTCCGGCGGGGCGGCGTGATTTTCCAGAGGAGCACTGCTCATGGACTATGAACTGATCCGCAGCGACCGGAAAACTCTGGCCCTGCACATGAAGCCGGACGGCACAGCCCTGGTACGGGCGCCCCGGCGAATGGCCCAGCGGACCATCGACCGCTTTGTGGCGGAGCATTGGGACTGGGTGGAGCGGCAGCGGGCGAAGCTGGCATCCCGCCCCGCCGTCCCGCCGCTGACGGTAGAGGAGCTGGCGGAACTGAAAAAACAGGCACGCCGGGTGTTTCTGGCCCGGACGGCCTATTATGCGCCGGTGGTGGGGGTACGCTACGAGCGCATCGCCATCCGCAGCCAGCGCAGCAAATGGGGCAGCTGCTCCAGCAAGGGGAATCTGAACTTCAACTGCCTGCTGCTTCTGGCGCCCATGGAAGTGCTGGATTATGTGGTGGTGCATGAGCTCTGCCACCGGCTGGAGATGAACCACTCGCCCCGCTTCTGGGCCGAGGTGCAGCGGGTGCTGCCGGACTACGCCGCCGCCCGCCAATGGCTGAGGCAGAACGGCAGCAGCCTGATGGCCCGCCTGCCGGAATGAAGTTTCGAGTTTTGAGATTTGAGAGAAGGCTGAAAGAATGTACCAGAAATGCGGACTGTACTTCCCCGCAAAACTGTGGACTCAAAACTTATAACGGAAAACACCACCGGGAAAGAAAACAAGTTTTCTTTCCCGGTGGTGTTTTCTTACAGTCTCCGGTAGGTATCCGTCAGCTTGTGGAGGCGCTTGGCAAGCTTTGCGTTGGCCACGCCGGGGAGCATGCGCCACTGCCAGTTGCCGCCCAGGGTGCCGGGGCTGTTGATGCGGCTCTCCTCCCCCAGCTCCAGGATGTCCTGCATCTGCATGACGAAGAGGCGGGAGGCGGTGGACATGCCCGTGCGGAGCATGGCCTGGCACCAGCTTTCCTCCCTGCCCTTGCGCATATACTCACGGGCATAGCGCAGGGTGTCCTTATCGGTATGTTTGATCCAGCCGTTCACGACCTCGTTGTCGTGGGTGCCCACATAGCAGACGCTGTTGTTGACGCAGTTGTGGGGCATGTAGTCGGAGTTGCCCTTGGGGTCAAAGCCAAACTCCAGGATCTTCATGCCGGGCAGGCCGGAATCCTTCAGCAGCTTCTCCACCTCCGGCGTGGTGTAGCCCAAGTCCTCCGCGATGAAGTCCAGCCCGTGGAACCAGGAGGTCAGCACCCCCACCAGGCTCATGCCCGGCCCGGGCTTCCACTGGCCGCGCTTGGCGGTGGTATCGCCGAAGGGCACGGCCCAGTAGCTCTCAAAGCCCCGGAAGTGGTCGATGCGGATCACGTCAAAGAGGCGGCTTGCGCCCTCGATGCGGCGGATCCACCAGCCGTAGCCGTCGGCCTTCATGGCGTCATAGTCATAGAGCGGGTTGCCCCAGAGCTGCCCATCCTCCGTAAACGCGTCAGGCGGAACGCCGGAGACCTCCTTGGGCACCCCGTCGGAGTCCAGCTGGAAATACTTGGGCTCGGCCCAGACGTCGGCAGAGTCCAGCGCCACATAGATGGGCACATCCCCGATGAAGCGGATGCCCTGCTCATGGGCGTAGGCGCGCAGGGCGTTCCACTGGCGGTAGAACAGAAACTGGCAGAAGCACCAGAACTCGATGTCCTCGGCGTAGCGTTTCCGGTAGGCCTCCACGGCCTCCGCTTTGTGCAGGCGGATGTCCGCATCGGGCCACTCCGTCCAGCTCACCATATCAAAGCCCGCCTTCACCGCCATGTAGAGGGCGTAGTTCTCGATCCATCCGGCGTTCTCCCGCCGGAAGGCGGCCAGCTCTTCGGCATAGCGTTCCCGCCCGCGCCCAAAGGCAAGGCGCAGCACGGCGAAGCGGTTTTCATAGATCTTGGCATAGTCCACCCGCGCCGGATCCTGGCCCCAGTCCCGGTTCTTGACCTCCGAGGGGCGCAGCAGCTTTTCCTGTACCAGCAGATTCAGGTCGATGAAATAGGGGTTCCCGGCAAAGCTGGAGAAGGAGGAATAGGGGCTGTCCCCGTAGCTGGTGGGGCCAAGGGGCAAAAGCTGCCAATACTTCTGCCCGGCAGCCTTGAGGAAATCCACAAAATGATAGGCGCTCTTGCCCATGGTCCCGATGCCGTAGGGAGAGGGCAGCGCGCTCATGGGCATGAGAATGCCGCTTTTCCGTTCCATGTATGATCCTTCTTTCCTTGCCCCGAGGGGCTGTTTTCCGCCACTCATCATACCAGTCTGACGGGGGAAAGTCAATCGGGCGGAAACGCAAAACTCCCATCCGCAAATCTGCGGATGGGAGTTTTGACGTGACAGATCACTCCACTTCCACGTCCAGGCCCAACTCCTGGGGCAGGAAGCGGGGGCAGGTGTTCTCCGAAACGGTGATCACCGAGGACGCCAGGCGAGAGCCGATCTCGCAGGCCTCCATCATGTTCTTGCCGTAGGTCAGTCCGATGGCAACGCCGGCGCAGAAGGCGTCCCCGGCGCCGGTGGTATCCCGCACCCGGACGCTGTTGGGGGGACAATGGCCGTAGTTTCCGTCGGCGTCGGCGTAGACGGCGCCGCGGGAGCCGATGGTCACCACCATGGAGGGGATCTTGGCGCTGCGGATGCGCTCCACCATCTCCCGGCCCAGCTCCTCGGGGCTCAGCTCTTCAAAATCCGCCGCGAAGAGGATGCCGGCCTCCTGCACATTGCACACGAAGCAGTCGATGGACTGGAGAAAATCCCGCCGGAGCGAGGCGATGGACATGTTGGCCACCACGGCAAAGACCTTTTTGTGATACTTCTCCGCAAAGGAGAGCACCTTCTTGATGATCTCCTTGTCCATGTCGATCTCCACCACAATGCTGTCCGCATCGGCAAAGATCTCGTCCCCCCGCTCTTCCAGCAGCTCCAGCATGGCGTCCATCCGGGGGCGCTTGGAGATGGAGGAGACGATATCGCCGCTGGTGTCAAACACCGCCAGCCACATGCCCATTCCGTCCGGCACCTGGGCCACAAAGCGGGTGTCCACCTTGTGGTTTTGCAGCTTGTGCAGCACCTCGGCGCCCTCGGCGGTGGTGTCCACCATGCTGACAAAGCGGGGCCGCAGCTCCACATTGGCAATGTCCTCCACCAGATTCCGGCCTACGCCGCCGTGGACGATCTCCACGCTGCCGGCGTTGCGCCCGGCGGGGATGAACTTGCTGTCAGGGAAGCCTTTGATGTCTACAAACACATTGCCGACGACGACGATGGGCATAATACGATCCTCCTCTTTCTATCTACGCGTTTTGTCTTTCAAACGTGTGAATCCAGTCGGCCCGCCAGTAGTAAATGCCCAGGAACACGGTGCTCAGGGCCCAGGTCAGCGGGTAGACCCAGTTGACGGTGTTGATGCTGTTGTAGATGGGCACCATGAAGTGCAGGAAGGTCACCCGGATCACGCACCAGAAGGCCAGCATGGAGATCATGGGGATCACGGCCTTGCCCGCGCCGCGGAGCACCGCGGCAAAGCCGTGGCTTGCCGCCAGCAGACAGAAGAACAGCGCGCAGATGCGGGCCTTATCCACACCGAAGGCCACCGCCTCCGGCACCCGGGTAAAGGCCCGGATGACCAGGGGAGCCGAGAGGTACAGCAGCAGCCCGATGGCCTCCGCCGCCACGATGGCGCAGAGCAGCCCGAAGCGGGCCCCCTTCTTGGCCCGGTCGTATTCCTTCGCGCCCAGATTCTGGCCCACAAAGGTAGTCAGCGAGATGGTGAAGCTGGTAATCGGCAGGAAGGCAAAGCCCTCTACCTTGGAATAGGCGCCGCAGCCGGCCACGGCCATGGTGCCGAAATCATTGATATTGGACTGCACCACCACGTTTGCGATGGCGATGACGGAATTCTGGATGCCGGAGGGCAGGCCGTAGCGCACGATGAGCTTCAAAGTGGGCCAGTGGAAGCGGATCTTTTTCAGCTCCACCCGGTATTCCTCATCCGTGCGCAGGAGCCGCCGCAGGCAGAGCAGCCCGCTCAAGAACTGGGAGATGATGGTGGCCAGCGCCGCGCCGCCCACGCCGGTCTTGAACAGGCCGATGAAGGTGATGTCCAGCACCACGTTCAACACCGAGCAGAAGATCAGGTACTTGAGGGGATTCTTCCCATCCCCCACCGCCTGCATCACGCCCCGCAGGCCGTTATAGAGCACCAGGCCCATGCTGCCGGCGAAGAAGATGCGGATATAGGTGACGGAGAGATCCATCACGTCCGGCGGCGTGTCCATGGCTTCCAGCAGCGCGGGGGTAAAAAGCACGCCGAACACCGTCATCAGCATGCCCGCCACCAGGCTGAAGGCCACATTGGTATGGATGGCCTTTTCCAGCTTGTCATGGTCCTGGGCGCCGTAATAGCGGGAGATCAGCACACTGGAGCCGGCGGAGATGCCAACGAACAGGCTGATGATGAGAAAGACCAGCGTGCCCGTTGCGCTGACGGCAGCCAGCGCGTCGCTCCCCAGCATGTTGCCTACGATCAAGGCGTCAGCCGTGTTATAGAGTTGTTGAAACAGGTTTCCCAGAAAGAGGGGTGCGGCAAAACGGAGCATCTGCCCGGCGATGGGTCCCTCCGTCATCCGCATGGCGTCTTTATGCATGCTGCGCCTCCTAAGGCTGGCGTCGAACTTTGTATTATTATAATTATAATAAGGGCAAGATAGACTGTCAATGCATGAAACCCACAAGATTCCTGCCCGAAAAATGGGAATAATTGCCGCACAGAAGCCCCACCGCGACAGGCGCGGCGGGGCATCCTCATACATATTCCAGATTCATGCGGAAGGCAGGGCCGCTGACCTCGCCCTCTATGCTGTAGAGGCCGTCCTCCCGGCCCCAGCGCAGGCGCAGCGTATCGCCAAGCCTTGCCTCGGCCACATATTCCACCAGCGCGGCCCGGAGAGGCCGCCCCCGGGTGCCCAGCAGCTCCTCCGCCAGGTCATAGTAGCGGGTGTTGTTCATGTGCCGGTTTTCGTCCAGCACTTCCTCCGGCACCACATAGTCCGCCTGTCCCTCCGGCTTCAGCCGGACGGGAGCCGCCGGCCGGCGGCACTCAAGCCCCGTGACCAGGGGTTCGATCTCCACGCCGAAGGAGGCGGGGCTGACCATCTTCCGGCTCACCCGATCCACCACCGACCAAATGGCGCAGCCCTCGACGAGCAGCTCCCCGCTCTCGCTCTCGATGCGATAGAAGCGCGGGCACATGCCGTGTCGGGTGGCGCCGGGCCAGGTGCGGGCAAGCAGCCTCTCCCCCGCTCCGGGCCAGCGCAGCACCTGCACCCCGTGGCGGATGATGACCCACATGAGGCCCTTTTCCTCCATCACCGGCTCCCCGTAGCCGATCTGACGGCAGTGGTCGCCGGAAATTTTCTGCATCAGGCGGAACAGATCCCCTGTGCAGAGGCCCGATGGGGCTACCGTATATCGTTCCTCATAGATTTCCATGATCATCCTCCGTAATATACCACGCAGTAGCTGCCGAAATCCTGCAGGCTCCAGCCAGGAGGCAACGCCGCCGGCAGCGCAGACCGTTTCATCACAAACAGTCGCCCCGCCTGGGGCTGCTCCAGATCCTCTGCCCTCAGATTCCGGTAGAGGAAACGCTGGCCGTAGGGGAGCGGATCCCCGGTCTTCCCCTGAAAGTATTCCGCGTCCACGTCCAGAGCGTAGAGCGTCAGAATCTCGGTGACCTGGCGGCCGCCGGTATACTGCACATCCGGCGTCAGCACCAGCACCGCATCCTCCCGTTCCCCGGCCCAGCTCACCGCCTCCAGAAAGTCCTGATAGAAGGACGCGGAGATCTGCTCCGCCCAGGGGCCAAAGTAGCTCTGGAAGAACAGCGCCGCCGAGAGCGCGTAGCAGGCCAGCACCGGCCAGGCGGTGCTGGGACGGAGGCGGATCAGCGCCTCCAGGGCGATGACGATGAACAGCACATGGGCATAAAAAAGAATGTTGACCCGGTTCACGTTCACATTGTTCACGCAAAGGCCCGTGACCAGGGCGCAGAGCCAGTAGAGCAGCAGCAGCCGGTAGCCCAGGCGTCGGCGGGGATCCTCCGCCCGGAAGGCACGGACCAGGCTCAGCCCCAGTCCCAGGGCCAGCAGCGGCCAGGAGCAGCGGTACACCGTGCCAAAGCCGTCGATGGCGTTCCAGGGCAGATCCGGCGCCTGCCGGAAGCCCACGCTCCACAGGGCCTTGGCGTTTTGCACCAGCTGCTGCAGGGGCGCGGGTGAATAAAAAATCAGGTCGTTTGCCCGCACACTCTGGGGGAAGAAGGGCAGGGTGACAAAGGGCAGCTCCACCGTGGAAAGGCCCAGGGCGTTGATGGCCATGGTGCCGTAAATGGGCCAGGCCAGGCCGAAGTACAGCGCCGCGCAGCCCAGCACCCTGGGCCATCGCAGCCACTTGCCCCGCAGCAGCAGGGCGCAGGCACCCAGCAGAAACAGCGGCACCGGCAGGAAGGCCACGCCGTAGCTGTACATGCTGAGGGCGAAGAAGACCATGGAAGCGTAGAGGGCGGCAGGCTTTTTCGTCCCCCGCCAGAGCAGGGCCAGGCCCACGAGAAAGGTATGGGGCAGCAGATTGCAGTCCAGCGCCCAACGGCTCTGCATAAAGTGCCAGGGGCAGAGGGCCAGGGCCAACAGGCCCAGCAGGCCCGCCCGCCGGGAGATCAGTCCCCGCAGCAGGCCATAGGCCGCGGCCATGCCGGCAAAGCTCCACAGCAGCATAGGAAGCCGGGCCGTGACATTGTTCATGCCGAAGAGGCGGAACAGGGGTGCCATGCAGTAGCTCAGCAGCACGCTCATCTGTCCGTAGCCCCAAGCGGTGAAGTGGGCAGGAAGCCAGGTGCCAAAACGGTCGGTGCCGTGATGAGCCAGGGCCAGCGCGTCCACCGCCGCCATAGCCCCATCCTGGTTGAAACCGCCGGGGACGGTACCAAAGCGGTAGAGCCGCAGCAGCGAAGTCAGCAGGATCAGCGCCCAGTAGAGCACGGCCCGGTCCCGGCTGAGGGGCTGATCCTCCCCTCCTGCGGCCAAGGCGGCCAGGCCCCCTTTTTGCTTGGCGGCGCCGATCAGCATCCAGCCTGCAAGGCCCAGAAGCAGCAGGGTGCAGAGGAAGGTCGCAAGCTCCATCTCAGTTCCCCAGCGTAAAATGGCGGGCAAAGGCGTTGACGGAGGTGCGCTCCCGCACGATCTTCTCCAGCATCCCGTCCCGGTCGGTGATGGCGCAGCCGTTGAGACGGCGGATCCCCAGGTCCAGCAGCTCCGGGCAAAGGGGCACCGTTGGCCCGGTGAGGATCAGCTCCGCCCCCCGGCAGAGCTCCAGCAGCCTTGGCATGGTCTTGTTCACGCTGGCGCTGCCGGTGATCACCACCAGATCGCAGCGGGGCAGCAGATATTCACAGGCGGAGTCCGGGTAGTCCCCGGGCTTTGGCTCCTTTTCCAAAATGAAATACTCCTTGACCGGGGCCAGCAGCTCCTCGGTGATGCCGCTGTGCTTGACCAGATGGCCCACGAAGCCCACGGTGCGCCCCTCCAGGTTCACTCCCTCCAGGGCGCTGCCGGTGTGGCGGGCGTGGAGGGCGTCGATCTGGGCGGAGGTATTGTAGCAGGCGTTCAGAACGGCCATACCCTCGCTGGCCTCTTCAAAATTCCAGGACAGGACGGCTTGACCTGCCTCCCGGGCGGGCAGACCCACCAGGTTCTCCAGCATCCGGGGGCGGCTCTCCCCCTCGGTATGCATGGCCACGCCCGCCTGTCCGTTTTCCAGCACGGCGGCCGTCCAGCTCACGCCGCGGACGATGTTTGCCACCCGCGTGTCCCCATCGGGCAGGTTTTTCAGCAATAGATCATAGAAATCGGTATTCAAAAAGGTCTCCTCCCACTTTGTATTCTGTTCTATTTTATCGCAGCTCGGCGGCAAAGTAAAGGGGCTTGCGCCGTTCGGGCGCCTGTGCTACACTTGAGGAAAGGCAAAGGAGGCGCTGATATGTCCGGAAAAACCATTTATCTGGCCGGGGGCTGTTTCTGGGGCACCCAGAAGTTTTTCGATCAGTTTGACGGGGTGCTCGCCACCCAGGTGGGCTATGCCAACGGCCCCACCGCGGACCCCAGCTATCAGGAGGTCTGCCGCAGCTCTGGCCATGCCGAGACCGTCCGCATCGACTACGACCCGGAAATCGTAAGTCTGACGCAGCTGCTGGACTGGTATTTTCTCACCGTGGATCCCACCGCCTACCACCGCCAGGGTGGGGACATGGGCGTGCAGTATCGCACAGGAATCTACTATACGGAGCAGGCGCAGCTGCCGGAAATTCAGGCCCGCTTCGCCGCGGAGCAGGCAAAGTATAAGCAGCCCCTGCTGGTGGAGCTGCTGCCGCTGGAAAACTTCTACCCCGCAGAGGAGTACCACCAGAAATACCTGGACAAGAACCCGGGGGGCTATTGCCATATTGCCCCGGAGCTGCTGCACTTGGCGGGGAAGTAGTTTTCCGTTTTGCCCTGGACGAAAAAACCGGAGCCATAAGGCTCCGGTTTTTTCATGGCTGTGCTCAGCCGTTCTTGGTGTAGATGATGACCTTCTTCTCAACGCCGTTGCAGGTCACGGTCAGGGTGACGCCGCCGGGCTGATGCTTCAGGCACAGGACCTCGCACTCCTTGGTGTCATCGCTGACGGTGAGCTTGACCACGCTCTCGTCATTGACGCTCCAGGTATAGGGCCCGTTGGGGAACTGATCCACGGGGTAGGCCACGGCCTTCAGCCGCACCGTCTCGCCGACCTTCTCGGTGAACTCGTCCTTCTCATCCTCAAAGAAGAAGACCTTCACGGACTCGGGCACGGGAGTGGGCGTGGGAGAGGGCGTAGGCGGCTGCACGATCTCCATGCCGGGATCGGGCGTCGGCGTCGCCGTGGGGGCAACGATGGTGCCGGAATTGTCGGTCTTGGGATTGTCCAAGCCGTCGGGACGGGTCACCACCATGGCGACCACACCCAGAATAACCGCAGCTACCAGGATCAGGCCGAAAATCATCTGCCATTTGGTGTTGGTTTCCGCCCGCTCGTAGGCGGCGGTCCCCTTCACGGTGCCCGGTGTGGTAGCCGGGGTGCGCCCGCTCTGGGCCACACGGCGGGTGCCGCAGTTGGGGCAGCGGCTGCGCAGAGCCGAAAAGCTCTCACCGCAGCGGCGGCATTTTACTTCAGGAATAACGCTCATGCTGTTTCCTCCGTTCTATAGGAATAGTCAGCTGCAAAATGGTTTCCGCAGCTGCGGACTCGCGCTGATCGTAGCGGACAACAGGAATAGAAATTGCAGAGGTACTACGGTACATAATACACCGATTTCCTCGGTTCGTCAAGTACCGCCGCGCCCCTGCGCCTTCTATGCAGCCGGATTTTCGGAGAAAATTCCCCACTTTCCGCAAAAATTTAGGAGAATTAAGAACTTACGTGCCGTCCTTCCGCCCGGGAGTCCTCCCAGGTGCGTTCGCTGATGATATAGCGGGGGCGGGCCTTGGTCTCCATATAGATCTTGCCGATATACTCCCCGATGATGCCGAGGCAGATAAGCTGCACCCCGCTCACGAAGCAGACGATACAGGTCATGCTGGCCCAGCCCGCCACAGCCTTGCCGCAGAGTGCGGTGATGAGTGCCCAGAGGCAGCCGATGAAGCTGACGAAGGCCACGAAAACACCGAAGCCCGTGATCAGCCGCAGGGGCTTGACCGAAAGGCTGGTGATCCCGTCCACCGCCAGGGCGAGCATTTTCTTCAGCGGATAATGGCTCTTGCCCGCCAGGCGTTCCGCCCGGGCATAGCTCACGGTGGTGCTCTTGAAGCCCACCAGGGGGATCATGCCCCGGAGGAACAGATTGACCTCCTTGAAGTTGGCGAACTCCTGCAGCACCCGGCTGGAGATGAGCCGGTAGTCGGCATGGTTATACACCACCTCGGCGCCCATGCTCCGCAGGAATTTATAAAAGCTCTGGGCTGTGAAGCGCTTGAAGAAGGTGTCCGTCTCCCGGCTGGAGCGGACGCCATAGACCACGTCGCAGCCGTCCCGATACGCGTCCACCATGGCGTCCATGGCATTGATATCATCCTGCCCGTCGCAGTCGATGGAAATGGTGATATCGCAGCGGTCCTTGGCCTCCATCAGTCCTGCCAGCACCGCGTTCTGATGTCCCCGGTTCCGGCTCTGGGAGATGCCGATATAGTGCGGATCGGAGGCCGCCAGCTCCCGAATGATGTCCCAGGTGCGGTCCCGGCTGCCATCGTTGACAAAGAGCACCCGGCTGTCCTCCGAAATTTTGCCGGCTGCGGTGAGGGAGCGCAGCTTCTCCAGGAACATGGGCGCGGTGATGGGCAGCACCTCCTGCTCGTTGTAGCAGGGGATCACAATATAAAGGCAGGCAGGCATTGGGTCCCTCCCCTTTCTTCGCGCCGCCGCTTCAGCCCAGCAGGGCCGCCAGCTCCGGCACGGTCTTACAGTACAGTTTACAGTTTTTCCGCATAAAGTCCTCGATCTGCGGGATATCGTTGGCCCAGCCCACGGCTGCAAAGTCCACCCCTGCGGCCCGGGCCATATCGAAGCCGGGCTTCAGATCGTCGATCATCAGCAGCTCCGACGGGACTAGATCATAGCGGCGCATGATTTCCTCCAGAGGCCAGGGATTGGGCTTACGCCGTTCCACCGGCTGCTCCCAGCCAAAGATCACATCCGGCTCCGGCAGGCGGTTTTCCCGATAATCCCGGAGGATGTTTTCATCCATAGAGTGGGACACCACGCAAAGCAGCCCCCCTGCGGCCTTATGACGCTCCATGATCTCCCGGATGCCGGGATAGGCCCGAGGGATGCGGGTGCGCACATAGTCCCGCCAGAAGCGAACCTCCACGTCCAGGTCAGCATCGCTCATGCCGTATTCGTCCTTACACATGGCGATGAAGCCCGGGTCGAAGTTTTTCAGGAAATAGTGCTCCAGCGTGCAGCTTTTCTCCGGAAAATAGGCATCCAGGTAGGCCACAAAGCTGGGATAGTGGATCGTTGCGGTGCTGTTGACCACCGTATCGTCATGGTCAAAGACCAGGCATTTGTATCTCATGGGGTCTTCTCTCAATTTTCGTTTTCTTCCACCGGCGGCAGCAGGATCACCACCGTGTCCCCCACCACGCGGATCGAACCCTGCGCCGGCCAGGGCTTCATGTCCGCGGCCACGCCGCTGGCCTCCAGCCGGGCAAGAGTCTCCTCATTCACGGGGAGGTAGGGGCAATCCAGGATCTGCTGCAGATACAAAGGGGCGTAGATATTGTCAAACAGCAACGTAGAGCGCAGCTGGTGGGCGCTGACCAGGATCTCGTCCACCCCTGGCGCCCCCAGCTTGACCAGGGACTGATCCCCGCCGCCCAGGAAAGCGATATAGGTGGCACCGCCCTCGTCCGCCTCATGGACACGGGTGAGCATTTCAATGGCGGTTGCCCGGGAATGCTCCATGCACTTGTCCATCTCAAAATAGCAGACGTTGGCCTGCAGGGAGAATTTCAGCACCAGCAGGGCAAAGAACAGGCCAGCCAGGGTGCCGATCCGCGGGGAAAGATAACGCTCGCACAGCACCAAGGCAAACACATAGAGCACGCACAGGCTCTGCAGCATCAGCATATGGTAGCTGACCGTGGGCGACACAAAGAGCCACAGGAAGGCGAAAAACGGGATCGCCAGCAGCCCCAGCAGGAACAGCAGCGCCTTACCCCGCTGCCGATGCAGACCGGCGCGGCGCACCGCCACCACCAGCATTTCAAGCATCAGCAGCAGGAACAGAATGTTCAGCACGGCATAGAAGGTAAGCCCGTGGGCGAAGATATTGCCGCCAAAGAAGAATCGGCTCAGGCCAAGGGCCATCTCCTTCCCCGCCGCCAGCAGGGATACGAGGCCGATCTGCCCGATCTGATCCATTCCCTGATAGCCGGTGGCCGCAACGCCCTCCAGGCGCAGCAGCAGCTTCCACAAAATCCAATAGGCAAGCATGCCTCCGCCGTACACCAGGGCCATCCTGCCCACCCAGCGCCAGGTTTCCCTGGCGCTGACCCGATTTTGCAGCAGTTCCCACAGCATATGGCAGACGCTGAGGATCAGTGCAAAGGACACGTATGCCTGATAGATCCCGCAGGAAAAGCAGAGGCACAGCCCCGCCAGCACCAGGCGGCTCTTCCGCCGCTCCCCGATCAGGGAAAAGCGCACCGTCAGCGCGGCCAGCAGCATGGCCAGCATATAGCCGTCCGCCGTAAATTCATAGAAAAAGGTATTGGTCACACAGGGGAAGGTGACAAGCAAACCGCCCTCCAGCACCAGGGCTACGGGATTGCGGAGGTCAAAGATATCCGCGATTACGGCGGCGGTGGCGCCGATCCACAGCAGCGACAGCAGGCCGTTGACCCAGGGCAGGTCGAAAAAGCTGCTCAAGCCGCAGGCCACGGTAAGAAACCAGCGCCCGGAGCCGATGGCGTTCTGGGGAGTATAGGTATGGAACAGGGCATCATGGTTCAAAAGCGTATTGGTGAACTTGTACAGATGGGTCATCAGGCCGATCACCAGCACCGCGTAAAACGCGATTTTCCAGTTCTTTTTTACCCGGCTGCGATAAAAGGTCAGAATGCTCTCTCCCATAAAACCTCTCCTACTCTCTCTTCTCCCGCTTCTTGGTCAATAGAAGGTGGCCACATCCTGGGCAGGCGGCGCGGTGATGGCGCTGTCCAGGTAGCTCAGCACCGGCCCGCGCTTGCCGTAGGCCCGATGGAACTTGTAGTTGATCTTGGCTGTCAGCACCATCCAGCTCTCGTCCTGGACGAGATCGGCCTTGTCCCACTGGCAGACCAGGCCCGCAAACTGGATGTCCTCCACGCAGCAGGTCATCACATGCCGGCCCACCACGAAGCAGCCCTTGGGGAGCTTGCCCCGCTTGAGGGCGCGGCACTTGAACTTCACGGTCTTGCCCTCATACTTCTTGGGCTCCTCGCTCATGTCCCGATACCACAGGGCATAGTCCTCGTCGTTGATCTGAATGACGGGGGCGTTCACATCAAAGGGCAGGGGATCCTGGATATCGTCGTACTCCACCTTGCCGTTTGCGTATTCATAGGCGATATCCGCCCGGCGGGAGGCGCCGCGGACGATTTTGTGAAAAGCCATCTTGTCCATTTCAGGCCGGAAGCGGTTGAACACCACCAGCTCGCAGCTCTTCAGCTTGTCATAGACCAGCTGGCGCATGTTGTTGTTGTAGCTGAGGAAGGTGGAGGCGTCGGCGAACATGAACTCCTGGTACACGGCCCAGCTCTCCGGCATGGCCTGGTACAGGGCGTCCAGCAGCCACATGCCGTTATACTCCACCACCACCCGCTCGGCCCGGGCGTCATGCAGCCAGGCCTTCAGGTTCTCCTCGGTGAGATCGCTCTGGTCCTCTACCACAGCCATCACCACATTGGGATCGGCAAACTGCTCGGGAGCGTATTCCTCTTCGCCCTCCTCGCAGATCAGCAGCAGGGTGCGCTCCCCGTTGCAGAAGCGCTTGTCCTCCAGGGTCTCCTGGATGAACTTGGTCTTGCCCGCCTCTAAAAAGCCCGTGAACAGATAGACGGGCACATCGCGATTCTCATTCACCGGTGAACAACTCCTTCAGTGCGTCCTCCCGAATATGAGAGCCGATCACGCAGAAGCGGCCGGTCACGCCGGCAGCGCCGCGGCGGATCTCCATCTCGCCGGGAACATAGTCAAAATACAGCCACTGGCCGTCGCTGGCATCCACGATGCCCTTGGCCCGCAGCACGATGCCGTACTGCACGGCGTCCTGCAGCTCGGACAGGATCTCCCGCAGCTCCGCCTCGCTGAACTTCCGCGGCGTCTCCATACCCCAGCTGGTGAAGACCTCGTCGGCGTGGTGGTGATGATGGTCGTGGTCATGATGATGGTGGCACTCGCAATCGGGATCGTCGCACTCCTCACCGTCCTCGTGGTGGTGATGATGGTGCTCGTGCTCCTCGTCCTCATCATGGTCGTGGTGATGGTGGCAGCAGCAATCGGGATCGTCGCACTCCTCGCCGTCCTCATGGTGATGATGGTGCTCATGCTCCTCATCCTCGTGGTGATGATGGTGATGCTCCTGCTCATGCTGCAGCTTCTCCATCTCGGCCTTCAGGCCGTTTTCGTCCATCGCCTCGCGGATGAGCTTGCCGTCCACCTGGTCCCAGGGGGTGGTGATCAGGCCCGCGTGGTCGTTCAGACCCTTCAGCAGCTCCACAGCGGTGAGCACCTTGGCGTCGCTGGCAGAGCCGGTGCGGCTGAGAACGATCAGGTCGGCATTCTGCACCTGGTCATTGAAGAACTCGCCGAAATTGCGCATATACATTTTGGCCTTGCCCGCGTCCACCACGGTGACCTTGGCGCCGATATGGGCGCCCTCTACCCGCTCCACGGCCTTGGCAACGTCCGAAAGCTTGCCCACGCCGGAGGGCTCGATGAGGATGCGGTCAGGGGCAAAGTCGTCCATGACCTTCTTCAGGGCCTTGGTAAAGTCGCCCACCAGGGTGCAGCAGATGCAGCCGGAGTTCATCTCATTGATCTCCACGCCCGCATCCTTCAGGAAGCCGCCGTCAATGGCAATCTCGCCGAACTCATTTTCGATCAGCACCAGCTTCTCGCCCTGATAGCCCTCCGCGATCAGCTTGCGGATCAGCGTGGTCTTGCCAGCGCCCAGAAAGCCGGAGAATATATCGATTTTTGTCATGTTTCATTCCTCCATGAGAAAGATTTTCTAAATAGGTAGTATAACACATTTTTCCTGTTCTTACAAGTGTTCCCGACAGGCAAAAAGCCGCCGGGCCGTCCGGAACCTTTTGCTCCGGACGGCCCGGTTGGCCTTTGCTCAATCATGAGGGTAATACAGGGGGTCGTTCTTATACAGGGCGCAGACGGTGTCAAAATTCCCGTAGTCAAACTGGCTGCACAGCAGCGCATAGCGGGGCTGCATGGGGCCGTTCTCTTCCCGGACCCAGCGCCAGGAGCCGCCGAAGCCGGACTCGGTCTCGGCGTCGATCAGCGTGTTGGGCAGAGCCTCCCGCAGGTGTTCCACATACGCCTCGGGAAGGTAGGTGAACTTGCCGATCCAGAGCCGCTCCAGCTGGGTCAGGTTCTCCAGCGCCTCATAGCCCACCACATTGTCGTAGAGGCAGCAGATATTCAGATGCTTCAGCTCTCTCAAACCGGCCAGAAAGCTCAGGTCGATCTCTCCCCTGCTGGTCCGGCTGCTCATTTCCAGGTATTCCAGGTGGGGGCAGTTTGCAAGGCCCGAGAGGGCGTCCCCCTCCCAGCCGCCCAGGGAGACGATGCAGACCTCCAGCTCCGGCATATAGGCAAGAAAGCTCCAGTCCTGCAGGTACGGCGCATGGCCCACATCCAGGTATTTGACCCTGGTGCAGTATTTCAGCGGCTCCACGTTGTCCTCCAGGTGAAAGCCCCCGTCCGAAGCCACGATCCGCTCCACGTCCGTCCGCACGCTCAGCCAGTCGTTGCGGCCAAACCAGATCCGCCAAACCACGTCGATCTGCGGGAAATCATCCCGAATGGCGGCCATCGCTTCATTGGACACGCCGCAGGAATCCATGTCCAGATAGCGGCAGTGGGTCATGCAGGGCAGGATCTCCCGCACCGCGGCACCCTCGTCGTCCATGGCGCGGTGGTTCAGGTCCATGGCCTCGTCCTGCAGGGAAAAGTCCTTGCCGCAAAAGCGGAAGCGGTAGAAAAACTCCGCCTGGGGCGCCGCCTGCTGCAGCGTTCGGATATCCGTCCAGCTCAGGCGCTCCGGCGTCTCCTCCGCCGCAGGCGCACTCTGTGCCGCTTCCTCCCGGTTCAGGGCAGAATCTGCCCCCAGCTCCACTGTTTTCAGCCGCGGCATCTGGCCCAGCAGCGCCGCCGCTTCCTCCACATCCTCATGCCGAAGCCAGCTCAAATCCAGGCTCTCCGCGTTCCGGTCCCGGGTGCTGCCGTCCGGGAAACGCAAGGCCTCCGGCGTCGGCTCCGGCGTGGATAGGGGCGTCTCACTTGCCGGGCTATTCTCCTGTTCCGCCTGGTCGGCGCAGCCCGCAAGCAGCAGGCACAGCAGCGCCAGCAGGAGCACAGTCAATCGTTTCATTGCATGATCCCTGCCTTTATACTTGGTATTCTACGCCCGCATGGGTCGTTTGTCAAACTCCGGCAGGCCATGGTTGCGTCATTCTTGACAAGGGGGTAGGCCGATGATAGACTTACCATATTATAGGATTTCCTGTCGCCGGGCTTCTGCAGTTCCGGGATGACAGGCAAGGAGATCAGCCATGAGCGGGAAACTTGAGGTCACAAACACACATCGGATCCGCAGGCTTTTGCTGCGCGCCCTGTCCTTCCTGGGCGTTACGCTGCTTTGTCTGTCCCTTGTCCTGCTGGGCGTCCTCTGGGTGCTGGAAAAAGGCCCATCCCCCACCGTTACCGGTATGTTTTGCCGCTCGGTGCGGGAGACCAGCGCCATTCGCTGGCTTTCGGGCATTTTTCTCTCGGAGGAGGAGCTGGCCCAGTATAAGAGCGTGAGCACCGAAGACCTGGACACCGCGCCGGTCAACACGTCTCTGATCCACATTGCCGGCGCCTCCTCGCGGGACGGGAAGCCGGCCTATGAGCTGATCGACATCTCCGAGGGGACCTGCAAGGGCAAGCTGCTGATCGTTTATGATCCCAAAACCGTGATCCTGGGCACCTCTGACAACTTTGGCAAGCAGCCCGGCATGCTACTGGTGGACATGGTGGAGAAGTACGGCGGCGTGGCAGGCATCAACGCCGGCGGCTTCAACGACGGCAACGGCCGCGGAGACGGCGGCACTCCCTATGGGCTGGTCATTTCTGAGGGTGAAATCTGCTGGGGCGACCCGGAAAACAAATACAGTGTCGTGGGGCTGGACGAGAACGGCGTGCTCCATGTAGGCTCCATGACCGGGCAGGAGGCGCTGGACCTGCATTTGCGCTGGGGCGTCAGCTTTGTCACCCATGACGGGCTGGCCTCCTCCCTGATCATCAACGGCGAGGTCCAGCAGCAGAATCTGGGCGGGGGCGTGAATCCCCGCACCGCCATTGGCCAGCGGGCTGACGGGGCCCTCCTTCTCCTGGTTCTGGATGGGCGCAGCATCAGCACCCTGGGCGCCACCATGCAGGACATCTGCGATATCATGCTGGAGTACGGCGCCGTGAACGCCGGCAATCTGGACGGCGGCTCCTCCTCCATCATGGTTTACAAGGGGGAGATCATCAATAACTGCTCCTCCGTTGTGGGGCCGCGGCGCATTCCCACCGCTTTTATCGTGCTGGAAGAGGGGGACGAAAATGGCTGAAGCAAAAGGAAAGCGCAACCGCTGGGGGCGGTTTTTACTGATCTGGGCCGCAGCGCTGCTGCTTTTGGGGCTTCTCGGCTGTATCATCCTCTACCGCTATCTGGACGCCTATGAGCAGAGCCGCCCGGAGCCGGTGATGGACGAGCTGATGACCCGGTACAGTGCCGAGGATTGGCTGAACGCCGCAGAAGAAAACCTGGATTTTACCCTGACGCCCTTTGAGGATCCGGCGGCGCTGTTTCGCCAGTGGCGCGAGGCGCTCTCGCTGGACGGCACCCTGAGCTACCGGCAGGTGCAAAAGGACTCCGACCGCGACAAGGCTGTCTTTATCGTGCGCTGCGGCCCGGTGAATCTCTGCACGGTGGAGCTGATTCCCGGCGATGTCCGGCTGGGCTTCGGGCTGCATGACTGGAAACTTGGCAGGATCTCCTCCTGCGACCTGACGGAAGGGCTCCGCTCCGTGGAGGTGGAGATCACCGCCCTCTCCTCCCAGGCGCTGCTGCTCAACGGCGTTCCCCTGGAGGAAGCCTATATCGCGGAGCGGGGCCAGCCGATTCAGGACCTTTCCCCGCTGGAGGCCCGCTATGCCGTGCCGCCCCAGCAGCTCACCTACCGGGTCGGGCCGCTGTTTGGTTCCATTTCCGTGACGGACGCCGCCGGGCAGACCTATGCCCCGGATTCCTCCTCCACCGAAACGCTGCTGCACTATGACACCGTGCCCGCCCAGCGGGTGCGGCTGACCATCACCGCGCCGGAGGATGTGCAGGTGATGGCAGGCGGCGTGCCCCTGGAGCGTTCGGACGCAGAGCGCATCGATCTGGGCCTGCTTTCCGGGCTGGAGGGGAAGCTTGGCGACGCCGGCTACCGGACCTATGTCTACGCACTGGACGGACTGCTGACGCTGCCGGAGGTGCGGGCCTATGGGCCGGACGGGTCAGAGCTTACACCCGTTGCCGCGGAGAATGGACGCTATGTCTTCTTATACCCGGGAGATCCCGAGGCGGAGGAAGCCCTTCGGCCTGTGGCGGAGACCTTTTTCCGCCGCTATATGGACTACCTCTCCTCCTCCTACAATCCCAATCTGCACCGTGCCCTGCTGCATCTCACGCTGCCTGACACGGAGCTGTACGATTACTTCCTTCACTCTGAGGACACCATGTACTGGGCCATTCGCACCAGCACCGATTTCAAGGATCTGCAGTTCGATCACTTCTATCTTGTGGGAGAGGACTGCTTTCTCTGCACCATCCATTATGAGGCTGACGTTTCCGGCAACACCTGGGACGATACCTACAGCCACGAGGACCAAAACACCTATGAGCTTGTCTTTGTCCGGCAGGACGGCGTCTGGCTCGCCGCTGCCATGTCCGTGCTGGAAGGCTGAGCAATTCTCCCAAGTCAAGACGGCGAAAGAAGCCGCACCCGATGGGTGCGGCTTCTTTCGTTTGTACATTCTTCTGTCTCAGCAAAGGCGGCTGCCGGCGGGAACGGAGTCATCCAGCATCAGCAGATGCAGCTCCTCCTTGCCGTCCACTTCCCGGACGGCGGAGAGCAGCATACCGCAGGACTCCAGCCCCATCATCTTCCGCGGGGGCAGGTTCAGGATCGCCACCACAGTCTTGCCGACGAGCATCTCCGGCTCATAGAACTCATGGATGCCGGAGAGGATCTGCCGGGGCGTGCCGGAGCCGTCGTCCAGCTCGAAGCGCAGCAGCTTCTTGGACTTCTTCACCGCCTCGCAGGCACGCACCTTGCACACGCGCATATCGCACTTGGCAAACTCGTCGATCGTCACATCGGGCAGCACCGGCTCCACCTTCACCTGGGGGCCCTTGGCGGCCTTCTCGGCCTCCTCCAGCTCGCTCAGCATCTTGGCGGCGTCGATGCGGGGGAACAGGGTCTCGCCCTTGCGCACGGCCACGTCCTGGGGCAGCACGCCGTATGCGCAGGCAGCGTCCCAGCTCCGGGCATTCTCATCGGCGCCGATCTGCTCGAAGGCCTTGGCGCAGCTGTCCGGCATGAAGGGCGTCAGCAGGGTCAGGGACACCCGCAGAGCCTCCAGCAGGTTATACATGACGGAAGCCAGGCGGGGCTTTTTGTCCTCCTCCTTGGCCAGCTTCCAGGGCATGGTCTCGTCGATGTACTTGTTGGCCCGCTGGATCAGCTTGAAGGCTTCCTCCAGGGCCAGGTGGAGCTGGAGCTTGTCCATCTGGGCGGCATAACGCTGGGAAGCAGCGCGGATCATGCCCAGAAGCTCCTCGTCCAGGGGATCGCTCTCCCGCTCAGGGATGAGCTTGCCGCCGAAGTACTTCTCCACCATGGCGGTGGTGCGGGAGACCAGGTTTCCAAGGTCGTTTGCCAGATCGGTATTGATGGTGGAAATCAGCAGCTCGTTGGTGAAGTTGCCGTCAGCGCCGAAGGGGAAGGTGCGCAGCAGGAAGAAGCGCAGGGCGTCCACCCCGAATTTCTCCGCCAGGATGTAGGGATCCACCACGTTGCCCTTGGACTTGGACATCTTATCGCCGTTGAAGTTCA
>CAYNBS010000024.1:0-22041 GCA_964395795.1 uncultured Oscillospiraceae bacterium
GGCTTTTTTATCCACCCCTGGTAGAACCAGGGGTTTAGTCAAGCTAAAGCGCCAAAAAGAAAAACCCCGGAAAACCGCATGGTTCCGGGGTTTTTGGGCATTTTGAAGTCTCGATCAGCGCTTGCTGAACTGAGGAGCGCGGCGGGCGGCCTTGAGACCGTACTTCTTACGCTCTTTCATACGAGGATCGCGGGTCAGGAGACCGGCGGCCTTCAGAATGGCGCGGTAGCTTTCATCCACACCCAGCAGGGCGCGGGCGATGCCGTGGCGGATGGCGCCGGCCTGACCGGACACGCCGCCGCCGGCGACGGTAGCCTCGATGTCGACCTTACCGAGGGTAGAGGTGGCGACCAGGGGCTGACGGACGATGAGCTTCAGGGTCTCGAGACCGAAGTAATCGTCGATATCACGGCCGTTGACGGTGATGACGCCGGTGCCGTTGGGGATCAGATGGACGCGGGCCACGGAGGATTTCCGGCGGCCGGTGCCGTACATATAGGGCTTCTTGGTCTTGTAGGTTGCCATATTCTTTCCCTCCTATTAGCGATCCCAGACTTCGGGCTTCTGGGCGGCGTGGTCGTGCTCGGCGCCGGCGAAGATGCGCAGACGCTTCAGCTGCCACTGGGCGATGGTGTTCTTCTGCAGCATGCCGCGGACAGCCAGACGCATGGCCAGCTCAGGCTTCTTCTGCATGAGGGTCTTGTACTGGGTCTCCTTCAGGCCGCCGGGGTAACCAGAGTGGGTACGGTAGTACTTCTGCTCCAGCTTCTTGCCGGTGAGGACAGCGTCCTTGGCGTTGATGATGATGACATAGTCACCGCAGTCAACATGGGGGGTGTAATCGGTTTTGAGCTTGCCGCGGAGCAGATCGGCCGCGAGAGCGGCGGTCTTGCCCATGGGCTTGCCGGCTGCGTCAAGGATGTACCATTTACGGTCAACCTTCTCCTTGGTGAGCATGGTAGTGGACATGTTTTGTGCCTCCAATATAGAATCAAAAAGTTTTGACTTTTTATGCGCGAATTGATATGATTTCCTCAAGCGCGCTCACTTTTTATACCACAAGCGATCCGCGCTGTCAACGTATTTTTTGGAAAAAATCAATTCTGATTTTCAAAGCTCTTGAATTCTCGCAAATACTCTTAAAATCTCTCGGAATCTAAATTCGATTTTTGCTTTTTTGGAGGCATATTTGATGGACAAGGCGAAGCTGCTCAACGAATTTACCGGCACGGTGCGCCGGGCGGTGGACGATTATCATATGATCGAGGCGGGCGACAGGGTGGCCGTGGGCGTCTCGGGCGGGAAGGACAGCATGCTGCTGCTGGTTGCCCTGAACCACCTGAAGGGCTACTACCCCAAGCCCTTCGAGCTGGAGGCCATCACCATTGAGCTGGGCTTCGAGGGGATGGATTTTACCCCGGTGAAGGAGATGTGCGCCGAGCTGGGGATCCCCTACACTTGCCTGAAGACGGATATCAAAGAGGTGGTTTTCGACGTGCGGAAGGAACCCAATCCCTGCTCTCTCTGTGCCAAGATGCGCCGGGGCGCCCTGAACACCACCATCACCGAGCACGGTGTCAACAAACTGGCTTTGGGCCACCACTTTGACGACGCGGTGGAGACCTTTATGATGAGCCTGCTGTTTGAGGGGAGGTTAAGCTGCTTCCGCCCGGTGACCTATCTGGACCGGAGCGGCGTGACCCAGATCCGGCCCCTGGTCTACGCCGGGGAGCAGAAGATTGCAAACGTGGCGGCAGCCTTGGAGCTGCCCATCGTGGAAAACCCCTGCCCCCAGGACAAGGGCAGCAAGCGCTATGAGATCAAGACGCTGCTGCGCGGCATGTGCGAGGAGTACCCCGATATGAAGAGCAAGATCTTCGGCGCCATGCAGCGCCTGCCCCTGGACGGCTGGCAGCCGGCAGAAAACTGGAGACTGAGCAAGTGAGAGACACATCCTGCCATACCCGATACCCCCTGGTGCTGATCCATGGGGCGGGCTTCCGGGACCTGAAGTGGCCGGTCTACTGGGGAAGGATCCCGGCAGCGCTGGAGGCTCGGGGCGCGGTGATCCGCTACGGCCTGCAGGACTGCTGGGCCAGCACGGAGACCAACGCCGCCGAGATTATCCGCCGCATCGATCAAATCCTGGCCGAGACCGGCGCGGAGAAGGTGAATCTCATCGCCCATTCCAAGGGCGGGCTGGAGGCCCGGATGGCTGCCTCCTCCTTGGGCGCCGGCGCAAAGATCGCCAGCGTCACCACCATCGCCACGCCCCACCGGGGCTCCAAAACCGTGGATCTACTGTTCAAAATGCCCCATGGCCTGTTCAACCTGGCCGCCTTCGCCGTGAACAACTGGATCCGGGTGGTGGGGGACAAAAAGCCGGACTTTCTGGCGGTCTGCCAAGGCTTTACCACCGAGGCGGCGGAGCGTTTCAACCGGGAAAACCCGGACGTACCGGGGATCTTTTACCAGAGCTATGCCTGCGTGATGGGTCATCCCTTTTCCGATCTCAAGCTCTCCACGGCAAATTTCGTGGTGAAGCGCCTGGAAGGAGAGAACGACGGGCTGGTAACGGTGGAATCCGCCTCCTGGGGCGCGAATTGCCGCGTGCTCCGCTCCAATGGCTTTCGCGGGATCTCCCACCTGGATGCCATTGATCTGCGGCGCGCTCCCCTCTCCCGCAAAACCGGAACGGGCGTTTCGGACATTTGCGATGTGTATATTCAGATTGTAGAGGAGCTAAAGCGGCGCGGGCTGTAAATGCTGGCTTCCTCCGGAAAACTGATAGCTCTTGAAAGAGAAATAATATGTATTAAAAGCAGAGCGGTCGGATGACCGCTCTGCCGGGTGAGATCAGCCGCGGATGCTGCTGACAAGGTCGCGCATTGCATAAACGTCCTTGACGGACTGCGCCTGATCGATGATGCGCTGCTGTTCCTGCTGGCTCAGAGCATAAAATCTGTCCCTGGCCGGCTCGTTTCGATCCAGCTCCGCCAAGAAATTCTCGGGAGCGCCCGGAACATATCTCATCAGTATCACCTCGCAGATAGCCTGCCCAAAAAAGCGCAAATAATCCGCACTTTGCGATAGGTCGGCGGCAAAGAGGCGACGGGCGGATGCTATCCGCCCCTACGAAAAGAACGCAAACGTTATAACATCCCCGGAAGCAAAAGCTTCCGGGGATGTTATTCTCAAGACTCAATTCTCAAAACTGAAAACTGACTTCAAGCTTCGCCGCGCTCGCGGAGCGCGTCCTTACGGCTCAGGTCGATGCCGCGGGGGCCGATGTTCACGACCTTGACCCAGGTCATGTCGCCCACCTTCAGCACGTCTTCCACCTTCTCGGTGCGCTTGAACTCCAGGTCCTTGATCTTCACCAGACCGTCCTTGCCCGGGGCCAGCTCCACCCACGCGCCAAAGTCGCTGCGGATGTTGGAGACCTTGCCATAGTACAGGGCGCCCACTTCCGGCTCGAAGCAGATGTCCTCAATGGTCTTGCGGGCGGCGCGGCAGGCTTCGATATCGCTGGAGGCGATAAAGATGGAGCCGTCGTCGTTGATGTCGATCTTGCAGCCGGTGTCGGCGGTGATCTTCTGGATGACCTTGCCGCCGGAGCCGATGACCTCGCGGATCTTGTCGGGGTTGATCTTCATCTGGATCATCTTGGGCGCGGTCTTGGCCAGCTCCTTGCGAGGCTCGGCAATGGCCTTGAGCAGGATGGCGTCCAGGATCTGGAAGCGGGCCTCCTTGGTGATGGCGAAGGCTTCCTTCACGATCTCGTGCTTCAGGCCGTCGTTCTTCAGGTCCATCTGGATGGCGGTGATACCGGCCTTGGTGCCGGCCACCTTGAAGTCCATCTCGCCGTGGAAGTCTTCCACGCCCTGGATGTCGATGAAGGTGGTGAAGTCATCGCCGTCCTGGATCAGGCCGCAGGAGATGCCGGCCACAGGGGCCTTGATGGGAACGCCGGCATCCATGAGGGCCAGGGTGGTGCCGCAGATGGAGCCCTGGGAGGTGGAGCCGTTGGAGGAGAGAACCTCGGAGACCACGCGGATGGCGTAGGGGAAGTCTTCCACTTCGGGGATGACGCACTGCAGCGCCTTCTCTACCAGAGCGCCGTGGCCGTACTCGCGGCGGCCGGTGCTGCGCTGAGCGCGGGCCTCGCCGGTGGAGTAGGAGGGCATGTTGTAGTGGTGCATGAAGCGCTTCTCGGTCTCTTCCCAGATGGTGTCCAGCTTCTGGGAGTCGCTCAAGGTGGCGAGGGTGGCGATGGAGAGCACCTGGGTCTGACCGCGGGTGAAGAGGCCGGAGCCGTGCACCACGGGGATCACGCCCACTTCGGCAGCCAGGGGACGGATCTCGTTCATCTGGCGGCCGTCCACACGCTTGCCGGCCAGCAGCCACTTCTTGACGACCTTCTTCTGCAGCTTGTACAGGATCTCATCCATATACTGCATCATGTCGGGATGCTCTTCGCTGTACTTCTCCTGGACCATGGTGATCCAGTCGTTGACCCGGCTCTCGCGGACGTTCTTGTCGTCGGTATCCATGCAGTACTCCATGGACTCGAACTCATTGGCGACCAGCTCCTCGAAGAGGGCATCGTCAAAGGAGGCGTGCTCGTACTCGAACTTGGGCTTGCCGATCTCCTGGACCATCTTGTCGATCAGGTCGAGGACGGGCTGCAGATGCTCATGGGCCTGCACGATGCCCTCGTACATGACCTCATCGGGAACCTGGTCGGCCTCGGACTCGATCATGACGATCTTCTTGTGGGTGGCGGCGATGGTGGTGGTCATGCGGTTGGTGGCCTTCTCCTCATGGGTGGGGTTGAAGAGGAACTTCTTGCCGTCCCAGCCCAGAACGATGCCGGCGATGGGGCCGTTGAAGGGCACGTCGGAGATGGAAACCGCAGCGGAGGCGCCGATCATGGCGGTGATCTCGGGGCTGCAGTCCCGATCCACGCTCAAAACCTCGCAGGCGATGACCACGTCATTGCGCAGGTCGGAGGGGAAGAGGGGACGCATGGGCCGGTCGATCAGACGGGAGGCCAGCACGGCGGGCAGGCTGGGCTTGCCCTCACGGCGCATGAAGCTGCCGGGGATGCGGCCCACGGCGTAGAGCTTCTCATTGAAGTCCACGGCGAGGGGGAAGTAGTCGATGCCGTCCTTGGGGCGGGCGGAGGCGGTGCAGGTCACCAGCACGGTGGTCTCGCCGTAGCGGACCAGAACGGCGGCGTTGCAGAGCTCGGCCATCTTGCCCACTTCCATGGACAGGGGGCGGCCCTCGTACATCATTTCATACTTGCGGTAGTTGGGGAACTGCTTGTTGGTGATGATCATGTGTAAATCTCCTTTTCATTTGTAGCCTTCCCCAGATCCGCACTTGGAGCAAAGCACAGCGGCTGTGCTCTCTTCCAAATACGAAGCCGGGGAGCGAAGGGAAGGGGGCAGAACGGCAGAAAAAATGCAGGGGACATTATTCAATTATCCCCTGCAATCAACCTTCATAACCTTCAGACGCGAAACAGGCGCAAAATTACTTGCGGATGTTCAGCTTGGCGATGATCGCGCGGTAACGCTCGATGTCCTTCTTCGCCAGATAGTCCAGCATACGGCGGCGCTTACCGACCAGCTGGTACATGCCCAGACGGCTGTGGTCGTCGTTGGGATGCTGCTTCAGATGCTCGGTCAGCTCGCGGATACGCTCGGTCCAAATGGCAACCTGAACCTCGGGAGAACCGGTGTCGTTCTCGTGGGTGGCGTTCTCGCTGATAACGTTGGTCTTCTTTTCCTTGGTGATCATGGGTGTTGCTCCTTTCTATTTGTTGCTATACCCTGCGTCAAGGCCGTGGGAGGAAAGGACACCGCGTCGGCGGCATACCCCACAGCATAGATCGCGGGCGCATTCTTGCGTATTTTAACACTCCCCTGCCCATTCGTCAAGAGGAAATATGGCGACGCGGCGAGGAATCTGGCGCTCAGCCGCGCCTGTCCCCACCGTACTGGGAAATCCGGGCCTGGGTCAGCACGGCGCTGTTGACGGTGCTTCCGTCCCGCTCAATGCTGTAATAGTCCAGCACGCCCCACACTGTGACCGTCTCCCCCTCCTCGGGGAAGTCCTCGGGCAGGCTGCCGTCCCCGGGGAAGCGCAGCTCCAGATTCTCCACGCAGCCATCGTCATCCCGGACGCCCACATAGTAGAAGGTCTTGCCGTGACTCTCGAAGATGAAAAACTCGCCCGCTACCCGAAGGGTCATGCCGCGATAGCCCGTAGGATCGGTGTTGAAATGGGCAATATCCCGGTACCCTTCCTCCGGCTCGCAGATGGAAAGATCCAGGTCCACCTGCTCCGACTCCACCGCCTCTTCCCTATCGGGCATGGCGCCCCGGGTCGTCTCCCCTGCTTCCCCCGAATTGCCGCAGGCGGCCAGAGAAAGCAGCAGCAACAGCGCCAGCAGCAGCGCGATCATTTTCTTCATCGGGTTTCCCTCCCTGCACAGACTGGATCAAGCGTACAAAAAAACCGCGGTTTTGTCAAGAAAAGCCGGGAAAGGCTGTTGCCTTTCCCGGTTCTGAAACCTGAAATCTGAAAACGGAATCCTCTTTATCCACGGGCGCGCATGACGGCCTTCATGCGGAGGCTGTGGTCCAGGATGCTCTTGCGCAGACGCAGGTTTTGGGGGGTGACCTCCAGCAGCTCGTCGTCCGCCAGGAACTCCAGGCACTGCTCCAGGCTCATCTGCTTGGGCGGGATGAGGCGCAGGGCCTCGTCCGAGCCGGAGGCACGGGTATTGGTCAGGTGCTTGGTGCGGCAGACGTTCACGGGCACGTCCTCCTGCTTGGGGCAGACGCCCACCACCATGCCGCCGTAGACCTTGGTGCCGGGGGTGATGAACATGGCGCCCCGCTCCTGGGCGTTCCAGATGCCGTAGGCCACGGCCTCGCCGGTCTCAAAGGCGATGAGGGAGCCGGTGTTCCGGCGGGCGATCTCGCCCTTGTAGGGCTCGTAGCGTTCAAAGACGCTGGCCAGGATGCCCTCGCCCTTGGTGTCGGTCAGAAACTCGTTGCGGTAGCCGAAGAGGCCGCGGGAGGGCACCAGAAACTCCAGCTTCATGCGGCTGCCCACCGGGGTCATCTCCAGGAATTCACCCTTGCGGGCGCCCAGCTTCTCCATGACGGAGCCCATGGAATCCTGGGGTACGTCCACGACCACTCGCTCCACCGGCTCGCACTTCTTCCCGTCGATTTCCTGAAACAGCACGCGGGGAGGCGAAACCTGGAACTCATAGCCCTCCCGGCGCATGGTCTCGATCAGAATGGAAAGGCTCATTTCGCCGCGTCCGGCCACGTTGAAGCTGTCGGTGCTGTTCTCCACGTCGGTGACCCGCAGGGACACATCCTTCAGCGTCTCCCGCATGAGCCGCTCCCGGATCTGGCGGGAGGTGACGAACTTGCCCTCGCGCCCGGCGAAGGGGCTGTCGTTGACGGAGAAGGTCATCTCCATGGTGGGGGCAGAAATCTTCACAAAGGGCAGCGGCTCGGCAAAGCCGCGGGCACAGACGGTGTCGCCGATGGTGATATCGCCGATGCCGCTCATGGCGATGATGTTGCCGGCGCCGGCCTCCGTGACGGGGACCCGGTTGAGCCCCTCAAACTGATACAGGCTCACGGCCTTGGCCTTCAGGCTGGGCTCATCGGGGTTGTGATAGTTGCAGACCTCGATCTCCTGGTTCTGCTTGATGGTGCCCCGCTCAATGCGGCCGATGGCGATGCGGCCCACATATTCATTGTAGTCCAGGCTGCTGACCAGCATCTGGAAGGGGGCGTCCTCGTCCATCTCCGGGGCGGGGATATACTCCAGAATCGTCTCGAACAGGGGCTTGAGATCGGTGCCCACCACGTCGGGGGAATAGCTGGCAGTGCCGTTGCGGCCGGAGCAGAAGAGCATGGGGGAATCCAGCTGCTCGTCGGTGGCGTCCAGATCCATCAGCAGCTCCAGCACCTCGTCCACCACCTCGTGGATGCGCTGGTCGGGCCGGTCGATCTTGTTGACCACCACGATGACCCGGTGGCCCAGCTCCAGGGCACGGCTGAGGACAAAGCGGGTCTGGGGCATGGGGCCCTCCGCCGCGTCCACCAGCAGGATGACGCCGTTGACCATCTTCAGGATGCGCTCCACCTCGCCGCCAAAGTCGGCGTGGCCCGGCGTGTCCACGATGTTGATTTTCGTATCCCCGTACCAGACGGCGGTGTTCTTGGCCATGATGGTGATGCCGCGCTCCCGCTCCAGATCGCCCGAGTCCATGACCCGGTCCACGACCTCCTGGTTCTCCCGGTACACACCGGACTGCTTCAGCATCTCGTCCACCAGGGTGGTTTTGCCGTGGTCAACATGGGCGATGATGGCAATATTTCTCAGTTTATCCATAAATCTCAAACTCCCCTTGGTTTTTTCACACACAAACTGAAATATTAGCACCAAGCCCGCCAAATTGCAAGTTTTTCTTGTAATTTGGCGGGCTCATTCCGTAGGGGCGGCTATCAGCCGCCCGTTATAATTGATTTGCGTCCCCGTTCGCGGGCAACCGCAGGTCGGCTCTACGGGAAAACGGGGGATCGGCGGCCGCGCAATGGTCGGCCCTACGGCAGTCTGTTGGCGATCTCCCCCAGACGGGGATTGTTGGCCTCCAGGCACTCGCAGGTGACGGCCCCGGCCAGAAGGGCTGCCCGGGCGCTCCGCTCCAGATCGAAGCCCTGCGTCCCGGACCAGACCAGGGCGGCCATGGCCGCATCTCCGGCGCCGGTGGTGTTGACCACCTCCGCCTTCACGCAGGGCAGGCGGAGCATCCTCTCTCCCTCGGCAGCCAGCATGCCCTCCGCACCCAGGCTGAGGAACACCCGCTGCACGCCGGCTCCCAGCAGCGCTCGGGCGGCAGCCTCCGGCTCCCGCTCCCCGGTGAGGCATTGGGCTTCCAGCAAATTGGGCTTCAGGGCCGCGAGCCGCCCCAAAACGCGGCGCAGCTTGGGGGCCTTGGCGGTGGACACCGGATCGGCATAGAGGGGCACGGCCAGCTTTTCCGCCAGGAACTCCAGCGCCGCCTCGCTGAGATTGGCATCCAGCACCACGGCGTCGCAGCCATTGAGGCGGTCAAGCCAAGGCTCCAGGGCGGCTGGTGTGATGCGGTCCACGATGTCCATATCAGAGACGGCCAGGAGCATATCGCCCCCCTCGTCGTTTACATACAAATAAGTAGAGCTGCGCTCCCGGGGGCGCACCAGGGTCATGGAGACGTCCAGCCCCAGGGCCTCACAGCTCTCCAGCAAGGCGCGGCCATTGGGATCGTCCCCCACGGCGGAAAGCAGACTCACCTCCGCCCCCAGCAGGCGCAGATCATGGGCGATGTTCCGCCCCACGCCGCCGGGCCGCATGGTGACGCGCCCGGGGTTGGAGTCCCGCAGGCGCAGCGTTCCCCCGGCGCTGCCGCCGATATCCATATTCATCCCGCCGATGACGGAGATATGCTTGTTCATGGTATGGTTCCTTCCTGTCAAAACGGAAGGGGCGGCCCGACGACCGCCCCTCTCTCAAAATGCAACTCTTAAAACTGAACGCTCACTTCACGTGCCAGATGTTTTCGGCATACTCCCGGATGGCACGGTCGGCGGCGAAGAAGCCGCTCTGGGCGGTGTTCATGATGGCGAGACGCGCCCGCTCCTCATCGTTGCGGATGCGCTCATACAGGCGGTGCTGGCATTCCACATAGGGCCGATAGTCCGCAATGAGCATGTAGGGGTCGCCGCCGTAGAGCAGACCGGACACCAGGTCGGAATAGCTCTTGCCGTCCCGGAAGCCCTCCCGGAAGCGGTTGAGCACCCGCATGATCTCCCAGTCGGCGTTGGCCGCGGCGTTGGGATCGTAGCCCTCCCGGCGGATGCGGGCGATATCCTCGGTGTGCAGGCCGAAGAGGAACATGTTCTCGTCCCCCAGCCGCTCGTACATCTCCACATTGGCGCCGTCCAGGGTGCCGATGGTCACCGCACCGTTCATCATCAGCTTCATACAGCCGGTGCCGCTGGCTTCCTTGCCGGCGGTGGAAATCTGCTCGGACACGTCCGCGGCAGGCACGATGGCCTCGGCAGCGGAGACCCGGTAGTTCTCCACAAAGACCACCTGCAGCTTGCCCTTGCAGACAGGGTCGTTGTTGATCTCGTCCGCCATGGACAGCAGCAGCTCGATGATGCGCTTGGCGACCTTGTAACCCGCGGCGGCCTTGGCGCCGAAGACGAAGGTGCGGGGCACGAAGTCCATATTCGGGTTGTCATGGAGCTGGAGCTGCAGGCTGGCAATGCTCATGGCGCACAGCAGCTGCCGCTTATACTCATGCAGGCGCTTGACCTGTACGTCCATCACCGCATCGGGATTGAAGTCCTCCCCCTGGTTCCGCTTCAGGAAAGCTCCGAAGCGTTCCTTGTTTTGCCGCTTGATCGCGTTGATACGCTGGCGCACCTCGCTGTCAGAGGCGTAATCGGCCAGCTTGATCAGCTCCTCGGGCTTTGTCAGATAATCCGGGCCAATGAGCTCTGTCACCAGGCCGTGGAGGCCGGGGTTGATCTGGGCAAGCCAGCGGCGGTGGTCGATGCCGTTGGTGACGTGGGTAAAGCGCTCGGGCCGCAGGGTGTAGATATCGTGGAACAGATCGTCCTTCAAAATCTGCCCGTGGAGCCGGGAGACGCCGTTGACCTTGTAGCAGGCGGCAAGGCACATATTGGCCATGTGGACCTGCCCGTCCCGAATGATCAGGTTGCGGCCCACCCGCTCGTCCCAGTTGAAGTTATAGACCAGGTAGTCGCACCAGCGGCGGTTGATTTCGCACATGATCTCCCACAGACGGGGCAGCAGCTTCTGCACCAGATCCTGGGGCCACTTCTCCAGCGCCTCGCTCATGACGGTATGGTTGGTGTAGGCCACGCTCTGGCGCACAATGTCCCAGGCCTCATCCCAGCCCAGGCCGTGCTCATCCATAAAGAGGCGCATCAGCTCGGGGATGATGAGGGTGGGGTGGGTGTCGTTGATCTGGATGGTGTGGTGCCGGTGGAAGGACCGGATGTCGCCCCACTTTTTGATGTGCTTGCGCACCACATCCTGGGCGGTGGCGGAGACGAAGAAATACTGCTGCTTCAGGCGCAGGGTCTTGCCCTCGATATGATCATCGGCAGGGTAGAGCACCTTGGTGATGACCTCTGCCATGGTGCGCTGCTCCATGCTCTTCACATAGGCGCCTTCGGAGAAAAGGTACATGTCCAGGGAGTTGGGGCTCTTGGCATCCCACAGGCGCAGGGTGTTGATCTCCTTGCCATCGTAGCCGGCGATCAGCATATCCCGGGGCACGGCGATGACCGCGTCATAGCCGGTGTGCTCCGCGTGATAGCGGCCGAAATTGTCCCAATGGGGGGAGATCTGACCGCCGAAGCGGACCTCCACCGCGTCCTCATAGCGGGGGATCAGCCAGCTCTCCGCGGCGATCCTCCAGTTGTCGGCCACCTCGGTCTGCTTGCCGTCCTGGAAGCGCTGCTTGAAGATGCCCAGTTCATAGCAGATGGAGTAGCCCGTGGCCTCCAGGCCCAGGGTAGCCATGCTGTCCATATAGCAGGCGGCGAGGCGGCCCAAACCGCCGTTGCCCAGGCCCGCGTCCGGTTCATCCTCAAAAATATCGGTAGCGTTGCGGCCCAGATCCTCCAGCGCGCCGGTAATGGCCTCGGAAATGCCCAAATTGAAGGCGTTCTTCATCAGGCTCCGGCCCATCAGGAACTCCATGGACATATAGTGGACTTCCTTTTCGGCGTGGCGGGGATCCTCCGCAGCCAGAAGGCGGCTCATGATTTCGCGGATCACCATGGCGGTGGCCCGGAAAACCTGCTCGTCGGTGGCGGCAGCGGATGTGGTGGCGAAGTAGGCGCAGAGTTTGTCTTCTATAGCGCTGCGCACTTCGTCGCGGGAAATTTGTCCAATCATAGGGAAATGTACCTCCAAAAAAGTGAAGAGTGAAGAGTGAAAAGTGAAGAGTGAAGAGTGAAGAGGAAAAGAGCCGCTCTCTTTTCACTTTTCACTTTTATCTTTTCACTTTAAATGCGTCCGTCCTTGGGGACGACGGTGGGGAGCTTCTGGCTCCCGATCAGAAGGGAATCCTTGGAAAAATGAGCGGCCTTGTCCGCGATGACGTACTCCAGGCGGGCGCCGGGCTCCACCACGCAGTGGCGCATGAGGATGCAGCCCTTGATCTTCGCGCCGGCGCCGATGTGGCAGCCGGAGAAGATGATGCTGTCCTCCACCTCGCCCTCGATGATGCAGTTATCGCCCACCAGGCTGTTGCGGGAGGAGGCCTGCTCGCCGTAATAGGTGCTCACATCCTCATGGATCTTGGTGCGCACAGGCCGGTCGGCCGGGAAGAGCTCCCGCCGGACCTCGGGGCGCAGCACATCGCGGCTGGCCTCATAGTATTCGTCCACGCTGCGAATGATCTTGGCATAGCCGGGGTGGACATACACATCCATCTTGCCGCCTGCCTCATAGAGGAAGTAGGTCATGGCATCCTGATGGAAGCGGAACAGGTTCCTGGTGCGGCACACGTCCATCAGCTCCAGGAGCTTTTCCGTCTTGAAGACATAGCCCTCCAGGGAAGGAATGCCCTTGGCATCCCCGGTGCAGAACAGGTCAATGTACTTCACAAAGCCGTCCTCGCCCAGGATGTAATTGCTGTGGGTGCTCTCCAGTCCCTGGCCCGCGCAGATGGCCGTGGCGTCGGCGCCGGACTGCTCATGCTGGCGGATCACCGCGTCCAGGTCCAGGTTCGCTGCCATGTTGCCCAGCAGCAGCACCACATGCTTCTGGGAGATGCGGCGGATATAGGTGCCCACCGCGTTCAGGGCCTCGATGGTGCCGTTATAGTTGCCGGTGTGGTACTGGGGCATGCCGAAGGGGGGCAGCATCCGCAGGCCGCCGGTCTTGCGGCTCATATCCCAGGCCTTGCTGCTGCCGATATGGTCCAGCAGGGACTGATAGTCCCGCTGCATGATGACGCCCACGTCCAGGATGCCGGCGTTCCGGAGAGAGGAGAGGGCGAAGTCAATAAGGCGGTAACGGCTGCAGAAGGGCAGGGATGCCGCGGTACGGTTGGCGGTCAGATCCCGCAGGGCGGGCTCATCGTGATAGGCGAAGATAATACCGTGATAATCTCTCATGGTTCAGACCTCCTCCCCGGTGTAGATCATGGCCGCGGCGGGGACGACCGCCCCCTCGCGGATGGTGATGTCCGGCCCGCAGGTGGCAACGCCCCAGGCGTCCGTCCCGTCAGGCTCCGCACCCACATGGGCGCCGGCCTTGATAACCGTGTTCTCGCCCACGATGGCATATTCCACCGTGGCGCCGGGCTCCACCACCGCGCCGGGCATCAGCACGCTGTAGAGCACCTTGGCCCCCTCGCCCACGCGGACGGAGGGAGAGAGAACAGAGTTTTCCACATGGCCCTCGATCTCACAGCCCTCGGTGACGATGGAGTGGATGATCCGGGCGTTCTTGCCGGTGTAATGGGGCGGGCAGACCGGACTCCGGGAAGCGATGGGCCACTTGGGGTCGTAGAGGTTAATGAGGGTGGTGGACAGCATGTCCATATTGGCGTCCCAAAGGCTGGTGATGGTGCCCACGTCCCGCCAGTAGCCGTCGAAGCGGTAGGGCCAGAGCTTCTCCCCGTTTTTCAGCATATTGGGGATGATGTTCTTGCCGAAGTCCTTGCTGGAATTGGGGTCAGCCTCATCCTCGATGAGGTACTTGCGCAGCTTCTGCCAGTTGAAGATGTAAATACCCATGGAGGCCAGATCGCTCTTGGGATGCTTGGGCTTCTCCTCAAATTCGGAGATGTAGCCGTCCTCGCCCACGTTCATGATGCCGAAGCGGGTGGCCTCCTCCAGGGAGACCTGCAGCACGGCGATGGTGCAGGCGGCGTCCTTCTCCAGGTGCTCCTTGAGCATCTTGGCGTAGTCCATCTTATAGATGTGGTCGCCGGAGAGGATCAGTACGTTCTCGGGGTCATAGTTCTCGATGAAGGCCAGGTTCTGGTAGATGGCGTTGGCCGTGCCGGTGAACCAGGAGCCCTGCTCATGGGCGCCCAGGTAGGGCGGCAGAATGTACACCCCGCCGTCAGACACGTCCAGGTCCCAGGGCTGGCCGGTACCAATGTAGGAGTTGAGCTGCAGGGGCTTGTACTGGGTCAGCACGCCCACAGTGTCGATGCCGGAGTTGGCACAGTTGGACAGGGGGAAGTCGATGATACGGTATTTGCCGCCGAAGGGAACGCTGGGCTTAGCCACGTTCTGGGTCAGGGCATACAGGCGCGAGCCCTGCCCGCCTGCCAGAAGCATGGCAATACAGCTTTTCTTCATAAGCAGCCTCCTTTATATAGATATTTCGTAAGATAGAACAGTGTGATAGGGAAATGAATAATGAATACTGAAGAATGAAGAATTGTGGTGTGGCTTCGCGACGGATTGTAATCCATCACGCCTTTGGCGTGATTCCATAACTATTCATTATTCATTTTTCAGTATTCATTTCGTATTATAGAGATTCATCGCCCGATCCGGGCCCTTCTCGATGTAGCACTCCACGGCGTCCGCCGCCCTTGCGGCAGCGTGTGCCATGTCCTCCGCGTCCTGATTCTGGAAGGCGGAGAGCACCCAGTCGGCCATGTCGTAATCCGGGTGGGGCGGTGCGCCAACGCCCAGGCGGATGCGGGGAAAATTCTCCGTCCCCAGCAGGGCGATGATGTTCTTCAGCCCGTTGTGCCCCCCGGCGGAGCCCTTCGTGCGGATGCGGAGCTTGCCGATGGGCAGGCTCACTTCATCCGATACCACCAGTACATGCTCGGCCGGAATCTTATAGAACCGGGCCGCCTGGCTCACCGCCTGGCCGGACAGATTCATATAGGTCTGGGGCTTCATCAGCAGCACCTTCTCCCCGCCCAGCTCGCACTGCGCGGTCAGGGCCTGGAAGCGGGCCTTGTTGATGTCGATCTTTTTCTTTTTGCAGAGGGCGTCCGCTGTCATAAAGCCGGCATTGTGGCGGGTCCCCTCATACTTCAGGCCGGGGTTTCCCAAAAAGGCCACCAGCCAGGTGGGGCCGCCCTTGGATGAAAACAGCATGCTTTTTCCCTTTAAGGCGCCCGGAGGGCGCCCTGTATCAGTTCACGTTATCGAAAATGCTGGAGATGGAGACCTCCTCGTAGATGCGGCGGATGGCCTCGGCAAACACGGATGCGGTGGAGAGATAGTGGATCTTGTCGCACTTGGGCTTGTCGGCGGGATAAGGGATGGTGTCCAGGAACAGCAGCTCCTTGATGCAGCTTTCCTCGATCCGCTCCAGCGCCGGGCCGGAGAGCACGCCGTGGGTGGCGCAGGCATAGACCTCCTTGGCGCCGCCGATTTCCTTGATCGCCTTGGCCGCCCCGCAGAGAGAGCCGGCAGTGTCCACAATATCGTCCAGCAGGATGCAGGTCTTGCCCTCCACGTTGCCGATGATGTTCATGACCTCGGACTGATTGGCCTTCTCCCGGCGCTTGTCCACAATGGCCATGTTGCAGCCCAGCTTCATGGAGAAGTTGCGGGCACGGGCGGTGCTGCCCACATCGGGGGAAACCACCATCAGATCCTCGTTGCCCTTGCCGAACATATGGACAAAGTGCTTGACGAAGAGGTTGGCGCCCATCAGATTATCCACGGGGATATCAAAGAAGCCCTGGATCTGGGCGGCGTGCAGGTCCATGGTCAGCACCCGGTCGGCCCCGGCGGCGGTGATCAGGTTCGCCACCAGCTTTGCGGAAATGGGGTCGCGGCTCTTGGCCTTGCGATCCTGCCGGGCGTAGCCGAAATAGGGGATCACGGCAGTGATGCGGCCGGCGGAAGCGCGGCGCATGGCGTCGATCATGATCAGCAGTTCCATCAGGTTGTCGTTCACATGGTTGCAGGTGGACTGGACGATAAACACGTCCTTGCCGCGGACAGGTTCGTATACCGAAATGGAGCATTCGCCGTCAGCAAACTGAGTCACCGCGGAATTGCCCAGACCCATAAACAGTTCCGAGCAGATGGCTTTGGCCAGTTCGGGATTGGAGTTGCCGGTGAAGACCTTGATCTCTTTGCCGTGTGCAATCATTCTCTATGTCCTCCGTATTGTTCCAGTGTCGAATTATCCCTATGATGGGATTATCATTTTATCACAAAGCAGGAGAAATGGGAAGAGGCAGGGCAATTTTCCCTCAGCAGAAAAGCAAAGAAAAATTCGATTTACAAGCGCCACATTTTTGTATATAATACCAAGGCAATTATTTTCGGAGAGTACCCCCCACCCGCTTTGCGGGAGCTCCCTGGAAGTCGGGGAGCTTATCAAGAAGGAGTTATTGAATATGCTGGAATTTGAAGAATATAAGGTCAAGCTCAACGCCGCCAAGCCCTCCCTCGAGCTGCTGCAGGGCTCCCTGAAGCTGGACGCCGCCCGCAAGGAGATCGAGGAGCTGGAGGCCGCCAGTGAGCGGGAGGGCTTCTGGAACGATGTGCAGAAGTCCCAGCAGGTGCAGAAGCGCCTGAAGACCCTGAAGGGCAAGTGCGAAAACTATGAAAAGCTCTGTTCTGCCTGGGACGATATGATGACCATGTGCGAAATGGCCATTGAGGAGAACGACGACTCCATGCTGGAGGAGCTGAAGCAGGAGTACGAGAGCTTTTCCGAAAAGGTGGAGTCCACCCGTCTGAGCACCCTGCTCACCGGCGAGTATGACGCCAACAACGCCATCCTTACCTTCCACGCCGGCGCCGGCGGCACGGAAGCCCAGGACTGGGCCTCCATGCTCTACCGTATGTATAACATGTGGGCCGAGCGGCACGGCTACAAGGTCAAGGTCATGGACTATCTGGATGGGGACGAGGCAGGTCTGAAGAGCGCCACCATCATGATCGAGGGCGAAAACGCCTACGGTTTTCTCAAGAGCGAGCATGGGGTGCACCGCCTGGTGCGCGTCAGTCCCTTTGACGCCGCCGGTCGGCGGCACACCTCCTTCGCCGCGGTAGAGGTCATGCCCGAGATCGCCGCTGACGACAACGAGATCGAGCTGCGGGATGAGGATATCGAAATGCAGGTCTACCGTTCCTCCGGTGCAGGCGGCCAGAAGGTCAACAAGACCTCCTCCGCCGTACGCCTCATCCACAAGCCCACGGGCATTGTGGTATCCTCTCAGGTGGAGCGCAGCCACTTCCAGAACCTGGAGAACTGCAAAAACATGCTCCGCGCAAGGCTGGCCGAGATCAAGGAGCGGGAGCACCTGGAAAAGATCAGCGATATCAAGGGCGTGCAGATGAAGATCGAGTGGGGCAGCCAGATCCGCTCCTACGTGTTCATGCCCTATCAGCTGGTGAAGGATCTGCGCACCGATTACGAGACGGGCAACATCCAGAACGTGATGGATGGGGATCTGGACGGCTTTATCAACGCCTTCCTCTCCATGCGCGCAGCGGGTTGAGCTTTGCGTACTGAGTTTTGAGCCGCCCGGCGCAATACGGGGGTCTCCTCTCAAAACTCAAAACTGTAAACGCAAAACTACCGTGCGCTGGGGCCGGGGTCTTCGCTTCCGAAGATCAGATCGTCAATGTCGAGTTCCATCGAATTCCCTCCCTTGTTTTTCTGTGAACTCTTTATTCTATGCGGCAAGGGCCGAAAGGATGCCGAATGGACGCCCCAGGAGAAACATTTATCTTGAAACCCGCCCGAACATGGGTTATAATGAATAGGATTTCATATTATTCGTAAAGGAAGAGATCAAACATGAGTGCTTCTACCGAAAGAAAGAACCGTCAGGCCGCCAGAGAGGCCGGGACCGATAAGAAGACCCTGGCCGCCCAGGAGGCCGCAGAGAAGGCCCGCAAGAGCCGTCGGAAATGGACCATCGGCACCATCGCCGTCATCCTGTGCATCGCGCTGGTGCTGTTTTTCAGCTCCCCGATGTTCTACCGCACCGTTACTGCCGTGTCTGTGGACAGCCGCCGTCTCTCCGCAGCCGAGGCCAACTATCTTGTGGGCAACACCAAGAACGGTATGAACTACAACCTCTACGCCTCCTATGTGGGGCAGGAATACGCCGATCAGATCCTGGCGGATACCCTGGAGCATGACCTGCTGCAGAGCACCGCGCTGCTGCAGTACGCCAAGGACAACGGCATTACCCTCACCGCCAGCGAGAAGGACGGAGTCGGCGATTCTGTGGACGAAATGAAGGCGCAGGTCGGCGAGGTGGCCAAGCAGAACGGCATCAGCTCCTCCACTTACCTGAGCTACGTCTTTGGCAAGGGCGTGAACTGGAGCGTGATCCGCAGCGGCATGGAGGAGAATCTGCTGGTCAACAAGGCCTACTTTGCCAAGTTCTGCGAGGTGAAGTTCACCGCCGAGGAGCTGGACGCCTACTATGAGGATCCCGCTGACGGCGAGCTGTTCCGCTACGCCTACTACCTGATCCCCGCCGGCGAGGACCGTACGCCTGAAGAGGCCAAGGCCGCCGCAGAGGAAATCGTGGTCAGCTATAACGACAACCGGGACGCCGATCCCGATGCGCTCACCGTGCTGGACGACATTCTGGCCGAGGAGTTTGACGGCGACAGCGCCACCCTGCGCAGCGAAGCCGGCAACCGGCTGGACGCGACCTTTGCCCCCTGGCTGAAGGGTGAAGCCCGCGCTGAGGGCGACCTTATGCCCATGGAGGCCTCTGACGGCTCCGGCTGGTATGTGGTTCTGTATCTGGGCCACGAGAAGAACGACGCCCCCGCCGTGGCCGTGCGCCACATCCTGATCATGGCCGAGCCCTCCGAGGACGGCAGCTATACCGACGAGGCCAAGGACGCTGCCCGAGAAAAGGCGGAAGAGATCCTGGCCGCCTGGGAAGCCGGCGACAAGACGGAGGCCAGCTTCGCCGCCCTGGCTTACCTCTACTCGGACGACACCGCCTCCCGCTCCTCCGGCGGTCTGTACAGCAGCGTGGCCCAGGGCCAGATGGTGCCGGAGTTTGACGCCTTCTGCTTCGAGGACCACCAGTACGGCGACACCGCCATCGTCTACGGCGAAAGTGACAGCTACGCCGGCTACCACGTCATGTTCTTCGTGGAGCGCAGCACCGCCCGTGACGCCGGCGCCCGCGACGCCCTGCGCACTGACGCCATGAACGAATGGATCGAGAGCCTCACCGAGGGCTTGGAGATCAACTACCACTGGGCTTACAAGTTTGTGGGATAAGCTTGGAAAACCTTGACGCCGGGGTAAACGCCCCGGCGTTGTTTTTAAACGGAAACGGGAGTGTGCTCTATGGATGAAATGACGCTCCGCGCCCGGATGCTGCTGGGCCAGGAGGCAATGGACAAGCTGAAGCGCAGCCATGTGGCGGTGTTCGGCATCGGGGGCGTGGGCTCCTGGTGCGCCGAGGCGCTGTGCCGCTCCGGCATAGGCGAGCTGACTCTGGTAGACCGGGACCAGGTCAGCGAATCCAACCGGAACCGCCAGCTCTGCGCCCTGGTCTCCACCGTGGGTCAGCCCAAGGCGGAGGTGATGGCCGCCCGCCTGCGGGACATCAACCCAGTCTGCCGGGTGCACCCCATCCTGGGCCACTATGAGGCAGCGGATCGGGAGCGTTTTCTGGCCGCTTACGACTATGTGGTGGACGCCATCGACCTGGTGAGCTGCAAGCTGGATCTGATCCTGAGCTGCAGGGAGCGGGGCATCCCCATCATCTCGGCCCTTGGCACCGGGAACAAGAAGGACGCAAGCCTTTTGCGGGTGGACGACATCTCCAAGACCTACGGCTGCGCCCTGGCTCGGGTCATGCGGAAGGAGCTGCGGGCCCGCGGCGTAGAGCACCACCCGGTGGTGTTCAGCCCGGAGGAGCCGCTGCAGCCTGCACCGCTGGAGGCACCTGACCCGGGCCGCCGCAGCGTGCCGGGCTCGCTGGTCTGGGTGCCGGCCACGGCGGGGCTGCTGCTGTGCCAGCATGTGGTGCTGGAGCTGATTGAGAAAGCATAAGCCGCCGCCCAAACGGCTTATTGCCGTTTGGGCAGAAAAGAGGATCGGGACCCCCGGAAAAACGGACCGTTTTTCGGGGATCCCGTTTCTTTTCGTATTTTTCAAAAAACTTTCTTCCCGCGGGAACTTTTTTCTCTTCCCCTCGTCTCAGAGGTATACCAACCCTCCCCCCGGAGGAAAAAGGAGGCTTCTCCCATGAAAAAGATTCTTTCCCTGCTGCTGGTCCTGGCCATGGCCCTGTCGCTGTGTGCCTGCGGCAGCGCCGCGGAGAAATCCACCGCCGCGCCCGAAAGCGCCTACGGCGGATACGACACGATTGCCACTGCGGATGAGGCCGAATGGGCCGAGGAGCCGGAGTGGGAAGCTGACTACAGTGCCAACGGCCTGTCCGCCTCCCCCAGCGGCGGCAGTGACGCACCGGAGGAGCGCCCGGGCAAGATCATCTATTCCGCAAACGTCCAGGTGGAGACCACGGATTTTGACGGCAGCCTGCAAGCGCTGGACACGCTGGTGGCCCAGTACGGCGGCTGGGTGGAATCCAGCAGCGTCAACGGCAGCAACTACGCCGACCGCAGTCGGGGCAATGTGAGCCGCCGCAGCGCAAGCTACGTCCTGCGCATTCCCGCGGATCGCTTCAACGAAATGATGGGCACCCTGTCCACCCTTGGGAACATCCCCTACACCCATGTGTACACCGAAAACGTCACCGCCCAGTATTATGACGTCCAGGCTCGGCTCACCGCCCTTGAGGCCCAGGAGCAGAGGCTGCTGGAGATGATGGAGCTGGCGGAGACGGTGGAGGATATCATCATTCTGGAGGACCGGCTCACCGAGGTCCGCTATCGGATCGAGAGCCTCCAGTCCAGCCTGAACAACTGGGACCGCCAGGTGAGCTACAGCACGGTGTACCTGGACATCTCCGAGGTGCAGGAGTACAGCCCCGAGCCCCAGGTGCAGCCCAGCTTCGGGCAAAAGCTGCTGGCCGCGCTGCAAGGCGGCTTGAAGGGCCTTGGCAGCTTCTTTGAGGGGCTGCTGCTCGCCCTGGCCGCCGCGCTGCCCGCCCTGCTGATCCTGGCCGCGATCGTGCTGATCCCGCTGCTGCTTCTGCGGCGGAGGGCCAAAAAGCGCCGGGCGCAAAAGGCCGCTCGGGCATCCATTCCCCCGGAGAACACGCCGGCGGAGCCTGCGGACTGACGAAAGGAGCCTGCTGATGAAACGCATGTTGCCCCTGCTGCTGGCAGCGCTTCTGCTGCTGACAGCCTGCGGGAAATCTCCCGCACCCCAACCGGAGCCCTCTCTGCTGCCGGAGAGCACGCCGGACACGCCTGAGGCACCCCCCTCCCCCACCGAAGAGCCGGAGGAGGACGAGCTGCCCATCCTGGGCGATGACATGGCAGTCACGATCCCGACTCTCAGCGGGACCGAGGTAACGCTGGACGGTCTCAGCAGCTATCTGCGCGTGACCCTGCCGGAAGGCTGGACCTGGGAGCAGGCCGGCGGCGTCGAGAACGGCACAGTCTACACCCTCTATCCCGAAAGCGACCCGGATTTCAAGGTGGAGCTGCGCTTGTGGCCCGAGGGCTTCGCCATGTGCGGCACCGGCGTGACCATGCAGGACTATTCCCTGCCCAACGGCAGCAAGGCCACCCTGGCCTATGAGAGGATCGGCGAGGAGATCGCCTGGACGCTGATTCTGCCGCAGAGCCCGGATTCCTTCACCGTCCAGTTCAACGTCCCCTATGCCCTGTACGAGGCCCACCGGGAAGAGCTGGAGCTGATGCTGAGCACGATCCGTCTCGGCGTCCTGGCCCAGACCAACGCCGTCGAACCCGTCACCGCCGCCGGCTGATGCCATCACACAAAAAAACCCGCTTCTGTGAACCGCGCCAGATTGTGCGGACAGCACAAAAAAGACCCGTGATGTAGGTGTGT
>CAYNBS010000025.1:0-21505 GCA_964395795.1 uncultured Oscillospiraceae bacterium
CTCGCACACCTGTTTTTACCCTTAAAAAGTGACCTTCACTTTTGCAATCTAGGTTGCTTTCATCTGGAGTCTACCAAATGACCTGTCCTATAAACCGGACTTCCAAACACAAATAGGTCTTCCCTTCGGCTGACCGCTATGGTATACTGCAGGGGAGGAGGGATGGAATATGCCGAAATCATCCAATCAAAAGCTGAAGCTGCTGGTGCTGCTGCGCTTTCTGCAGCGCCAGAGCGATGAGAAGCATCCGGTCACGGTGCAGCAGATGATCGAGGAGCTGGCCCGGTGGGACATTTCCGCCGAGCGCAAAAGCGTGTATGACGACCTGGCAGCCCTGCAGGATTTCGGCGTGGACATCGTGCAGAAGCGGGGAAGAGCTCCCGGCTACTCCATCGGGCAGCGGGACTTTGAGCTGCCGGAGCTGAAGCTGCTGGTGGACAGCATCCAGTCCTCCAAGTTCATCACCCAGCGCAAGACCCTTTCCCTGATCCGCAAGCTGGAGGGCCTTTGCAGCGTCCATGACGCCCAGCTGCTGGAGCGGCAGGTCTTTGTCCGCGGACGGGTTAAGAGCATGAACGAAAGCGTATATTATAATGTTGACGCCATTTCTGATGCGATCAACCGAAGCAGGGTGATCTGCTTCCGCTACTTTGAGTTCACGGTGACCAAGGAGCGGCGCTACCGCCGGGGCGGGACAAATTACCGGGTCAGTCCTTACGCCCTGCTGTGGGACAACGAGAACTATTACATGCTGGCCTGGGACCAGGCGGAGGGCAGATTCAAGCATTTCCGGGTGGATAAGATGACCCATATCGCCGCCCGGGAGGAAGCCCGGGAGGGGGACGAAGCCTTCCGCAAGCTGGATATGTCCGGCTACACCCAGCAGGTTTTCGGCATGTTTGCCGGGGAGGCGGCGCCGGTGCGGATGCGCTTTTCGGGACACCTGGCAGGTGCGGTGATGGATCGCTTCGGCAAGGACGTGATGCTGATCCCGGAGGGGGAGGACGCCTTTACCGTGACCGTCCCTGTGGTGGCAAGCCCCCAGTTTTTCGCCTGGGTCTTCGGCTTTGGCACCGAAGCGGAGATCCTCTCGCCCCCTGCGGTGCGGGAGGAAGCAGGGCGGCTTGCCGCCGAAATCGCCGCGGCCTATGGGAAAACAGAAGAAAAATGATAAAAAAGTGAACCTAAGCGGGGCGTCATTCGTCTAAATTAGCGAGAGTCCTTCCAGGAAATCTTTTCCGAAAAAAACTCCGCCGCGCCCTTGCAAAGAACGCGGCAATACGATAAAATATTTTGTAATAAAGAATTCTCTTGCCCTGTGGGAGAGAGCAGCGATAGAAGGAGCGCGCCATGTTTTGCAAGTTCTGCGGGAAACCCATTGATGAAGGCACCATGCGCTGCCGTGTCTGCGGAAGACCGGTCGGCCCCCTGGAAGGGGGAAACGGCTTCTGGGACCTGGCGGGGGAACAGACGCTCCCGACAGAGGGCGCGCCAGCAGAGGCAAAGAACGAGGCGCTGGAGGCCCTGCAGAAGCAGGTGGAGGAGCTGAAAAAGCAGCTGGAGGAGCGGCCTGAACCCAAGAGCGCTCCGGCGCAGAAGCGAGGCGCGCTGCCGGTGGTGGCGGCGCTGCTGGCTTTGCTGGCCCTGGCGGTGGGCTGCTTTGCGCTGGTGCAGCTCCGGCAGCTGTCCGTCCGGGAGGAGAAAACCTGGGACAGCCTTTGCCGGGTGGCAGACCGGGTGGAGGAGATCGCGGAGCTGCTTGCGCCGGAGACTGCCGCCCCTGCCGAAACGGCGGAGCCGGGCAGCATCCAGTTTGTCAGCAATCCCAATCTGTTTGATGGGCCCCGCAAGGGCAACAACGATACCGATCCCCGGGGACAGAGCATCCGGCTGGGTATGCCTGCCGAAGGGGAGGAGACCCCCATCTTCAGCTCCAAGTATGTGGGCCCGCCGGGCACCTACCGGTACTATTGGGCCAAGGTGGAGACCGATGAGGAAACCAGGACGGAGGTATACCGTCCTCTGGAGGAGGAAGAGGGATACCGCTTCCAGGTGCCGTCCCCCAGCGTGGGCGATCAGACCTATACCCTGTTTATCGTGGGGGAGGTTCTGGAGGAGCAGATGGGCCGCTACGCCTTTGTGGCGGAGGATACCCAGACCAACTTCGCCTATGTGAGCACGGTGGTGGAGCTGTACCCCCGGCAGGACTGAGCGGAGGCGGCCATGGCAGAACAGACTTCGGCCGGACGCAGCATGCTTCAGGCGGCGGATTTCTTCTTCACCCTGCGGGAGGAGAAGGCGCCGGACCAGGGGGAGAGCAGCTATGTCTATGCGCTCAACGAGGGCGGCGCCCTCCTGGGCGTGTTTGACGGACGCAGCCGCCCAGGCGCTGCGACCTATGAAAAATTGAAGAATAAGAGCGAGGGCTATCTGGCAGCCCGGGCCGCCTCGGCGGCGTATCTGGACTGGTTTGAGCATCTCAGCCCCGGGCAGGAGGGATCCGCCCGGGAGCTGAAGCCCAGACTCCGGCAGTTCCTGCACCTGTGCGACAGCTGGAAGGAACGGGGCGGGAAGGAAGAAGGCGCCCGGCTTGCCTCCACGGCGGCGGTAGCCTTAGCAAGGCCGGCCCGGGGGCGAATCGACCTGCAGCTCCAGTGGGCCGGGGATTCCCGGATCTTTCTGCTGGACGGGGACGGGCTTGCCCGCTTGACGGAGGACGATGTGCCCGGAAACCTGCTGTGCCTGGGACGGGAGTTCAAGCTCCACAGCGCCAGGCTCTCCATGGCCCGGCCCTGCCTGCTCTTTGCGGCAAACGCTTCCTTCTGCCGCAGCCGAGAGACAGAAATGGAGCTGGAATACCTGCTGCTCAGCTCTCTCCAGCGGGCGGACAGCGTAAAATCCTGGGAGCCTGCGGTGACCGCGGAGCTGGGAAGCGGCGCGTGCCTGACAGGAATGGCGCTGGGCTTCGGCAGCTTCGATAACCTGAAGAAGCAGACGGCTGCCCGGGCCGGGGAGCTGTACCGCAGCTATATCCGCGGGCTGGGGAGCTGCAGCGAGGAAGAGAAGCTTCGGCTCCGGCAGCAGTACGGGGCAGGCTATGACCGACTTCTCTGTCGGCGGTGAGGAGAGACCTGCCGCCGCAACAGATTCATTGTGAGCAAAACATTCTTATAGCAGTCAATCCCAACCATTCAGGCCGGGGAAGAATCCGGCGAAAAAGAGAGGAGTATCAGTATGAAAGCAAAGCCCAATCCTATTGCAAGAATCCTGTGTCCCATCCTGATCCTGGTGAGCGTCTGCATGATTTTTCTTCCCTGGCTGTCCATCAGCATGTACGGCTATACAGAGTCCATGAGCTTTTTCGATCTGTACCGCCAGGCCGCTGAATACTTTACCGAGGATGGAGAAGCGCTGGTCACCTTTATTGCCGGCAGCCTTTTGATCCTGCTGGGGATCCTGGGAATCATCCTGTCCGCCCTCGGCAAAAAAGTAGGTTCCGTTTTGTACTTCGTCGTGAGCCTGCTGGTGGTCGTCGGCGCGCTTCTGGTCATCAACGATCAGGTCGGCGATTACCTGAGTTATCTTGGCTTGAGCCTGTTTTCCATTGTCGGCATCGGCGCCTGGCTCTGTATTCTGCTGGCGCTGGCAGCCATGATTTTGGCGTTGGCGCTGAAGGGTCAGCCCGCCATGCCTGCCCGCCCGATGGGCTATGCCCCTGCGGGCTACGTTCCCATGCAGCAGCCCCGTGCCGCTGCCCCGGTGAACCGCGCTCCGGCTGCCGCTCCTGCTGCGCCCGGCTGGAAGTGCCCCAAGTGCGGCACGAACCTGACGGCAAACCAGAAGTTCTGCTTAAATTGCGGCACCAAGAAGCCTGAAGCGCCCGCTGCCCCGGTGAACCGCGCTCCGGCTGCCGCTCCTGCTGCGCCCGGCTGGAAGTGCCCCAAGTGCGGCACGAACCTGACGGCAAATCAGAAGTTCTGCTTAAATTGCGGCACCAAGAAGCCTGAAGCTCCCGCAGCTCCGGTGAACCGCGCCCCTGCTGCCTCTCCCGCAGCTCCGGTGAACCGCGCCCCTGCTGCCGCTCCTGCCCCGATGAACCGCGCCCCTGCCCCGGTGCAGCAGGCCCGGCCTGCGGTCTCCGGCTGGAGATGCCCCGGCTGCGGTGCAGCTCTGCGTGCGGAGCAGAATTTCTGCCCCAAGTGCGGGACGAAAAAGCCCGAGATGAAGCTTGATTTCCCCGCAGCAGCTGCCCCCGCCCCGGCGGTCAAGCCCGAAGTTCCCACGGCCCCGAAGGCTCCTGCCCCTGCGGCAGAGGAGCCCAAAGTCCTTGAACCGGTCCTCGAGGAGCCCGTAATAACCGTGACTCCTATTGAGCCTGCCCATGCGGCACCGGAACCCAAGACGGAAGAGGATGACGTGAGGATTGACTTGCTCGATTCCGAAACGGAACACACGCCCAAGCACTGAGAAAAACCTCTGCCCCGGCAGGGAGGCGGAGCCTGCCTGTCAAAGAAAGCGAGTTTGATATGAAACAAAAGCGGAAAAGCCCTGCTGCGGTAAAGGTTATAGCCTGTCTGCTGCTGTTGGGGAGCCTGGCCTGCCTGCTGCTGCCGTGGATGAAGCTGTCCATCGACACGTCCCGCGGCCGAATGAGCCCGGGAGAGCTTCTGGATTCGGTAGGCCAATTTGTCGGGCTGGACAGAGATACGCTTTCCTCCGAGCTGATTGGGGAGCTGAACGCCCTGCAGGCGCAGACCGCCGGAGGCGGGATCGCGGTGGAGGCGAACACCGTTTTCGACCTGCTCTCCCGCGCCCTGGACGGGCATTTCTCCCTGCCGGACTTTGCCATCATCTGCGGCGAGCTTTCCCAAATCGCCGTTGCGGTAGGGGAGAGAGACCAAGCGGCGCCGCTTGCCACCGCCCGCATGGCCATCTGGATCCTGCTGGGGCTGCTGGCAGTGCTGTGGATCGTTGCTCTCTGCTGCCAGCTCAGCGACCATAAGGGGGGCATTCTGCCTTATCTGCTCCTGGCCGCTCTGGTGACGGTGGGACTTCTTCTGCTCCGTGCGATGGCAAATCAGTACCTCCGGGAGGAAGCTTATGCCATGCTGGATGAGCTTGGCGCAGGCATGCTGATCAGCTATCTTGGCATCGACCTGGAGATCGTCAAGATGGGCTACGCGGCCTATCTCTGCCCCACCCTGGCGCTGTTGGCCATGCTGCTGATGTGCATCCGCAAAAAGAATCCCCAGCCCGAAGCCAGCCCTTACCCTGCGCGGAAGACCCCAGGGACCGTTCCGACCGGGACCGGCGAGGAGCCTGTGCGCCGGGGCTGGCGCTGCCCCAACTGCGGCCGCGTCTGTCATCCGGACAGTGAGGCCTGCGACCTTTGCGGAACGGCGCGTCCCAGGCGGCCCGCTGCAGTCTATTGCCCGGAATGTGGCGCCCGCATGCCGCGCGGCGCGATCTTCTGCACCGAATGCGGAAGTCCGATTCAGGATCCCGACGCCGGCTTTGATCTGACCGGCGAGATGGAATTCTAAGCCAACGATCGTCAGTATCCGCTGCTGCGGCAGCGCTGCTAAAACCAAAGAAAGGAAGTCTTTATCATGGCGTTTACTCAGAAAAAAATGACCCTTGCCCGTACGATTTCTCTTGTAATGATCTGCCTGTGCCTCTTTATGCTGTTCATGCCCTGGCTCGGCAGCTCCATCCGTGAGATGGGAATCTCTGCCGTTCTTGGTGTGAACGCGTTTAAGACCAGCGTTGGCGGATATTACACCAGCTTTTGGTCTGTCATGCTGATCATCTGCTCCATCCTGTTCATTCTCTGTGTCGGCCTTGCTGTTTTTGGCCTGGTTACCGAACGGAATCTGCTGGTACTCCCGGTGGCGGTTCTGGCTTTCGGGATGTTCTTCCTGGCGCTGTTCCAGCTCATTTTTATCGACAGCTCCATCCACATGACCTACGGCTCCTGGTTCTTCTTGATCTTCGGCATCGGCGCCTATGTTTTCGCGCTGCTGGATGATCTTGGCGCCGGCCGCAAGCCCTTTGACTTCAGCCGTATCGGCATCGTACCCAAACCCAAGGCCCCCAGAGGCCCCCGCTACTCCACCCAGGCTGCTGCCGGCTGGCAGTGCCCTACCTGCGGTGCGTTCCAGGGCATGGAGCAGAATTTCTGCGATCGCTGCGGCACCCGCAAGCCCGAACCCGCCCGCTGCCCTGCCTGCGGCACACCTGCCAAGCCCGGCGAGCTGTTCTGCGCCAACTGCGGCACCCGACTCTGAGCACAGCCGAACTGTTGAGAGAGGAGATCGTATATGACTACTGCAATCAAGCCTTTGACCCTGTTTAAGATCATTTCTCTGGTCCTGGTTGCCCTCTGCTTTATCATGATGTTTCTGCCCTGGATCAATGCCTCCGTTGGCGGCTTCGGAATGTCCGAAGCGATGGGCGGCAACGTGTATCAGGTCAGCGGCGAGGGCTGCTTCTGGTCGGTGATGCTGCAGATCTTTGTGATCCTGTTCTTCCCGGTCATGATCCTGGCGATCCTGGGCATCCTGATGGACCGCAGCCTGCTGGTGCTGCCCTTCGCCGCGCTGGCGGTGCTGATGTTCCTGATGAATCTGTTTACCGTGTTCTGGGCCAAGGGGATGCTCTACAGCTATCTGGGCGCGTATTCCAGCTATATGTCCAGCATGGGCGTGTCCATCGGCGTTCATGCCGGCGTGGGCGCGTGGCTGTTCCTGCTGATGGGCGTGGCAGCCTACGGCCTGCTGTTCTATGAAGATACCACCCTGGGCCGTAAGCCCTTTGATTTCGGCCAGCTGAACTTCTCCAATCTGTCTCTGCCCAAGATGAACCATCGTCCCGCTGCTGCCGGCTGGACCTGCCCCGGCTGCGGCGCGCTGGTGAACGACAACCAGAGCTTCTGTGCCAACTGCGGTACCCGCAAGCCTGAGCCTGCCCGCTGCCCTGCCTGCGGCGCGGTGCTCAAGCCCGGCACCATGTTCTGCGCCAACTGCGGCACCAAGATCTGAGGTCAGAGATCAAACGTGAAAGAAGGCTCTCCTGCCCGCCTCCGCGTGGGCAGGGGGGCTTTTTGCCTGCCCTGGTGCAGGCAGATCCACCGGAGGAGAGCCTGCAGGGAAATCAGGCTTGAGAAGATGCCTCTTGCAAGCGGAGGAAAAAGCTGGTAGGATAGAGGCGGAGCAGAAGCCCGCGGGCACCCGCGGAGAAGGAGAAGTGCTATGAAGCTGACCAAGATCGTCATCACCGGCGGCCCCAGCGCTGGCAAGACCACTGCCATGAGCTGGGTGCAGAACGCATTTTCCAAGCTGGGCTATACGGTGCTCTTCGTGCCGGAGACGGCGACGGAGTTTATTACCGGGGGCGTAGCTCCCTGGACCTGCGGCACCAATCTGGATTATCAGAAGGTGCAGATGACTCTGCAGCTGGAAAAAGAGCGGCTCTTTGAGCAGGCCGCCCGCACCATGAAGGCAGAGAAGATCCTGATCGTCTGCGACCGGGGCGCCATCGACAACAAGTCTTACATGAACGAGGAGGAGTTCGCCGCCGTGCTGCAGGAGGTGGGCAAAACCGAGGAGGAGCTGCTGCAGAGCTATGCGGCGGTGTTCCATCTGGTGTCTGCCGCCAAGGGCGCGGAGGAGTTCTATACCTTTGCCAACAATGCCGCCCGCTACGAATCCGTCAGTCAGGCCGTGGCCCTGGACGACCGGCTGATCCAAGCCTGGCAGGGACATCCCCATCACTACATCATCGACAACTCCGTGGAGCTGCGGGAGAAGCTGAAGAAGCTGATCGCCCAGATTCGGGATTTCCTGGGCGAGCCTGCGCCTCCCGAGATCGAACGGAAGTTCCTGGTGGACTACCCCGATCTGACCTGGCTGGAACAGCAGGAGGGCTGCCGCCGGGTGGAGATCGAGCAGGCCTATCTCCCCACTGCGGGGGACGAACGACTACGCATCCGCAAGTGGGTGGAAAATGGCCAGGCCATTTATTACAAGACCCGTCGCCGCCGGGTGAACGGGCAGCGCATCGAGGTGGAGGAGCGGCTGACCCAGCGCAGCTATCTGGAGATGATCCAGGAGGCCGGTGCCGGTCTGCAGCTGCTGCATAAGACGCGCTACACCCTGCACTATGACGGGCAGCTCTTCCAGCTGGATCTCTATCCCTTCTGGCCCAAGCAGGCGGTGGTGAAGATCGAGCTGAATGAAGAGAACGGCATCGTCCGCTTGCCGCCGGAGCTGAAGCTGATCCGGGAGGTCACCGGCGAGCGGGATTATAAGGACTATGCTCTTGCCGCAGCGCAGCATGGCTGAACAGCATGACAGATCCCGGAAATCTTAAAAATTCATAAAAACGAGAAATTCGAAGAAAAGACTTGCGCAAGGTGCTTGAACATTTTCCCAAAAGGATTATAATATAAGAACCAAATAATGGAGGATATCAAACATGAAGAAAACGATTCGTTCCCTGCTTGCGCTGCTGCTGGCAGTGCTGATGATGGGTTCCCTGGCCGTGACTGCGTTTGCCGAGGACGCCAAGGAAAAATACCCCGCGGGGCAGAGCTACAAGGATAGCGAGGGAGACACTACGGTCTATACCGTTCAGATTGCTGCCGGCCCCAACAAGGACGGCGCAGAGCGCACCCGGGATGAGCTGCTGAAGGCCGGCTTCGACTGCTTTGTCGTTGAGGAGAATGGCCTCTATCGCATCCTGTGCGGCAAGTTCCAGTACAAGAACAATGCCTTCCTGTACCGCGAGCTGATCCTGGATAAAACCGAGCGGGAGGTCGCTTATGTGACCGAAGTCAGCCTGCCCAAGGCCGCGGTGGAAGAGTTTGGAAAGTGCTTCAAGCAGGATCCCTTTGTCGCCAAGGCGATTTACACCGGCTGGGAGACGCCTACCGGCACTTTCGTGGACACGACCACCAATGAGGAAGAAACCGCGCAGATTTACGTGGTGCAGTGCTCCTGCGGCGACAATTTCAAAGGCGCCGAGCAGCGCCGCGATCAGCTGACGGAGCTGGGCTTTGAAAGCTATGTGGTGAAGGTTCCCTTCTTCTACTACATCGTTGTCGGCGCTTTTGACAACCGGGACGACGCTCTCGACCTGTGCATGCAGATCCGCGAGGCCACCGGCAACACGGGCATCGGCGTGCGCATGCTGGAGCTGCCCGCCTCTCTGCTGGGCTGATCTGTTCATGGCGGCTCAATTGAGCCGTAAAAAAGTCGTCTGACAGGCGACCATAGACAAAGGAAAACCTCCTAAACTGTGACTGTAAGCAAGAGAAAAACCGTCACAGAATAGGAGGTTTTCGAGTTGTTTTGGAACAAAAAGAATGAAAAGGCGGGAGCTTCGAAAGAAGCACCCGCCTTTCTCAAATCTCAAAACTCAGCTTTCCCGCTCCCAGCGGCGCAGTCTTTGCTGCGCCCGGGTGAGGTTTGCAAAGTAGCGGCCCACCAGACCCAGCAGCGGCCCCACGCCGCCCATCTGCTCCACGAAGGTGACGCTCTTCAAATCCTTGGGGGAAACCCGGTTGCCCACCGCCTCGTGCAGCCGCACGTTATCGCCAGCAAAGGGGTGGATCGGGCCGGGCCCGTCCAGCGCCACCGGCCCGTCCGCGATGGCGCGGGCGAGAGCGCAGGTCTCCTCCGACGGCTCCGCAGTCAACAGGGGGAAAATGGCCTGGACGCTCTGCTCAAATGCCCCGTTGTAGGCGGGGGCCAGGCTCCGGGCCTGGGGCGCGGCGGCCAGATACAGCCCCATGGAGCTGCCGTTGCCCCGGCTGGGGTAGTAGCGCTGGGGGCCGAAATAGGTGCCGAAGGGGTTCATGCTGATGAGCCGGGTCTTACCCACCGTCTCCAGGCGCATGGGGCAGTGGGCCATGCTGCCCAGCACCTGCCGGGCGTGGGCCAGCAGAAGGCCCTTCCTGTCATCCGCCAGGGCCAGCAGCCCGCCGGTGAGCTGATGGTTGAAGGAGGAGATGTTCTCATTTTCCGGGAAGGCCCGCCAGAAGTCTGCCACGGGGTAGCGGCTGATATCGTCCATAAAGTTCCGCTTGGTGACGACAGCAGCGTCATCCAGCCGCAGCGTCAGCTCAAAGGGAGCGGTCTGCAGCCATTTGGTGTCGCTGTAGCGACCCAGGTTGGAGGCCTGGGAGGAAATCTCATGATCCTCTTTGGTGTAGGGATACTGCACCGCCGTCCGGGTGAAGAGACAAGGCAGGCCCGGCAGCGTGAAGAAGTCGAAGGCGTAACGGCCCGGCGTCAGTTCTCCGGGGAGGTGGATCTCTCCTGCCAGACGCAGCCCCGCGTCCTCGCCTGCCAGGGGCAGCGCTTCCTGCTTGGGCGGGTCGAAAAGACAGCGCTTGCCGTCATAATCGATCCAGCTTTTCAGCTCCGCCAGGAGCTTCCCGCCGCAGCGGAGCAGGCTTCCGCCGGGCTGCGCCTCTACCTGCCAGCCTGCGAGGGACCGGGGCGCCCGGCTCTCCCCCAGGGAAAAGCGGAGGGCGTATTCGTCCCGAGGCGGATCAAAGCGGGCGACGAGATACACGCTCTCCAGGCTTCCGTCTTCATGCCGGCCGGTTTCGCAGGCGGTCCAGGTCTGCAGCCCTTCGCTCTCCAGCCGGAGGGAAGAGACGTCTCTGTAGCAGCCCTGGTCCAGCGCAAGCTGCGCGGCGATCACGCCGGTGCCGTCCGGCGCCCGCAGCGTGAGTCCGGGCGCGGCGGGCAGGGCTTCCGCCTCCTCCCGCAGCATTTTTTCGGAGAGCTCCAGGGCCTTTTGCTCCCGGCTGATGTTCATGACCGGGGAGGCAAGGCCAAAATGGGTGGTGCTGAGCAGGCGCACCCGCGTTTCGAAGGAGGGGGAGGCACTGTCCCGCTCCGCCAGGCGGGCGGCGGCTCTGGCCCGCTCCAGCCGGGTCCAGATCAAGCGGTTGAAGGGCTTTTCCGACCAGCTCATATAGCCGGAGAGATTGCCGTCCGCCACGTCATGACCGAAGGCGATGTCCGCCACAGGGGCGTGGCCCCTCAGATAGCCGCCGGGGGTGTCGAAGCGGACAAAATCCAGGTCCGCGATTTCGTCAATGTATCCGCCGATGCCGCCGAAGCAGGGCAGCTTCTGCAGCGGCCCGGGCACGGCCATGGGCTCCCAGAGAAAGCTGTCCGCGTCGGTGTTGAGGAAGATCAGCACGTCCCCGGGAATTTCGCCCGCGAGCTGCTGGCGGTGCATATCCGTCACCAGCGCCCGGAGGGAGCCCGCGTCCATGATATCGTTGGGAGAGTAGGTGGGGATCACGGTGAGCCCCTCGCCCCGGTAGACATAGCGCAGGGGATTGAAGGCCAGCGCGTCCGGCAGCTGGGGGATCAGGGTGCGGAAGGCGTCAAAGGAAATGCAGCTGTAGTACAGGCACACGGCCTTCACGCCCAGCTCGTTATAGAGCCGCACGTCCGAGGGGGTGAACATGACCTCCTGAGGCCGGATGATCTTCTCGCATCCGCCGAAGAGATCCTGCAGGCCGCTGCCGTAGGGATTGGAGACGGCCCAGTTCACCGAGCAGCGGAACTCATCCTCGGTCATGGCGCTCATGGCGCCGTTGTTGTAGCCCATGAGAATGTTCTCATCGCCCTGTTCCGCTTGCCGCTGCCGCACCCGGTCAATAATGTCCGGCGCGTAGCGGGGGAGAATACTCTCCAGCGAATAGGCGTTTTCAAAATCCCAGGTGCCCTTTACCGGGATGCCCCGGGCGTTGCGCTCATCCAGCGTATCCAGAATATGGCGGATGATGCGGATATCGCCGCCGAAGCCCAGGGCGTCGGGCGTGTCGCCCCGGTAGGAATGGTAGCAGTTGACATGGAAACCGAAGGCTACATGAACATTTGACATATGGTGTCCTCCTTGAAAAAGGGCGCCCGGTTGGGCGCCCTTGATAAGCTGATATGGAAGGATTACTTGCCCAGGACCTGGTTCTTCTCCACCTGCAGCTCTTCGACCTTCTTCTTGGACAGAGGATAGACGAAGCGCAGCAGCACGAACACCAGCAGGAACAGCACCGCCGGGATCATGACGGAGGAGTTGTACATGCTCTGCAGGGCCTCGGGGGTCAGCCGCTCGGTCATGAGCTTGCTGCCGTCATAGCCGATGCGCAGCAGGGGAACGTTGATGAGGATGGTGGCCACGGTCTGGCCCAGCTTGCGCATGAAGGAATAGAAGGCGTAGCTGGTGGCCTCGTCATTCAGGCCGTACTTGACCTTGTTGTAGTCAATGGCGTCGGTGGCGAGAGCCCAGATCAGCAGGAAGATGAACGCGGTGCCCACGCCGGAGGCCAGGCAGGCCGCCAGATACAGCCAAATGTTGGTGATGCCGAAGAGGGCCAGCACGAACAGCACAATGTAGAACGCGGCGGCCAGCAGCACACCGTAGGAGCAAACCTCCCGGCGGCCCAGCTTGTTGCTCACCTTGGTGGCGAAGAACATGACGATGGCCACGGGCAGGTACTGGAACACGGTGGGCAGCATGGTGAAGCCGGGCTTGTTGAAGTAGTTGTGGAACAGGTAGGTGTTATAGCCCTGACCGAACATCTGGGCGGCCAGGAACAGCATGGAGGCCAGGGAGACCGCCATGAAGGGGCGGCTCTTGAGCAGGACCTTGATGACCTTCATGGTCTGCCCCTTCTCCCGGGGAGAGGGCTGGGAGGCCACGCGCTCCTTGGTCCAGCGGTAGCAGAGCAGGTAAGCCAGCACGGAAAGAATGGCGATGGCGGCGGTGCCGATCAGCACCTTCTTGGGGTCAACAACACTCTCGGTTTCAGAAATCTTGGTGTACATGACGGAGGCCAGCACCATGGCGGGCATGGCGCCGAAGACGGAACCGATGGAGCGGAACACCGACAGGGAGGAGCGCTCCTTATCGTCGGAGGTGATGACCTGGGCCAGAGAGCCGTAGGGGATGTTGATGCAGGTATAGAGCATGCCGAAGAGGATATAGGTGACGTAGATGTAAACGAGCTTGGTGCCGCTGGCCCATTCAGGATTGCCGATAAACATCAGCAGGGCGGACAGTGCCACGGGGAGCGCAAAGATTTTGATCCACCGGCGGTAGCGCCCGTCGGCCTTGGGCTTGGCACCGTCGATGAGGCGGCCCCAGATGGGGTCGTTGATCGCGTCCCAAATGCGGGCGATGATGGTCATGATCATGACGCTGGAGACGGCGATGCCCAGCCCGTCGGTGTAGTACTTGTTCATGACGCTCTGGGTCAGGCCAAAGACTAGGCAGGAGGCCAGGTCGCCCATGGCATAGCCGATTTTGTCTTTGGCTTTGATGCCGCTGGTTCTGGCAATGTAGCTTTGTTCCATAGTGCACCCTCTCTTTTCAATTTTCTGTGGCCGCTGTTTTTCAGTTTACCAAATAATAGACGCCGCCGTCAACCGGTTCCGGCGTTTTTTCGGATTTGCAGGGATCAGAGCCCTTCCTGCTCGTGCCGGGCGATGACCTTGTTCAGCTCCTCCAGCAGGTAGTCCACGCTCAGGCCGCTGGCGCGGCTGGCATCCTGGACGGTCATATGCCGGAGCAGCAGCCGACCGGCGGGGTTGTTCAGCTTTTCAAAAACAGGCTCCTGCTTGGGCAGTTCCTGCTCCAGCCAGGGATGCTCGGCCAGAATATCGGTGAGCTTGGTTTTTCCGGTGTAGTACATAGGGTGTTCTCCTTTTTGGGTTGATAAAGAAAGTATAGCACAGTCCAGCCGAAAGGGAAAGGCTTTTGGTTGAGCTTTTTTTGAATCTGTGGTACAATGCCGGAAAAAAGCAGAGAGGTGCATGCAGATGAAAACGGAACGCAGCTATCCCAAGTGCATCATTTCCGCCAAGGGGACCGACTGGGTCAACGCCGGTCACCCTTGGATCTATGAGGGAGAGGTGGTGCGGCAGGAGGGGGAGTTTCCCAACGGCTGCCTGGTGGACGCTGTCAGCGGCAAAGGGCGCTACCTTGGCACCGGGTTTTACAGCGCCGAGAGCAAGATCCGCATCCGGCTCCTCTCCCGCAATGCCAACGACCGCTTTGACCGGGACTTCTGGCGCCGCCGCATCCAGTATGCCTGGGACTACCGGAAGACCGTGATGGACGGGCAGATCGACAATTGCCGCGTCATCTTCGGCGAGGCGGACGGATTTCCGGGACTTACGGTGGACAGATTCGGCTCCATTCTGGTGACGCAGACCTTGTCCGTGGGGATTGAGGAACGGAAAAACGAGATATTTCCCCTGCTGGTGGAGGTTCTGCGAAATGACGGGCAGGAAATCCGCGGCATCTTCGAGCGCAATGACGTGGCCATCCGCGCCCTGGAGGGCTTGGAGCAGGGCAAGGGCTGGTATGCGCTCCCCGGCGAGGAACCACCGGAGAGCCCCGTCACCGAGATCTGTGAAAACGGCGTGTTCTACAAGGTGGACGTGGAGAACGGGCAGAAGACTGGCTTCTTCCTGGATCAGAAATTCAACCGCCAGGCGGTGGCACGGCTTGCCAAGGGCAGGCGGGTGCTGGACTGCTTCACCCATACCGGCTCCTTCGCCCTGAATGCGGCCAAGGGCGGGGCCGAGTATGTAGAGGGCTGGGACATCTCGGCCGCCGCTGTGGCCATGGCCACGGAAAACGCCTGCCGCAATGGGCTGGATCACATGGTGGACTTCCAGCAGCATGACGTGTTTGACCGGCTCACGGAGCTGGCCCAGCGGGCCCACAAGCCCTTCGATTTCATCATCCTGGACCCGCCCGCCTTTACCAAGTCCCGCAAGACCGCAGACAATGCGGAGCGGGGCTACCGGGAAATCAATTACCTGGCGATGAAGCTGCTGCCCCGGGGCGGTTATCTGGCCACCGCCTCCTGCAGCCACTTTATGCCCAACGAGCGCTTTGTGCGCATGCTCCACACAGCCGCGCGGGATGCGGGGGTGCAGCTGCGGCAGATCGAGGTGCGCCAGCAGGGACCGGATCACCCGATCCTTTGGAATGTGCCGGAGACGGATTATCTGAAGTTCTATCTTTTCCAGGTCGTGTGAGATAGTTTTGAGCACAAAAGCGCCCCCGGGAATTCTCCCGGGGGCGCACCATTCTAAAAACTCAAACCTCGCTACGGCAGGGTGACGGTGAAGACGATGGCCTCTCCCTCGTAAGCTGCAGTGATGCTGCCCTTATGCAGCTGCACGATGGCCTGAGCCGCCGAGAGACCGATGCCGTAGCCTCCGGATTCCCGGCTGCGGGAGGCGTCCGGACGGTAGAAGCGGTCAAAGAGCCGGGAAGGATCGGCACGCTGGTCCGCCACGGTGTTTTGGATGCGCAGGACTGCCTTGCCTTCCTTTTTCAGGCTGAGGGCGATCTCCCCGCCCTTGGGGCAGTATTTCACGGCGTTATCCAGCAGAATAGAGCAGAGCTGCTTGAGCTGTTCCGGGCTTGCCTGGACGGACACGCCCTCCTCCAGCTCCTGCCGAAGGGAGATCTCCTTCAGCTCCGCCGGGGCGCGGAAGCTTTCCGCGCTCTCCCGGACCAGTGCGGTCAGATCCAATTCCCGCAGCTGGGGCGGGGTGGCCTCGTCAAAGCGGGCCAGGGTCAGGAGATTTGCCGTCAGATCCGTGAGCCGGGTGACCTGCTCCCGGATATTCCGACTGTACTTGCTCTCCCCGCCCATCAGCTCCATGGCCTCGGTATTGGCCCGGATGATGGCCAGGGGCGTTTTCAGCTCATGCCCCGCGTCGGTAACAAAGCGGCGCTGCCGCTCCATATTTTCCGCAATGGGGCGGATAGCCCGGCGGCTCAGCGCCCGCACCAGCGCCAGCATGGCGCACCAGGCGGCAAGCCCGCCCAGACCCGACAGAGCGGCGATCCGCAGAAGCTGCTGCTGCTCCCGGCTCAGATCCAGAAAGACCACCGTGCGGCAGTTCGCTGCCGGCTGCACTACCCGATAGCGCATGGCGCCGATGCGCCCCCGGTCCTCCCCGCGGGCCAGCGCCTGCCGGGCCAGGGCCAGAGCCTCCTCCTCGCTGAGCCCGGCGATGCGGGACAGGTCGATGCCCAGAACCTCTCCGTCCCCGTCAAGGCGCACGGAGAAGGTCAGGGCGCTCATGCGGTCGTTGGCGTCCGGCTCCCGGCGGAAGACGCCCATGCCTCCGTCTCGCCTGGGTTCCATGGGCGGCGCGGGACCGAAGCTTTCCTGGGCGGCAAGCATCTCCAGCAGCTCGTCGCTGTCCCGGGAGACCGTGAGGGCGTTGAAGAGGTTGATGCCTCCCAGCAGCAGCACCAACAGCACCGTGACCGCAATCATGGCGGTGAGGGTGAATTTCTTTTGCAGCGTGCGGATCATTTGCTTTCCTCCAGGGTATAGCCCACGCCCCGGCGGGCCCGGATTTCCACGGTGGAGCCAAGGGCGTTGAGCCGCTTGCGCAGGTAACTCAGGTAGACCCAGACCACGCCGACTTCCGCCTCCGTCTCATAGCCCCAGACTTTTTCCAGCAGCTCTTCCGTGCTGTAGCAGCGGCCGCGGCCCAGCATCAAAAGCTCCATCAGCTGATACTCCAGCTTTGGCAGCACCACAGCCCTGTCGCCGCAGCGCAGCTCCGCCGTCTGCTGGTTGAGGGCAAGATCCCCAAACCGAGCCACGGTGGGGGTGAACTCCTCCCGGCGGCGCAGCATGGCCCGCACCCGGGCCAGCAGCTCGCCCATGGCAAAGGGCTTGGGCAGATAGTCGTCCGCCCCCAGATCCAGCCCTTCGATCCGATCCTCCACCTCGCCCTTGGCGGTCAGCAGCAGCACAGGGGTGCGGCAGCCCTCCTGCCGGAGCTGCCGCAGCACCTCCAGCCCGCTTTTCTTCGGCATCATCACATCCAGAATGATCCCATCGTAATTCTCCGAGCGGGCATAGTCCAGCGCGTCCTGCCCGTCATAGACCGCATCCACGCTGTATTTGTGGTAGGTGAGAACGTCGGTCACGGCCTCGGACATGGCCCGCTCGTCCTCCGCGTATAGGAGCTTCATGGTATTCCTCCCAAAATAGACAGAGCAGGGGCGGTCCTACAGATCGCCCCTGCCAATGACAATTATACTCAGCCGCGGCCGGCCAGATACTCCTGAATGGAGGCCAGCACCACGTCGGCGTCCAGCCCGTGGACGGCGCAGGCTTCTTCCAGCGACTCCCCGATGGAGGAGGGGCAGCCAACGCAGTGCATGCCCGCCTGCATCAGAATATAGGCAATGCCCATGTCGTACTCCAGCATGGCGCCCATGGTGGTTTCTTTGGTGATTTCCATCTGTGAAAGATCCTTTCTGTTCTGTGATCGCAGAGCGCCCCGGAAAGGCCGGGGATTTCTTCAGCAAAGCCATTATATCAGCAATCCGGTAAAAATCAAGAGGGGAAAGAAGCTGGAAGATTCTTGAAAAAGCCGGAAATACAAGGCTTTTTTGAAATTTTCTCTCGATTTAGTGTTGCAAAGTAAAACGAAATGTGATAGAATCTCAAAAAAGATTGTATCAGATTTAATTTTGTGGAAAATGTTGGAAATTAGGCATGGGCAAGACGCAGCCCCCAGCCTGCAGGAGGAGGACTACGCGTGTATCTAACGAAGAATGAGCTGGAGATTATGGATGTGCTGTGGGAGCAGGGACGCCCTCTTTCCCGCGGCGAGCTCTTGACGCTGCCGGAGAACAAGACCTGGATGGACAGTTCCATTCACATCCTTCTCAACAGCCTGCTCCGCAAGGGAGCCATCCGGGAGGCCGGATATGCCAAGTGCGGCAAGACCAGCGGCCGGGTCTACGAGGCTGCGCTGAGCTGCGCGGAGTACTATGTCACGACGCTGGAATCCACACGAATGAAACCGGGCCTGGCAGAGCTGGTGGAGGCCTATCTGGCTGCCTGCCCCGTGGGGGAAGAGGAGAGGCTGCGCGCGGCGGAGCTTTTGAAGTAAACCGCATTGCGCCGCAAAAGTCCATAAGGAACACGACCGAGGCTCCGGAATCAGAAATCCGGGGCCTCGGTTTGCGTCTGGGTAGATCCTGCGCGGGTTATGGCGGAGGCCTCGGGCCTGATTGCCCGGAGAGGAAAGAAGATTTTGGACGAGGGCTTTCTCCGTGTCTAAACACACGATTGGGGCAATTTTTCGAAGTGTCAAAAATGCGGCGGGAATTTTTTGCAACTTGCACCAAAATCCGCCGGAAGGACATTTTTGCGGCGTTTTTCTTGCATCTTGACCGGCGGTGTGCTAAAATACTGACAAGTATGCATAGTGGGAATTCTATGTTCTTTTATGCAAGCTGCATTTACCGTGAGGGGGGACGCATATGGAAAATAAAGCCAAGATCATTACGGTCGCAGGCAAGGGCGGCGTCGGCAAGACGTCGATCTGCGCGAGCATCGTGAGGCTTCTTACCGAGCAATATCCCGACAAGAAGATCCTCGCCATCGACGCAGACCCCGCCGTGGGACTGAGCGTGGCTCTTGGCGTGGACGTGAAGCTGACCCTGGATGATATCCGGATGAGCATCGTCGACAGCGTGGAAAACGGCGAAACCCGGGAGGCGCTGGAGCTTCTCAGCGAGGCCCGATTCCGTATTTTTGACGCGCTGGTGGAGATGCCGGGCTTCGCTTTTCTGGCGATCGGCCGGCCGGAAAGCTCCGGCTGCTACTGCAAGGTCAATTCCTATTTGAAGGAAGTCATCGGCATCCTGGCCAACAGCTTTGACTATGTGGTCATTGACGGCGAGGCCGGGATCGAACAGATTCAGCGCCGCGTGATGGAAAAGGTCACCCACCTGCTGCTGATCACCGATCAGAGCAAGAAGGGCGGCCAGGTCATCACCACGATCAAGGGTGTGGCGGACGATCTGATCTCTTACGAGCGGATCGGCGCCATCATCAACCGGGTCACCAACCCCGAGCTGGTACCGCTCATGCAGGTGCCCGGCGTGGAGATCCTTACCGCGATCCCCGCAGACGGAGCTTTTGCCGCCAATGACATCAAGGGCAAGAGCATAATGGAACTGCCTGCGGATTCCGCCATGCTCAAGGGAGTGAAGGAAGCACTCCAGAAAATAGAAATTCTTTGAAGAAGAGGTGTAACATTTGAAAGATCTTAAGCATCTGATCTACTTTGAACGTCTGCTTGAGAACGCCGACAATGAGCTTGTGGAAAAGGCAAAGGCCAACGGCGGCGTGTGCCTGGGCTATACCTGCTTCCACATCCCCGAGGTTCTGCTCAATGTAGACAACTGCTTCTCCACCAGACTGCGCGCCCCCAACACCGGATCCATCGACATTGCCACCTACTACATGTCCAACTACACCTGCGAGTTTGCCCGCGCCCTGCTGGAGCGCGCCATCGAGGGCGGCTACCAGTTCCTGGACGCGATGATCGGCGTGGACGCATGCTCCATGATGAACCGCTCCATGGAGCACTTTGAGATCCTGCAGGTCAATGACAAGCCCAATTTCTTTGTTACCCACACCGACATGCCCTTCAAGATCACCGACTACACCATCAAGGGCTACGTCCGCCAGATGCAGGTCCATGTGCTGGACCGCATCCACGAGGTCTTCGGCGCGGACGTTTCCGACGCCGCCATCCGCAAGGCTGTTGCCGAGCACAACGAGGTCTGCAAGATCATCTCCGAGATCCGCGAGATGCGCAAGGCCGACAATCCCGTCATCACCGGCTATGAGTTCCACCTGCTGAACCTGGTGACCTACACCTGCCCCAAGGCCCTGATCCTGCCCTACCTGCGGGAGACCCTGGAAGAGCTGAAGACCCGCGAGCCCGACGCCAAGAGCCCCTTCCGCGCCCGCGTGGCCATCGTCGGCTCCGAGATCGACGATCCCAGCCTGACCAAGCTGATCGAGGGCTGCGGCGCTCTGGTCGTGTCTGACCGGTACTGCTTCGGCTCCACCCCTGGCCGCGAGGTCATCGAGCTCAACGACGAGGAGGACGCTCTGACCCAGATTTGCCGCCATTACATGGAGGTCTCCGAGTGCGCCCGCTACATCTCCGACGAGAAGGTGCTGCAGCGCCGCGAGACCGCCGACCGCCTTGCCAAGGAGTTCAAGGCCGAAGGCATCATCTACGAGCAGATGAAGTACTGCGACTACTGGGGCTTCGAGCGTGCCCTGGTCAGCCACATCATGCACGATGAGTACGGCTGGCCCGTCCTCTCCATCGACCGTCTGTACAACAACGGCAACTCCGGCCAGCTGCGCACCCGCGTGCAGGCCTTTGTGGAGTCCCTGGAGATCAAGCGCATTCATAAAGAGGAGGGTAACAAATAATGGCAAAAGTTCAATACCCCAATCCTAAATTCTTTAAAGCGAAAGATAACATCGATTGGAAGAAGCAGGGCCAGAACCTGATGGAAGTGGTCGGCATCTTCGGCGATATGCTGAAAGAGACCGATTGGAAGGCCTTCGGCAAGAAGTGCGTGGAGGACTGCAAGGCCAACGTCGAGCGCGCCAAGGGCGAGTACAAGGACTTCATGGCCCTGGACAAGGCCGAGAAGTGGGACCGCGTGGTGAACGGCGAGCGCAGCCTGGGCCGGCTCTACCGCAAGGGCGCCATGGCCACCGTCCGCCGCGAGTGGCGCGGCGTGAAGGACACCGCTTATGACTTCTATGAATGGGCTCGCATGTGGGGCATGCTGCTCATGACCTTCTCCAAGGACCTGATCCCCGCCATGAACAGCGCGCTGTGGTACCGCTGGATGATTTCCTACTTCTGCTGCCACGGCTTTATGGATAAGAACATCCTGGGTCTGCGCGGCTCCAACCTGCGCATGAGCCATGAGGTCACCTACCAGATCTTCCGCTACGTGGCGGAGAACCTGGTGCTCCTCTCCAAGGCCGACCGCAAGAACGGCAACAGCGATGAGCTGAACAAGATGATGTTCACCTTCGACGAGATGACCATGGGTCAGATCGCCGCCGGCTTCCCCGACCTCTGCGCCATCCCGCACCAGCTGCTGCCCATGTTCCTGGTCTCCGAGATCGACCAGTTGGTCTGCATCCCCTACATTGACGCTGTCGAGAGCTACGGCCTGCCCTCCGACACCTGCCCGGTTCCGTCTTCCGAGTGCGGCGCGCTGGTCATCAACGCCCTGCCTGACATGGGCTCCCTGTTCATCTCCAGCTCCATGCCCTGCGACGGTTCCACCATGGCTTCCTCCTACTTTGCCCGCCGCTTCCCCAACATCCCCGTGTTCCATCTCTGCTTCCCCGTCCGCTACCTGGACGACGAGAACACCGTGCAGATGGCCGCCGAGGACATCAAGGCCTGCATCAAGGCCATCGAGGACGCTACCGGCGCCAAGTGGAGCTGGGATGCCTACTTCACCGCTATGAAGCGCTTCAACCAGGAGACCGACCTGGAGCTGCAGAAGTGGGAGATCAACAAGTCCGCGTATCCGCAGTTCATCGGACCGAGCTACGAGCTCTTCCGCAAGTGGAACTACGAGATGG
>CAYNBS010000026.1:0-20838 GCA_964395795.1 uncultured Oscillospiraceae bacterium
TGCGGATATAGGCGTTGCCCAGCTTCTGCTTGGTCTGGCCCTCAAACTGGGCCTCGGGCAGCTTCACGGAGATAACGGCAGAGATGCCCTCCCGCACGTCCTCGCCGGATACCTTGTCGTCCCCTTTAATAATGTTGTTCTTCTGCCCGTAGGTGTTGATGACCCTCGTCAGGGCCGTCTTGAAGCCCGTCTCATGCATACCGCCCTCGGGGGTGTGGATATCGTTTGCAAAGGAGACCAGAGTCTCGTTATAGCCGTCGTTATACTGCAGAGCAATTTCCGCAATGGCGTCTCCCTTCTGGCCGGAAAGGTAGATGACCTCCTCGTGGATGGGGGTCTTGTGCTTGTTCAGGTAGCGTACAAATTCCCGGATGCCGCCCTCGTAGCACATGGTCTCCCGCTGCTCTTTACCCTCCCGCAGATCCTCCAGGCTAATGGTGAGGCCGCCGTTCAGAAAGGCCTGCTCCCGCATACGGGTGTGCAGGATCTCATAGTCGTACACGGTGTCGTCAAACATCTCGGGATCGGGCTTGAAGCGCACGGTGGTGCCGGTGCGGTCGGTTTCCCCCACCACGGTGATGGGCTGGGTGATATTGCCCCGGCTGAATTTCATCTCATGGATCTTGCCGTCCTTGTGGACCTGCACCTGCAGCCACTCGGAAAGGGCGTTGACCACGCTGGCGCCCACGCCGTGGAGACCGCCGGAGACCTTGTAACCTCCGCCGCCGAACTTGCCGCCGGCGTGCAGCACGGTGAAAACCACCTCCAGGGCGCTTTTGCCGGTCTGCTCCTGGGTGTCCACGGGGATGCCGCGGCCGTTATCGGAGACGCGGATGATGTTGCCCTCCTCGATGCTGACCTCAATATGGGTGCAGAAGCCGGCCAGGGCCTCGTCGATGGAGTTGTCCACGATTTCATAGACCAGGTGGTGAAGTCCCGAGGAGGAGGTGGAGCCGATGTACATGCCCGGCCGCTTGCGAACCGCCTCCAGACCCTCCAGCACCTGGATTTGGGAAGCGTCATATTCCTGGGTTACTTTTTCGATAATATCTGCCATATTTCCTCCAAAATCTTGTAAATGTTTAGCCCTGACGGGCTAAACATTTAAGGGTCACTCGCGCTTATCGCCCTACGGTTGGTCGGCGCGAGGCCTCGCTAAGCTCGGCTTAGGGAGTTTTTGCCGAGGCAAAGCCCCGTCAAAAACAAATTGGAAGAGTTTTCGCCTTGCGAGGCGAAAATCAGAGGTGTTTTCCCTCTGAACTCCCCCCTGAATTGACACAAAAGCTGAAATATTCGCTTAATCCAAGGTCTGCTCCTCCGCACGCCGGAGCAGAGTGGCGCTGGCCATCTGGCTCAGGTAGACCCTTGTTTTCTGCTCTCTCCGGCATACCACAAAGGACTTGGGAATATCATCCGCCGCGTTTACCACCTGCCCGGCCTTCTCCGCCATGGACAAAAAATGCCGCGTCAAATGGGACTGGGAGGTGATATCCAGGTCGAAAATCCCGATGATTTCATCCTCCCGCACCAGGGTTCCCTTGCCCAAATGCAGGTAATTCATCGGATCTTCCCCTTTTCCACAAACAGGACCTTGCCGCCGGTGCGTTTGGAAATTTCCGCGTCCTCGCAGCAGGTGATGAGCGTCTGCCCGCCGCCGATACGGTTGAGCACGAACTCCTGTCGCTTCTGGTCAAGCTCAGAGAGCACATCGTCCAGCAGCAGCACGGGCATCTCCCCCGTCTCCGCCTGCAGAATGTCCCGCTCCGCCAGCTTCAAAGAGAGAGCGGCCGTCCTGGTCTGGCCCTGGGAGGCAAAGCTCCGGGCAGAGCGGCCGTTGATTTGAATGTCCAGATCGTCCTTATGGGCGCCGGTCAGGCATTGGGCGCTGTCCAGCTCCGCCTGGCGGTGCCGCTCCTGATGCTCGCAAATGTCGTAGTAGATTTCCCTCGCCGGGGCAAAGGGGTCCCGCACAGTGCTGACGGTCTGATAAGCGATGGCAAGCTCTTCCCCTTCGCCGGAAAATTCCCGGTGGATGACCGGCGCCGTCTCGTTGAGCCGGGCGGCATAAGCGGCCCGATAGCGGATCAGGTGGGCCGAGGCCCGGGCCATTCCATCGGAAAATTCATCCAGCGTGTCCAGCAGCGATGGCTTTTCCCGCCAGTCCTTCAAAATGCGGGTCTTGTGCTCATAGAGCCGGTTGAACTCCGTCAAGATTTCGGCATAGCGGGGCCGGATTTGACTGATGGCATTGTCCATCAGTCGTCGGCGCACTGCCGCACCCTCTTTGATAAGGTTCAGATCGTCCGGACAAAAGAGCACTACATTCATCACGTCGGAAAGCTCCGACGCAGTCTTTTTTACGCCGTTTACGGTGATGCGCTTGGCCTGGCCGCTGCGCAGCCGCAGGTTTACCGTCTGCTCCCGCTCATGGCTGCTGACTTCCGCCAGAATTTCCCCTTCACTGTAACCGAAGCCGATCAGCTCCCGATCAAAGCGGGTGCGAAAGCTGCGGCCGCAGGAGAGCATATACACACTTTCCAGCAGATTGGTCTTGCCCTGGGCATTGGGCCCGCAGATCACATTGGTGCCGGGGGAGAATTCCGCCGTTTCCCACTCGTAATTGCGAAAGCCGTTCAGGGCGATCTTCCGGACTCTCATGCCTGCTCGATCAGGAGGGAGAAGCGGTCAAATTCCACGGTGTCTCCCGGGCGGATTTTTTTGCCCCGCATGGTGCAGACTTCTCCGTTGACCTTCACCATGCCCTCGGCAATGGCGATTTTCGCTTCGCCCCCGGTCCCCACCAGGGAAGCGAACTTCAGCAGAGCGTCCAGCTTGATAAATTCGGTATTAATAGCTATTTTTTCCATATTGATTCTTCCTTATAGGCGCCCCTGTGCGTGGTGAATAGGGCCTTTTTCTCTATAGGTCCGATCACAAGTCGACCTTACCTATCAAACTCAGTCCCCCGCCCGCAGACGCACCGGCAGGATCATATAGGTGAAGGCGTCGCTGCCGTCGGCAGCCTTGATGACGCAGGGGGAGGAGGCGGTATTCAGGCAGAGCTGCAGCGTATCCACGCCGGAGGCCTTCAGTGCGTCCATGAGATAGCGGTCGTTGAAGCCGATCTCCAGACCGTTGCCGCTGCCCTCGCAGGTGCAGACATCCTCTGCCTTACCGAAGGGCGTCACACAATAGCAGTCGATCACACCGTCGCCAATGTTCATGCGGACAGGGCTGCTGTTCTTTTCGCTGATGACCAGTGCCACCCGGTCGATGACGGACATGATTTCGCTCCGCTCGACCTGAACGGTGGTGCGGAACATTTCGGGAATGGAGCGGCGATAGTTCAAAAATTCGCCCTCCAGCCGGCGGGAAATGACCACCGTCTCTCCAATGAGGAAGGAGATGTGCTTAGCGCCCACGGAAATGCTCACCGGCTCATCCGTGTCGCCGCAGATGCGCTCAATATCCGACAGGGCGGATCCGGGCACCACAAAGCTGCAGTTTTCCATCCGGGCCTTCTCCAGCCGCTCGGTGCGCTTGGCAAGCCGATAGCCGTCCACGGAAACCAGGGTCAGCAGATCGCCCTCTACCTCAAAGAGGGTGCCGGTATAGATGGGGCGCACGTCCGTATCCGCCACGGCAAAAATGGTCTGGTTGATCATGCTCCGCAGCACGCTCTGAGGCAGCTCCACGGTGTTCAGCACGTCCACCACCGGCATTTCGGGATAATCCTCCGGGCTGATGCCCATGAAATTATACTCGCTCTTGCCGCATTTGACCTGAATGCTATTGTTCTGATCCGTAGTTACGGTGACGATCCCATCGGGCAGCCGGCGGATCATTTCACCGAAGAAGCGGGCGCCCACCACGATGGCTCCCTGCTGGGCAACATCTGCCTGAATATTGGTATAAATGCCTTCCTTCAGGTCATAGCCAGTGATCTTCACGTCGGCCGTCGCTTCAATCAGCAAGCCCTCCAACGCGGGGATGGGGCTTTTGCTGGCGGTAGCACGGGACGCAATGGTGCTGGCGCCCTGAAGAAGAGATTTTTCACAGGAAAATTTCATGACGGATCCTCCTCAAAAAAACAATCTTTCTATCCTCTATCAGAAATCTTATTCAATATTTTTTAGTTGTTATTAGGGAAAAAGAATGTGGAAAACCGGGGAAAAGCCTTGCGCAGCAAGACTTTTTGCTGTTGAGGAAAATGTGGAGAAAAAATGCGCTTTCCACAGGCAAAAAGAACACAGAAACTTTCCACAATCACTTTTACACAATCCACAGAAAGTTGTGGAAACTTAGATCACACTGTTGTTGGTGGTAATGTTGGAGGTAATATCCCGGATCACCCCGGCCATGTTGGGGTCAGACTTCAGCAGCTCTTCCACCTTACGGATGGAGGAGAGGACGGTTGCATGGTTGCGGCCGCCGTGCTGTTCGCCAATGGCGGTGAGAGGAAGATTGGTCAGCGTCCGCATCAAATGCATGGACACCTGACGGGCCATGACGGTGTTTTTGGAACGGCTCTGCCCGGTCAGCTCCTCCTCCTTGATATTATAATACTTGGCGGTCTCCCGGATGATTTTCTCCGGCGTGGGAATATAGTCCCCGTCCCGAATCACATCTTCAATGGCGCGCTTGGCGGTCTCAATGGTGATCTGCTCGCCCAGCAGCTCCTTGAAGGCGGTAAGCCGCTTGATGACGCCTTCCAGCTGGCGGACGTTTGCAGTGATGGTATTGGCAATATAGCTGACCGCCTCGTCCGACAGAATCAGTCCCAGCTGCGCCGCCTTGTTGCGGGCGATGGCCATGCGCGTCTCCAAATCGGGGGGCTGGATATCCGCCATCAGGCCGCCCTCAAACCGGGTGCGGAGTCGATCATCCAGCAGAGACATCTCCAGGGGCGGCCGGTCGGAAGTGATGACGATCTGGTGGCCCGCCTCATAGAGATTGTTGAAGGTATTGAAGAATTCCTCCTGGGTGGAGCGCTTGCCGGCGATGAACTGAATATCGTCTACCAGCAGCAGGTCCACCTTGCGATAGCGGTTGTGAAATTCCTCCACCGTGCCCTCCTTGATGGCCTTGACCATCTGGATGGTAAACTCGTCCCCCTTCACATAGGCAATCTTCGCCTCCGGGGTATGAGAGTGAATATACTGCCCAATGGCCAGCAGCAGGTGGGTTTTGCCCAGGCCGGAGTTACCGTAGATAAACAGGGGATTGTAGTTTTTTCCCGGCTTTTCTGCAACTGCCAGCGCGGCCGCATGGGCAAATTCATTGGACTTGCCTACGATAAAACGGTCAAAGGTATAGCCCTCCATCTCCGGCAGGTCGCTGTTGGCGTCCCGAGGGGAAACATAGTCGTTGATTTCCTCCCCGGCCAGGACCAGCAGCTCAAAGTCCGGCGTGGAGAACAGATCGGAGAGCGCTGCCCGAATGCTGCTGCCGTAACGCTCGGTGATGATGCGGCGCTTGAAATCCGTGGTGGTGTGGAGTACCAGACGGCAATCTTCGATTTCCACAGGCTTACAGTCGGAAAACCAGGCGTTGATGGCCGTGGGCGTCATATTTTTGGAGAGAATCTCTACAATGGCTTGCCAGATATCGTCAATGGAATTCACGGTTTTCACCCCTTATAAACAGTCCATTCCTAACCATAACATTATAACAAAAACAGCCTGTGTTTGCAAGATATTATATATAATAAAGAAAGAAGGAGTTGTAAAAATGAGTATCTATCTTGACAATTTCGAAAAATTGCTTATAATAAACTTTCAACAAAAATGTAGGAGGCTGTTATGAACAAATACCTTGATATATCTCCCGAAGTACAGCAGGCCCTGGCGGAGGGCAAGCCCGTGGTAGCGCTGGAGAGCACCATCATTTCCCACGGTATGCCCTATCCCAAAAATGTGGAAACCGCTCTGCTGGTGGAGGAGACCATCCGCCAAAACGGCGCCGTGCCCGCTACCATCGCCATCATCGGCGGTCGCCTGAAGGCTGGCCTGAGCCATGAGGAGATCGAGCATCTGGGCAAGGCCGGCCGGGCTGTGGCCAAGGCCAGCCGCCGGGATCTGCCCGCGCTGATCGCCCGCGGTGTGGACGGGGCCACCACTGTGGCCACCACCATGATTATTGCCCACATGGCCGGAATCAATATCTTTGCCACCGGCGGCATCGGCGGCGTGCATCGGGGCGCGGAGGTCACGATGGACATCTCCGCCGACCTGGAAGAACTGGCGCAGACTCCCGTCATGGTCGTCTGTGCGGGCGCCAAGAGTATTCTGGACCTGGGTCTGACCCTGGAGTATCTGGAGACCAAGGGCGTGCCTGTGATCGGCTACGGCACCGAGGAGCTGCCTGCCTTCTATACCCGCAAGTCCGGCTTCGGCGTGGACTACCGGGTGGACTCTCCCGAGGAGCTGGCGAACATCTTCCGGGCCCAGCGGGGACTCAACTACAAAGGCGGCATGCTGGTGACCAATCCCATTCCCGAGCAATATGCCATGGATAAGGCAGTCATCGACGCTGCCATCGAGCAGGCCCTGGCGGAGGCCAAGAAAGCCGGAATCCACGGCAAGGAGACCACGCCCTTCCTTCTGGCCAAGGTGGTGGAGCTCACCGGCGGCGAGAGCCTGGAAAGCAATATCCAGCTGGTGCTCAATAACGCCCGCCTGGCGGCCCGTACCGCGGCAGAGCTGGCGAAATAAGTTCTCAGTTTTGAGTATTCAGTTTTCAGAAGAACAGAAATCTGATATCCATCAAACAACAAGGACGCTGTATTCATTACAGCGTCCTTTAATATTTCTGAAAACAGAACTCTAAAACCTGTACCCTAATCCCCATTCGGGACGGCGGTGGCAAAGTAGATAATATCGCTGATTTCCTTTTCCCGGCCATACTGCACGGGATTGATGAGTTCCCCGTGGAACGCGGTGGAGGCGGTCTGTCCCCCGTCCAGGGTGTAGGCCTTATAGCAGCCCCGCTCCACCATGGCGTCGGCCGCGTCCCGCAGAGAGGGCAGATGGTCATATTCGCCCTTGCCGCAATTCAGGTTCATAGTCAGATAGTGATGTCGCCCCAGAAGGCCCAGGGCACTGCGGGCATAAAAATCGTTGATTTCGCCCCAGGGGTAGTTTTCCGGCGTCACGTCCACGCCATCATCAATGAGGACGGGTCCGAAGGCCAGGGAAAAGACCACGTCGTTCTCCCGCATGAACTGCTCCACCTCCTCCTGGCTGGCGCCATCTCCCTGGTAGAGGAAGAGCATATCCCCATCGGCGGTGATAAAGCAGGTGTCGGCATTGTCCGGCCGGAAGCGGATGATCTCCCTCTGATAGACGGAGACGCCGCAGTTGCGGCCGTGATAATAGAAGTCCCCACCCACAGCCAAAACGGCATTTGCCTCCTTGGCAAAGGTACTGGTTCTCTCAAACCACAGACTCCATGGCTCATCGCTGGAGATTTTCCGGCGAAACTGGGAGCCATCCGCGATGAATACTTCTCCGAAAGTTCCCACTTCCCGGGCCTCTTCCTCCTGCCAGACGATGCAGAGAATGCTCTCATCCAGGTAGCAGTGGATGAGCGTGTCGGGAATAAAGGGCAGATCCGGGCGGAAGACCAGCGTTTCTTCTCCGATCAGGGCCTTGGCCTCCGGGCGTTCCAGCAAGGCCATTACCTCCATGGGATCATCGGTGACAAGAAATTTTGTCTCATCCGGCGCAGGGCCGCAGAGGGCGTCCTCCGGAATGCGGTAGTGAAGCGGAAGATAGGGCAGATCCCCGGTGGCGGCGATATAAAGCGCCTGGGCATCCGGCAGGAAGGGGTAGAGCTCCTCCCCATTTTCCAGCTCCCAGCCATTCTCTGTATACCGATAGCAAAGGGTCACGATCTGCTGCGTGACATAGTCCTCCGCATGTTCCGCGCGCTCTGCCAGCACATGGGCATAGCCTTCCTCCAGCAGCGAGGGCAGAAACTGGCCGTCCTCGCCATAGATTTCCTCCGATGTTTTGGCCTGATCCACCCGGGCGGCCAGAAAGGCGGTGAGATCCTCTCGCATTCCCGTTCCGGCGAAGGCGTCCGTATCCAGCACGGTGAGGCTTAGCTGCTGCCGTGCCGTTTCCCCATCGGAAACGCAGTCGCCCTCCAGCGTATAGGACCATACCTGGGCGTAGGCCTTGGCAAGCTGCTGTTCCGATTCTGTCTCCGGCCGGAGAGCGAGCTTGGGCAGCGGCTCCACCTGGGGCGGCGCCGGTTTCAGAAAGGGGAGCGTCTGCCCGGTGAGGTGCAGATAGGTCATCAGCCCCAGAGCCAGGATCAGGACAATGAGAAAAAGCAAAAGAGTAATCTTGAAGGCTTTCATAGGTTTTCCCTGAAAAAAAGGGCAGCTGTCTGCTGCCCTTTTCCTTGTATTATTTTAGAAATCGGCGTTGCCGGTGGTGCGGGGGTGCAGCTCCACATCCCGGATGTTGGAAACGCCCGTGAGATACATGACCATGCGCTCAAAGCCCAGACCGAAGCCGGCGTGCCGGCAGCTGCCGTAACGGCGCAGATCCAGATACCACCAGTAATCCTCTTCCTTCAGGCCCAGCTCCTTCATGCGCGCCTGGAGCACCTCCAGCCGATCCTCGCGCTGGCTGCCGCCGATGATCTCTCCAATACCGGGCACCAGGCAGTCCGCCGCGGCGACGGTCTTTCCGTCGTCATTGAGTCGCATATAGAAGGCCTTGATCTCCTTGGGATAGTCGGTGACGAAAATGGGCTTGTTAAACACCTCTTCGGTGAGATAGCGCTCGTGTTCGGTCTGCAGGTCGATGCCCCACTTGACGGGGAAATCGAACTTCTTCCCGCTCTTCTCCAGAATCTCCACCGCTTCGGTATAGCTGACGCGGCCAAATTCGTTGGAGACCACGTTGTGCAGCCGGGCCAGCAAGCCCTTGTCCACAAAGCTGTTGAAAAACTCCATCTCCTGGGGGCAGCGCTCCAGCACCCGGTTGATGATATACTTCACCATGGCCTCGGCCACGTTCATATCATCCTCCAGATCGCAGAAGGCCATCTCCGGCTCAATCATCCAGAACTCGGCGGCATGGCGCTGGGTATAGGAAATCTCCGCCCGGAAGGTGGGGCCAAAGGTGTACACATCGCCAAAAGCCATGGCGAAGTTCTCCGCGTTCAGCTGACCGGAGACGGTGAGGTTTGTGGCCTTGCCGAAGAAATCCTTGCTGAAATCCACCTTCCCGTCCTCAGTGCGAGGCGGGTTGTTGGGATCCAGGGTGGTGACGCGGAACATCTGCCCGGCGCCCTCGGCGTCAGAGCCGGTGATGATGGGGGTGTGCACATAGACAAAGCCCCGGCTCTGGAAAAACTCATGCACCGCCTGGGCCGCCACACTGCGGACCCGGAAGGTGGCGGAAAACAGATTGGTGCGGGGACGGAGATGCTGGATGGTGCGCAGAAATTCCACGCTGTGGCGCTTTTTCTGCAAGGGATAATCCGGCGTGGAGGCACCCTCCACCGTGATCTCCTTCGCCTTCAGCTCAAAGGGCTGCTTGGCCCCCGGCGTCAGCACCAGGGTACCGCGGACGATCAGGGCAGCGCCCACGTTCTGCCGGGCAATTTCCTCATAATTCGGAAGGCTCCCCCGCTCAAAGACCACCTGCAGCGATTTGAAGCAGCTGCCGTCGTTGAGCTCAATAAATCCGAAATTCTTCATATCCCGCACGGTGCGAACCCAGCCGCAAACCGTCAGCTCCTGGCCGTCAAAGGCCTGGGCGTCCGCAAAGATCCCCGCAATTTTCTGGTGCTTCAGCATAGAAATGACATCCTCTCTCCGTACCCCTCCGGTACGTTATTTGTGTTATTATAATGATTATATGATGGCGAAAAGCAAAAAGGCTTTTCGCCGCGCAGCTTTGCTGCGCAGCAAAACTGCATGGCTGTTTTGCCATATACTCATTGCAATGAGCATCGGGCGAATGATTTTGAGAATCATTCGCTGCCAAACCTGTCGTTTGGAAGCGAAATCAATCGATTTCTCAATTGATTTCGCCATCCGATGATCATTATAGGCGACTTTCCGGTCTTATTCAATCAAAAAATCAACTGGATGGGCGCCTTGTAGTTGCACAGGGTCAGCTCCTGATGACTTCCGCCATCCTCCCCGTCCCGTGTCCAGGGAACAGGCTTATCGAAAACAAAGCGGGCCTTTTTGGTGTGTAGAATGATCAGCTTGTCGCTGTCAAAGCGACGGGACAGCACACTCTCCGCCAGCTCCCCCAGAGCCAGAACATTCCCCGGATCCTTTACCAGCACCAGCTCCGAAAGCCCGTCGCCCAAGGATACCATGTTCTCCTGCAGCTTGACGATCCCTGCCACGGAGGTGGAGTTGGACATGCTGCCATAGACCAGGTCAGCCTCAACCACCCCGTCGTCATATTCTACCCGGGTGTGGTAAACCTCAATCTTGGGCAGGGACATAGCCCCCTGCAGCACGTAGGCCAGATGACCCAACATCTTTTTTTGATTCTGCGGCGTGGCATAGCTGACCTCGGTAAAGGCGCCGAAGGCCGCAATATAGGAAAAGTATTCGTTCTCCCCAAATCCGCCCACGTCAAAGGGACGGGGCGTACCCGTGAGAATCCGTTCTGCCGCGGCTGGGGCGTTGTTTTTGGGAATCTCCAGGGTGGTGGCCACGTCGTTTGCCGTGCCCATGGGCAGATAACCCAGGGGAGGGGGATCCTTCACCTGCATGAGGCCCGCCATCACTTCGCTGAGCGTCCCATCCCCACCCACACAGGCAACGGTATCGAAGGAAGCGGCATGCTTCTTCGCCAGTACCGTGGCGTCGCCTCTTCCGGAGGTAAAGAAAACGGTGGTGCGCATGCCGCCCTGTGCCAGGGTATACAGCGCGTCCGCAAAGCCCTTCTTATAGGCGCCGCGCCCTGCGGCAGGATTGACGATCAGCATGAGAGAGCGATCCATGTCTCTGTTCCTCTTTCTCTGTAAGCATTCTTTCAAAAACAGCTTGACCTATAAATTATAGCCTGACGCCGGGACAGCGTCAAGACTTTTGATCCCATAAAATGCCAAAGGGACGCAGAAACATTCGTTTCCCACGTCCCTTTTGCTGCATAGATGAAGACTTACTCCATCTCGTTGAGCTTCGTAGCCATAGCGGACTTCTTGTGCGCTGCATTGTTCTTATGCAGCAGGCCCTTGCCGGCTGCGCGGTCAACAGTCTTAACAGCAACTTTATAGGCACTGACGGCAGTGTCGCGGTTGCCTTCAGCAACGGCTGCGTCAAACTTTTTGATCATGGTCTTGAGCTCGGTCTTGTCCGCGCGGTTCTTCGCTCTGAGCTGCTTGGACTTCTCGTCTCTCTTGGCAGAAGACTTGATGTTGGCCATGTTCTGATCGCCACCTCCTCCTACAAAATTGAGTTAATACATAACCCGCGTTTCGTAAGTATAGCAGAGAATTGCTTGAAAAGCAAGCATTTTTTCGCAAAAAGTTTATTTTTTTTCTCTTGTTGTTCCGAATAAAGTTTTCTCTCCGGAACCACAATATATTGAGCATTTTCCGAAAGAGAGGAAAGGATAAACAAAGAAATGGTAATAAATGGAAGAACAGACATCGCAAATGAGCTTCGCCTGCAGCAGTGCGCCGGAAAGGTTACTGAGCTGCCGGGCATTCGGGCTACAGAGGAGGAGCTCTCCGGCTTTGCCGTAACGACCGTGGAGATTTTGGATCAGCAAGGCGAGACAGTTCTCGGCAAACCTATCGGACGCTATATCACGATGGAGCTTCCCCGCCATCTTCAGGATCACTTTGAAGATGCCGCCCTTACGCTCGCTTCCCTGATTCATCGCTGCGCGGATAATATGCCCCAGCGGATTCTTCTGGCTGGCCTTGGAAACCCGGATATAACGCCGGACGCTCTGGGATCCCTCTCGGCGGCGCATTTTCTTGTTACGCGGCATTTAAAGCAGCAAGAACCCTCGGCTTTTGCTTCCTGCCGCAGTACCATGCTTTGCCGTCCCGGTGTCCTTGGGACCTCAGGCATGGAAAGCGCCCAGCAGATTCGAGCTCTGTGCGATGCTTTTCACCCACAGCTTGTTTTGGTGGTGGATGCCCTGGCGGGAGCTGATTTGCAGATGCTTTGCCGATCGGTTCAGATTTGCAATACGGGCATCGCCCCAGGCTCCGGCGTCGGAAACAGCCGGGAGGCCTTAAACCAGGAAACTCTCGGCGTCCCCGTGATCGCTATTGGGGTTCCCACAGTGGTGGATGCTTCTGCTTTCTCTTCTGATGATACCTTGCAGGGCATGTTCGTGACGCCTCGTTCCATTGACAGTCTGGTTCGTTCCTGTGCCAAGCTTATTGGCTACGGCGTTAATCTTGCTTTACACGAGGGAATGGATATTGGGGAGCTGCAGCTTTTACTGGAATGATGGAAATTGTTTCACGTGAAACACGAAGGAGAAAGCAGAATCCTCCTCCTTAAAAAAGTTTCACGTGAAACATTGAAAAGAACAAAAGATGCTGATATAATGAGGCATCAAACAGGGAGAAAAGCCATGGCTAAAATCATTGCGATTGCAAATCAAAAAGGCGGCGTGGGGAAAACCACGACCTGCGTCAATCTCTGTGCAGCACTGCACGGCTTAGGTCACAGGGTTCTGATGGTGGACTGCGACCCTCAGGGAAATGCCAGCTCCGGTATGGGCGTCAAAAAGACCAGTCGTCCGAACACCTATGACTTACTGATTAATGGGGCGGACCCGGAGAACTGCGTGGTACATACCAACTACGGAGACGTGATCCCAACCGGAAAAGAGTTGGCTGCCGCATCCCTGGAGCTGATCGGCCGGGATAACAGAGAGTATGTGCTGAAGGCGGCTTTGCAGCAGCTGTATATGGACTACGACTATATCTTTATCGATTGTCCGCCCTCTCTGGAGCTGCTGACGGTGGATGCGCTGGTGGCCGCAGACAGCGTGCTGATCCCCATGCAGTGTGAATATTATGCGCTGGAAGGCATCGCGGATTTGATGACAAGCATCAAGATGTGCAGCAAACGGCTGAACAGACGTCTGAAGGTGGAGGGCATCGTTCTGACCATGTACGACGCCAGAGCCAATTTGACCAATCAAGTGGCAAACGAGCTGCGCAAGCATTTGGGCGACAAGGTGTACAGCACAGTGATCCCCCGGAGCATCCGCCTGTCCGAAGCGCCGAGCCACGGCATTCCGGGCGTGTACTACGACAAGGCAAACAAGGGCAGCAAGGCCTATATGGCGCTTGCGGAGGAATTCGCCGCCCGGAACAGTTAGGAGGAGACATGGCAACAAAAGAAAAAAAGGGACTTGGCCTGGGACTGGACGCGCTGTTTGCCGCCAATGATCTGGAAGAGGCGGAGGGCGAGCTCTTGACCCTGCCCATCAGCAAGGTGGAGCCCCGGGAGGCCCAGCCCCGGAAATATTTTGACGAGCAGGCCCTGCAGGATCTGGCGGAGTCCATCGCCCAGTACGGGCTGATCCAGCCCATTGTGGCGCGGAAGCTGGACAGCGGTTATTATCAGATCATTGCCGGTGAACGGCGCTGGCGGGCTTCCCGCCTGGCGGGTCTGACCGAAGTGCCGGTGCGGGTGCTGGAGGCGGACGACCGCCGCACCGCGGAACTGGCCCTGGTGGAGAACCTGCAGCGGGAGGACCTGAACCCCATTGAAGAGGCCAAGGGCTACAAGACTCTGATGGAAGAATACGGCCTGACCCAGGAGGAAACGGCCAAGAGCGTGGGTCGCTCCCGTCCGGCGGTGGCAAACGCACTGCGGCTGCTGAGTCTCAGCCCGGCGGTGATGGAGTTGGTGGAGAAAAAGGAGCTGTCCGCAGGACATGCCCGGGCGCTGCTCCCTCTCGGCAACGAAAAGCTGCAGCTGGACGCCGCCCAGGAGGTGCTGAAAAAGTCCCTCTCCGTACGGAGTACGGAGCAGCTGGCAGCCCGGCTGAGCCGAAATCCCCCCACCGCACAAAAGGAAGACCCCCTGGCGGTGAACTATGCCGCCGAGCTGGGCGAGGAGCTGTCCCGCCTGTTGGGCCGAAAGGTCAGACTGCAGGAAGGAAAGCGGGGCGGCAAGATAGAGCTGGACTACTATGATTCCGAGGATCGGGAAGTGCTGATCGACGCGCTGCGCCGCCTGGGAAAAAGGAAGGAAGAGGAATAAATTATGCTTGATATTCGTTTTATTCGGGAAAACCCCGAGCTTGTCCGGGAAAACATCCGCAAAAAGTTCCAGGACGCCAAGCTCCCCCTGGTGGATGAGCTGCTGGAGCTGGATGGGAAGAACCGGGCCGCCATCACCGAGGCCAGCGACCTGCGGGCCCAGCGCAACGCCCTCAGTAAAGCCAACGGCCCTCTGTTCGGCAAGCTGAAAAAGGCCACGGAAGAGGAAAAAATTTCCATCCAGGCCCAGATCGACGAGAACATGGCCAAGGTCAAGGCCAACGACGCCCGCCGGGAGGAGCTGGAGCAGCAGGAGGAGCAGTACGCCGCCCGCATCCATGCGATCCTGCTTCAGATCCCCAACATCATTGATCCCTCCGTGCCCATCGGACCGGATGACAGCTACAATGTGGAGGTCCAGCGTTTTGGCGAGCCCCTGGTGCCCAATTTCCCCATCCCCTATCACACGGAAATCATGGAGCGCTTCAACGGGGTGGATATGGACGCGGCGGGTCGGGTTTCCGGCAACGGCTTCTATTATCTTATGGGCGATATCGCCCGGCTCCACTCCGCTGTGCTGGCCTATGCCCGGGATTTCATGATCGACAAGGGCTTTATCTACTGCATCCCACCCTTTATGATCCACGGCAATGTGGTAGAGGGCGTCATGAGCCAGACGGATATGGACGCCATGATGTACAAAATCGAGGGCGAGGATCTGTACCTGATCGGTACCAGTGAGCACTCCATGATCGGCAAATTCATTGACCAGATCATTCCAGAGGAGAGTCTGCCCCAGACCTTGACCAGCTACTCCCCCTGCTTCCGCAAGGAAAAAGGCGCCCACGGCATCGAGGAGCGGGGCGTCTACCGCATCCACCAGTTTGAGAAGCAGGAGATGATCGTGGTCTGCAAGCCCGAGGACTCCATGGCCTGGTACGAAAAGATGTGGCGCTACTCGGTGGAGCTGTTCCGCTCGCTGGAGATTCCGGTGCGGCAGCTGGAGTGCTGCTCCGGCGACCTGGCGGATCTGAAGGTCAAGTCCTGCGACATTGAAGCCTGGTCCCCCCGGCAGCAGAAATACTTTGAGGTCTGCTCCTGCTCCAATTTGGGCGACGCCCAGGCACGGCGGCTGAAGATCCGCATCAAGGGCGCGGACGGCAAGACTTATCTGCCCCATACCCTCAACAACACCGTGGTGGCCCCTCCCCGGATGCTCATTGCCTTCCTGGAGAACCACCTGCAGGCCGACGGCAGTGTGACCATTCCTGCCGTCCTGACACCGTATATGGGCGGGAAGACCCTTCTCGTTCCCAATAAATAAAAGGAGGAGTAAACATGAAAAAGTTTTTTGAAGAGTTCAAGACCTTCATTGCCAAGGGCAATGTCCTGGACATGGCAGTCGGCGTGATCATCGGCGGCGCATTCGGCGCCATCACCAAATCCCTGGTGGATAACGTCATCACCCCGCTGCTGGCCTGGCTTTTTAACAGCCCCAACACCGATGCGCTGAACATCGTCCTTCGTCCTGAAATCAAGCAAGGGGAGGAAATTGTTCAGACCGGAGTTACGCTGGGACTGGGCACCCTCGTGGGCGCCATCATCAACTTCCTGATCGTGGCCTTTGTGCTCTTCTGCGTCATCAAGGCCTTCAACAAGGCCCGCGAGATCGCCGAGGCCAAGAAGAAGAAGGAAGAGGAAGCCAAGCCCGAGGAGCCTGCCAAGCCCAGCACCGAGGAGCTGCTTACCGAGATCCTGGCGGAGATGAAGAAAAAATAAGCTTGCTTACGCAACATAGCAGAACAAAAATGGCCGCAGAAACGGTACCCGTATCTGCGGCCATTTTCAAACGGGAGAGAAAAAGGGAAATACTTCCAACAAGAGAGGGATTACAGATGAAAAAAAGAAGAAACCTGCTGCCGTCTCTGGTGTCGCTGCTGCTGATGGCGGCGATGCTGATCGGCTGCGGCGGCGGAGAAGCGCCGGCTGCCCAGCAGACCCAGACCCATGCAGAGACCCAGACTGACGCCCAGACACAGAGCCAGTCTGCTCTCACTCAGACCGACGGCGACACTGTCCTGTTGACCAACAATGGGGCGCAAAACCCGTTGCTGGGCACTCCGGAGAAGCCCTTGGACGCGGCAGAGGTCTACCGTACGCTGCATTATATCCCGGAAATGTTTTACGGCCAATACCATCTGGTGGGCGGAGACGCGGCCCAGGAGCAGTATCTGGATTCCGTGAGCTTTATGACCATCAATGGGGAGCACCAATATCGCTATGACCGGGCAGGGAACGAGGAGCAGGAAATCACTACAATCCCCTATCAGATCATGGCTGGCCCCGGTACGCTCTACACCATTAACCCCGAGACCCGAATTCCCCAGTATCACTGGATGAAGGCCACATTTCTGCAGAAATCCGAGGATGAGGTCTACCCCGTAGATTACTTCTTCGCCTTTGACGTGGAGGGCACGACCCTGCGGATGCGGATGCTGAAAAATGTGGAGCTGGACGAGGAGACGCTGGAGGTGCTCTCCTATGAATTCGGGGATCTGTACCTGACCTATCAGTTCGAGTTCCGCGGCATGAGCCTGACCCTCTCCCATGAGGATGAAAGCGTGACCCTGGAAACGGCCCGGGTGGGAGCAGATTACACAGACATATGGATGATGTTCCGTGGGGAAGTGCTGCCCGGTGAAAAGCAGCTGGATCATATCACGTCTATCAACTTCAATTATGACGAGAGAGACGGATTTACGAAGGTATACTATCTGTTTGACGAGGGCGGCACCGACGCCATGAGCAGAGAGAGCGCGGCCTCCGTGTCGAAGGACGGTCTGCTTACCTTCACCATCCCTTATCCCGACGGGGAGAAGACCTACCAGTTCGTCTATTTCTATCTGGATAACGACGGCTTTATCCTGACCGACGGGACTGACACGTATTTCTACCACTCCTGGTATGGCGACTACTATTCGGATAAGCTCTCCGACGTGCTGGGCGAAGGGATCGACCCCAGGACGCTGTCAGAGGATCAGGCGGAGAAGCTGATCGAGACCCAGACCGAGGTGATCGACGATCTGAGCAGCAGCTTTGAGGAAAACGGCCTTGCGGTAGATCTGAACCGGGATACTGGCCGGGTCACCCTGGACTCCAGCGTGCTCTTTGCCAGCGATTCGGCCGAGCTTTCCGAGGAGGGCAAGGAGTTTCTGGAACAGTTCGTGCAGGCCTATTCCGACGGTATTCTGACCAAGGGGCATGGCGAGCAGGTCAGCCAGATCCTGATCGAGGGGCACACCGATTCGGACGGCAGCTATGACTACAACATGGCCCTCTCCGAAAAACGGGCCAAGGCAGTGGCGGATTACTGCATCAGCCTCCAGCCGGAGCTGGCGCCCTACCTGCAGATCAAGGGCTGCTCCTTTGATGAGCCGGTGCTCCGGCCCGACGGCAGCGAGGATAAGGACGCCTCCCGCCGGGTGGTGTTCAAGTTCATCCTGAACATGGACTGATCGCAAGAGACAAAGGCGAAAACGACAACAAAAAAAGGCTATGGCCGTTTTGGCCATAGCCTTTTTTGCTGGAAGATGCAGCTTAACGCATACCCTTGTCGTAGGGAATGCCTTCCGCCTTGGGTGCGCGGGACTTCTTGGAGGTCAGCGCCAGAACGATCAGGGACACGATATACGGCAGCATGTTGTAGACCGTACTGGGGATGTTCAGCGCGGTCAGGAAATCAAAGCCGGTGTACACATTGGACAAGGCACGGAACAGACCAAAGAGGAGCGCGGCAAGAGCGATGCGCAAGGGTTTCCACTGCCCGAAAATCATGACAGCCAGAGCCAGGAAGCCGAAGCCGGCGACACCGTACTCAAACTGCCACTTGGAAACGGCAGCCAGAATGTAGCAGATGCCGCCGAGGCCGCCGAGCGCGCCGGAGATCAGCACGCCGGACCAGCGCATCTTGAACACGCTGATACCAACGGAGGCCGCTGCCTGGGGATGCTCGCCGCAAGCCATCATGCGAAGGCCAAACTTGGTCTTGTACAACGTCAAATAGGCAAGAACCAGCACGATCACGGCAATCAGCATAAACCAATTGAACTCAAAACCGTCGAAACTGACCAAAAACGCTTTTCTCGGCTGAACATACTGAATGGTCGCCGACACGTTGGAGGGATCCTCTGCGGTGTTAATTGCCTTTACAATGACGGTGGCGGCAGCAAGCCCGAGCATGTTCAGCGCGGTACCGACGATGGTCTGGTCAGCCTTGAAGTTGATGCAGGCCACGGCCAGGAGGCAGGAGAACAGAACGCCCAGAGCAATCGCGCCAAGGAGGGTGAGGAGAACGACAAAAACAGCAGGGGTGCTTGCCGGAAGATATTTCATCACGAGGGCACCGCCGAGAGCACCGAGAACCATAATGCCTTCCAAACCGATGTTGATCACACCGGAATGCTCAGAAAAACATCCTCCCAGAGCAACCAGGAGCAGCACAGAAGAAAAAATCAGCGTGTACTGAAGCAACAGCAGTAAAGCAGTCACAGTCATTTATCCGAGCCTCCTTTCTCGTCAGCATTGCGTTTCTCGGCTTTTTTTGCCTCTCTCGAATCGAGCAGGGAGTTCATAAAGTGCTTGAAGAAGAGAACAAAGCCGCACAGGTAAATAATGATCGAAGACATCAGATCAGATATTTCGGAGCTATAGAGCGTCTTGTCCAGATAGGAACCGCCCAGGGTGATGTGCTGGATGAAGAACGAGGAGAAGATCGCGCCAATCGGGTTCAGACCGCCGAGAAAAGCAGCGGCGATTCCGTTAAAGCCCATCGCCGGAACGCTGGACTGTGTGCATTCCCACTGTTCATATCCGGAGAGGTAGAAGGAAGCTGCGGCAAGACCAGCAAGACCACCCGCGATAACGAGGGTCAGGATGATGTTGCGGTTTTCCTTCATGCCGGCATACTTGGCTGCATTCTTGTTATTACCGGTCGCTTTGAGCTCATAACCGAAACGAGTTTTGTCCAGAACGATCCAAATAATAACTGCAACAAGGATGGACAGCGGGATCGCGATCGTGACATTGGTGTTTTTAGAAAACAGCTTCTCCAGACCAAGGGAAGGGATCATAGCCTGAGAGGCATGTCCTTTGATAGAGTAGGTGAAGGGGCTCGTTTCTTCCTTTACATTGTTCAACAGCATGTTTGTGCTGTAGAGGCCGATCCAGTTGAGCATGATTCCGGAGATGACCTCGTTCACATTGAACTTAGCCTTCAATACGCCGGAGATTCCACCCAGCAGAGCGCCTGCCAAAATCGCCAAAATCATGCACAGCCACCAGGGCATATGCCAAGCCAATGCGGCATAGAGGCTCAACGCCGCGCCAGCGACATATTGTCCTGCGGCGCCGATGTTAAACAGGCCGACCTTGTATGCAAACAAGATGGAGAGGCTGCAAAGCAGAAGGGGGGCTGTTTTAACCAAGGTGGCGCCAAGATATTTTGCCTGAGCTTTTGCGGTGGGATAGTTGAAGAAGTTTTTCAGAATGGTCTTCAAGCCTTCCCAGGCACCTTCCGGATTGATAATGAGCAGAACGACATATCCCACAAGGATACCCAGGATAATGCAAACCAAAGACGAAAGCAGCGTTTGAAAACCCTTATTTCTCAATAATGGAGAGCGACTTTTCATGCTTTCACCTCATCTCTCTTAGCACCGGCCATGTACAGGCCCAGCTCTTCCTGAGTGGTCTTCTTGGGATCCAGCTCGCCCACGATTTCACCCTCGTACATCACAAGGATGCGGTCGGGCACGTCCATGACCTCGTCCAGCTCCAGGGAGACCAGGAGGACCGCCTTGCCGGCGTCCCGCTGGGCGACCAGCTGCTTGTGGACAGACTCGATGGCGCCCACGTCCAGGCCGCGGGTGGGCTGCACAGCTAGCAGCAGATCCGGGTTTTTGTCGATCTCGCGGGCGATAATGGCCTTCTGCTGGTTGCCGCCGGACATGCTGCGGGCGGGGGTGATGGCGCCCTGACCGGAGCGCACGTCGTACTCTTCAATGAGCCGGTTGGCGTACTCGCGGATGGGCTTGCGCTTGAGGAAGCCGGCGGCGCTGGTGAACTCCCGCTCAAAATAGCGCTGGAGGATCATGTTGTACTCCAGAGGGTAGTCCAGCACCAGGCCGTGCTTGTGACGGTCTTCCGGGATGTGGCTCATGCCGGAGGTGGAGCGCTTGCGGATGGAGGCCTTGGTGATGTCCTGACCCTTGAAGAGGAGCTTGCCGGACTTCAGCGGCTCCAGACCGGAGAGGCCGTAGACCAGCTCGGTCTGGCCGTTGCCGTCGATGCCCGCGATGCAGACGATTTCGCCGGCGCGCACCTTGAAGCTGACGTCCCTGACCGCGTCCTTCTTGTGCACCTTGGAGGCGACTGTCATGTGTTCCACGTCCAGGATCACTTCGCCGGGATGGCTGGGCTGCTTGTCCACATGGAAGTTGACGTTGCGGCCGACCATCATGGCGGAGAGCTGCTCCATTGTGGTGTTCTTGGTCTCCACCGTGCCGATGTACTTGCCCTTGCGCAGCACGGTGCAGCGGTCGGCCACAGCCATGA
>CAYNBS010000027.1:0-18197 GCA_964395795.1 uncultured Oscillospiraceae bacterium
AAAACAGGTCCTCTTTTCTTTTCCTCCTGTGTAACACATCATTGACAAACCTACACTTAAACTTGAGCACACAGGCTGTCTCAAGTTGTTTTTTAACTTCTCGTGTGATACAATTAAAGATAATTATCGGATAACATGTCCAGCTCTTTTATGATGCGTTCCTAGTTGTTTGCACTGTCTATCGTTTGAAATTGGGGGACCCAATATGTATATTTTAAGGCGAGAAAAGGAAAAGCCAAGTTTTATATTCTTTATTATTCTTGGAATGTTTTCTTTTTGTTTTCTTGCGGTTTTTTCATATTATACATCTCCCTTTTCTGAATGTGACAACGGTTCTGATGCCGCTTTTTTTCGTCTTGTCGGGCAGGGAATGACTAAAGGTTATCTTCCATATAGGGATTTTTTCGATATGAAAGGTCCCTGGTTATTTTTTATCGAATATGTCGGTCAACTTATCTCATACGGACGTTTGGGCATTTTCTTTATTCAATGGCTCAATTTCTTTGTTTCACTAATTATAATTTGTAAACTTTTTGATCATTATAATATCAAAAACAAGTTCTTGCAGTTTGGCCTGTTGCTGCCCTTGGCACTAATCTCATGTGTCACCTTTGAGGGTGGAAATTTAACTGAGGAGTTTTCTCTCGTTCCACTTCTTTCAAGCCTCTATATATGCGTACTTTTCTTTGAAAATAGTGAGAACAATGGAGAATTTTGGCAGAAAAAAGTATACCAATATGCAGGGGCTTTCTATGGCTTCTGCTTTGGGTTTCTCTTGTTTATACGAGTTACAAATGCTGCCCTAATTTGCGCCATCATAATCACTATTGTAATTTACCTAATCATATGCAAGAAAACTGTGCAGATTTTGATGAGCGCCGGCTTCTTTATTGTTGGTCTGCTTTTAGCTGTAACTCCGGCAATTATATTTTTCGCTGCAAAAGGTTTACTGCGCGATATGCTTAACTCTGTTTTCGTTTTAGGATTTAGGTACGCGGAAGAAAAAACAATATTACAACACCTGGAAGAAACTATAATCAGCGAAGGCAACAATCGGTTGTTTCTGCTGATAATTCCACTCCTGACTCCTTTCCTCCTTCGCTGGCGCGCGTGGAGAGAGCGCGTTCTTGTTTCTGTCGGCACACTGTTCACTTTTTTCGCAATTGCCTCAGGAAATAATTATACACATTACTATACGCTGACTATCCCGCTCATCCTTCTTGCCGAAATTGCCATAACGGAGACTTTCCGCACTAAAGTCAACAGAAGGTCTATTGTTGCATTAGGATTGGCCATTTTAATGCTTTTGGCGCAATCGCCTAACTTGATTCGCCGTCTAGGCAGTGCATATCTTCATCTTTTTGAACAAAGCTATTATAGGACCGAACAGCTGGTAACAGATGTTTCCTCAAGAATCCCGGAGGAGGATTATCAATCCGTGTTCTGCTATAATCTTAACCCTGCATGGTATACATACGCGGATCTTTTTCCTTGCATAAAATATTGCGGATGGCAAAATCATTATATATCTTTGATCCCGGAAATCTATGATGATCTTGAGAACACCTTTTCAATTCATCCCCCAACCTGGCTAGTATTGCCAAAAAGTCCCGGCGTATTGCCTGCTTTTTTGCAAGAAAAATTGGAACTGGAGTATCAACTTGTTTATCAGAATAGCAGTTATTCTTTATACCGCTGCGGGATCGAAGGATAAAATTGAAGCCTTTTCTCAATAAGTTCCAGTTTGTCGAGATGCACCCCACCTCGCAAAAGTGCACTACGGGAACGGCAAAATGCACCCCGCGTGTCACATGGGGTGCATTTGGTATCATTATCAGCGTGATATTTCAAAAAACGGGAGCCCACATAGGGCTCCCGTTTTTTGCCGATGAAAGGGTTTGAATCATGTCCGCACATGTCGGTGACATGTGCATGAGACAGTGCGAACACTGTCGAATACCTTTATTTCTTTGCCGCATCTCCCGCAAGCGGAAAAGAAATGCTAGCGAACCCTGTCACTCGGACCAAAAAGTGCCCTGATTGTGCTGCAATCAGGGCCTTTGCTGCTTTCAAAGGCAAGAAATCTATGGTACAATCAAGTTGTCATATCTTATTTTGGAGGTTTGTTCTGTGAAGGAAGAATGCTTGATCTGTAAAGCGCCTCTTGCGTATCTGGAATCGGATATTCTTATGGAGTGCGAGATCTGCCATAAAAAAGAACTCAGCAAGACGAGATGCGTCAACGGGCATTATGTCTGCAACGAGTGCCACACCCGGGGACTTGACAGCATCATCGGACTTTGTATGGAAGAAAGCTCCAAAGATCCTATTGCCATCATTGAAAAAATGATGGCGATGCCTTTCTGCCACATGCACGGTCCGGAGCACCATGTCATGGTCGGGGCTGCGTTGCTGACAGCATACAAAAATGCGGGAGGGAGCATAGACCTTCCCGCTGCCTTGATCGAGATGATCCATCGCGGGAAGAGCGTTCCCGGCGGCGCCTGCGGTTTCTGGGGAGCTTGCGGAGCCGGCATCAGCTCCGGCATGTTTATTTCCATCATCTCAAAGTCCACGCCCCTGGCCAACGAACCCTTTGCCCTGTCCCATCAAATGACGGCTAAATCACTTGGCAGCATCGGTGAGATCGGCGGTCCGCGCTGCTGCAAAAGAGATTCCTTCCTCTCCATTCTTTCGGCAATTGACTTTGTGAAAGAGCATTTCGGAATCGAAATGGAAAAGCCGGAGGTCATTTGCCGCTATTCCGCGCAGAACAACCAATGCATCGGCAAGCGCTGTCCATTCTCCCGGGCCAACCACTGAAGGATTTGCCGAACCCCCGGAAAACTGACCCGCTCCGGACTTGAAGCGTCCGGGGCGGTGTGATAGGATAAACAAAGAAGGACGCTTATCAGAACGGCAGCGACGGAGGGAGATACGAATGCAGATGGAGCGGATCGGATACTGCGGGGTGGATTGCGCCCCCTGCCCGGACTATCGGACGGGAACTTGCCCGGGCTGCCGCCAAAGCAGCTGGCCGGAGGGGGATGCTTGCCCGCCGGTCTCCTGCTGCAGGGAGAGAAGGATCGACTGCTGCGGAGCATGCCGGGATTTCCCCTGTGAGATGATGCGGGACTTCTACGGCGAATCGGAGAGCCATGAGCGGGCATACCTGCTGATGACTTCGCTGCAGCAGGAAAAAGAAAAATGAGCGTTTTGTTGGAAACCGAACGACTGCTGGTGCGCCCGCTGGAGGCGGAGGACGGAGAGGCGCTGTATGCGGTGCTGTCCGATCCCGAGGTCATGCGTTATGTGGATGTACCCTATTCCAGGGCGCAGACAGCAGACTTCATTCGGCGGGTGCGGGCGGCGAAGGCCATGCCTGTGTTTGCGGTGGTCTGGAAGGAAAGCGGAACGGTGATCGGGCATCTGATCTATCATCCCTTTGACAGGGAAAGCTGGGAGTTGGGCTGGATCCTGCGCCGGGATTGCTGGGGAAAAGGGATCGCGGACGAACTGACCGCAGCCGCTCTCGAAGACGCGCGGAGGCGGGGGATTCTCCAGCTTGCAATCGAGTGCGCCCCTGAGCAGCGGGCCAGCCGCCATCTGGCGGAAAAACACGGCTTTGGCTTTTCCTGCGAGAAAGACGGCCTCGCGGTATACCGCAAAAGGCTTGAAGGCTGAGAAAGCTGCCGGGACAATTGGGAAACGGAGGAAGCGAGATGAATCAAAAACTCTTTTGGAGCGCGATGGTGAAATTCATAAGCGGGCTGCTGCTGGTGGGCCTGCTGCTCTTTCTCCCGGCGGGGAGCTTTGCCTATTGGCAGGGCTGGCTGCTGATCGGCATTCTGTTCGTGCCAATGTTCCTCGCCGGTCTTGTCATGATGGGCAAAAGCCCGGACTTGCTGCGGAAGCGCCTTCAAGCAAAGGAGGAGCAGACGGAACAAAAGCAGGTGGTGGCGCTGAGCGGCTTGATGTTTCTCGCGGCCTTCGTTCTCGCCGGGCTGAACTTCCGCTTCGGGTGGATGAGCTTGCCGCGCTGGATGGTTTGGACGGCGACGGGGCTGTTCCTACTGGGCTATCTGCTCTATGCCGAGGTGATGCGAGAGAACGTCTGGCTCTCCCGGACGATCGAGGTGCAGGAGAATCAAAAGGTCATCGACACCGGTCTGTATGGCATCGTGCGGCACCCCATGTATGCCGCAACGCTGCTGCTGTTTCTCTCCATGCCGCTGGTGCTGGACTCGCTTTTCTCGTTTGCGGTCATGCTGCTGTATCTTCCAATCATCGCCAAGCGCATCCGCAACGAGGAAGCGGTGCTGGAGCAAGGGCTGGAAGGCTATGCGGATTACAAAAAGCGCGTGAGATACAAGGTGATCCCGGGAATTTGGTGAACAGCTGCGGGCCGCCTGCAGAGTACAAGGGAACGGAGCAAGGAGGAGGCCCGGCCCCACCATCTGCCGGAAGGCGACTGTAAATGCTGTGATCAGAGAGGGAAAAGCATGAACGAGACACAATTGGACGCGCTGACAGAGGCACTGCTGGAAAAAGAAACCTGGGTCATCGACACGCTGCCTCGGCAGGTGAGTGCGAAACGGGGTCCGGCATACTTCGCGGCGGAGCGCTTCTGGCTGGAGCCAAGCCGGCTCCGGGCCTTATACGAAAAATTTGCCGCGCTGCTGGTGAAGCTGGGCTGCTATTACGACATGGCCCTCTGCGCAGAGGGAGGGTGGACGCTATGTCCTGCGCCAACGGAACTGTGGGAGCAGACCGTCGGCTGCGCAGACAAGGGCTGGTGCAACGCACTGCTGCCCCAAGAAGAAGCACTTTTCACGCTGAACAGTGGCGATTTGTACATGACGCTCTACCACCCAGCGGAGGAGCTGCTGGAAACGGTGCGGCAGCTTGCCACGGCCGAGGGGCTGTTTGCGCGAGCAGGGGAATAAAGCAGAAAGGCCGGTACGCTGTTGCGTACCGGCCTTGAACAATTCTGTGCTTACCAGCGATGAAAGAAAGCGCTCCTTCACAGAGACGGTCTTGTTCCCGTAGGAAAGCGGGCTTATTCCACCACTTTGCCAAGCACCCGCAGGGGCAGCTCCGGGGAGATCAGGATATCCCCGTAGTCGGGATTGAGGGAATGCAGGGCCATTCGATCCTTCTTCGCCACCAGCTGTTTGAGATAGGCGCTGCCGTCATACAGGAAGATGCCGATCTCCCCGGTCATCAGGCTGCGCTGCTGGCGCACCCACACAGTCTGCCCATCGTGGAAGCGGGGCTCCATGCTGTCTCCCGCCACGCGGACGCCAAAGTTGGCCCCTTCGGGGACCTCAGCTCCGACCTCGACCATCTCGTAGTCTTCCCCATCCAGGAACTGGCCCGTTCCGGCGGAGACGCCGATGCTGTACAGCGGCAGGCGCCGCAGGGGGACGATCTTCTCCTGGGTCTTATGCAGTGGGTAACGCCCGCTCCAGCGCAAAAGCTGAATATACTCCATAGCTTTGGCGCGGCCCTCCGCGTCCAGTCCGGACAGCAGCCCCTGACCCCCGCCTGTGAAGTAGCCACGGATATCGTCGATCTCCAGCAGATCGCACAGAGCGAGAAACTGCCTGGCATTGGGCAGTGTGCTGCCATTTTCCCATTTGCTGACGGCCTGATTGGACACCGGCCAGCCCAGTGCCGTCATCCGGGCGGCCAACTCCGCCTGGTTCATCCCCAGCTCCTTCCGCCGGGAACAGAGCAGTTCGCCAAATTGCATGCAATCACCTTCTCCTTTTCTCTCATTATACAAGATAAAGAGAAAAAACGCAAGGGAATTATCTCAAAAAGAGATTTCATCCCCGCCCATGAAGAGCGGGGATGAAATCTTTACCAGGAGCTTCCGGACGATTCAGCCTTTTGGAGCCGTTGCCGGAGCAGGATCCCCTTCCGCGGAGGAAAGGGTGACATGAGGCGCGGTAGAAAAAGGGAAATTACTTGCGGTAGATGATCTCGCCCTCGCCCTTCCAGTCCAGCGTGTCGGAAGCGGGATCGTAGACATAATAGTCATGGCTGCCGTCATCGTAGGTGCAGGTGACGTTTCTGCCCTCGATCACCCAGGTGCCGTACCACACTTCACCGCTGATCTCCTCAGTGAAGGTGCCGTTGCTGTTGAAGGTGACGCTGCTGAACAGGCGGGTGCCGTAGTAGCCGGTGTATCTGCCGTTCGGGCCTTTGCGGCCGCCGCAGGCGGTCAGAGCGCAGACAGAGAAGAGCAAAACCAGAATCAACAGGATAGATACAGCTTTTTTCATCAGACGATCTCCTTTTTTTCTAAAATATGCACGGGATGTCGCAATTTATTATAATAAATTATGCCGCGATATGCAAGAGGGAAATGCCGCAGGATCAGGCAAAACGCAGGCATCTAGCTCAAAACGGAGCGGGGGGTTGAGGGAAAAAGACTTGTCAGTATTCGTAGATCCCGCCGCCGATGAATTCCCGCACCAGGGAATCGGGCGCCACGTCAGCGTCTGCGATGTCCCCGAAAAGCTGCAGCGCGGGGAGCACGGCCCGCAGCTCGTCAAAGCGCTCCACGCCCTCCGGCACGGAGCGGAAGAGTTGGGTGGCTGTCTGGTTATACACCGCCAGCTCGTAGGGCAGGGCGGTGTCAAACTGGTAATTGGCTTTGTCCTTGAAGGGAGAGATGTGCAGTTTTTCGCCCCGGCGGACGTTGGCCCACATGCCCATGGTCTCTGCCGGGTCGGAACCGCGGAACTTGTAGTCCCGCACAGTGCGACGCACCAGCCGGATCCAGGTGCCCTTGAAGACCTCACGCCCCTGGAAGACGATGTTGCTGCGGGCGGAAATATAGAGCTTGAAGGCCTCCGGGTGCCGGTCGGTAATCGTGTCGTTCAGGGCGTGGATGCCCTCGAAGATGACGATCTCATCGTCCTTGAGCTTGATGGACTTGGAGGGCTCCTGGATCCGCATCTTCCGGGAGAACTCATACTTGGGCACATAGATGCGCTTGCCCTGGGCAAGCTCGGTGAAGTGCCGGTTTAAGAGCTCCATGTCCAGGCACAGGGGGCTTTCATAGTCGATGTCTCCCTCGGGGGTGCGAGGGCAGGTGGCCGGATCCACGGTCTTGAAATAGTCGTCCATGGCCACATAGTGGGTGCGGACGCCGTGCTGCTCCAGAGCCTCCGCGATCTTCATGGCGGTGGTGGTCTTGCCGGAGCCGGAGGGGCCGGACAGCAGCACGATGGGGCTCTGCTTCCGATTTTCCAGGATCTTCAGCGCCGCCTGCTCCACCTTCCGGTGGTAGGCAGCGTCGGACTCCTGCACAAAGCCCTTGGGATCGGTCACAGTTTTATAGTTGATGTCGGCCAGCTGGTAAGAATTTCGATCAGACATTCAAAAGCCCTCCTTATGATAGAATTCCCGTATTTTTTGCTTATCGGAACAGGTTTCGTCGATTTTCTGGACATATTCCAGCGGGTACTTGGGGGCCATCAGCCGGATGTTGCGCCCGTCCCCGGGGGCGATCAGCTTGGTGGAGCCGCCGCCGCCCATGGCCAGGATGCTGCATAGCTCCTCCATGATGCAAATGTTGTAGAGATTGGCAAAGCCGGGCTTTGTCCAGCCCACGTTTTCAAAGCCGCCGGACATGAATTTCTGCCGGTACAGGTAATAAGGCTCGTAGTCTGCGCCTCGAAGCCGGGCCATGGCCTCGTCCAGCATGGCGCCCACCTCTCCGTCCGAGGGCAGAGCCGCCCCTTCCAGGGTGATGCGGCTGCCCTTTTTGAGGGACAGGGTGTGGACGGTGACATTCTCAGCCCCCAGGGCCAGTACCGCGTCCAGTGTGCGGGAGAAGCCTGCCGCATCGTCTCCCGGCAGGCCGGCAATCAGATCCATGTTCACCGCAAAGCCACCCACGGCCCGCACCTTTTCCAGGGCGGTGAGGATATCCGCCGCCGTGTGCCGCCGCCCGATGATCTCCAGCACCGGGTCCGACATGGTCTGGGGATTCACGCTGACCCGGTCCACGCCGTGGCGGCGCAGCACCCGCAGCTTTTTCACCGTGATGGTGTCGGGCCGGCCGGCCTCCACGGTGTATTCCCGCAGGGCGGAGAAGTCGAATTCCTCCTCCAGCAGGGAGCAGACCCGCTCCAACTGCTCGGGGGAGAGAGTGGTGGGGGTGCCGCCGCCGAAATAGACCGAAACAGGCCGCAGCCCCAGCGCCCGAACCTCTGCCGCTGTGGCGCGGATCTCCTGCTCCAGCGCGTCCACAAAGGGCGGGATGAGCTTCATGCTCTTCTCCACGGATTGGCTGACAAAGCTGCAATAGGCGCAGCGGGTGGGGCAGAAGGGGATGCCCACATAGAGGCACACGTCCCGCGGCCCAAGGGCCGCCTCGGCTTGCATGGTATAGCGGCTGGCGTCCAGGCACAGCTCCGTCCGCTCGGGGGAGACGTCAAATTCCTCCCGGAAGCGTTCCGCCGCCTCCTTTTCTGCCAGCCCCTGCCGCAGATAGGCGCACAGCAGCTTGCCGGGTCGAACCCCGGTGAGGGCGCCCCACACCGGCTTTGCGCGCCCGGCGCGCAGAGCCGCCCGGTACATAGCGTTCTTGATAAGCCGCTGGCACTTTCGATCCGTCACAAGAGGGTCGGTGAGGGCCTCGTTTCGCACCGCGGCCCGGCCGGTGGTGCGTCCGGCTGCCGTGTGCAGCGCGCAGGTGGCGGTGGTGTAAACCTCACCCCGGCGCAGAGAGATCTCCATTCGCTCCCCCTGGGACCGCGCCTCCGGATATTCCGGCCGCTCTGTGGGGAAGAGGGTCAGCAGCATCTGCTCCACCGCATATTTATATGTGTGACCGTTCAGATATAGCTTCACTTGCTCTTGTCCTCTCCGCGGGTATTTGCTCATGAATAATTAATTATATCAAATTCCACAGGGAAACACAATGGACAATTCCCAAAAAGAAAAAGCGAAAATAATTCTCATTTTCTTCAAATTTTTTGTTGTTTTCTGGAAAAAGATATTGTAAAATACTATTACAAGGAATAAAGTAGGGGTAACTATAATGTTTACTGTTGGAGAAAAAATCGTATACGGGGAGAACGGCGTCTGCACGGTGGAGAAGATCGAGCCGCTGGGCATTTCCGGCGCCAATAAGGACAAGCTGTACTATCATCTGAGCCCCTTGATCGGCTCGGGCACCTACTTTGCGCCGGTGGATTCCAGGGCCTACATGCGCCCGGTCATGAGCCGGGAGGAGGCGGAGGCGCTGATCGACGCCATGCCCGGCATCGCGCCGGCCATCTGCAACGACAACCGCTTCAATCATGTGGACGCGTTTTACAAGGAGCTGTTCCGCCAGCACAGCTGCGAGGCCCTGGTTGCCATTGTGAAGGGGCTTCGCACCCGCATTTCCGAACGGAAGACCCGCAGCAGCCGGGCGGAGGCCACCATGAAGCGCGCCCGGGACATGCTCCATGGGGAGCTGTCCGTTGCCCTGGACCTGGATCTGAGCGAGGTGGAGGGCTACATCCAAAACCGCATCGGGGCGGAATCCTGAGCCGAAAGCCCAAAAGAGCTCTGAGCGGTCCCAGACCGCTCGGAGCTCTTTTCATGCGTGTTCGTCCGTGAGAGAACGGGGAGACCGGGCAGGGACCGGAGAATGAAACACAAGGGAGATGAAAGCGATGATCCAGCTCCTGTTTGCCATCCTGTGCAGCGCGTCCATGGCGCTGGTACTCAAGCTGTTTCGCACGCAGCGGGGGAATCGATACGGGATCCTGCTGGGCAATTATCTGACCTGCGTGCTCATTGCCCTGCTCTCCCTGCCCGACCGGGGCCAGATCCTGTCGGGCAGCCTATCCACCCTGCTCTGGGGCCTTGGGGCAGGCGTGCTGTTCGTGGCGGGGCTTGTCACCATGCAGAGCAGCGTCCGCCGCAACGGGGCCACCCTTTCCGCCGCCTTTGCAAAGCTGGGCCTGCTGGTCACGCTTGCCGTCAGCGTCCTGTGCTTTGGGGAGCGGCCCGGGTTGCTGCAGCTTCTGGGCGCGGCGCTGGTGCTGGCGGCCCTGGTGCTGATCCACGCCGGGGGCGGGGAGCAGCGGGAGGAGGGAGGTGTGTCCCGCTCGCTGCCCTTGCTGCTGCTGACGCTGCTGGCCGGCGGCGGGGCCGACGCCATGGCCAAGGTTTTCGAGCAGCTGGGCCGACCGGGGGAGGACAGGCTGTATTTCTTCTATCTGTTCCTGACCGCGGCGGTGCTGACCGGGGCGCTCGCCCTGCTGGAGCGGCACCGGACGGGGAAGCGGATCCTGCTGCCGGAGCTTGCGGCGGGAATCGCCGTGGGCGTGCCGAATTACTTTTCCTCTTATCTGCTGCTGGCGGCGCTCCAGCGGCTGCCGGCCTTTCTGGTCTATCCCGTTTTCAGCACCGGCACGATCCTGCTGGTGCTGCTGCTCAGCGCCCTGCTGTTCCGGGAGCGGCTGAACAGACGGCAGGTGCTGGGCATGGGGCTGATCCTGGCGGCGCTGGTGCTGCTGAATCTGTAGGGATCACAGGGACAACGGGTGCATGTCGTCCCCCGCGAGAAAAAGAACGTTCCAAACAGCCCTCTTGCGTTTTCCCGCCCTTGCGCAAAGCGCCCGACCCGTTTTTTGCGGTTCTTTTGAAACCTTTTGGCCGCCTCAACCGTTATACGGTCAGGAAAACGCTTCCTGTGGCACACGTCCCGCGAAAACCCATGCGGATCTGGGAAAAAGAATTGCACAAGCTGTCCGTTTTCACTATAATGATTGATGAAATCATTACTCGAAAACAGAGAAGAAGCGAACACAGAGAACCGTCCCCTGTGTTCTGTGTAATTTTATGTGGATACGTCGGAGGAGGAACGCCAAATCTATCCGGTTCCTTGAATGTAATTCTACTATCAAATGCAGAAACCATCTTCGAATATATGGATGCTGAAACTGTAGACATCGGCGGTTCGTATACCCGTCACACATTTGATTTCGCTACTGGATACACTAAGAACAACAAATTAATCTTCTGTCTCCAGTACTCATTCTCTTTTTCTCCTCCTATATTAGACTGTATAGAAGCAGAGCTTCACGCTGGGGTAGGTTATACGATTCCGCTTAAATTGCTTACATACCATACTTGTGGCATTCCGAGAAACGCTCAGCTCGATTTTTTCTATGGAGCAACTGAATACGAAAGAGAATTCTTAAAGAATGTTTTTGGGTATCCCGAACCATACTATGACGTTGGTGGATACAAAGCGGCAAGCACATGTCAGATAAGCTATCTAAACTAACTTGGCAAACACAGGGGAGGAGTTTTTATGAAAAAAGAACTACTGAAGCAACAAATTAAACCGCTGCTTTTGTTCGGATTGCCTGCCTGGGGTTTTACCATAGTCTTCGTTTATGTGATTAAGAAGCCTCTGCTTACCATAATCATCTTTTGTGCATATTTATTTCCTGCCGCTATAAATTCAAAGAAATTTTGGGATCTGTATAACATGAAATTTTCACCTAAGTGGGGCTTCAAATTAGCACCACACTATGTTGAAGCAGAGGATGAACTAAATAAATTATATTTCATTGATATGAGATGGAAAATTGTTTTCTTTGGAATAGTATTGATCCTCTTCGTGACAACTAGTCCGTTCTTTCATAGCTAGGAGCACAAGGGACGGTTCTATGTGTTGCCGTTTGCGACCGCGGAGGCGCGTGGTTCCTCACATCGCCTGATCTGAAGCAAAAATCATGGCCCCATAGGGGACGAAGCGGAGTGTCTTGGAACACAGAGAACCGTCCTCTGTGTTCTCTCTAAAGAAGTGTTCTCTTGGAGGAGAAGGAGGGTGGATACACTTGGCTCCACATATTTGTTTTCAAACCATGTCTGACCAATTGGGAATGTATGTAGACGCTCGTGCATTATACCTGAAAATTGATTTTTGCGGCGTACCACTGAATGAAGTAAAAAAGGTTGCTATAGCATTTTATCAATTTGTTCAGGAGTTTTATCAAGACCAATTCGTTGTTTCGTATGGGGTTCCTGCTGGTAATTACATTAAATATCCAAGAGATATACTGCGAGAAATAATTGAATCGAAAATTGGTCCAGTATTTGTAATTGAGGCCAACGTTAAAACAAGTTCCTTTTATTTAAAGAAACACTTAAATCAATTCAGAAAAAAGCTTTGTTTTGATCCATCTATTCCGAACAAGACATATTCTCTCGACTTTGATGCATACTATGACGAACGACTCAAACCACACTTGGGAAATGAGAACGATCTAAAACAAGCTTTATTGAAGCTTTTTTCTGAGAATGGTAAAAAACCAATTTTCTCATATCACGCTTTTGATTCTCAAGGTTTGTTTTACTCTATGCCTGAGCATTTGGGTAGTTCAAAATATCACGGGGCGGTATTTTTATCTTTAAGCATAGGTTGTCTTAACGAATATCTGAATACCGCAGCTGAACTGTTTGCGCTTGAACTAAAACATCTGTGCACCGCGCTGAGGACTGCTGGAGGACAAGTTAGCGTCTGTCCTTACCCGTTTGCGAACGGAAATGATCCATATAGTTCATATTTCCGAGAGCGGGATCTGCCCCAGGACAATGAAGCTCCAGAAGATTGCAGCCCCAGATATTGGAATAGAGTTTCATATTTGAGCGGATGCGCTTGGGCGAATGTCCTTTCCCCCATGGCCCAAAAGCGTATAGGATTTGGATCATTGAAGCCTGTCGAAAACGAAATGTTTTATATTGAAAAGCTTTCATCGGATGGCGTTTTTGTCAGGCTAAACAATTCAGCAGCTTTCGTTGATGTAGACGATTTAAAAAACCTGAAACACTATTTGTATCCTGCACTATATCCAGGTAAGTCGGTTTGGCCCATTCAACATAAGATATTGTCAGTTGCACGCTTTCCACGTTCCCGTTGGGAAATGGTACCTCTCCTTTCAAATGAAATTAGTATTCGGGATGGATACATTACTTTTGAAAAAGCGTACGAGAAAACTTGAAAAAGAACACAGCGGAACACAGGAGGAACACAAGGGGACGGGTCGGTGTTCTTTCCACACTTGCAGGGGCAATCACGGGTTGGCACACAATCGGCGGCCGAGCATTGCTCGGCCCTACGGCTTGCAATAACGCACTTTAGGCTTTGCCTATATAAGGATCCGGGAGGCCGCGAAAGCGGCCTCCCGGATCCTTATGTTGGATACGGTTTCAGTCGATATAGAACATCTCCATATCTCCCGTGCAGCAGAGGCGGCCCTGGTCGTCCTTTAGCTCCACCCGGGTGAGACAGGTGCGGTGCCCGGCCTTGACCACCTGGCCCTCCGCCACCATGCGGCTGCCCGCCAGGGGGCGCAGGTAGTGGATGGTGACGCTCTGGGTCACCACGGGCCGCGGCTCTTCAAAGGCGTAGATGGCGGCAACGCCCCCGGCGGTGTCCATGATGGTGGCGCTCATGCCGCCGTGGACGCTGCCCCGGGGGTTGCCGTGGCGCTCCTCAATGTCGCAGACGATGCGGCACCAGCCCTGGCCCACTGCCTCCGCATGCAGCCCAACCAGGCGGTTGAAGGGGCCCATGTCCTCATTCACCCGGCGCACCCAGGCTTCGTTCGATTCGCTCATACGCTGGTCCTCCCGGGGAAGGTGTAGACCCCGTCCAGGCTGCCCTTGAGAAAGGCTTCCGCCAGGCTGCCGGGCTTGATGTGCTCCCGCGCCTCCGCCGCGGAGAACCAGGCCCAGTCGTCGATCTCCTCATTGGGCCGGGGCGGCTCCTCCCGGACGGTGGCGGTGAAATTCAGCATCAGGGTATTGCTGGGGGCAAAGTAGTGGCTGTGGTTGAAGCGCAGAGAGCTGACGGTCAGGCCCAGCTCCTCCCGGATCTCCCGAGCGGCGGCGTCCTCCGCATCCTCTCCTTGGTTTACATAACCAGCAACCAGTACCCAGCTGGGCCGGCCGTACTGCCGGATCAGCAGGATCCGCTCCTTCTTCTCGTCCATCACCACCATGCTGACGGCGGAGTTGAACACCGGGTAACGGTAGGCGCCGCAGGCGTCGCACCAGGGAACGGGGTGCCCCTCGCCGGGGTGATCCCGCAGCTGCAGCTTGCCGCCGCAGTGCATGCAGTAGTTCATCTCCATGGCATCAGGCTCCCTTCTTCGGCGTGGGCGCAGGGGAAGGGGAGGGGGCGACCGTCGGTTCCGGTTCCGGCTGGGCAAAGCCCTGCTCGGTGTAGGTATCCCGGGCGTAGCGCAGCAGGATCTCCACCGCCTGGTTGCGCAGGTCCGCCATTTCAGCGCCCAGGACGATGGCCACGGCGGTATGAGTCTCGCCGTTCACGGTGATGGGCAGGGTCGCTACCAGGCAGGAGCCGGCCTTGTTGGTGGAGCCGGTTTTCAGCCCGTTGCAGCCTTCCAGGTTGAAGACCACGGCGTTGGAGTTGGCGGTGACATAGTTGAGAGAGGGCATGCTGCCATAGCGCTCGCAGGTGATGCGGGTGACCTCCGGGTATTCCTGCAGCAGGGTCTGGCACAGGAGAAACAGATCCTGGGCGGACATGCGGTTTTGCACCTTGGCCGTGACAGCGTTGGGCAGATAGACCGGCAGCCCGTGGGGATTATAGAAGCGGGCGGTGGTCATCCCCAGCTCCTGTGCGCGGGCGTTCATCCGGTCCACAAAGGCTTCCTCCGATCCGGCCAGATGCTCCGCCAGGGCAAGGGCACACTCGTTGCTGGAGGCCATCAGCATGCATTCCAGCATCTCCTGGGCGGGGTAGGTGCTGCCGGCCTGGAGGGAGACCATGGCGTCCGCTCCCTGGGACAGGGCGGCGGCATGGTCGGAGACGGTCACAGTGTCGGAAAAGGAGATCTCCCCGGCCTGGACGGCCTCGGCCAGCACAAGGGTGGTCATGAGCTTGCTGACGCTGGCGATGGGCACAGGGTCGGCGGCGCAGCGGGCAAACAGGATCTCCCCCGTGTCCGCATCCCCCAGCAGCACGGCGCTGAAGCCGTCAAAGTAGCCCGCCTCCTCCAGCATGGGCACATTGGGGAGGAAGCGCTGCTCCGGGTAGAGGCGCAGCCCGTCCTCCTGCCGCTCGGCGGAAAGATCCAGCATGAGCTGCACGTCCGTCAGGCTCATGTAGAGATCGGTGCCCGCCCGGTAGGTGTAGTAGCGGTGCTCCAGCCCGTCCACGAAAATGCGGTTGCGGAAGGGCGTCAGGCTGGAGATCCAGGGCGTCTCCGTGGCCTTCCCGGCGCCGCTGGAACCGCCGGAATTCTGCCCGGTGGTGACGGTGAAGAACTCCCCGTCCGCCTGGGTCTTGTCGTAGGCAAAGCGGAAGGCCCGGGGCGTCCCGCTCAGCACTGCCGACAGATCCGACAGGGACAGGTAGAGGTTTCCGCTGTATTCATGCTGAAAGGCCCGCACCGTGACCGTCCTATCCCCGATCATCACCTGCAGGGAGAAGGGGGAGGGGTCGGCATAGGCAACGGCGCCGCAGCTCAGCAGCAGCGCGCAGCACAGCAGCAGGGCCAGAAACAATCGTCTCAGCTTCAAAGCAAAGCCTTCTTTCTGTGGTAGGATTCAACCAATTATACGCAATTTCACGCCGCTTCGCAAGGGCGCTCATTCCACGGTGTTCCGCAGCTCTCCGATCCCCTCGATCCGGCAGACGATCTCATCTCCCGGCTGGAGAAAGTGGGGCTCCGCATCGCCCATCAGCACGCCCTTGGGAGTGCCGGTGGCGATGATGGTGCCGGCCCGCAGGGTCATGCCCCGGGAGAGAGTGCTGATGATCTCGGCAATGCTGTGGATCAGAAGACCGGTGTTGCTGTCCTGCCGCAGAACGCCGTTGAGGGTGGTGGAGATGCGAAGCTCCGGCGGGAAGGAGATCTCGTCGGCGGTGGTGATGCAGGGACCCATGGGGCAGAAGCCCTCCAGACTCTTGCCGAAGTACCACTGCTTGTGTTTGGTCTGCACCTCCCGGGCGGAGACGTCGTTGAGCACCGTATAGCCGAAGATATAGTCGGCGGCCTCCTCCTCGGGGACGTTCACCGCGTCCCGGCCCAGGATAACGGCCAGCTCGTTTTCAAAATCCAGCTGCTGCGTCAGGTCCCGGTGGGCGGGGATGGGCGCGCCGGTGCCCTGGGAAACATTGACCCGCTTGGAGAAGAAAATGGGCGCGGCCAGCTCCACCCCGAAGGCGTCCTTGGAAAAGCCGGAAGCCTCGGCGGCATGGGCGCGGTAATTGAGGCCCAGGCACAGCACATCCTGCATGGGCCGGGGGATGGGGGAGCAGAGCGTGACTTCCTCGAGGGGCAGGCCCTCGCCCTCCGATGCAGCCATGGCGGCAAGCTCCGCCTTTCCTGCGCGCAGGATCAAATCGTTCATATCACGGTAAGAGAACCCAAGGGCCCCCAGGGGCAGCACCCGCTCGCCCCGCAGAAGGCCAAGCTCCTCTTTTTCGCATTCCTTTCGGATAAAAGTGACCAGCTTCATACAGAATCCCTCCCGGATTTTTTCTCCATTATAGCCTCGAAATGCCGCTTCTGCAAGTACGAAAGCCCCACCTTAATATCAAGGTGAGGCTCTTTCCATAATATGTAACGATGTTACGCCCAGACCAGCCAGATCACCAGCGCGCCGGAGACGGCGGCGATCAGCGTGAAGGGAATGCCGATGCGGATGAAGTCGCGGGTGGAGACCTTGTAGCCCTCTTTTTGCAGGATGCCGATGCCCGCGATGTTGGCGGAGGCGCCCACGGGGGTGATGTTGCCGCCCAGGGTGGCGCCGATGAGCAGGCCGAAGGCCAGAAGATAGGCGTTGGGAAGCCCGATCTTCTCCGAAATCGCCACCACAACCGGCAGCATGGTGGCCACATAGGGAATGTTGTCCACAAAGGCGCTGATGACCACGGAGGCTGCCACGATGATGACGTAAGTCAGCAGCACCGAGCCGCCGCCCATCTTCACAAAGAGCTCCGCAATGGCGGCGATGACGCCGGCCTCGGTGATGCCCTGGATGACCAGGAAGAGTCCGGCCAGCAGGATCAGGGTCTTGTAGTCCACAGCCTTCAGCACATCGATGACCAATTTGCCGTTTTTCTGGCGGATCAGCTCGTAGACGATTCCAACAAGAGCTACGCCGCAGCAGATCATGCCGTTGGTGAGCTCCGGGCGGTTTTCAAACTGGGAGGCAACGATGAGAAGCAGCACCGTCCCCAGCATCAGGAAGGTGGGGACGTAGTCCTTCACCTGGGCGGTGACCTCCTCGTGCACCTTGTCCTTCTCCTTGCGGAAGAGCCAGAGAAGCACCGGCACCGTCAGCAGCGCGCCCGCTTCCACTGCCCAGGCAATGCCGAGGCGGCCGTGGAACCAGAAGAAGTCGTTGAAGCTCATGTCCACCGCTCCGGCCAGCAGGATGGAGGTGGTGTCGCCCACCAAAGTGGCGGCGCCCTGGAGATTGGAGGACACGGCGATGGCGATGATGACGGGCACGGGGTTGGTCTTCAGCTTCTTCGCCACGGCAAGACCCACCGGGGCCACCATCAGCACGGTCGCCACGTTGTCCACAAAGGCGGAGATCACGCCGGAAAACAGGCTCAGCGCCACCACGGCCCACTGGACGTTGGGCACCTTCTGCAGCAGCTTTTCCGCCATCCGGGCGGGCATGTTGCTCTGAATAAAGAGCTCCACGGTTGCCATGGTGCCGGCCAGCATCATCAGCACGTTCCAATTGATGGCCCCCGGCGCCTTCCCCAGAGGCAGAATGCCCAGGATCAAAAACAGCACCGCCGTTACCGGGGCAATAACCCAGCGCCAGTCGGCAAAGATCAGCAGCAACACATACATGGCGGCGAAAATCAGCAGCGCCAGCAGCATCGGATCCATATACAGTCCTCCCAAAGAAAAAAGTAAGGTACAGCCTTCGCCGTACCTGTTCATAAGCATAGCTTCCCCATGTACAACAGCGACTGTCATACATGAGTCTCACAATTTCAGAAAAAACCGGGCGGTTTTGCCGCCGTGATGACGATTTTTCCGCGGTTTCCCGCCTGTTACTCCCTCATGGCGGGTGGTATTGTATCACGGCAAAGCCTGCCCTGTCAACGACTTTTCCCCCCGCTGTAGGTTTGTCAATGATGTGTTACAACGTTAGGAAAAGAAGAAAGGGCCAGT
>CAYNBS010000028.1:0-17004 GCA_964395795.1 uncultured Oscillospiraceae bacterium
GAGCGCCACCTTGCCAAGGTGGAGGTAGCGAGTTCGAGCCTCGTTGCCCGCTCCAAAAAATGCATTTGCGGCCGATCGGCCGCAAATGTCATATGGCGCCATAGCCAAGTGGTAAGGCAGAGGACTGCAAATCCTCGATTCCCCAGTTCAAATCTGGGTGGCGCCTCCAGATCGAACACAGACAGGCAAGGTCCTGTCTGTGTTTTTTATTGCCGTCCCTTGGAAGGATTTTCCTGCGCTCCCCTGTCATTCTTAAGACTTCTTATGTTTCTTTTTTGCAAAGAGTGTACTATAATGGGCACAGGAACAAGGAAAGGAGGCTGAATCTTGAAGAAAAAAATGATACAGCTTCTCTTCGCTGTGGTCTGCGGGATCCTGGTAGGCGTGATGGTCTACAGCGGTTGGCAGATCCTCAGCGACAATCTGGAGCACAGCAGCGCCCGCTCCAAGGACAGCGGGGCTTCTACCTCCTTCGCACTCTCCGGAAGCGAGGCTCCTGTCCCCCGAATGTACGGAGAGGAAACGGCCCAGGGCATTCCGCTGGACAATGAGATTTCCCCCATCAACAGCATGTACGATCTTGACAAATTCTTTTCGGAATACCCCGATGCGGTGGGTTGGATCTACAGTCCCGATACGCTCATCGACTACGGCGTGGTGGAGGCGGAAGACAACGATTTCTATCTGCACCGCTTTCTGGACGGAAGCTACAGCGTCAGCGGCTCGCTGTTTGTGGACTGCAACTGCCCGCGGGACTTTTCCGGCGCCAACACGGTGATCTACGGTCACCACATGAACGACGGCACCAAGTTTGCAAGCCTGGTAAATTACCGGGACGCCGGCTACTATGAGCAGCACCCGGTTATGTACCTCAGCACCAGGGACATGAATTACCGGGTTGAGATCTTCGCCTTTTATCAGACGGACGCCGACTCGGACACCTACACCTTCCGCTTTGCCAGCGATGAGGACTACGCCGCATACCTCCAGCGCATGAAGAGCCAGTCCGATTATCCCACCAATGTGACCGTGGGGCCAGGCGACCGGATCATCACGCTGTCCACCTGCTCCTATGAGTATTACGATTCCCGCTACGTTGTCCAGGGAAAGCTCGTCCCCATACACTGACTTATGAATGTTTAAGAATTCCCTGCCCCCTTCCCACTTGCAATGCCCTTGCACGATCCCTTATAATTCTGTCAGAAAAAGCAGTTATCTTTTATCACATTATTCTTTCGAGGTGATTCCCTATGAAGAAAACCATGCGTACCTTCCTGAGCCTGCTCTTTGTTCTGGTCTTTGCGTTCCAGATCACCGGGAGCTTTGCTTGGGCTGACGATGCCAAGGTGGAAGTCACGGGAAAGGAAACGCTGGTCTATGAGATCTGCATTCCCAACCCTGACACCGAGGCGAAGGAAAAGCTCCTGCCGGTCAGCGCCGAGCAGGAGGGCGAAATCTTCGGCGGCAAGAAATACGCCGTTGTCCTGGGTCACGACGACCCTGACGCAAAGCCGGAGAAGAAGGCTGTGCCCCTCTCCCGCACCGCCAGTGAGATTACGCTTAACGACCTGCTGAAAGAGGATCTGGTTATCACGCCTCCCGAGGGCTTTGTGGTTACCCAACTTTATCTGCGGGGCGATGCGCTGGAGTCTCACAAGCCGGTGGCGCTGCCTGTGACCGCCGATAAAGAGAAGACCGAGCTGACCCTGAAGGCCGGCACCGTCTTTGTAAAGGATGAGGAGACGGAAGAGGATCGCTTCGACAAGGAAATGCTCTCCACCTTCTCCACCGTTGATCCGCAGATCTATACGCTGGTCATTGTCTTCTCCCCCATTGACGCGGAAAAGGACCCTGTGGTCACCGAGGCGCTGGATGCAGAAGCCAAGGGCCTTGAGACGAAAATCAAGCGCGGCGAAAGCTATCTTGTGGCTGACGCGCCCGCCGATACGGACGAACACAAGTTTGACTGCTGGCAGGTCCGCTATGAGAGCGGCGCCACCCTGTCCCTCAAGCCCGGCGATTCCTTCAAGCCCTATGCCGATTGCCGTGTAGAGGCCCAGTGGATCGAAATCATCACCATCTCCGCCAATATGCCTGTGGAAGCCGAGGAAGGCTTCAGACCTGACGGCAGTCAGTACACCGGCACGCTCGCAAAGGGGGATGAAATCACTGAGGTCACCCTTACCGTGAACCAGGATGGCAACCAGTTTGTCTGTGTCCCCTCCGATGCTGTGATCAAGCACGGCGACAGAGACGTGACCGATCGGTATGAGCTGCACTATGTTCCCAGCGAGGCTGCAATCAAGGAAGATTCCTCTTCTGACGAGGGAACCGAACCGGTCGATCCCGAGCCCGCGCCCAAGACCGACATCACCATCGCGGCCAACGCCCCCATCACCAACGATGGCGGCAAGACCTACCAGAGCAACGGTCACAGCATCGTTTCCGGCGAGCTCAACGATGGCGACGAGATTAGCAGCCTGAGCATCGACGTCAAGAAAAATGATGACGGCAGCTATGTTGCCATTCCCAGCGGTGCTGTGATCAAAAACGGCGATACCGATCACAGCGACGCCTACAACATCACCTACCTTCCCAGCGAGTCTGTCACCCCTCCCGCGCCTGAAAAGGTCAAGATCACCATCACCGCCAACAAGCCTGTGACCAAGGACGGCGGCAAAACCTATGAGCATGACAGCGCCACGATCACCGAAGGCAAGCTCAACGACGGCGACGCCTTGACTCAGCTTGCCATCGGGATCAAGAAGAACGACGATGGCAGCTATGTCGCCATCCCCAGCGACGCTGTGATCAAGAACGGCGATACCGACAATACGGCCAGTTACGACATCACCTATATCCAGAGCGAAGCAGTGACGCCTTCCGCCGAGAAGATCGCCATCACCATCCGCTCCAAGGACCGCACCGCGGAATACACCGGCAAGCCTATCACCGCCGACAGCTATGAAATCACCTCCGGAAAGCTTGCGGAGGGCGACACCGTGGAAGTCAAGTATGAGGGCGGCAGCACCAACGTGACCTCCTCCCCCGCTGCCAGCACCATCGCCTCCGTGATCATCAAAGACAGCGCCGGCAACGACGTGACGGCGAGCAAGTACGCAGTGACCATCGACAACGACAACGCCGGCAAGGTCACTGTGACCAAGCACGACATTACCGTTACCGCCATCACCGGCACTGTGACCACCGATGGCAATAAGGTGATCTACGCCAAGGACTGCAAGACCGCCAACGGCAGCTTCAACAAGGGCTACAAGGCCGAAGGGCTGCTGGAGGGTCATGCGCTGCAGGGCGATTTCGTCAAGGGCAGCGGCAAGGAGACCTTTACCACCAGCATCGATCCCAATGCGGTGAAAATCGTGGACACCGCCAACGGAAACGCCGACGTGACCGCGAACTACAACGTCAAAACCGTGGACGGCAAGATGACCATCAAGGTCAAATCCCAGACGGGAGTCCCCGTGGCGGTTACCATCAAGGATCAGAGCTGGACCTATGACGGTGCTGCCCACCAGCCCCAGCAGGATCAGTACAGTGTCAGCGGCCTGCTGGACGGCGATGTTGCTACCGTTACCTTGACGCTCAAGCAGGGCGAAACGCAGCTTGACGCCGCCACCAACGCGGGAAGCTACACCATCGTTCCCGTCGTTACCATCAAGACCAAGGACGGCGCTGCCGTAGACGAGAACAAGTATCATGTCACTGCCGCCAACGCAACTCTGACCGTGAAAAAGTACGACATCACGCTGGAGGCCGTGTCCGACACCAAGGCCTATGACGGCAAGGCTCTTTCCAATGACAAGGTGAAGGCCCCCTCTCTCCCCGCCGGGCATAAGTACCAGGGCGTGAAGCTCAATGTGTTTGACTCCAAGGGCAACCTGGTTACAAACGGCGTGGTCAACGTGGGCACCTATACCAAGAAGATCATCGACGTCCACATTTATGACGCCAAGGGCGTAGAGGTTACGGACAACTACAACATCACCAAGGTGGACGGTAAGCTGACCATTACCCAGGGCACCAACGACAAGAACAACTCCAAGGGCGTCAAGACCGGCGATGATTCCCACGATACGATGCCCCTTCTCAAAATTGTCTTCCTCGTCGCCGCGCTCCTTCTGGTCGCGCTGATCGTGATCTTCATCATCCTGAACCAGAAGAAGAAAAAGCAGGCCGAAGCCCCCCAGACTCCCTCCTACGGAGACGAGTACTTTGAGCCGGATGAGCTTGCACAGGATTGGCAGCAGGCCGAGCCCGCACAGGATTGGACCGCGAACCAGCAGCCCGAAAACTGGCAGAAGCCTCAGGATTGGGATCCCATGATTCCGCCTGAGAACTGGGACGGGAAATAATAGACTTCTTCTTTCCTCTCTTTTCGATAAGCCTGAACCCCAAAGAGCGCCTGCGTGGTTTCCCACGCAGGCGCTTGCATTTTATCATCGAAAAGCGACGTCCCGATCGGGCTGAACTTCACCCGAAAGAGACGCCGTTTTTGTATTCTGTTTAAAAGATTACGTTCATATCCACGTCGCCGTCGATGCCGCGCACCCTGCCCCGGTCCGTAAACTGCCAAATATCATAGCGGTTTCCGAAATTCGGCAGCTTGTCATTGGCCGTGTAGCTGGCAAGCCAGACGGTGTACTGCGAAATGGAATAATAGTCGATGGAGGCCTTCATGAAATTCTGCCCGCCGTATACGCCCGCGCGGTATCCGCTGTTTCGGATCGTCTCGCAGAAGGCGATGGCAATTTCCGCCCGCTCGCTGGCAGTCAGCCGGTCAGCCCGCCCGTTGGGATATTCCCCGGAAAACTCCATATCGATGAAAATGGGATAGTCCAAGGGGATGCCGCCAACGGCGCTCAAGGCAACGCTGGCTTCCTCCACGGCCTCATAAGGATTGATTGCCGTAGAATAGAAGTAAACGCCGATGGGGATGCCCGCTGCCCGAGCGCCGCGGAGATACTCCTGCGTCCGACAATCGTCATAGAGCACACCGGTGCTCCAGCCCCGTCCGCCTACCCGAATGATGGCAAACTCCACGCCCTGGGCCTTCACCGCCTGCCAGTCGATATCGTTATTGTAGAAGGAAACGTCGATCCCCACCGCCCGGGCTTTTACGCCGTACTGGTTGAAGTAATAGAGCTTGCCCCCGATCTGCTTCAGGCCTACAGCATAGCTGCCATCCTCATAGACAAAGTATTCGTTGCCGTCGATGGTCTGCCAGCCGATTTTCTTCTCCACCGTTTCCGTAACCGGGATACGGATCACCTCATAGGTGTCCACAGGCGTTCCGTCCTCTTGGAAAAGCGATACGCTGACGTAATAGGGCTGCTCGGCCGGCGCGTCCGGGTCCTCCCCCGGCTCCGGCTCCACCAGATACAGGCCGTACTCCGGAACCTCGTCCCCATCCTCGTCCACGGGAAAGACGTCACTCTCCTCATCGGTGCCGCGCAGAAGCAAATATCCGTTTGGCCCAAGGGGGAATTGGTACACATAGACCTGGTTGCCCTCCTCGTCCAGAACCGGCACTTCCTCCTCTGCATTGTCCTCCTCCGGGAGCACAATGACCTCGGCGACCGTCTCCTCCGGGGCGTCGCTGGTTTCAGCGGGGCGCTCTGCCTGGGAAACCTCGGTCACGTCCTTTACGTCCGCTACTTCCTCGATATCCGGGATCGCCTCATATTGCGCCTCGGCCTTCACGGTACAGGTAATGGGCTCCGGCACGGCAAAGCCTTCCTGCTCCTGCATGCTCACCCTGTATTCGCCCGGCTCCAGCCGCACCAGATAATAGCTGCTGCCGTCATCCTCCGTGTCATAGGAATAGGTCTCCCCATTGGGAAAGCGTACATCCAGCCGGAAGGTATGCCCGGTCACGGGACTGCCGCTTTCATCCAGCACCCGGATGTACAGATCCCGGTTCACGGAGTTGCCGCGCAGACTGAGTGGGACCCCGGCAGCAGGGCTTGGCGATGGCTCCGCTGTAGGACTGGGCTGAGGCGTCTCTGCCACATTGGCAGCGGGAAGCTGCTCCTGCTGCGGCGCGCTCTGCATCGGGTCTGGCGCTGTTTGCCTGAGCTCCCGGATCCTCGGCGCCAGCAGCAGCCCCACGATCACCAGCGTCAGGCACGGGATCGCAAACAGCAGCGGTTTTTCCAGTCTGGGATCGTTCATGAAATTCCACAGACGTTGAAGGATTGCTTTGATCTTTTTCATGGCATTTCTCGCATTTCCGCATCTTCGTGTTTGAGCATAGATGCGTCCTCATTTTACCGCTTCTTTTACCATTTTGCAACTATTTTGTTTATATTTCGCAGAATTTGGCAGGGCAAACATTCTTTTCTTGTGCATTGAAGGCCGGCGTGGTACAATCCATAGCATGATGACGAATTTTGAACAGCGCTTTTGCGCAGCGCGGCGGGAACTGATCCGCTCCAAATTTCATACCCTCAACGACAGGCAGATCGAAGCGGTACTGGCCACGGAGGGGCCTCTGCTGATCCTGGCCGGTGCCGGAAGCGGCAAGACCACGGTACTCATCAACCGCATCGCAAATCTCCTGCAATTCGGCCGTGCCAGCGACAGTGACCGGCTGCCCCCCAACGCTGACGAGGCCGCCCTTCGCATGTTGGAGGCCGGCGGGCCGGAGGCGGAGGCTTTAGCGGCTTTGGATCCGGTTGCCCCCTGGCGCATCCTGGCCATCACCTTCACCAACAAGGCAGCCGATGAGCTGAAGGCCCGCCTGGAGCGGATGCTGGGAGAAGCGGCCAACGATATCTGGGCCTGCACCTTCCATTCCGCCTGCGTGCGGATCCTTCGGCGGGACGCGGACAAGCTGGGCTACGCGGACAACTTTACGATCTATGATACATCCGACAGTCAGAGTCTGGTCAAGCGGATCCTGAAGGATCTGGAGCTGGATGAAAAGAGCTTCCCTCCCCGGGCCGTGCTGGCGGAGATCAGCCGGGCAAAGGACGGGCAGGTGGATTCGGTCGAATACCTGAGCCAGGCTCGTTTCTCCAATGATTTCCGCAAGATCCGCATCGGCCAGGTCTATCAGGAGTACACTCGCCGGATGTTTACCGCCAACGCCATGGATTTTGACGATCTGATCGCCAACACCGTCAAGGTCCTGCAAAAGAATGACGACGTTCGCGCCTATTGGCAGCGGCGCTTCCAATATGTGCTGGTGGATGAGTATCAGGACACCAACCATCTGCAGTATCTGCTGGCCTCCACCCTGGCGGGCGGCTGCGGCAATATCTGTGTGGTGGGCGATGATGACCAAAGCATTTACAAGTTCCGCGGCGCTACCATCGAAAATATCCTCTCCTTTGAGGAGCAGTATCCCAACTGCCGCACCATCCGTCTGGAGCAAAACTACCGCAGCACCGGTCATATTCTGGACGCGGCCAACGCCGTGATCCGCAACAACCTGGGCCGCAAGGGCAAGGAACTGTGGACGAACGCCGGGGCCGGGGATCTCATTGAAATGTACTGCGCCGATGACGAAAATGACGAGGCGCAGTATGTGGCCTCCACCATTGTACAGAGCTTCAGCCAGGGAGCAAACTGGCAGGATCACGCCGTCCTCTATCGCATGAACGCCCAGTCCAGCCAGCTGGAGTTTGCCTTCAAGCGCGCCGGTATTCCCTACCGGATCATCGGCGGTACCCGCTTCTTCGATCACGCAGAGGTCAAGGATCTGCTTGCCTATTTGAATGTGATCGCAAGTCCGGCAGATGATCTGCGGCTGAGCCGCATCATCAACAGTCCTCCCCGGGGGATCGGGGAGCGGAGCATGGAAATCGCCCGAGGACTTGCCCGTCAGGAGGGCTGCAGCCTCTACACGCTGATGAGTCGGGCAGAGCAATACCCGGATTTGAAGCGGGCCGCGCCGAAGATGAAGCTCTTTATCCAAATGATGGACGAGTTGCGGGCCTATTCCGAACGGAACCCGCCGGATGCGCTGTATGACGAGCTGCTGGAGAAAACCGGATATCTGCAGCTGTTGGAAACTTCCGACGATCCGAAGGATCAGACCCGGGCAGAAAACGTTAAGGAGCTGAAGAGCAGCATCCTGGGCTACAGGAAGGAATCCGGAGATACTACACTGGAGGGATATCTGGCAAACGTCGCCCTGTACACCGATCTGGACAACTATGACCGGGAGGCGGACAGCGTGGTGCTGATGACCATGCACAGCGCCAAGGGGCTGGAGTTTCCCACGGTGTTCCTGGTCGGCATGGAGGAGACCATCTTTCCCGGCATGCGCGCCATCGGGGAGCCGGAGGAGATGGAGGAGGAGCGGCGGCTTTGCTATGTTGCCCTCACCCGGGCCAAGAGGAAGCTGTACCTGGTCTGTGCCAGGCAGAGGATGCTCTTTGGCCGCACCACCGCCAACCGGGCATCCCGTTTTGTGGACGAGATCCCGGAGGAGTGCATCCGAAAATGCCTCCCCAAGGGCTATGCCTATCACGACCGGCGGGATGAGCTTGGCTTCGTCTACCGGGAGCGGAGAGACACACCAAGTTATTCCGTCAGGCCACCGGAGCCACGGCCCTATGCCGTAAAGCCCTCCGCGCCGAAAAAGCCCTCGCCTGCCCCGAGCTTCAGCCTGGGCGATAATGTGACGCACAAGGCATTCGGAGACGGGCAAATCACCAAAATGACGCCCATGGGCGGAGATTTCCTGATCGAGATCAACTTTGAAAAGGTCGGCGCCAAGAAGCTGATGCTGCGTGCCGCGTCCCAACATATGACCAAGCGATAAGAAAGCTCGAGCGCGAACCGAATGGATCGGTTCGCGCTCGAGCTTTCTTATCATTTCTCAAAACAGGCTTGCGATCCACGCGGCAGCCGGGAAATACGCGATGGGGAGGAAGATCGCCGGCAGCATGTTGGCCACCTTGATCCGCTCCTTCCCCAGACCCAGCATGTTCACCGCCATGCCGATCAGGATGGTTCCGCCCACGGCAGTCATCTCCGTGACCACCGCCTCGCTCAGCGCCGGGCCAACCAGGCCGGCCAGCAGGGTCAGGCCGCCCTGAAACAGCAGGATGAACACCACCGAACAGGTAACGCCGAAGCCCATCGCCGCCGCAAAGGCCATAGCCGAAACGAAGTCCAGCGCGCTCTTGGCATAGATGATGCTGTAATTCTGGTTGATGCCCGCCTCCAGGGAACCCACGATGGTCATGGAGCCGATGCAAAACAGGATGCAGGCCGAAACAAAGCCCTCGGTAAAACGGCTGTTTCCGCCCCCGTTTTTGAAAAGCTTGGCCTTGATGGCGTCCCCTGCGTGCTCGATGCCGTCGTCGATGCGGATCAGCTCTCCCAGCACAGTGCCCAACACCATGCAGAGGATCACGCAAAGCAGCTCCTTGGTCTGGATGGCGCTGGATATACCGATCACTGCGGTGCACAGGGCCAGAGCCTTCATCAGGGCATTCTGAAAGCTCTCCTTCAACCGGTTCTTCAGCAGGATGCCCAGCAGGCTCCCCACCAGCACCGTGGCCATATTTACAAATACCGCGATCATTCCGCTTTCTCCTTCCCTGCCAGATACAGGATCGCCTGGCGATAGCCCTCAAAGCCCAGACCCATATAGGTCTTCTCGCAGGCCATGCCCGCGTAAGAAATTTGCCGGAAGCTCTCCCGCTTGCTCACATCGCTCAAATGCACCTCCACCGCCGGAAGGGCCACCGCCTTCAGCGCGTCCAGAATGGCAACGCTGGTATGGGTATAGGCGGCGGGATTGATCACAATGGCGTCAAAGTGTCCGTAGGCCTGCTGGATCTTGTCCACCAAAACGCCCTCGTGGTTGGTTTGGAACACCTCTGCCTCCACGCCGGCCTCCAGGGCAGCCTGCTGAATAAAGGCAACCAGCTCGGCATAATCCTGCCTGCCGTAAATCTCCGGCTCCCGCAGCCCTAACAGGTTCAGGTTGGGACCGTTCAGCACCAGGATCTTCATGCCAGCACCTCCAGGATCTTCTCTGCCGCTTCCTCCACGGTATCCGTCTCTTCTATGATCAGGTCCGCAAAGCGTTCGTACAGCGGCTTTCGCTCCTGATACAGCTCGTTCAGATCCCGACTCAGGGAAATGGGTCGACCCTTTCGGGAGAGCTTGGCCGGATCCCTCTGCCGCCACACGATCACGCCGTTTTGATGGAGGAGATCGTAATTCTCCTCCCGGGTGACGCAGCCGCCCCCCGTGGAGAGGACGCCGCCGGAACGCTTGCTCAGCTCCCGGAGCACCTCCGTCTCCCGCCGGCGAAAGCCCGCTTCCCCTTCTTCTGCAAAGATCTGCGGGATGGACATGCCGGCGGCCTTTTCGATTTCTTCATCCGCTTCCCACACCGGGCGGCCCAGGCGCTGGCCAAGGATGCGGGCAATTTTGCTTTTGCCGCAGCCGGGCATCCCGATGAGCACGATGTTCTGCATTTGCCGAGTCAGGATCCCTTCGATCCGGTCGATCTCCCCATCGTCTATGGTGCGGGCGGCAAATTGCTCCGCGCTGCGCTTGGCCTGGGCCACCAGCATGGTGAGTCCCCCCGCGCAGGGAATCCCCAGCCGCTCGGCCTGCAGCAGCAGCGCCGTTCGCGCCGGGTTATACACAACATCCAGCACGCCCTCGCATTGGGGGAAAGCGCGCAGATCCACCGCCGCCTGGCCGTTTTTGGGGAACATTCCCACCGGGGTGGTGTTCACGATCAGGCGCGCGTCGGCATGTCTGGCAAGGTTATCGTAGTTATCCTCCCCATGGCGGGAGATGACCACGATCGGGGACGCTCCCATGCTTTGCAGCACAGCGCAGGCCATGACAGACGCGCCGCCGCTGCCCAGCACCAGGGTCTTTTTTCCGGACACGGGTACGCCGAGGCGGCCCACCAGCCGTTCAAAGCCATAGGCGTCCGTATTATCGCCGTAAATGCTCCCATCCGGGCAGCGCAGCAGCGTGTTCACGCTGCCAATGCGGCGGGCTCTTTCGGAGAGGCTGGCGCACAGCGGCAGAACCGTCTTCTTATAAGGGATGGTCACGTTCAGCCCGTCCCAATCCCCGTGGAGAACAAAGTCCTCCACCTCTTGCGGCGACTTTTCAAAAAGGCTGTAGCTGTAATCCGTCAGCATGCCATGGATTTGGGGCGAATAGCTGTGCCCCAGCTTCTCGCCCAGCAGGCCGCAGCGAAGAGGCTCTGTTCTCCGCCGCTGCAGCTCTCGGCTCAGGGAAAACAGGGTATCGTACAAGGCCCGCGTCTGGTTTTCCAGACCGGGCGGGCAAAGACGGGCCACCTGATCCAGCTTCTCCTCTTCCTGGACAGCGTCCAAAACCGGGAGGTCATGGGCCTTTTTCCAGTCCCCGATCTCTCCCGCAATCTCCATTCGACGGGTGAAGAGGCGCACCAGCTCCTCATCGATCTGATCCAGCTCCCGGCGATACTCCTTCAGTTCCATTCCCGCCGCTCCTTTCTGCGACTCAAAAGCGCGTCATAGACTGCAATGGCTGCCGCCGCCTCCACAACGGGCACCGCACGGGGAACGATGCAGGGGTCGTGCCGCCCGGCAACATTGACGCTTGCGTTCTCCATCCGCTCCAGATCCACCGTCCGCTGCACGCGGGCAATGGAGGGGGTGGGCTTGATGGCCACACGAAATGTAAGAGGCATTCCGTTGGTGATGCCGCCCAGGATGCCGCCCGCATGATTGGTTTCCGTGACCACGCGGCCCTGGTTCACCCGAAAAGCGTCGTTATTCACGCTGCCCCGCAGAGATGCTGCGGAAAAGCCAGCGCCAAATTCCAGGCCCTTAACGGCGGGGATCCCAAAAACAATTCCGGCGATGCGGTTTTCCATCCCGCCGAACATGGGGTCCCCCAGGCCGGCAGGCAGGCCCAGCACCCGACATTCTACGATTCCGCCCAGGGAGTCGCCTTCTGCCTTCGCCGCCTCGATCGCCGCCAGCATCCGCTGGCCGCAGGCGTCGTCTACCACGGGGAAATCCTTCTCCGCCGTAGCGGAAAGAAGCTCCCCATCGTCCTTTACCTCTCCGATCTGCGCGATCCGGGAGAGGACCGTGATCCCTTCCCGCTTCAGAAACTGCAGGCAAAGCCCGCCTGCCACACAGAGCGGCGCCGTCAGCCTGCCGGAGAAATGACCGCCCCCGGTATAGTCCTGGAATCCGCCATACTTGACCGCAGCGGTATAATCCGCATGACCTGGCCGGGGCATCTTTGCCATGGCGGCATAATCCGCAGAGCGGGTATCCCGGTTGCGGATGATCGCGGTCAGCGGCGCGCCGCAGGTCATGCCGTGAAACAGGCCGCCCAAAAATTCCGGCTGATCTGTTTCCCGTCGTGCCGTGCTCCAGGCGTGGCCGCCGGGGGCGCGGCGATCCAGAAAACGCTGAAGCTCCTCGAGATCAACCAGCTCCCCCGCAGGGACGCCGTCCAGCGTCATGCCTATCGCGGCGGAATGGGACTGACCAAAGATCGAAAGCTTGATATTCTCCCCATATACACTGCTCATGCTTGCAGCACCTCCAGGCCTTCAAAGTCCTGCCAAAAACGTGGGTAGGATTTCTCCACGCACATACTCCCCTGCACCGTCACCATCTCCCGGCAGAGGCAGGACGCCGCTGCCGCCGCCATGGCGATGCGGTGGTCGTTTGCGCTCTGGACCATGCCGCCACGCAGGTAACCATGTCCGATGATTCTCATACCGTCCGGCAATTCCTCCACTTCGCCGCCCAGATCCCGCAGGAGCTGCACGGTGCTGGCGATCCGATCCGATTCCTTCAGACGGAGCCGTTCGGCGTTTCGGATCAGCGTCTCGCCCTCCGCCGCGGCAGCCAGCACGCTGAGGATGGGAACCAAATCCGGGATCGCTGCCGCGTCAACGGTCTGCCCCCGAAGGCGGCCCTGACGGACATATACGCCGGAACCTTTTACCGAAACCTGCGCCCCAAAGCGGCGCAGCAAATGCAGGACCTCCCGATCTCCCTGCGGGGAATCGGCAGAGAGGCCGTGCACCCCAATCCCCTCCGGCGAAAACGCGCCCATACAGAGGAAGAACGCGGCGTTGGACCAATCGCCCTCAACGGCGACAGAGGCCGGCAGCGCACAGCGCTGTCTGCCCGGGATCCAATAGGTGTTCCCTTGCTTCTCAAAAGAGATCGACGCCAGCCGGAGTACTTGCTCCGTCATGGCGATATAAGGCGCGGACTCCACAACGCCCGTCACGGTGACGGTGCTGTCCCCATCCAGCAGCGGAAGGGCCATTAGGAGGCCCGAAATATACTGAGACGACACGTTGCCGGGGAGGCAATAGTCTCCGGCTCTCAGCTTGCCGGAGCAGAACAACTCGTCCCCCTGCTCCCACAGCGTCATGCCATGCTGCCGAAGCTGCCCGTCCAGCGGCGCAAGGGGCCGCTTTGGCAGCCGTCCTTGCCGCAGGAAAACCGCCTCGCCGCCAAGGGCGCCCACCAGCGGCAGCAGGAAGCGCAGGGTAGAGCCGCTCTCGCCGCAGAGCAAGCGGCTTAAGCCGCTGCTGATCCGCTCCACAGGCCGCACGGCAAGCAGCTTTCCCTCTTCCCGGATCTCCGCCCCAAGGGCGTTCAGGCAGGCTTCTGTCGCGGCGATGTCCCGGGAAATCCCGTCACAGGAGATGCCGACCTTCTCTTTTCCCAAGGCTGCGCAGATCAGCAGCCTGTGGGCCTGGGATTTGGACGCGGGGATCCGTATTTCTCCGGTGCGTGGCCCGGGAGCGCAGCTTTTGTTCATCTCGCTCCTCCCTGCCGGAGCCAGTCGCCCAGCTCCTCCACGGGAACCGGCAGGATTCTGCAGCGGCCCACCGCTTCCGGCACCACCAGGGGCAGTGTCCCGCCTGTCCGCTTTTTATCGTTCCGCATCCCTTGCCAAAGATCCTGCAGCGGAATCTCCGTTGCTGTCGGAAGGCCATAAGCCTCCAGCAGGGAAAGCAAGGCGTCCAGGGTCTCTTTTTCGCAGATGCCGCGGGCAAGGGCGGCCCGGGTGACCATGGCCATCCCGATGGCGACCGCCTGCCCGTGCAGGATCTGATACCCGCTGCAGGCTTCCACCGCGTGGCCGAAGCTGTGTCCCAGGTTCAGCAGTCTCCGCCTGCCCCGGTCAAACTCGTCCTCCGCCACCAGGTCCCGTTTCATCTCCACGCAGCGGGCGATCACGTCCTCCGCCTGATGGGAAACAGGTGTTTTCGACAGTTTGGCAAACAGCTCCCCATCGCCCAGCATGGCGTATTTGATGATCTCGGCGCAGCCGCAGCGGTATTCCGCCTCCGGCAGCGTCCGCAGCAGATCGGGATCGCAAAGCACACAAAGGGGCTGATAAAAGCAGCCCACCAGATTTTTCCCCGCGGGCAGATCCACGGCGGTTTTGCCGCCGACGGAGGAATCCACCATGGCGAGGAGCGACGTGGGGATCTGGGCATAGGCCATCCCCCGCTGATAGGTCGCCGCGGCAAAGCCCGCCAGATCTCCGGTCACGCCGCCGCCCAGGGCCAGAAGCAGATCGCCTCTGCCCACCTGCTGCTCCGCCAGAAAGCCGAGCAGCGCGGCGTAACTTTCCAGCGTCTTGTACGCTTCCCCGGAGGGATGGCTCCAGAGCCGCACGCGAAAGCCTGCCCGCTCCAGCGTGCGGCGAAGCCGCTGGGCATACAGGGCGGCCACATGCTCTCCCGCCACGATCACTGCCGTTTCCGCCCCGGTGAGGGGCCGCAGCGCCTCCCCGGCCCGATCCAGCAGACCGGGTTCGATCCGCACCTCATAACCGCGGGATGCGGAAACCAAGATGCTTTTCATTGGCCGTCCACTTCCTCCTTGATCTGCTTGCCCTCCTGCAGAAGGCGCGTCAGCTCCCCGCGGTCCTCCGTCTCCAATGCCGTCTTATACTGCTGGAGATTTTCGATCAGGGTCTGCAATTCCTGCAGCAAATTGTCTCGATTTTCCAGAAAAAGCTCCGCCCACATCCCCGGATTCAGCCAGGCCACCCGGGTCATATCCTTATAACTCCCCGCGGAAAAGCCCTTATGCTCTCTGGCTGTGGGGCTTTTGATGAAGGCGTTGGACACCACATGGGCCATCTGGGAAGTAAAGGCGATGCTTTCGTCATGCTTTTCCGCCGTGGTAACGGAGAAGCGCCCGAAGCCAGCCGGCTGCAGCAGTTCCTTCACCCGCTCCAACAGCTCAATATCGTCAAACACCGGAGGCACCAATACCATGGGCGCGCCGCGGAATAAATTTGCCCGGGCATATTTATAGCCGGAATACTGGGTCCCAGCCATGGGGTGTCCGCCCACATACGCGAAGCCATACTGCGCCGCAAGAGGAAAACATGCGCCGCAGACCTTGCGCTTGGTACCGCAGCAATCCACTACCAAGGTGTTTTTCCCGATGGAAGGCGCCATCTCCTCCAGCCAGCGGGCAGCCGCTTCCGGATAGATGCACAGCAGGATCAGCTCGCACTGCGCCGCTGTTTCTGCCGTCAGCTCCCCATCCGCTTCCCCGCTGAGAAGGACATATTCCAAGGTTGAGCGGCTGCGGTTCCAGATCAGCACCCGATGCCCCGCTTCATGATAAGCCTTGACAAAAGAACCGCCGATCAGGCCAAGGCCAACGATTCCAAGCGTCATGACCGCACGATCCCCCGCACGAGACGCAGCTTCTCTGCCAAAGCCGCAAACTCCTCCGGTCGAATGGACTGGGCCCCGTCACACAGGGCATGCATCGGATCGTTGTGCACCTCGATCATCAGTCCGTCCGCCCCGGCGGCCACGCCTGCCAGCGCCATAGGGGGCACCAGACGCGCAATGCCCGTGGCGTGACTGGGATCCACGATCACCGGCAGATGGCTCAATTCATGCAGCATCGGCACCGCCGACAGGTCCAGCGTATTGCGGGTGTAATCGGCAAAGCTGCGGATGCCCCGCTCGCAGAGAACGACGCGCTCGTTGCCGCCGGACATGATGTACTCCGCGCTCATCAACAGCTCCCGCAGGGTGTTGGCCAGACCGCGCTTGAGAAGAATGGGCTTGTCCAGCTTGCCAAGCTCCCGCAGCAGGTCAAAATTTTGCATATTCCGTGCGCCAACCTGGATCATATCCACATCCTCGAACAGATCAAGGTTCCGGATGTCCATCAGCTCCGTCACGATGGGAAGGCCGGTCTCCTGCCGGGCGATGCGCAGCAGCTCCAGCCCGGTAGCCTTCAGCCCGTCAAAATCATAGGGAGACGTGCGGGGCTTAAAGGCGCCGCCCCGCAGCAGATTCGCCCCGGCGGCCTTCACCGCCTTCGCCACGGTGACGATCTGTTCCTCCGTTTCCACCGAGCAGGGGCCGGCAATCAGGGCAAAATGCCCGCCGCCGATGGGAACGCCTCCCACCTCCGCCACCAAATCCTCCGGGTGGAACTTCCGGTTGCAGCATTTGAACGGCTCCGTCACCCGATTGACCTTGTCAACGATATCCAGGCTGTCCACCAGATCCACGTCCACATGGGTGGTATCTCCGATCAGTCCCAGAACCGTCTGAAATTCGCCGTCTGAAACATGGATCCGCAGCCCCTGTCCCTCCAGCCAATGGATCAGCTGCTGCTTTTTTTCCTGGGTCACGCCAGGCTTCAACACAACGATCATGTTCGCGCTTCCTTTCTCTCTGCGAATGGGTTCCCTCAAGGGGAAAGAAAAATCCGCCCAGGGGATCCCTGTGCGGAAAAAAGCAATCTCTGTGTCAATTTCTGCGCCACAAATCTGCCTTACCGCACATGATCAGTAAGGTAGGAATAATAGCAGTTCCCGAAATTGACCATCGTTTCGTCTCCTCTATTTCTCCTGAGACTATTTATACTATACCCGGATTGAAAACCAAAGTCAAGCCGCGATATTGACAAATTTCTGCCTGCTCTGTAGGTTTGTCAATGATGTGTTACAACGTTAGGAAAAGAAGAAAGGGCCAGT
>CAYNBS010000029.1:0-16245 GCA_964395795.1 uncultured Oscillospiraceae bacterium
GTGCCGACGATACTTGCTTGGCGACGAGCCGGGAAAATAGGTCAATGCCAACACAGAGCTCATCCGAAAGGATGGGCTCTGATTTTTTATTTGCATGGATTTCTGTTGACTAAACCCTATCCGTTCGGGTATAGTAGTTTTTGTTTAATCATCCTTTCAGGAGGTACGATATTATGGCAAACAAATACGCCGGCACCAAGACCGAGAAGAACCTGTGGGACGCCTTTGCAGGCGAGAGCCAGGCAAGGAACAAGTATACCTACTTTGCGTCCGTCGCCAAGAAGGCGGGCTACGAGCAGATTGCGGAGATCTTTCTGAAGACCGCCGACAATGAGAAAGAGCATGCCAAACTTTGGTTCAAGGAGCTGGGTGAGCTGGGCACGGTGGAGGAGAACCTCCTTCATGCCGCCGAGGGTGAGAACTTTGAGTGGACGGATATGTATGAGCGTATGGCCAAAGAGGCCGAGGAGGAGGGCTTCCCGGAGCTGGCAGCCAAGTTCCGCGGCGTGGGCGCCATTGAAAAGCACCACGAGGAGCGCTATCGCAAGCTGCTGGAAAATGTGGAGACCAAGACCCAGTTTGAGAAGAGCGGTGTTGTGGTCTGGGAATGCCGCAACTGCGGGCACCTGGTAGTCGGCACGACGCCTCCCGAGGTCTGCCCGATGTGCAACCATCCCCAGGCGTATTTCGAGGTTCGGAAAGAGAATTACTGATTTCCTGATGCAGAGAGGCCATCTACTCTGCGAGGAACGTTTGGACAACACTATGGTAAACTGGCCTACGGATTGTCACATCCGCAGGCCAGTTTTTATTGATTTTCCAACGGCGCTATGATACCATAAAAAGGAACCATGCGTGCAGCGTATGCAGCGAAAGAAGGGCGTTTATGGATGCTTTGCCGAAGAAGGATGCACTTCAGCGGGAGAATACTGCTGATAAACCGAAGAAAAAATGCAAAAAGTGGGGAATGATTCTGATTCCTGCCCTGGTGCTCCTCTTGATCGGGGGGATCCTGCTTGGCTCTGCTATCAAGAAAAACAGCATCATGCGGGAGAAATATGAGTTGGCCCTCGCGCTGATTGCGGATGAGGACTCCACCAACGACGAACAGGCCATGGAGCTGTTTCAGGAGCTGGGGGAGTATCAGGATGCCCAGACTTATCTGGAAGGATTTGCGTGCAAGACCCTGTGGATGGAGGAAACTTCCTATACGTCTGAGGGCGCGGTAAGCCGGCATATGCTTGCGACCTGCCATTATGATTCGACCGGAGCGCTGTGTGCGGTGACTGTAGATCAAAACGGCGTGATAAACAGGAGCGAAAGGGTGGAAAGCTGCGGGCCATATACGCTGGTGTTTTACGAGAACGGCGATATCGATGGCTTCCTGACTCAGTTCCCCGGACTGAAGCTGTTCCAGGTGCGGCAGGCGGATCGGCAAAAGCAGAGCGTTTATTTCGGACAGCTTATGCCGGCCTTTTATGAATATCAGGTGGAAGTCAGCGCTGAAAACGGTGCGATTCAGCTGGTGATGAAGCCCAGCTCCGGAGAAGAGGGGCATGTTACCTTCCACGAAAACGGGGATATCCAGCTGGTTTATCAGGAGGGCAGCGAAAGAAGGGGGGAGAGCCGGTATCGCTGCACCGTCAGCGAGAATACGCTGCAGTATAGAACGGAAAACGGCGGAGAGTTCAGCTGCCAATTTGACGAGAATGGCATGCTGGAGGACTTGACAATGGGCGGGATCCACGTCCATTATGAGATCGAGCTTGGCAGCGACGGAAGAAGCATCCGGGCGGTCAATGGTGCCGGCGGCGCGGAGGAAGAGATCGTGTGGACTTCCGGCTATGTTTACGCCCCGGGGGACTGAAAGAAGACAGAAAAGGGAGGATAAGAGCATGATCGTAACAACGACACAAGGGGTAGACGGAAAGAAAGTAAAGGCATATCTTGGCGTGGTGGCGGGGGCCAGTCCCTATAACGCTGCCAGCCTGCCGGGCGGGGGATACGCCCCTGCGGGGCAGCCCAATTTGTTCAACTACGCTGTGAATTCTGCCATAACCGCTATGATCGGAAACGCCTATGGCGCGGAGGCCATCATCGGCGTCCAGATCGCAGTGAGCTCCTCTGGCGTGATGAATCAGGAGATCGTGACGGTGACGGGAACGGCGGTCACGCTGGAGGACGCGGGCTTTGACACGGAACTTCCGGATATTTGAGGGATAAGCGATGGCAGAACGGTACAGTAGAGTCTTTGCCCTGACAGAGAATCTGTATACAGAAGGTTCTCCGGTGGTGATTGCCGCGGGGGCGCTCCAGAGAGACAATGTAAAGAACACATATATTGGTCAGCTGAAGCTCCGAAGTGTGAGTTCGCTGCCCATCAAGACGGTCAAGGTCCGACTTTTGCCTGCGGACACCGAGGGAAAAACGCTGGAGGGAGAGATCCTGTATGAATACCTGGATCTGAACGTCAGGAGAGACGAGGAATTCGGGCAAAAAAGCCCCATCCCCATCCCGGATGAGAAAACCCGTGGTTTTTCCGCAGAGGTGATGGAGGCCGTCTTTGCGGACGGGAGCACCTGGGAGAGCTCCGGAGCAGCATGGGAAGCACTGGCCGCTCCTATACCGCTGGAGACTGCGCTGGGGGATCCGGAGCTGGTAAAGCAATTCCGCCTTCGTTTCGGCAAGAGTGCTACGTTTGCGCCGTTCCAGCAGCAGGGCCTGTGGAGCTGCGTTTGCGGTACCCTTTCCCGAGAGGATGAAGCTTTCTGCCGCCGCTGCGGGCAGAGGCAGGACGCACTGCTGCATGTAGACCTGCAGGAGCTGGAGCAGGAACGGGACCAGCGGTTGGCGCAGGAAAAAGCGGCCAGAGAGGCTGCGGAAAAGGCCGCTGCCGAAGAGAGAGCGGCGGCGGAGGAAGCGAGAATTGCCGCGGAGAAGGCCGCCGAGGAAGCGAGAATTGCCGCGGAAAAGGCTGCTGCGGAGAAAAAAGCAGCCAGGCAGGAGAAAATCAGGAAGATCAAAAAGATCCTGAAAATCGCCGTTCCCTCGGCTGTGGGCCTGGCCGTGGCGCTGCTGCTGGTATTCAAGCTGCTGATCCCCACCATCAAGTACAACAAGGCCGTTGAGCTGGCGGAGGCCGGGCAGTACGACGAGGCGATCGCCGTCTTTGAAGCGCTGGACGGCTTTAAGGACAGCGAGGAGCAGATCCCCAAGACCAAGTATGCCAAGGCGCAGGCGTTTTTGGAAAACGGCGAATATGACGCCGCCCTTGCCGTCCTGAAAGAGCTTGGCGACTATGAGGGTGCGCCGCAGCTGATGGATCGGACGAACTATGAGAAGGCCCTTTCGCTGATGGAGGCCGGGGAGTATGACGAGGCTATCGGCATTCTGGAAAAGCTCGGGGAGTATGAGGACGCGCCAGAGCAGCTGGAGGAAGCCCGGAACGCACAGAAGTATGAAAATGCCCTGACCTGCCTGGAGAGCGGCGAAGATCAGCAGGCCTACGAGCTGTTCGTGGAGCTGGGCAATTATCGGGACGCGGCCTCCTATCTGACGAAATTCGAGACGCGGCTGCATGAGGTAAAAACGGAGTTTTCCGACGGATCCGGGCACTCTACGACTTATGAATATGACAACAAGGGACGGGTGACGAAGGAGGTTTATGACCGGGTTCTGGTTTTCTCTCACTTCGACATGCACGCGAACGACAAGGGGAAAACGCGAAAGGACTTCGTATACGGTAGCAGCGGGAACCTGGTGAGCACCACGGAGCACGTGTTTGCTTCGTATAGCAGAAAGAGATCTTATCCCTGGAGTGAATCCGATATCAGAGTTAACTATGAGGACGCCGTCACCCTGTATCAGGACGGACTCCCAATCAGCAAAACGAGCGGTGATTTAAGCATTACCTACAGCTATACCTACTTCCCCGAGGGCGGTGTGCAGACCTGCCAGGAGGTTTCGCAGCAGGGCGACGACACAACAACCAAGCTCCACACCTACAACGAGCAGGGACAGGAGATCCGCCTGGACTACACGAAGGAAACGGTCGGCTACCGCGGGAAAATCTCCAAAACCGAATACTATGAAGTCTATGAGTATGACGAGTACGGAACCATGACCGGCTGGACGAGCGTGCAAGGGACCAAGGAAACCAAGAGCGACTGGCGGTTTGAGTACAGCTTCGGGAAGAACAAAGAGATCACGGAAAGCAAGCAGTACATTGATGGGAAGCTCTATAAGGTGGAAAAATACGAGGACGGAAGACTGCTTTCCATCCAATACTACTCCAACGGAAAGGAAAGCTACACGACTACCTACACCTATGACCACGTTTACAAAGGATAAGTGACCATAACAAAGCAAGCCCCGCGCCGGATGATACCGGCGCGGGGCTTGCTTTGTTATGGTCGCCGGAACAGGGCTTATTTCCGGTTCTTCTTCGCGTAGGCGAGCATCCAGGCCACGATGGCCACAAGGGCCAGGATGACCACAATACCCAGAATGGTGTCCAGGATCCCGTGGGCCAGGGCCAGGGCGCCGGAGATGAGCTTGACGGCCAGGATCACGCCGCCGACAAGAAGGGCCAGGGCCAGAATCAGCCCGCCGATTTTCTTTGCGTTCATATCAAAACTCCTTTCGGACAAAAGCTTATCGTAACAGGGAATTCATAAGGGCAAAGCCCTCACCCGATCACCGGGCCAAGCCTTGCCAAAACGGCGGTAAAATAGTCGGGCAGCTCCGTCTCCAGCCGCACCGGCTCCCCGCTGCGGGGATGGACAAACTGCAGGGCGCGGGCGTGGAGACACTGACCCTCCAGCCCCTTCTCCGGTGAGGGAGCGCCATAGGTGAAATCCCCCAGCAGGGGATGACCCAGACTGGCCATGTGGACGCGGATCTGATGGGTGCGCCCGGTCTCCAGCTTGCAGCGGACATGGGTATAGCCCTTGTACCGGGCCAGCACCTCCCAATGGGTCACGGCGGTACGGCCGCCGGCAACAATAGCCATGCGCTTTCGGTCGACCGGGTGTCGGCCGATGGGCCGGTCCACCGTGCCGGAATCCTCCCGCAGCGAACCTCGAACTACGGCCTCGTAGGTCCGGGACAGACTGCGATCCGCCAGCTGTGCCGACAGTGCCTGGTGAGCAAAGTCGTTTTTCGCTACGATCAGCAGGCCAGAGGTGTCCTTGTCGATCCGGTGGACAATGCCGGGACGTTTCTCCCCCCCGATGCCGGATAGGCTGTCTCCGCAATGCCAAAGCAGGGCGTTGACCAGGGTGCCGTCCGGATGGCCGGGCGCAGGGTGCACTACCAGGCCCCGGGCTTTGTTCACCACGATCACATCGGCGTCCTCATAGACCACATCCAGGGGGATATCCTGGGCCAGCAGGGGCACATCCGCCGCCTCCGGCAGCGTGAGTTCCAGAAGATCACCGGCGCTAACGCGGGTGTTTTTCTTCACTGGCTTCCCACCCAGCGTAACGCGTCCTTCCTCCAGCAGCCGCTGGGCGGCGCTGCGGCTCAGCTCCGGGAGCAGACGCGCAAGGAGAGCGTCGATTCGCTCGCCGCTCTCCTCTGCAGTGATTTGAAGAAGTTCTTCTTCCATTCTTTACTTGAATTCAGCCAGAATATCGTCCAGCGAGAAGGAGGAGCTCTCCTCCGCGGGCTGGGGCGCGCTCTTGCGAACCGGCTTGGGCGCCGGCTGGGGTGCGGGCTGAACAGGCTGAACCGGACGGGCAGGCTGCGCGGGATTTGCCGCGTACTGCGGGTCGGCAGCCAGGGCGCCCCGATCCACAGCGGGCCGGACAGGAGCCGCCTGCACAGGCGCAGGGGCAGGCTCCGGCTGACGGGCGGCGTTGGCCCGCTCCCACTCGGCAAAGGGATCCACCGGGTTATAGGTGGGATTCGTCTGCACGGCAGTAGGCGTCGGCTGCGGGTCGGCCTGCGGGACAGCCTGCTGGGCCACTTGCTGGGCACGCTGGGCGGCCTTATACTGCTCGTATTCCTCGTCATACTTGCTCTGGCGTGCCTTGCGGCCAACCCGAGCAGGCTTGGCGGGCTCGATCTCGTCCTCTTCGGGAAGCTCGTCCTCAAACGCAGCCTTCCGGGCCTTGCGGCCGCGGCGCTTGGGCAGAGGCTCCACAACCTCGTCCTCCAGCTCCTCTTCCTCGTCCTCTACGAACTCGTCTTCGTCCTCTTCCTTCTTGCGGTTGCGCCCGAAGAGGATGGCAAAGATGAACACGACGCAGAAAACGGAAATGAATACATCCGCCAGGTTGAACACCGGGAACCACTTGGCAAAGCTGAATTGGAACATATCCACCACATGGCCGGTGGGGCGCACGTTGATCACCCGGTCGATGCAGTTGGACACGCCGCCTGCCGCCACCAGCACAATACTCCACCGGGCCAGGAAGCCGTTGATGAAGCGGGTGGCAAGGGCGATGATGACCAGCACGGTGAACACGCCTGCGATGATGATGAACCACATGGTGGCGCCTTCACCGCCGAGGAAGCCAAAGGCAGCGCCATCATTCCGAACCCGGGTCAGGGTCAAAATGCCGGGGATCAGATCCATGGGCTGGAAGTTGGCCGAAGAGACGTAGTACTTAATCAACTGGTCGGCAAGAATGACCAGGGCTGCTACGATCGCATACAGCATATCTTTCTCCTATCTGCCGCGGATCCCCGCGGCGGGCTGTTTTTGCGCGGTTGATGGGACTCTGATCTATTGTACCCTATTTTTCAGAGTTTTGCAACTACTCCCGCACAACGAGGACAAAGTTCTGTGGCAGAATCTGCTGCAAGAGAGTGCTTCCAGCAGCGGGGGCACTTGGTTCCGGGGGCTTCGGTGACGGAAATGCGCAGGCCGGGGTTGCGAACGCCCTTGCCGGTGACGGCATCGGGAGCGTCCTCGCCATTCACCAGGCACTGGGAGACGATCAGCAGATCGCCCAGATCCATGTGGGACACGGTATCCAGAAGCGCACGGCTTTCCTCGTCCTCGGCGCGGAGGGTGACGGCAGCCTCCAGGGGCTTGCCGATACGCTTTTCGTTCCGGGCAGCCTCCAGCACGCCGTTTACGTCGCTGCGCAGGGCGATAAGCTTGTCCCACTTGGCCATCTCCTCCTCGGAGAGGGCATAGGAGGCATAGGGCTTGTTCATGGTGTTGAGCACTACGTTGCGGGTGTCGTCTCCAGCCCGGTGGGGCATGGCCTGCCAGATCTCATCGCAGGTGAAGGCCAGAATGGGGGCGAACATCTTGGTCATGCTGTCCAGAATCAGGTACAGCGCGGTCTGGGCGCTGCGGCGCTTCAGGCCGTTGCGCTCCTCGCAGTAGAGCCGATCCTTGATGATGTCCAGGTAAAAGCTGGAGAGCTCCACCACGCAGAAGTCGTTGATGGCATGGGATACGACGTGGAATTCGTAGTTGTCGTAGGCCTTGGCAACCTGCTCGATCAGCGCGTTGAGCTTGGTGACGGCCCAACGGTCCAGCTCCAGCATTTCCTCAGGCGGCACCAGGTGGTCGGCGTCAAAGCCGTCCAGGTTGCCCAGGCAGTAGCGGGCGGTGTTGCGGAACTTCAGGTAATTCTGGCTCAGCTGCTTGAAAATCTCCTTGGAGCAGCGCACGTCCACATGGTAGTCGGCGGAGCCGGCCCAGAGGCGGATCATATCCGCGCCGAATTCCTTGATGAGGTCGGCGGGATCCACGCCGTTGCCCAGAGACTTGTGCATGGCCTTGCCTTCGCCGTCCACCGTCCAGCCGTGGGTCAGGCACTCCCGGTAAGGCGCGCCCTTGCCCAGCGCGCCGACAGCTACCAGCAGAGAAGACTGGAACCAGCCGCGATACTGGTCGCCGCCTTCCATGTACATATCGCAGGGCCAGAAGCCCTGATCCCGCTGCATGGCGGCATAGTGGGTGGAGCCGGAGTCAAACCAGCCGTCCAGGGTGTTGGTCTCCTTGGTGAAGTGCTTGCCGCCGCAGTGAGGGCACACAAAGCCCGCGGGCAGCAGCTCTTCCGCATCCTTGCTGAACCAGGCGTTGCTGCCCTCCTGCTCGAAAATGGAGGCAACGGATTCGATGCTCTCTTCCGTGCAGACGGGTTTGCCGCATGCATCGCAGTAGAACACGGGGATGGGCAGACCCCAGCGGCGCTGGCGGGAAATGCACCAGTCGCTGCGCTCCCGGATCATGGCGGCCATGCGGTCCTTGCCCCAGGCGGGCAGCCACTTTACATCCTCGCAGGCCTTGATGGCCTCTTCCTTGAAGGAATCCACCGAACAGAACCACTGGGGCGTGGCCCGGAAGATGATGGGGTGCTTGCAGCGCCAGCAGTGGGGATAGCTGTGCACGATCTCTTCGCTGGCGAAGAGCATGCCGCTCTCCTTCATGTCCGCGAAGATCACCGGGTTGGAGGCCTCGGTGCTCAGCCCGGCGTATTTGCCGGCGTAATCGGTGTGGCGGCCCTGATCGTCCACGGGCACCACCATCTCGGTGCCGTAGCGCATGCAGGTCTGGTAGTCGTCCGCGCCGAAGCCGGGGGCCGTGTGGACACAGCCGGTGCCGGAGTCCATGGTGACGTAATCGGCGTTCATGACAAGACTGGTCTTCTCCAGGAAGGGATGATGGGCCAGCATGTACTCAAAGAAGCGGCCGGGATGGGTCTCCACGATTTCAAAGCTCTCAAAGCCGCCGGCCTTCATCACCTTTTCCGCCAGAGGCTCGGCCAGAATATAGCTCTCGCCGTTGGGGGCCTTGACGATGGCATAGCTCTCGTCCGGGTGGAGGGAGATGCCGATGTTGCCGGGAAGGGTCCAGATGGTGGTGGTCCAGATCAGGAAAAAGAGCTTCGCGTGATCCAGGTGAGGGAGCTTGCCCTTGTCGTCCGCCAGGGGGAACTTGACGTAGACCGTGGTGCAGGGATCGTCCTGATACTCGATCTCGGCCTCGGCCAGGGCGGTCTCGTCCTTGGGGCACCAGTACACGGGCTTCAGACCCTTATAGATATGGCCGTTGCGGTACATCTTGCCGAAGATGCGCACCTCGTCGGCCTCAAAGCCCTTGTTCATGGTGCGGTAGATGTGATCCCAGTCGCCGAGCACACCCAGGCGCTGGAAGCCTTCCTTCTGCTTCTGGATATACTTCTCGGCATATGCCTCGCAGGCGGAGCGGAAGTCCGCCACGCTCATGGCCTTATGGTTCAGCTTCTGCTCCTTGATGATGGCGCTCTCGATGGGCATGCCGTGGTTGTCCCAGCCGGGGATGTAGGGGGTGTAGTAGCCCCGCATGGCATAGGAGCGAACGATAAAGTCCTTGATGGACTTGTTCAGAGCGTGGCCCATATGGATATTGCCGTTGGAGAAGGGAGGCCCGTCGTGCAGAGAGAAGCGGGGGTGCCCCTCGTTCTTCTTCAACAGCTCGTTATAAAGATCCAGCTCTTCCCACTTTTTCAGCATGTCCGGCTCCCGCTTGGGAAGGCCGGCACGCATGGGAAAGTCGGTTTTCGGCAGATTCAAAGTGGCGTTGAAATCCTGTGACATAGAGAGTATCTCCTGTGAAAAGTGTATGATGCGGGGGAAAAGAGAAGCGCAGCCCTTCCCTGAAAAACGGAATCAAGGGGCGCGCGCAGCTGCGCCCGCCCCATGGTTCCGGCAGATGCCGGCAACAGCCGGCGGGAAGGGTCAATCCGAAAATCAGATGTTGAAGGTCTGGGTGTTGTCCAGGCCCAAGTGAGCCGCAACGTTCTCCAGATCGAAATCGAGAGCGGGCTCAGCCTTGGGGGCCTCCTCCACCACCTCGGCGGCCTCAACCGGGGCCTCCTCCTGAGCGGGGACATAGTCGCCGCTGATCTCGTCCAGCTTCTTCGCCTGCTCGGCGCAGAGGGCGCGCACCGCGTCAAAATACTTGGCGGTAGCGGCCTGGGCGTCAGCCAGGCGGCGGTTCTGGAGCTCGACCTCGTCCTCGATGGCACCGACGCGGGCCTTCACCTGGCGCTCAGCGTCCGCGACCATGGCGGCGGCGCGGTCCTTGGCTTCCTTCTCGATCTGAACGGCCAGCTTCTGCGCAGACAGCAGAGCCAGATTCAGCGCTTCCTCGTTGCTGCGATACTCTTCGATCTTGTCAACGAGAACCTTCATCTTCTGCTTGAGAACGGAATTCTCCTTTTGGGAAGCAGCCACCTCATCGGCCAGCTGATCCAGAAAATCGTCCACAGAAGCGGGATCGTAGCCGTTGATGCGGGCCCGTTCAAAGGTTCTTTCGCGAATGTCCTGCGCAGTAATCATATCCATATCCACCTTTCAAATGAATGTATATTTCTGAGAATGCTTTATAGATATTGACCGTCGGTCTCCGCCCCATCGGGCTGAGCGCCGAGCAGATCAACGTTCTCCGGAGAGATGAAATAGGTTTTTGCCGAGATGGGGGTGATCTTCCCCTGCAGAGCAAAGGTGATGCCGGACATAAAGTCCAGCAGACGGCGGGCGCTGTCCGTGGGGATCCCGTCCAGGGTCATGACCAGGGAGTGGTAGGCCATCAGGTGATTGACCAGGTCGCCGGCCTCCTCAAAGGTCTTGGGGTTAAACAAGATGACCTTGGTCTCGTTGCCGCCCACGTCCACCACACGCTCGCGCTGGGGCTGCTTTTTCGGCTTGCGGCCAAGGCCGGCGAAAAGACCGCCCTCTCCGGCTTCCCGGGCAGGGGCCCGCTCCTCCGCAGGCTCCGGCTTTCCGGCGGGCTCGTTGCCGAACACGCTTTCAAACTCCCGCTGGGCGGCGCTGGGAGGGGGCGCTTCCCGCAGACTGCTGTCCGCGCCCTCGAAGAAGTCGTTATCATCATCATACGGTTGGGTCAGTTTCCGCAGTTCGTCCATGAAACCCATGGTATTGCCTCCAATGTGCTATGCTCAAGGGGCGGGCGTGCCGTAATGCCGCGGCCCGAAGATCCCGGTGCCGACGCGAACCAGGTTCGCGCCGCAGGCGATGGCCTCGGTATAATCACCGCTCATCCCCATAGATAGAAAATCCATAGATACATTATCGTATTTTTTCCCGCCATTGTCAATAAAAAGCTGCTGCATTCGGAGAAAAAATGGGCGGTTTTCTTCCGGAGAAACGCAAATGGGAGGAATTGCCATCAGTCCCCGGACTCGAAGGCCGGGCAGCCTGGAGGCAAATTCCAACGCGGCGGGGATCGCCTCCGGCGCAAAGCCGGATTTGGATTCCTCCGCGCCGATGTTTACCTCCAGCAGCACGTCCTGCCGAAGACCTCGGCCTTCTGCCACGCGGGAAATGGTTTCCAGCAGCTCCCGGCTGTCCACACCGTGGATCAGCTCTGCCAGGCCAACCACCTGCTTGACCTTGTTTTTCTGCAGATGGCCGATGAAGTGCAGCGGCACGCCTGCATAGGCGCCCTGCGCTTGCTTCTCCAGCATCTCCTGCACCCGGTTTTCCCCGCAGAGGTCTACGCCTGCGCGGATGGCCTGGCGCACCCGGTCCGCGTCATTCATCTTGGTGGCGGCCAACAGCAGAATCTCCTTCGGATTCCGCCCGGCTGCCACGGCGGCCCGGTTCATTTTTTCCCGTACGGCGAAAACATTTTCGGCAATGGTCATGGATCCCTACCTTCTCTCTGTGATACTTGGGACGAGCGATTCTCATCCGAACATGGCGGCGGCGAGCCACGCGCAGGCCGCTACAAACAGCACCGCCGCCACCAGGTCAGAATAACGGTCAGTCATCCAGCTCCAGGGTCAGGGGCCGGGGCGGCACAACGGTGGATATGGCGTGCTTATAAATGAGCTGCTGCTTTCCTTCGGAGTCCAGCACCACGGTGAAGCCGTCAAAGCCCTTGACAATGCCGTGCAGCTGAAAGCCGTTCATGAGGAACATGGTCACGGTTACCCGATCCTTGCGGGCCTGGTTGAGAAAAGCGTCCTGAAGATTTTGTGTCTTTTGCATGATATCTGCTCCTTTTTATGTAGTTGTCCGCATTTGCGGACAACTTATCATAAACCGAAGCCTTGGTCGACAAAGGTCGAAATGAAGGAATGAAGGAAGGAAGAAATGGCCACCTCCGGCCTCGCTGCGTCCCGCGCAAATTATTCCAATCTGTCGCCGGAGGCGACACCATAATTATTCGTTTTTCATTCTTCATTTTTCATTGTCGCAAGCGCTTCCAGCGCTTGCGACAGATCCGGCGCCTTCTCCCAGCGGATCCAGTGCACCTGAGGGTTCCGCCCGAACCAGGTAAGCTGGCGCTTGGCATAGCGGCGGCTGGCCTGCTGGATCAGCGCCACGGCCTCTTCCCGGGATATCTCCCCTCCCAGGGCCAGGGCGGCCTCCTTGTAGCCGATGGCCTGCATGGCGGTACAGGCGGGGGAGAGCCCCTCGTCCAGCAGCCGCTGCACCTCTTCAAAAAGGCCGGCTTGGGCCATTTGCTCCACCCGCCGGTCAATGCGGGCGTAGAGATCGGCCCGGGCGGCAAAGCTCAGGGCAAGGGTCACCGCCTGGTAGCGAGGCGGGAGGGCGCGGGTCTCCGCGTCGTGCTGGGTGATGGTTTTGCCGGTGAGCCGGTAGATCTCTATGGCCCGGACGATGCGGCGCTTGTCTCCCGGGTGGAGCTTTGCCGCCCGTGCCGGGTCAAAGGCGCGCAGCTGCTCCAGCATCTTCTCGCCGCCCAGCCGGTCATAGTCTTCCCCAAGGGCAGCCCGGAGGGACTCGTCCCCCTCCTCGCGCCCGGCAAAGTCCCGCCCGGAAAGGAGCGAGTCGATGTACAGGCCGGTGCCCCCCACGATCACAGGGATTTTCCCCTCCTGGAGCAGCCTGTCGCAGACCTGGGACGCCTCCTGCACATAGCGGGAGACGGAGTAATCCTCCCAGGGCTCGCACACGTCGATCATATGGTGGGGCACCCGGGCCTGTTCTTCCGGCGTTGCCTTGGCGGTGCCGATGTCCATCCGGCGGTAGACCTGCATGGAGTCGGCGGAGACGATCTCGCCCCCATAGCGCAGGGCCAGCTCAATGCCCAGGGCCGTCTTGCCCGTGGCGGTGGGGCCGCAGACCACAATGACCTTGTTCTTCATACGATCCTCTTGAACATTTTTTCCAGATCCTTCTTCGAGAGCACTGCCGAGACGGGGCGCCCGTGGGGGCAGTATTTCACCCGGCCGGACAGCACCTCCTCCACGATCCGCGAAAGCTCTGCCCGGCTGGTGTCCCAGCCGGCCTTGATGGCGGCCTTGCAGGCCACGGTGTGCAGCAGCTCGTCCTTCACGCTCTGGGGGTCGGGGGCCTTTCCCCGGTGCAGCTTCTCCAGAAATTCTTCGATGGCGGGCACGGCGTCGGAGGGCAAAATATCCGCCGGCACGGCCCGAATGATGTACTCTCCCCGGCCGAAGGGCTCGATCTCGAAGCCCAGCTCCGAAAGCAGCTCTCCGTTTTGCTCCAGCAGCTCCCCATCCCCGGCGTTGGGCCGGAGCGTCACGGGGGCCAGCAGGTTTTGGGAGAGGATTTGGCGATCCATGGCCTTGAGCCGGTCAAAATTCATCCGCTCGTGGGCGGCGTGCTTGTCAATGAGCAGCAGCTCCTCGCCCACCTCCACCAGGATATAGGTCTTCAGAGCCTCCCCCAGTATCTTGTGGTCGGGTACGGGGGAGATTTCAACATTTTGAACAGAGTTTTCCACATTTTGGGGGATGCTTGGGGCCGCAAAGCCGGTTGTTTCCTGGGTTTTTGGCTCGAAACGGGTCGAAACCGGGGGCGGATCCAGCGGGAGGCGGGTCTGCTCCGGCATTTCCGGCGCGTGCAGACTGACGCTGCCGCCCCAAAAGCTGTCCTTCCCGGCGCTCACCGGGGCGGCGGCAGGCACGGCGGCAGTCCGGTATTGGGCTGCGCTCATGCTGCGGAAAAAGTCCGGCTTCGGCGCGGCGGGCTTTTGGGTCGCGGGCTGGGCCATGGGCGCGGACGCATCGTTCAGCCGGTCCTCCCCCTGGAGGGCGGCCAAAGCCGCGTGATACACCAGGTCGAAGACCCGCCGCTCGTAGGAGAACTTGACCTCGGTCTTCGCGGGGTGGACGTTCACATCCACGCTGCCGAGGCCCAGATCCAGATACAGGACGCAGGCGGGATAGCGCCCGGAGAGCAGGCTGTTCTTATACGCCTGCTCCAGCGCAGCCTGCAGCAGCTGGGACTTGATGAAGCGGCCGTTGCAGAAGAAATACTGGGCGCCCCGATTGCCCCGGCCCGAGGCCGGGGAGGACACGAAGCCCGTGACCTTCATCCCCTCGTCCTCCGCCCGGCAGGGCAGCAGGGAGGTGGCCAGTTCCCTGCCCAGCAGGGCATAGGCGCAGGAATCCTGCCGCCCGTCTCCGGGGGAGAAAAATTCCTCGCTGCCGTCCCGGATCAGGCGCACGGAAACCTCCGGCCGGCCCAGGGCGCAGCGCAGGGCCGCCTGCACACAGGCGGCGGCCTCGCTCCGGTCGGATTTCAAGAATTTCAGACGGGCGGGGGTGTTGTAAAACAGATCCCGCACGATCATGGTGGTACCCTCCGGACAGCCCACAGGGCCCATCTCCTGGATATCCCCGGCGTTGAGGGTCACCAGAGTGCCCTCCTGATCCCCCTGGCGGCGGGTGGTGAGCTCGATATGGCTTACCGCCGAGATGGCCGCCAGAGCCTCGCCCCGAAAGCCCATGGTGCCGATGGCCTCCAGGCCCCGCTCATCCTGCAGCTTGGAGGTGGCATGGCGCAGAAAAGCCACGCCCGCGTCCTCCGGGGCCATGCCGCAGCCGTCGTCCGTGACGCGGATATAGGGCACCCCGCCGCCGCGGATCTCCACGGTGACGTTTTGGGCGCCGGCGTCAAAGGCGTTTTCCATCAGCTCCTTGATGACGGAGGCGGGCCGCTCCACCACCTCGCCCGCGGCGATCAGGTCCGCCACATGGGGCGGGAGAATATTGATAACAGGCATATGATCACATCCTTAGCAATCCCCGATGGGGAAGGATATTATACCTGATTTTTATTGAAACTTCCATACCTTTCTGTTAAAATACAATGAAAACCTTTGTGCAGAGGAAAGAAGACTATGAGCTATATCAGAAAAGAAATCGCCCCCCAGGAGATCGCCCGGCAGGAGGAGATCTGCCGCCGGATCTTTGACCGCGTCACCGCAGACGGGCAGCGCCCCCTGGCCATGGTGGACACCTACGGCTGCCAGCAGAACGAGGCCGACAGCGAAAAGCTGCGGGGCTATCTTGCCGAGATGGGCTACGGCTTTACCCAGGATGAGTTCCAGGCGGACGTGATCGTGGTGAACACCTGCGCGGTACGGGAGCACGCGGAAATGCGGGTTTTCGGCAACGTGGGCGCGCTGAACCATACGAAGAAGGCCCGACCGGGGCAGGTCATCGCCGTCTGCGGCTGCATGGTGCAGCAGCCCCATATTGCCGAGAAGATCAAGAAGTCCTACCCCATCGTGGATCTGGTCTTCGGGCCCCATGAGCTCTGGCGCTTCCCGGAGCTGCTGGAGAAGGCCATGACCGGGAAAAAGCGGGTATTTGCCACCGAAAAGAGCGACGGGAACCTGGCCGAGGGCATTCCCCAGCGGCGGGACGGCAGCGTGAAGGCCTGGCTCTCCATCATGTACGGCTGCAACAATTTCTGCACCTACTGCATCGTGCCCTACGTCCGGGGCCGGGAACGCTCCCGCAGGCCGGAGGATGTGCTGGCGGAGGCAAGGGAGCTGGTGGCCGCCGGGTATAAGGACATTACCCTGCTGGGCCAGAACGTGAACTCCTACGGCAAGGATCTGGGCTGCGGAGTGGACTTTGCGGATCTGCTGCGCATGGTGAACGACATCCCCGGCGATTTCGTCCTCCGCTTCATGACCAGCCACCCCAAGGACGCCACGGAGAAGCTCTTCCGCACCATGGCGGAATGCGAAAAGTGCGCCCATCACATCCATCTGCCTGTCCAGTCGGGCAATGACCGGGTGCTCAAGGCCATGAACCGCAGCTACACCCGGCAGAAGTACCTGGATCAGGTTGCCCTGGCCCGGCAGTACATGCCCGACCTGGTGCTGACCACGGATATCATCGTGGGCTTCCCCGGGGAGACGGAGGAGGAATTTCAGGATACCCTCTCCCTATGCGAAGAGGTGCGCTATGAAGCCATGTTCACCTTCATCTACTCCAAGCGGGTGGGCACCCCGGCGGCCTCCATGCCCGATCCCTATACCCGGGC
>CAYNBS010000030.1:0-15102 GCA_964395795.1 uncultured Oscillospiraceae bacterium
CGTGCCGTGCCGGAGCAGGCCCAGGGGCGCGGCGGCGCCGCCGGCGTCCTGGAGCCAGAGCCGGGTCAGAGGGGGCGAGGAGGAGCGGATTGCCACGCCAGTGACATCGGTCACTGGCTCGCAATGACAGACTGCTGCAGCCGGGGCGGCGGGGAGACGGGCCTCGAAGACGGTATACAGCCCCTCCCGGGTGACGCGCAGCGTCCCCACCGGGGCGGCGTTTTCATAGATCGGCAGTTCCATGGCGATTTTCAGGTTTCAGGTTTGATCGGGATGGGCGCGGGCGGTGGGCGTAGGGGCAGGGCCCGTAGGGGCGAGCATTGCTCGGCCGGGGACAGGGGCAGATGTCCGACAACGGGCCGTCGAGGGCGCCGGCCCCTACGGGTGCGGGCGGATGATATCCGCCCCTACGGCGGGGATCCCACATACCCGTAGGGGCGGCCCTAAAGGACTAGCTTTGCGTCGCTATTAGCCGCCCGCGGACACAGGCAGAAGTCCGACAGGCGGGCGACCGCAAGGGTCGCCCCTACGGGGGGACGGGGCACGGACGACCAATGGTGGGCCCCTACGGGGCCCTGCGGGCGCAAAAAACGCCCTGCCTCAGTGTATGAGGCAGGGCGCTCCGCTTATTCGCTTATCCCTTTCGCTTATCCCTTTCGCTTATCCCTGCAGCCCGAAGCTCACCGCCAGGGCGTTATCCACCGCGGTCATGGCCCGCTCGTCCAGGTGGCCCATCCGCTCCCGCAGGCGGGATTTATCCAGGGTGCGGATCTGCTCCAGCAGGATCACGCTGTCCCGGTTCAGGCCCACGCTGGGGCCGGACAGGTAAATATGGGTCGGCAGGCGGGCCTTGCCCGTCTGGCTGGTGATGGCCGCCGCGATCACCGTGGGGCTGTGGCGGTTGCCCGTATCGTTCTGCACGATCAGCACCGGACGCATGCCCCCCTGCTCGCTGCCCACCACCGGGCTCAGGTCTGCAAAATAGATATCTCCTCGTTTCACCATGTTCGTTCACTCTCCGGAAAACCAGTCGCCCGAAACATTCTATGTAATCGGGTCAACATTAGTCTCCCACGAGAGGGAATTTTTTATACAGGGGAAAACGATGTCATTGCGAGGAGGGCCAAGCCCGACGCGGCAATCCGTCTCCCCCGTCTCCTCGCAAAGAAAGAACGGACAAGGTGAATTTGGCCGAAGGCCAAAGAGAGGGTGGCCTGGGCCATTGCCACGCCTGCCTTTGGCAGGCTCGCAATGACAGGGTGTTTACGCCAAAAAGCCGCCGTCCACGGTGATGACTTGCCCGGTGATGTAGGGGTTTTCCGCAAGATAGCGCACGGTGTGGGCGATCTCCTCCGGGCGTCCCAGCCGGCCCAGGGGGATCTCCCCGGCAAGCTGCCGGAGGGTCTCCTGCCCCAGGACCTGGACCATGTCCGTGTCGATGACGCCGGGGGCCACGCAGTTGACCCGGATGCCCGAGAGGGCCAGCTCCGCCGAGAGGGAGCGGCTCAGGCCGATGATGGCGTGCTTGGTGGAGGAATAGGCCGCCTCGCAGCTGGCCCCGTGCTGGCCCCAGATGGAGGAGACGAAGATCATGCAGCCCGCATGCTCATGGAGCATGTGCGGCAGCACCGCCTGGGCGCTGTGGAAGGCGCCGTTCACGTTCACGGCGTAGAGCCGCTGCCAGGTGGCGGGGTCGATATCCTGAAACTGCTGCTGTTTGGCGATGCCGGCGTTGGAGACCAGCAGGCTCACCGGGCCCAGCTCCCGCTCCGTCCGGCGCACCATGGCGAAGACCGCCTCCCGGTCCGCCACGTCCGCCTGCTGGGTGATGCAGACGCCGCCCTTTGCCCGGATGCGTGCGGCCACTTCGGCGGCCTTGTCGGCCCGCTCGAGATAGTTGATGCAGACGCCATAGCCCGCGTCGGCCAGAGTCTCCGCGATGGCGGCGCCGATGCCCCGGCTGGAGCCGGTAACGAGGGCGACTTTGTTGGTTGACATGATGGCTTCCTCCTATGCTGTCATTGCGAGCCAGTGCGCACACTGGCGTGGCAATCCGTTTTCTTTGCCCCGAGACGGGGACGCGGATTGCCACACCAGTGACATCGGTCACTTAAGTGAGCCTCCAAATCTTTGATTTGGCGTAGGCGAACTAATGCCTTTGGTAGGTTCGCAATGACAAGGTACGTGGCAATCCGTTTTCTTTGCCTTTATCCCAGCAGGCTGTCATACAGATCCGCCCAGGTGGGATTCCGGCTCTCAATGAGCTTGTTTTTGCGGGCCCGATTCCAGCTCTTGAGCTGTTTTTCCCGCTCGATCGCTGCGTTGACATCCGAGGTCTCCTCGAAGTACACCAGCTTCTCAATGCCATATTTTGCTGTGTGGCTGTGAGGATCGGCGCGGTTTCGATGCTCATACACTCTGCGTATCAGATTATTCGTCACGCCGATATAAATCGCTACATTTGTGGGATTGGAAAGGATATAGACATAATAGTGCATTCTCACTACCTCTGCGGTGAGTCCCTGTGAAAGGGACGGGGGATGCGGATTGCCGCACCAGTGACGTCGGTCACTGGTTCGCAATGACAGGGGGGCGGCCCGACGGGGAATGCGGATTGCCGCACCAATGACAGGGGGGCGAGCGATGCGCGTCCCTATTCCCCCAGGACGGCCAGCATCTTCTCCCGGCTGTAGTCGGCAAGCTCGTGGGTGCTCATGGCCTTCACCCGGTCCGCAGGCAGCGCCTCCAGAATGTCCAGATACACCTTGGTGGGCCGCAGGAAGAGCCGACGGGAGGCCCGCTCCGTATCCCGGACGCAGGCGATCACCACCGGCACCCCCGCCCGCTGGGCGATCTTGAAGGAGCCGGCGTGGAATTGGCCCATCTTGCCCGTGCGGCTGCGGGTCCCCTCGGGGAAAATGCCCATATTGCACAGGCCCCGCTTCAGATAGTCCGCCGCCGTCAGGATGGTCTTGAGGGCCTTGCGGTCATTCTCCCGGTCGATGGCCAGAAAGCCCGCCCCGTAGGCCAGGTCCCCGATCAGAGGAATCTGCATGTTGGAGGGCTTGGACACGAAGGCCAGGTTCTCCCCCTTCAGGTACAGCAGCAGCATCAGCGGATCATAGAAGGAGCGGTGGTTGCACACCAGCAGATAGGGCGTCTTCGGCAGCTTCTCCCGCCCGGTGATCCGGGGGCGCAGGCCGCCGTAGGCGCAGAGCAGGCTGTCGACGGCCCGGACGCCGGCCATGGCATGGGGCGCCTGCTTCTCCAGAGGCTTGGTCTGATCCTGCCGGCCCACCGGCAGCCACAGCAGCAGCACGAACAGCCCGTGGCACAGGATCTCCGCCCCCAGAAACAGGGGGATGGCCCACCAGAGGGAAAAGCCGCCGAGCAGCGGCAGCCCCAGGGCCAGGGCCAGGGAGAGCAGGAAAAAGGATACGGCATAGATCACGGTCGATCCCCGCCTTTCGTTTTTTTCTATTATACCACACCGGGCGGGGGACCGCAAGGGTCGCCCCTACGGGCGGGGACGGCGGGCGACCGCAAGGGTCGCCCCTACGGCGGAGACGGCGGGCGGATGATATCCGCCCCTACGGGCGGGGACGGCGGGCGACCGCAAGGGTCGCCCCTACGGGCGCAGCTGTTTCCCCAGCTGATCCCAGCCGGTGGCGGCCAGGCCCGAGGCCACGCCCACCGCCAGGGCGTCGATGGGGTTCTGGGCCGGGAAGCCGGGCATCAGCGTCATGGACGCAAGGCCCAGCGCCCCGCCCAGCAGCCCGCAGCACAGGGGGATCCATTTATCCGCCAGGGGCGAGAGCTTCACCCCCAGGCCCAGGAGATAACACAATACGGTGATGCCGGTGACCCCGGCCATGCTTGCAAGATCCATAGTTGCTCCTTTCAGTCGCAAATGAAAAAGGAAACGCCATCCCGTAGGGCCGAGCATTGCTCGGCCGGGGAAAAGCGGGCTGCCGCTGCCTGTGGCAGATTCAGGCAGCACGCTTTTTCCGCAGCGGTCGAAAAACGCAAGCAAACGAACGTGCGCAGCGTTTTTCGGGCACCGCAAGGCGGATGTCCGGCAGTAGTCCGACAGGCGGGCGGCTGATAGCCGCCCCTACCGGTGGGCCTCGATGTTCAGGTGCTTCTCGATTTTCTGGATGGCCTCGGTGACAGGGCCGTTGCAGCCCTGCTCCTTCAGGCCCTTGAGGCAGGCCAGCACCCCGAAAATCAGCAGGCACTGCTCGCTCTTCAGGGAGCTGATGTCCGCATCCTGCTGCTTCTGGCGCTGAAACCAGCTCAGCAGGCGGGTGCCGTAGCCCAGCAGGGCCGCGGCCGCCCCGACCATGGCGGCCAGGGTGATGAGGTTTTGGGTGGAGATGGTCATGGGTGCTCCTTTCTGTGGGTTGATTGTCATTGCGAGGAGGCGAAAGAGACGGATTGCCACGCCAGTCTGCGGACTGGCTCGCAATGACAGGAGGGTGCGGGGGACGAGGGGGTGCGGGCCAACCGGGGCTTCGGCCCCTACGGCGCGGGGGGAGGGCGGATGATATCCGCCCCTACGATTTTTCTCCCACCAGGGCGGGCCAGGTTTCCGGGCCGACGACCCCGTCCGGGCGGAGGCCGCGGGCCTGCTGGAAGCGGTAGACCGCGCCGAAGCTGGCGGCGCCGAAGTCCCCGTCCGCCCCCCAGGGGCCGCAGGTATAGCCCCGGGCGATCAGCAGCAGCTGGGCCGCCTCCACCGCAGGGCCCCTATCCCCCCGGCGCAGCAGGGGCAGCAGGGCGGGGACAGACGGATTGCCGCACCTGCCATTGGCAGGTTCGCAATGACAGGGATCGGTTTCGTCCGAAGGGCTGTCGGCCCCGGCGGCGTAGTCCGGGCGGGCGTAGCCCCGGAGGAAGCGCCCGTCCCGGGGGATGACCCGGCGGGTGACCGCGTCGGCGCAGTTGCCCTCGATGATGGTGATGCGCTCCCCCGCCGCCGCCGTCACCAGGCCCACATGGTCCGCGCCGCCCCGGCAGTCCCCGGCGCCGGGATCCTCCCAGTCGTAGAACACCAGGTCCCCCGGGGCGGGGAGGAAGCCGTCGTCCTCCTCGAAGCGGCCCGCCGCCTTGTAGAGGGCGATCATCGCCTCGCAGCCGCACTCCGGCAGCAGTACCGCCGTGAGCCCGCAGGCCGCCCCCACCGCCGACACGAAGGCCGCGCACCAGGGGTCCTCATAGCCCATGCGGTAGCCCCGGGGCAGGGGCCTGATGGTATTGTAAAGGTCGATGATCTCCCGGTGGCTGCCGTCGGCCTCTTTGCGGCCCAGCCAGCTCTCCGCCTGCCGGCAGACCCGGCGGCGCAGCTCCTGCTCGGTCATGGCGCTCACCCGATGAAGGGCAGGGGCGACTTGCCCGGGCGCAGGATGGGGATGATGGGCAGGCCCGTCAGCGGCGGCAGGGGGACAGGCTCGGTCTTATCCTTGTCCTTGTCCTTGTCCTTCTTGGCGGAAGAGCCGCCCCGATAGCCGCCGCCGCTGCTCTTGGGGGCGTGGGCCTGGAGATACTGGTTCCGCAGGGCCTGGGCCTGGGGGCGGGTCATGCCGGCGGCGGAGAGCTCCTCGTCCGTGGGCTGATAGCCGGAGGCGGCGATGAGCTGATAGAGCTGCCTGTAGGCGTCCTGGCGGCGGGCATAGTCCCGCTGCTCCCGGGCGGCGGCGTCGGCGGCGTCCTGACGCTCTCGGGCATAGGCGTCCTGCTCTCGGGCATAGGCGTCGGCGTCCCGCTGGCGGGCCAGGTCATAGGCGTCCCGGAGGGCCTCGCCCTGGGCCTGATACTGCCGGAAGGCCAGGGAGTAGTACTGGGGGATGGCCTCGGCCAGGCCCCGCAGGTACTCGTCATAGCGCTGCTGGCCGGCGGTCTGGGCGTAGGTGTTGCCGTAGCCGCCGGTGAGGGCCGCGGCCTGGCCCACGGTGTCCCGCATGGCCAGGCGGCCGTTCTGGATGTAGCGGTCCGCCGCGGCCCGGTACAGGGGATCGGCGGCGGCGTTGTAGGAAAAAGCCTTGCGCCCGGTGATGGCGGCATAGAGCGAGTCCAGCTCCGGGTCCCGGGGCGCGGAAGGGATGGTGAATTCCATGGGATGCTCCTTTCTTGGTGGATTCATGGGATGGGGGTGGCGTTGCGGGCGGATGATATCCGCCCCTACGGTGCGGGGGGGGAGGTTTGCGGCGTAGGGGCGGCTATGAGCCGCCCGCGGACACCGGCAGACGTCCGACAGGCGTGCGGGGACGGTCACCCGGTCCGCCGCCAGAGGCGGGTGGAGGCGACGGCGCCCTCGTCGGTCCAGGCGCCCTCCGCCGGGGCGGCGTCCGCGAGGACCAGGCTCCCCACCGGGTGCAGGTGCAGCCACAGGCTCTCCTCCCCCATGCGGATCTGCCAGCCGGCGGGCAGCTCCAGCCGCTCCGCCCCCTCCGGGGCCTTGCCGAAGGCCACCCCCCGGCCGTCGGGCCGGAACTTCATGGCCCAGCGGCGGGTGGGCAGGCGGCGCAGGGCCAGGGCGCTGCGGCCCAGGCGATCCGTCAGACTGAGGCGCACATCCAGGCTCCGGTCCGGGTCCTGCCCGCCCAGCAGGCAGAGCGTCTCCGGCGTGAGGGCCGTCTCGGCCCCGAAGTCCTCGCCGGGATGGCGCAGGGCCGCCGTGAGGGTGACGGCGTTCTCCCCGGCGAGGGGGCTGTACTCCGCCCCGGCGAAGACGCCGACGGCGCTGCCGCTTTCATCCTCCGTGCCGTCCGGGCGGCAGCGGAACACCCGCACCCGGCTCAGGGCCGGGGGGCCGTAGGGCAGCGGGTCCAGGGGGACGCTCTCGCCGTGGCGCAGGCCCCGGGAGTCGATGAGGAAGAGCTGCAGCTCCCCCGGGCCGGTGATAACGCCGCTGCGGTAGGGCGGAGCCGTCAGCTCCTCCCCCGCCCAGCTCAGGCCGAAGCCCGCGATGCTCGCCCCCAGCAGGGGCGCCATGTCGATTTTGGCGGAATCAAAGGAGACTTCCGCCCGGCTGACCCCGGCGATCAGCCCGGTGAGGCCGGCAGCGGCCCCCTCATTGCAGGGCGTGAGACCGTACCAGCCCGCCGAGAGGGCGGGGTGCAGGTCCGCGGGCACGGACATTTGCAGCGTTTTCGTGACGGTACCCAGGCTCCGCTCGCCGGAAAAGGTCTCCACGGTGAGGGTGGCGGGGGCGGAGGCGGCGTCGGGCAGCAGGGGCAGGTAATCCCCAAGGGCCGGCTCCCAGGTCAATGCGGGGTACTGGGCAGAGCGCTCCAGCAGCAGGCTGTGGATCCCCAGGCAGTCCACGGTGACGGTGTGCACCGCGTCCTGGAGATGGCGGGAGAGGGTGATGGGCAGGGCCCGGCCGAAGACGCCGTCCGGCGCGTCCACCTCGCTGGGCACGCCCCAGCTGCCCTGGGTGGTGACGGTGACGCCGTCGATCCACCAGAGGCAGTAGGCGGTGTTCTTGGGGAAGATCCAGAGGTAATAGGTCCTGTCGGGCAGCAGGGAGACGGCGTGGCTGCCGGAGAGATTCACGCTGCCGTCGGGCACGGCGGGCCAGCCCCCCTCGCCGCAGGCCCATTCCCAGCCGGTGGCCTCCTCCGTCACGGTCCAGCGGAAGTTGCGGGCCGTCTCGGGCTGATTGTGCTTGTCGTTGTAGTCGGGCTGGAAGCGCCGGGTGACGAAGGAGAGGGAGGCGGCGCCCAGGCTGTCGGTGCGGAAGGCGAAGCGGCCCACGCAGGGCGCGCCGTCATAGCCCACGCCGCCGGTGTAGGGGCGAAAGCTGCCGCGATACCAGGCGGCGGTGGTGGTGATGGTGGACATGTGTTTGCTCCTTTCAGGGGGGGATGTGGACGGGGGGACGTGGGCGCGGGCTACGCGCCGATGTAGCGGATGCCGAAGCCGCCAGAGGCGGTCAGGCTCCAGTCCGCCCCCAGGCGCAGCTCCTGCTCGTCGGTGAGAGAGCGGACGTGGAGCTGGCCGTCGGCGGAGTCGAACCAGCCCCGCTTGGAGCCGCCGCACCAAAACTGCCAGCCCGTGGCGGTGTAGAGGCCCAGGGTCTGCCCCGGGGCCAGCACGTCATAGCGCAGGCCCTCCTCGGTGACGGTCTCGCCGGTGAAGCGCAGGTTCTCCGCCACGGCGATGCCCAAGACCTGCTCCCCCGTCTCCGGGTCCCGGATCAGGCCCCGGCGGATCTCCCCCCGCAGGGCGGTCATGGCGCCGGAAAGCTCTCCCAGCTGCGCATCCGCCGCCGCGAGGCGGGCGCTGTAGTCGAAGCTCTCCACGATCTGGCGGGCCGTGGCCTGGATGGCCAGGTCGATCTGCTCCTGGTATTCCCCGAAGTCCGAGCGGGCCAGGTAGTCCTCGTGGAGGCTCTGGGCCAGCAGCTCCACCTGGCGCTGGACGGTGTCGGCGGTTTTCACCACAAGGGAGCGGAGGGCGGCGGCGGACTGGGGGGAACGGTCGGTGGAGGCGGCGGAGGACGCCGCGGCGGTCTGCGGGCGGCTGATAGCCGCCCCTACGGGGGCGGGGACGGCGTCGGCGTCCCGGGCCCGGCGGACCAGGTAATCCCGCAGGGCGGCGATCTGCTCCAGGGCCGTGCCGCTGAGGATAGGTGGATATTCGATCATGGCTTGCTCCTTTCAGGTGAGGGTGGGGTTGTCATTGCGAGCCAGTGCGCACACTGGCGTGGCAATCCGCATCCCCCGTCCCCTTGCAAAGGAAAAACGGATTGCCACACCAGTGACATCGGTCACTGGCTCGCAATGACAGGGATGCGGGGTGCGGCGGCGGGCCGCCCTATCCCACGTCGCTGCCCTGCTCCAGCACCTTGGTGAGGGCGTAGAGCCGCGCATCCCCCCGGCCCACAAGGCGCAGCTGGGCGCATTCGCAGCGGCGGGGCCGCACCGGGATGGTCACGGTGCCGGCGCCGGTATGCTCCAGCGCCCCGGCCCGCTCCCAGTCCCCGGCGCCGTCATAGCGCAGCCACAGCTCCACCCGGGCGCCCTTCTCCGTCCACAATGTCAGGTCAAAGTGGGAGAGATACTGCCGGTCCGGCAGGCAGTAGCGCAGGGGGCCGGTCTGGGCCATCCAGGAAACGGCCCCCTCCCGCTCCCCGGCGCTGCCCTTCAGGGCCAGCAGGTCGCCGGTGTCGGCGTCGATGGCGTAGAGCTCCCCCTCCAGGGCGGCGAAGGCGGCGGCGTGGAGCCCGTCCTCCCGGTGCCACAGGCCCAGGGCCGGGTCATAGACCAGCAGGGCCCAGCCCGCCGGGGAGTGCATCGACAGCACATAGCGCCCGTCCAGCACGCCGCCCACCGCGTCCTGCCAGGGGCCGGGGCCCAGGGCGGCCCCCACGTCCGCCGGGAAGCCCCCCTGCCAGGCGCAGACCGTGTCCCGGGCCTTGTAATAGAGGGTCTCCCCCACCAGGCACAGGCTGCCGGCGCTGCCCCGCTGGACCCCCCGGCAGGCCATCTCGTCCAGCCGGTGGGCCCCGGCGGCGGAGACGGTGACCAGGTGCACCCGGTCCTCCTTGAAAAAGCAGGGGCGGCCCAGGTAGCTCACCGCCCCGGTGAAGGGCCCGTCGGAGCCAAGGGAGGCGGCCCAGGCGTCGGTACTGAGGCCCAGGTACTGGCGGAAGTTCTTGGGGTCCCCCAGGGCGGAGGCGTAGATCTCGTTCACGGCCCGGCCCTCCGCCATGCCGTAGCGGCAGCCCCAGAGCCGGTTCTGGCACTCGCAGACGAAGTCCATGTCCGGCAGGCTCCGCTGCAGGCGGACGGTCTGGTTTTCCCGGGAAAAGGCGGCGTCGATCAGGCCCACCAGCACGATAAAATCCTGCTCCTCCTCCCCGCCGCCCACGGCGTAGAGGAGCTTGTCGCCGCAGAGGGCCTCCTCCGCCCCGGTGAGGCGGACGCCGTCATAGCGGGCAAAGAGCCGGGGGATCTCCCCCATGGACTGGAAGCGCAGCCGGGTGTAGACCGTGGTGATCTCCACCCAGGTGAGCTGCACCGCCGAATACTGCCGCAGCACCCCCTCGCCGCCGGAGAGATCCAGCCACAGCGCCCCGTTTTCCGGGGCGCCGGGCTCGCTTTCGGAGACGGTGGGGTCGGGCCAGGGATTGCCGTCCCGGTCGCAGAGGGTATATTCCACCGTGCCGGTGTAGCTCCAGTCCGCCTCCAGGGAGCCGAAGTCTGCGGGGTCGGCGGTGTTGTAGTAGACCTTATCCGGGAAGATCAGCACCCGGGCGCCCATGCTGACCAGCTGCTTGGGGCCGGGGGCAAGGCCCGTGAGGGGGGTGGGCAGGCCGTTTATCAGGAGGGCGCCGTCCTCCACGGTGAGGAGGGCGTCCTTGCCCAGCAGGCCGCCGGGGTTTTGGATGCGCCGCAGCAGGCCCCGGCGGGGCCGGGAGGAGAGCATGGGGTAGTCCGCGGCGGAGAGGTTTCGCATGTCCGCGAAGGCGCCCTCGGGGATACCGGGGCGCAGGTCCAGGCCCAGGAAGCGCTCCGTTACCAGGCGCTTCCGCGGCGCGGGACGCAGATGGGGATAATGCATGTCGGTGCTCCTTTCGGTTAGGGGGAAACGTGGTGACATCCCCCAGCCTGTCATTGCGAACCAGTCCGCAGACTGGTGCGGCAATCCGCATCCCCGTCTCCGGAGGCGAAAAGGACGGATTGCCACGTCGGGCTTCGCCCTCCTCGCAATGACAGGGTGTGCTCACATCCGCCAGGTGCCCACGCCCAGGGGCATGCGGCGGCGGTTCATCCAGTCGGCCAGGCTCCGCCAGGCGGCGGCAAGCAGCTGCAGGGACTGGTTATAGCGCTGGATCTCCCCGTTGTGCAGGTCGATCTGGCAGAAGAGCCAGGCGGTGTACAGCCCCTCGGCCCAGGGAAAGGGGGCCAGCAGCACCGTGTCGGTCTCGTAGGCGTCGGGCAGAGCGGGGGCGCCGCCGTCTGTCATTGCGAGGCCAGTGCGCACACCGGCCGTGGCGCCGCCGTCTGTCATTGCGAGGCCAGTGCGCACACTGGCCGTGGCAATCCGCTCTTCTTCCGGCAAAGGAGAACGGATTCCCACACCAGTGACACGGTCACTGGTTCGGAATGACAGGCTTGGGTGTGCAAATTCGCCCGGGTCTGCGGACGAGCAATGCTCGTCCCTACGGGGCAGGCCCTCCGGCCCATGGGTCTCCTCCAGCTCGCAGCGGATCTGGCCGTCCAGGCGGCGGAGCCAGCGGAGCTTCTGCTCCACGCTGTAGGCGTTGGGGCGCAGCTCGTCCGCCTGGGCGATGGCTTCGCCGGCGGTCATGCCTGGTTCCTCTGGAGGCTGTCCATGGTGGCGTCCAGGGCGTCCCGGGCCCGGTCGGCGCGGGCGATCTCCGCCGCCACGGCGGGGAGCACCAGGGAGGTCTTGCCCTTGGGCAGCAGGTAGTTCATGCCGTTGATGCCGACGAAGAGGTTGGGGTCCTCCCGCTCGCCGCCCCGGGGCAGGGTCACGGCGATGCGCTCCTCCGGCGCGGCGGCAGTTTTGGTTTTGGTGGTAGACATCGTGGGTTCTCCTTTCTGTCGTAAGAGTCGTAAGGAAAGAATGTCATTGCGAGGCCAGTGCTCACACTGGCCGTGGCAATCCGTTTCTCCTCGTCCTCCCGGGGACTACGGATCGCCCCTAAAGGGACTAGGCACAGAGAGGACTCGGGCTTACGCCCTCGGCAATGTGCCGTCGCCACACCAGTCTGCGGACTGGTTCGCGATGACAGACCTTCTTCTGCCACCGGCAGCGGCGGCTCAGTTTTCCTCGTCCGTGCCGCTGAAGCTGGAGCAGCTCATGACCCGCAGCAGGCGCTCCGGGTAGAGGATGGTGGCGCCGTTGGTCTCGAACTTGTAGCCGATGGTGCTGAACTGGTTCAGGGGGCCGCCGATCTCGCCCTTGTCGTGGATGATCATCTCCAGGGCGCCGCCCTCGGGGTCGATGATGCCGAAGGCGTCCTTGCCGAAGAAGAAGGAGGCGTAGGTCACGGTGCCCGCGGCGTTCTGATAGTCGCTGCCGCCCAGCACCGGGGCGAAGGCGTTTTCGATGAAGCGCACGCCGTGCAGCTCGCCGATCTCGCCGTTGAAGAGCTCCTCGGGGGCGGCGTACTTGTGGGCCTCGATCCAGCCCTCGCTCTGGCGCAGGTCGTGGGCCACGGAGGGGTGGATCACGGCGTAGTAGCGGCCGTTGATGCGGGGGACCCGGTTCTTCTTCAGGATGGTGACGGCCTTGTTGATCATGGCGGGGCTCAGCAGGCTCATGGCGCTGTCGCCGGCCTCCATGTCGGCGCAGCCGGTGGGGGTGGAGGCGACTTCACCCGTGGCGGGGTTCACGTTGTCGCAGTAGAGGACGTTGGTGCCCAGCATCAGGGCGTCGCGGATCAGCTTCTCCTGGGTCTCGGCGGCGGAAGCGCCCATCTCCTCGGTGGCGCCCAGGATCACATCGTCATAGGCCCGCAGCTCCAGCTTGTCGGTGACGGTGGTGTAGGTGCCGTACTGGTCGATGCTGCCGGTGACGGTGGTGACGCCGAACTTCTGTCCGTTGGGGATGACGCCCTCGGTGAGCTTGCCGGCCCGGTCGAAGGTGTTCCACTTGCGCCACTCCACCAGGCCCTTGTGGTTGCGGGGCAGGGGCTGGCGCTTGGCAAACTGGGCGTAGAACAGCTCGGTGCGGGCGTTTTCCAGCAGCTCCGTGTCGTAGAAGGCCTTCAGCTCCGGGCTCAGGCCCTGGTCGGTGGTGGCGTTCATGTTGGTGGTGATGTCGGTGATAGCCATGTGTTGAAAAATCTCCTTTCAGTCGATTCGTAGGGGCGGATATCATCCGCCCGTCGGTCGGACGTTCGCGGGGGGCGGCGGGCGGTTCATAGCCGCCCCTACGGGTATATGGGGGACTTCCGCCGTAGGGGCGGATATCATCCGCCCGTCGGTCGGACGTTCGCGGGGGGGCGGCGTTTGTCATTGCGAGGCCAGTGCTCACACTGGCCGTGGCGACGGCGCATTGCCGAGGGCGTAAGCCCGAGTCCTCTGTGCGCCTAGTCCCTTTAGGGGCAATCCGCGTCCCCCGTCTCCTCTGTCATTGCGAGGGCCGCCTGCGGCCCGTGGCAATCCGCGTCCCCCGTCTCCCGGGGAGTACGGATTCCCACACCAGTCTGCGGACTGGTTCGGAATGACAGACGCGCTCACGGGTAGATCTTCTCCCCCAGGGCGGCGGCGTTGTAGATGCGCTGCTTCAGGCGCAGCTGCTCAGGGCGGGAGAGGCGGCGGTAATCGGTGTCCAGGCTGCCGCCGCCCTGGCCGCCGCCCTCCCGGGGCCGGGCGGCCTGGGTGGAGAGGCTGCGGGCCAGCATCCCGCCGGCGTCGGCGGCGGCCCGGCGCTCCAGGGTCTCGGGATGCAGGGCCGTCCAGGCCCGGCGGACGTCCACCCCCATCCCCGGGGCGGTGAGCCGGAGGAAGGCCGGGTCGTGGAGGGCGGCGTCCAGGTCGAAGGAGGGATCCTCCCTCCGCAGTTCCTCCCCCTGGGCGCAGAGCCGGGCAAAATGTTCCCGGAGGAAGGCGTCCGCCTCCCCCGCCGCCTCTTCCCCGTCATTGCGAGCCAGTGTCGCAACACTGGCGTGGCAATCCGTCTCTTCATCCTCCTGGGGACTACGGATCGCCACACCAGTCTGCGGACTGGTTCGCGATGACAGACCTTCGGCCTGTTTCCCGTCATTGCGAGCCAGTGTCGCAACACTGGCGTGGCAATCCGTCTCTTCCTCTGCCCCTCTGTCATTGCGAGGCCAGTGCTCACACTGGCCGTGGCAATCCGCGTCTTCCGTCTCTTCCCCGGGAATACGGATTCCCACACCAGTGACACGGTCACTGGTTCGGAATGACAGATCTTCGGTCCGCTCCCCCGCCCCTACGGGATTGCGGTCTCCCTCCCCTGCAGGCGCGCTCGCCCCCAGGGCGGTCAATACTTCTTGGGTCATGGCGCTTCCTCCTTTCACGGCAGGGGCGCGGTATTGGCCTGCGCCCGGGCCTCGTCCGCAGCCTGATCCGCCTCGCCTGTCATTGCGAGGCCAGTGCTCACACTGGCCGTGGCGACGGCGCATTGCCGAGGGCGTAAGCCCGAGTCCTCTGTGCGCCTAGTCCCTTTAGGGGCAATCCGTTTCCCCTCGTCTCCAGAGGCGCGGATTCCCACACCAGTGACATCGGTCACTGGTTCGGAATGACGGAGTGTCTCCCCCGTTAGCCCCGCGGCCAGGTCGGGCCGATAGCGCCGGGCCAGGGCCAGGGCCAGGGCCTTGTAATCCTGCAGCTCCTCCAGCTTCTCCCTGAGGCCAAGCGTCGCCTCCAGCCGCTCCTCCAGCTCCTCCTTGCCGTCAAACTCCATCAGGCTCAAAAGGCCCATGGCCTGCTGCTCGTTGCCCGGGGCGAAGAGGCCCAGGCGGTAGAGCTGCATGGCCAGCTCGTTCTGGCTGAGGCGGGAGTAGGCGTTGCGCTTCTGGGCCGTCACCTTCACGTCGAACACCGGCTGGCTCATGCCAAGGGCCACGCCGCCCATGCTCTGCTCCCGGGGCAGCAGCGGGGCGTTGGAGCAGGCCACAAAGTCCATGCCCCGCCCGCCGGTGATGCGAAACTGCCTGGGCAGGGTGTAGAACTGGCGGATCAGCTCGATGCAGAGCTCGATGATCTCCCCGAAGGCGGCGTAGGAGGCCCGGGTGGCGTCCCGGCTGCCCTTGCCGCTGGCCTCCTGCAGCGCCGCGATGGCGGAGGCGGCGGTGACGCCCACGTTCATGGTGCCGTTGGCGGTCTCGGTGTTGCCGGAGGTCTCCCGCAGCTCCCGGATGGTGCTCTCCAGGACGCTGACGTAGACCCCGGGCAGGCCCGCGAAGCCGATCTGCCGCAGGCTGTCCTCCCCCAGGTTCCCGGAGACGTGGACCAGAGGCTTGGTGAGATCGGTGAATTCTTCCTCGTTCACCGAGCCGTCGATCCGCTGGAAGTAGCGGGGGGTGGCGCCCACCAGGGTGTTTTTCACGAAGGCGGTGCGCATCAGGTCGATGGCGGTCTGGGCGTTGGCGCAGAG
>CAYNBS010000031.1:0-14801 GCA_964395795.1 uncultured Oscillospiraceae bacterium
GCCATTTAACTGAGGATAAATTGACAGCAGTGGAAGGGAGTAACGAGGGGAGCAGAAAATGAAGAGAGACGAAATTTTAGAGACAGCAAAGCAGACGGTTTGCCACGACCGCAACAGCCAGTACGGGGAGCCGGAGGACAATTTTCGAAGAATCGCGGATTTGTGGACCGCCTATCTCGGTCCGAAGCTTCCGCGGGTGCTGACAGCCGTCGATGTATCGAACATGATGATTTTATTCAAGGTGGCACGGAATACAGCGAATTTCCGTAAAACCGACAACTGGGTGGACATCGCGGGCTATGCCGCCTGCGGAGGCGAAATTTCAGAAAGTGTGGCTGCGGATGGCGGCTGATCCTAAGAGTTTTCTTTACAGTGTACGGAACGAGGTCTTCGAAATTAAGGAGCTCCAGCTGCGGATCGAGGATCTCGAGAATCAGGCGTCCGGCCTGAAGGCAATTTCGTACGATTCCGTACACGTGCAGACGAGTCCGCAGGACGTCATGTCTTCGAAAATTGCGGAGATTATGGACTATCAGGATAAGCTGTCTTCGAAAATTGCACATCTGAATTTACGAAGACGGCAGGCGCAGGATATGATTGATACTCTCGCGGATACACGGGAGCGGCAGGTGCTGGACCTTTATTTCTTGAGTGACAGCCGCATGAGTATGAGCGCAGTGGCGCGGGCAATTTCTTACAGTGAGCGTGAGACCTATCTCATCTACCAGCTGGCGCTCTCTCATCTTTGCAGTGATTTGCAGTAAGCACCTATGATATTTTATAGACTGAGATTCGAGGATAAGAGCTGGCCTGCTCTTATCCCGTTCCTCCTGGCGCACGGCAGCACAGCGGGTCTTTCATCCTTTCACCCACTGCGCTGCCTTTACTATGCAGGGAGGTGGACAGCATGAAGGAATGGGCCAGGGCCTTCTACAAGTCGCAGGCCTGGAAGCGGTGCCGTGCATCGTATGCTGCCAGTGTTGGCGGGCTGTGCGAGCGGTGCCTTGCGCGTGGCATGTACACGCCGGGCGTGATCGTGCACCACAAGGTGCACCTGACGCCGGACAACATAGGCGATCCGTCGGTGACGCTGAACTGGGACAACCTGGAACTGGTGTGCAGAGACTGCCACGCCGAGCTCCACGACGAGAGGCAGCGGCGCTACAAGATCGACCCAAATGGCGGCGTGACTACTCGTGGCGTCTGAGGCGGCGGACTCCAAAATGTCAAAAAAATACGGGAAATTGTACTCCCCCTATATACAATTCGAATCGGACCGCCAAGGGACCGGCGCGGGTCACCACGGAAAAGCAAAAAGCGAGAGATATTTTGTATAATTATGCACGTTTTATAGGGATTTGATATGACTTGAGAAAGAAAGCAAGCAAGAACTATATATTTGACTACTACCAGCACATAAAAGACGGACGAATCGTGGTCAGCAAGTGGATCGAGCTGATCTATGAGTACATCGTGCACGGCATTGAGGACAAAACCTTCGAGTTTGATGCCCGAAAAGCCGCCAGCGCGATTGATTGGATTGAGGTGCACTGCTTCCACACGGAAGGTCCGCTCGCTCCGAACCCGATCAAGCTGGAACTGTGGCAGAAGTCATTGCTGTCCTGCCTGTTCGGTGTGCTGAATCCAAAAACGCACACGCGGCAGTTCCGCGAGTGCGTGCTGATCGTGGCCAGGAAGAACGGCAAATCCCTCCTCGCCTCCGCGATCGCGAAATACATCTTCTACGTGGACGGCGGTTACGGAACCCGTATCTATTGCCTGGCGCCCAAGCTGGAACAGGCCGACATCATCTACGGGAACGTCTGGCAGATGATCCAGCTGGATCCGGAATGGCAGGCGCTCCGGGACGAGATCAAGGCCAGCAAGGACGCGCACAACACGAAGACGATGGACGACTCCATGCTGGCGCGGCACCGGCAGACAGATCTCTGCATCCCAGGTACGAACAGCACGGTGAAGAAGATCGCGTTCTCCGCGAAGAAGTCCGACGGTTTCAACCCTTCTCTGACGATCTGCGACGAGATCGCCTCTTGGGAGGGCGACAGAGGTCTGAAGCAATACGAAGTCATGAAGTCCGCGATGGGCGCGCGGGACATGGGCGGATCGCCCTCGATCCTGCTGTCCTGCTCGACTGCGGGCTACATCAATGACAGCATCTATGACGAGTTGTTCAAGCGAGCAACTCGTTTTTTGATGGGCGACAGCAAGGAAAAGCGCCTGCTGCCGTTCCTTTACACAATCGACGATATCCAGAAGTGGAACGACATCAACGAGCTCAGGAAGAGCAATCCGAATCTGGGCGTGTCGATCTCAGTGGACTACCTGCTCGATGAGATCGCAGTCGCGGAGGGAAGTCTTTCCAAGAAGGCCGAGTTCATCACGAAGTACTGCAATCTGAAGCAGAACAGCTCTCAGGCATGGCTCGCGACCGAGACGGTGGACAAGTGCTGCGGCGCTCCGCTCTCCATCGAGGACTTCCGCGGGTGCTACTGTGTGGGCGGCATCGATCTGTCACAGACGACGGACCTTACAAGCTGCTGCGCGCTGATCGAGAAAGGCGGGGAGCTGTACGTCTTCAGTCAGTTCTTCCTGCCGGCGGAAAAGATCCAGGAGGCGACTGAGCGGGACGGAATACCTTATCAGGCATACGTCCAGCGCGGGATTCTGAAGCTCTCCGGCGAGAACTTTGTGGACTATGACGACTGCTTCCAGTGGTTCAAGGCGCTGATCGAGAAGCATGAGGTCTATCCTCTGCAGGTCGGGTATGACAAGTGGATGGCGCAGAACCTTGTGAAGGATATGGAGCAGTACGGCTTCCACATGGACGATGTGTATCAGGGATTCAACCTGACGCCGGTTCTCCGCGAGATGGAGGGTCTCATGAAGGACGGGAAAGTGCATATTGGTGACAACGATCTGCTGAAGATCCACCTGCTGGACGCCGCGCTGAAGATGGACACAGAGACGAGCAAGGTGAAGCTGATCAAGATGTCACCGACCGCCCACATCGACGGCACGGCGGCGCTTTCAGATGCTTTTTGCGTCCGACAGAAATGGTATGACCAGATCGGCGGACAGCTGAGGAATGATTGAATGGGACTTTTTGAGAAGATTTTCGGCCCGCGCGGGAAGGACACCTCCGGACAGCGCTGGGTTACGCTGAACAACTACACAGATGTGTCATGGCGGCAGTGGTCCGGGGACGCTTTCGAGAGCGATCTGGTGCGCGCCGCTGTGGACGCAAGGGCAAGGCATATCAGCAAGCTGTCCCCGGTCCTCACCGGAGCGGCACAGCCGGCGCTCCAGAAGCGCCTGCAAATGCGCCCGAACACCTGGCAGACCTGGAGTCAGTTCCTGTACCGCGTGAGCGCGGTGCTGGACCTGCAGTGCACGGTCTTCATCGTGCCGGTCTACACTCCGCAGTATGAGGTTATCGGGATCACACTCGTTATCCCATCGGATTTCGAGCTGGTGGACGTGAACGGCACACCCTGGCTCCGGCTCCGCTTTGCGAACGGCAAGGTGGCGAGCGATGAGCTGTCCCGGATCGGCATTATGACGAAGTTCCAGTACCTGTCTGACTACTTCGGGACGGGTAACACCGCACTTGATTCCACATTGGAGCTGATCGACATCCAGCGTCAGGGGATCCAGGCGGCGGCGAAGAACTCCGCGACCTATCGCTTCATGGCGACCCTGAACAACTTCGCGAAACCTGAAGATCTGGCGAAGGAGCGCGAACGGTTTACATCGGAGAATCTGCGGAAGGATGCCGGCGGCGGTCTCCTGCTCTTCCCCTCGACTTATCGGGACATTAAGGAGCTGGAGCACAAGCAGTACAGTATCGACGCGGATCAGCAGCAGGCAATCGAGAGTCGGGTGTTCAACTACTTCGGCGTGAATGAGAAAATTCTGTCGAACTCCGCGACCGCGGACGACCTGGACGCCTTCTACGAGGGCGCCGTGGAGCCCTTCGCGATCCAACTGGCCGACGTCCTCACGAACATGCTCTTCTCGCAGAGGGAGCAATCCAGCGGGAACCGGGTGCAGCTGTCCTCTGATCGGCTGGCCTACATGAGCACGCAGAACAAGATCCAGCTGATCCAGCAGATGTCTGACAGAGGCGAGCTCCTGCAGAACGAGGCACGTCGAATCCTGAACCTTCCGGATCTCCCGGATGGGAACCGGACGATTATCCGCGGCGAGTACTACGTCCAGCAGTACGGTGACGACGGGCAGGTGCTCGACGATCTCGATGAAGGAGGCGAGGAAGATGACGGTCTGGATGATATGGGTGACGATAACTCTGATCTGGATGCTTCTGACGACGAAGAGATGACCGACGAGGATCAGGGCAATGAGGAAGATCTGGAAGACGATGACACTGGCTCTCTGGATGCTGGTGATGATGCTTCAGATAGCGATCTCGGTGAGGAAGACGATGAAGCTGATGAAGAGAACCTAGAAGACGACACGGAGGGGGACGATGACACCGAGGAGGACGACTTCGAGGATGACGATGAGCTGACAGACCTGCAGGATCAGATGCAGGAGGAGCTCGACGAGATCACGGACAATATGAAGGAAATTCTCGACCGGGCAAATGACGGCGAGTTTGACGACGAAGATGAGGAGGATCAGAGCGATGACGGATCAGGAACAGATTGAGGAACGTCAGCGCGGCAGGAAGCGCAAGACGGACGGAAACTACGCTTCGCAGTACTACGATCCTGACAAGGCACATGAATACTACCTTAAGCACCGCCGGCTGAAGTTGGACGCTATAAAGAACGGCACCAGCAAAAAGAAAAAGTCGAAGAAGAAGTCCTCGAGTAAAAAGAAGACTTCCGGAAAGAAGTCCTCCTTGAACTCCGCAGCAAAGGCAGCCGAAAAGGCAAAGAAGGCCGCGGAGAAGGCGCAGAAGGCCAGAGAAAGAGAACTGCTCCAGCAGGCAAAGCAGAATGTGGATGATAACATCGCGAACCTTCGGGATACAGTGTCCGACTGGCAGGACAAGATCGAGGAACAGATCGACAAGCTGGACACGACAGGAAAGTCCAAGGCCGAGAAGGCAAAAATCGAGAAACAAAAGAAGCAGCTCCGGAACCGGATCAAGGCGGTAAAGCGGGAAATGAACAAGCAGATCCGCGCCGCCAGGGCGGTCTACCGGAAGTATAAGGACGCGTATCAGAATCACACGATTGAGAAATTCGCGGCTGATCAGGCGGCGTCCGCCGGTCAGTCAGAGGGAGGCAGTGATGCCAATGGCAACGACGACAAAAAGGAGTGACCGGGAATATAGGGCCTTTACCCTGGACCCGGCGCAGGGAAATGGCTCGGATGATCAGAAGTATATCATCCGCGGTCACGCCGCCACTTTCGACCCTTACACACTGTTCGAGATGGACGGCATTAAGTACCAGGAGCGCATTGAGCCGAATGCCTTTGCCTCCTGCGATATGTCCGATGTGGTTTTTCGTATAGACCATTGTGGGCCGGTGTACGCGCGGACCTCCGCACAGAGCCTGCGGGTTACAGTGGACAGCAGAGGTCTCAGTTTCGAGGCGGATCTGTCGAAAACGGCAAACGCACGAAGCATTGCGGAAGACATCGCCGCGGGCAATTATCCACAGGCGTCCTTCGCCTTCCAGGTGGAGGCGGATCACTATGAACCGGAGACGCACACACGTGTGATCGAGGCCTTCCGCAAGGTTTTCGACGTTTCCCCGGTTACCTTCCCGGCGAACCCGGGGACCGATGTGGCCGCCGCTGCGCGTGACTACTTCACCGCGCAGGAAGAGGCTATTGCAGAAGCAAAGAGGCAGAAAGAGCGTGCGCGGCAGAGACTGCTGCTGCGTCTCAAACTGGACTGACCGCCGCAAGGCGTTTAGTTATGGGCGTGCAGGCGGCTGGAGTAAGTACCTGCAGGGCGGAGTGACCTGAGCTCATACAGCATAAAGTTTTGCACAACCATTAAAAGGAGTAAGAAATCATGACTATTGAGGAAATCAAGAAGCTCACCATGGAGCAGGTCGAGGCCCGCAAGGCTGAGATCAAGGTCGAGGCCGCAAAGGAAGACGCGGATCTCAACGCACTGAACAAAGAGGTCGATGCCCTCGAGGCACGCGCAAAGGAGATCAATGCAGCCGCCGAGGCACGCAAGTCTCTGATGGCACGTGTGAACCAGGGTGCCGGCTCCGTCATTGAGGCCGGAACGAACCAGCCGCAGGCCTCCGCTGAGGAGCGTGCTGCGCAGGAGTTTGTCCAGACCGGACGCATGGAGACCAGAGCTCTCCTGTCTACCGGTCAGATCGCAAAGCCTTCCAAGGTCGGCGGGATCAACGGACTTGCAGAGGTGGCGTCCGGCATTGTTGATGATGTCAATGCCTTCTCTCTTACCGGATCCGGCGCATGGGTCGCGGCCTACAAGAAGACCGAGGCCACTGCTGCAGCAGTCACCGACGGGTCCGCAGTCGCCGGCACTGCCTCCGACTACGATTATGTGACAATCAACCCTGCAGAGTGGGGCGTGCTGGACGAGATCTCCAAGCAGGTTGCCAAGATGACGCCTCTCGACTATCAGCAGGCCATTGAGGCCTCTGCTCTTGTCGCTCTCCGCGCTTATGCTTCCAATCAGATCGTCAAGGCAATCCTTGCCTCCAAGATCGCTGGATCCTCCGCGCTGGCACTCGATCAGGACTTCCTGCGGTCCCTTGTGCTCGGCTTCCGCGCAATCCCCGGCAAGGGCAACACGGTGCTCTACATCGCGCAGGCTGATCTTGCGACTCTCGGTAAGGTCAGAGGGACCAATGAGAAGAAGCCGCTCTACGACATCACCTTTGATGCCGGCACGACGACTTCCGGAACGATCCAGGAGGGCGGTCTTGCAGTGAAGTTCCGTATTCTCGATCAGCTGACTGCCGGCACGCAGATCTACGGCCAGCCGGGCGCTGTCGATATGCCGATGTGGGACAACTATGCGATCGAGACCGACGAGGGCGGTGACTACTTCAAGCGCAACATGATCGGCATCAGGGGCCTGCAGACCGCAAACGCGGATCTGGTCGCTTATCACGGTCTCATCGTCAACAAGCAGTCCGCTTAATGCTGGTGAGAAGGTGAGGTGATCCGGAGATGCTGGACAAGGTAAAGCTGGCGCTCCGGATCTCCACTTCTGCCTTTGATGACGAGATCAAGGACCTCATCAAGGCAGCAGAGGCTGATCTGGAGGTTGCCGGCGTGGCAACTATAGCGGAGGATGATCCGCTGATTATTCGGGCCGTCACGACCTACTGCAAAGCGAACTTCGGTGAATCGGATCAATACGACCGACTGAAGGCGTCCTACGACGAGCAAAAGGCACAGCTGGCGACGCACACAGGGCACACAGACTGGAGCGGCGATGGACAGGAGTGAGGTAATCACGCTGATCAGCGTGACGAAGACAAAAAACGCCTACGGCATTGAGACCGGTACTGAAACGCGCCGCGACGTGTTCGTGAATGTCCAGTCGGTCACGCGGCAGGAGTTTTTTGACGCGGGACAGGCCGGACTGCAGCCGCAGTATGTTTTTGTAATGTTCGGCCCTGATTATGATGGCGAAAAGATTGTCGAATACAAGGGCAAGCGGTACTCGGTGTACCGCACCTACGCCCGCAAGGACGACAATCTCGAGCTCTACGTGGAGGAACGAGCAGGTGTCTGATACGATTCGATGCGATGTTGATGATATGCAGTCTGAGCTCATGCAGCTGCTGAAGGACTACGGTGATCAGGCGACGAAGGCGATCCATCTTGCTGTCGAGGACGAGGCGAACGATCTCCGGAAGCGGATCCGACAGGAAGCGGGGTCCGCGGGTATCGGCGGCAAGCGCTATAAAGGCGGCTGGCAGGTACAAAAACAGGTACGGGCTATGGGCGTACAGTGCACGGTCTACAATGGCAGTGCCCCCGGACTTGTACATCTGTTGGAAAAAGGCCATCAGGTAGTCGCATGGAAGAAAACCCGTGGACGAGCGGCGGCATACGCCCATGTAGGCCCGTCTACGCAGAATCTCGACAGTGAGCTGGAGGAAAAGATCCAGAAGAATCTCGACCTTCTGAGTTAGGAGGCGGCAATGACCTATAAAGAGATCGCGGCCTTTGTTGCTTCCATCGCGGAGGCGCTCGGCTGCGGGTATCACTACTATGACGAAGGGGAGAAGGACGTTATAAAGACGCCCTATCTCCTTTTTGATTATCCGGATCGGGACGACACCCGGGCGGATGATCGGAACTATGTGCGGGTACAGCGTCTGAATCTGGAGTATGACAGCAAGACGAAGGACATCGATGCAGAGGCTATCATCGAGAAAATGCTCGATGATGCGGACCTTGCCTACACAAAAGAGGACACACGGTATGACGGCGCTGACGCATACGGTGTGATGTATAGCACGGAGGTAATAGTAAATGGCTAGTACTACAAAAAATAAGGTGACCTACGGCCTGAAAAACGTCCATATCTGGCCTATCACCGCAACCAGTGACGAGGGTGTACCGACCTACGGTACTGTGATCAACTGGCCCGGAGCGACAGAGATTAAGATGGATCCGGAGGGATCTAATGACCCCTTCTATGCCGATGACTCTGTCTACTATAACGGCGTATCCAACACCGGCTATTCCGGATCCCTGATGTCCGCTGACGCTCCAGAGGACTTTCTGACGAGCGTCATGGGATATGTCAAGGATACGAATGGGGCGATAATCGAGAACGCCGAAGCCATTCCGAAGGAGTTTGCGTTTGCCTTTGAATTCAAGGGTGACGCAAAGAAGCGCAGGCATCTGTTCTACAGATGCACAGCGGAGCGTCCGTCGGTTGGATCCTCCACCAAGGAAGACAAGGTGGAGCCGAACAAGCCTGAAATCAAGATCACCGCTCTTCCCCGCCTGGACAACGGAAATGTCAAGGCGCGGGCAGAGGAAGGTGACGCCGCCTATGACAAATGGTACGGTACTACGCCTTATGAGCAGACAGCAACGGCTTGACGGGTATGACTGGGTGCAGCCTATCTTAGGCAGCGGGAGCGTCAAAACTCCCGCGGCTTTTTCTCAGGAGGAAAAATGCCATGATCAAAACACTTACTTTTGGAGATAAGCAGGTGAGCTTTTCTACGAGCTTTGCCTGGTGCTTTATTTACCGGTCCCAGTTCAACCGGGACCCGGCACAGGTCCTGCTGCCCGTCGCTCGTAAAGCGGCAGAGATGCAGGATGAGTACGGCGCCAAGGGCCATCGAACCAAAGCGCAGAAGGCCGAGGACGACGCGGAATATGCCTACCGGATCTATGAGCTTCTGGGCTTTACCGAGATCGCCTCGATCGCCTGGTCCATGGCATGTCTGGTAGATAACGCCCTCCCGGACCCGATCACCTGGGTCGGGTCCTTTGGTGATGATTTCAATGCCATGGACATTCTGCTGGAGCTGATCCCAGAGGCAATCGACAGCTGCTTCGCCACAAAAAAATCGAGGGTGCCGAGTCCGACGGCGACGAAGACGACGGCACCGGCGAAGAAGTAACGATAGAGCGAATTCTCGCCGCGGGACTGTCCCGGGGACTGCGGATGCAGGACGCGGATCGGCTCACACTTGGAATGTGGGTTGACTACATCATCGACTACAACAACATGGAGCGGCGAGCGGAAAAGAAGGCGAAGGACGGAGATCCTGACAGTGTTCCGCACAATCGCCGTGCAACGCAGGCAGATTTTGACAGGTTCTAAGGGTGAAGTGAATGGCATCTAACATTAAAGGCCTTTTCATTGAGATCGGGGCGGATACCTCTAAGCTGGAGGCGGCCTTCCGGTCGGCAGACAACAGCATAAAAAGTACGCAGAGCCAGCTGAGGGATCTCAACCGGGAACTGAAGCTGAATCCGGGAAACACTGATCTCCTGCGGGATAAACAGAAAGCGCTCGCGTCGGAAATCAGCAACACAAAGGACAAACTTTCTGCACTGGAACAGGCACAGAAGGAAATGGACGCGGAAGGAGTCGACAAGAACTCCGAGGCGTATCGCAATCTGCAGACCGAGATTGATACCACGAAGGCAAAGCTCGGAGACCTGGAGAAGGAACAGAAGGACTTCGGCTCCGTCGGCGCCCAGAAGATCGCGGCAGTCGGTGAGAAGGTCAAGGGTGTCGGAGAGAAGATGGCCGACATCGGCGGAAAGATGACTGCCGGTTTTACTGCTCCCGTCGTGGCCGGCGCAGCCGCAGCGGTCAGCGCTTATGGGGATGTTGATAAGCAGTTTAACCTGATCGAGCAGACAATGGGCACCGCGTCCAATAGCGCGGAGGATTTTAAGGGCCTGTGGGATCAGATGGGGGCATCCGCGAAGAACTCGACCTTCGGGATGCAGGACGCTGCAGACGCGACGCTAAATTTCGCACGGCAGGGCTTCTCTGCGAAGCAGGCGACGGATATGCTGACTCCTGCCATGTCCCTGGCAGCAGGCACCGAAACAGATTTGTCCGAAACTACGGCGGGCCTGGGTAATGCGCTGAAAATGTTCGGCGCAGACTCCAGCGAGGCGGCGGGCTACGCAGACGTGCTGGCCCGTGCACAGGCACAGGCTAACACCGATACATCGCAGCTGTTTGACGCGATGAGTGTGGCTGGTCCTATCTGTAAGACGGTCGGCTGGAATATCAAGGACCTGGCAACGATCACGGATGTCTTCGGTAACGCTGGTATCAGCGGATCCGAAGGCGCTACAGCATTAAAGACCGGCCTCGCAAGGCTGGCATCTCCCGCTAAAGACGGTGCGACGTATATGGACGCTCTGGGCCTGTCCACCGGGCAGACCTATTCGATCTTTAACGATGACGGCTCCATGAAGTCCATGACCGAAGTGCTGGGCAATCTGAACCAGGCCTTCTCCGGTCTGACTCAGGAGGAAGAACTGCAGGCGGCCTCCGCTATCTTCGGCAAGAACCAGATGGCGAAATGGCTGACCCTGGTACAGACCTCTCCCTCGGATGTGGAGGGCCTGCGATCCGCCCTGGACAACTGCACAGGGTCCGCGGATGACATGGCAAATGCTCTGATGAGCGGCACCGGCGGATCAATCGAGCAGATGAAGTCCACCTTCGATGTGCTGAAGGTTACCCTGGGGCAGCAGCTTGCTCCTGCTTTCGAACCGGTCATCTCCGGCGTGACAAATCTGATGAACTCGCTGATGAATTTGTCTCCTGAAACCCAGCAGATGATTCTGCGGGTCACGGCGGTTGTGGCAGCTATTGGGCCGCTCCTGCTGGTGGGTGGCAAGATGCTGGTCGGTATAGGCCAGCTGATGATCTACGCACCGCTGATCCAGGCGGCATTTACCGGCGTACTCGGTCCGATCGCGCTGGTGGTTGCAGCTGTTGCCGGAGCTGTCGCTGTCGGTGTCCTGCTGTATAAGAATTGGGACACCATCAAGGCAAAGGCGTCGGAGCTCGGCGGCAAGATTAAATCAACCTGGGCCGACATCAAGACCAAAACCAGCGAGACCTTTACCAACATGAAGACCACGGTGTCCACGAAGTGGAATGAGATCAAGACAGGGATCGCAAACAGTCAGCTTGGACAGACTGCGACTGCGGTATGGGACGCGGTAAAGACGACCACGCAGACCTCTCTGGACGCTATCCGGACCTCCTATGACACCCATGGCGGCGGCCTGCAGGGCGCTGTGGCGGCAACCGGTGAGGCGATCAAGCAGAGCTTTACCTCCCGATATAACTTTCTGAATCAGATCACAGATGGCCGCTTCGGTGACATGGTATCAACTGTTAAGACCAAGATGTCCGATATCAAGGGCAACATTGAGGATCGGCTAGGTGATGTGAAACAGGCCTTCACCGACAAGCTCGGTGACTCGCTCTCCACCGCGCGAGGCAAACTTGGTGATATCGCCGACGCAGCGCGGGAGAAAATAGACGACATGAAGAGCACTATCAAAGGCGGACTCGACCGGATCAGCAGCTTCTTCCGCGGGATTCATTGGTCCCTTCCGAAGATCAAGCTGCCGCACTTCTCGATCAGCGGTAACTTCTCGCTGAGACCTCCGTCAGTGCCTCATTTCAGTGTGGACTGGTATGACAAGGGCGGCATCTTCGCCTCTCCGACCGTCATCGGTGTAGGCGAAAAACGGCCCGAGTTTGTCGGTGCGCTCGACGACTTACGCGCGATCGTTCGCGAGGAATCGGGCAGAGGCGCATCGGATGAGACCATGAAGCAGATGGTCGGGCTCTTGGCGGAGCTGGTACAGCTTGCGCGTAAACCCCGTCAGATCGAGGGTACCCTCGATGCGGACGGCCTGCGCCAGCAGATTTACGCGGGGACAGATGACTATCTTACCCGGCAAGTGCAGAAGCATAATGCGGTATGGGAATGATAAGACAGAAACAGAGATTTCTTTTTGGAGGCCGATCTTCGGATGATCTGGGCCTGATTATTGACGGCTCCGGGATCTATCCTATCCCGGAGCGCGATGCAGAGGCTGTAGCGGTCCCCGGCCGCAACGGGGACCTGATCTTTGACAATGGCCGCTATAAAAATGTCAGCATTTCATACAGCTGTCAGATGAAGGACTTCAAGGACCGATATGACGCTCTGCGGACTTACTTTGCTTCACAGATCGGCTATCAGCGCCTGGAGGACTCCTATCAGCCGGATCGCTACCGACTCGCAAGGATTTCCGGACAGATCGAGCCTGCGCCCGGGCCCTATAAAAGGACTGCGCTGATCACCCTCACCTTTGACTGCAAGCCGCAGGTATACTTCAAAGCGGGTGAGATTGCTGCCAAAGTAGCAAGCGGGGATGTGATGTATAACCGCTACGGCTTTGCATCGAAGCCGCTGATCCGCGTCTATGGATACGGCACGCTATACATTGGGAGCTATTCTGTCGTGATCGCGGACACAGGTAAGGCCTATGTTGATCTGGACTGTGATATTGCGGATGCCTTCAACGCGACTACAAATCTAAATCAGTACATTACCCTGGAGGATTTCCCTCAGCTGGTGCCGGGAAAGAACGGCATTAAGTATGAGGGTAATATCTCTTCTGTAGAAATCACACCGAGGTGGTGGACACTGTGATACCTATCCTTTACAAATCAACCGAAACGGAATTTACCTCGAACGGTCTCGGGCGACTCTCTGATGCAATATCCTGCACCGTAGAGGAGGAACGCAACGGTGCGTATGAGCTTACCATGGAGTATCCGGTCTACGGTGTGCACTATAAGGATCTGCAGAACGCGCGGATCATAGTTGCGGTGCCCTCCGATGGCGCGGATCGGCAGCCCTTTGACATCTATGATATCTCCCGCCCAATCAGCGGAAAAGTAACCGTTAAGGCCCGGCATATTTCTTACAGACTCTCCAGAATCCCAACATATTCTAAAAATCCTGATGAGACTTCGGGGACCGCGGCGCTGGCACTTCAGCGGCTCAAATCCGAAGCGCTGGAGAACTGCCCCTTTGACTTCTGGACGGATCAAAACTCTCATGGGTCCTACAGTACCCCCGTTCCCGCGTCAATTCGCTCCCGCCTCGGGGGTGTAACCGGATCTATCCTGGACTGCTTTGGGGGTGAATACGAATGGGATAAATGGACGGTGAAGCTGTGGAGGGCCCGCGGATCCGAGACATCCATTGTCCTGCGCTATGGTAAAAACATTACCGATATCACGCAGGAAGAGTCCATTGAAAACACGGTGACCGGGGTTCTTCCATACTGGCATAAAGACGCGGAGTCTGATACAGCCGCGCAGACGGTGGTCGGTAGCATCGTCTACGCGGAGAACGCAGATAAGTACCCTTATCACATGACGATGGTCCTGGACTGTTCCCAGGAGTACCAGACCGCGCCGACAGCGGCACAGCTTTCTTCCCGCGCTCAGACATACATCAAGTCTAATGGCATCGGTGTTCCGGACGTATCTATCTCGCTGTCCTTTGTGGCGCTCTGGCAGTCTGAAGAATACAAAACCCTTGCCGCGCTGGAGCGGGTGCACCTCTGCGATATCCTGCGTGTCGAATTTCCGGCGCTCGGCGTATCCGCAACCGCAAAGGTCGTAAAGACAACCTACAACGTCCTGAAGAATCGGTACGACAGCATCGAGATCGGGAACGCCAGAACGAACCTTGCGGATCAGATCACAGGCACTAGCAAGGATACAGAGATCCGGCAGAAGCAGAGTCTGTCCTTCCTGCAGGAAGCACTTGCCCGGTCGACAAAGCTCATCCAGGGCGGTCTCGGCGGACACGTGATCATCAATACCGACGGGGACGGGAAGCCCAATGAGCTCCTGATCATGGACACCGATGACACGAAAACCGCCTCTAAGGTTCTGCGGATCAACATGAACGGCATCGGCTTTTCGACGAAAGGCTATGAAGGGCCGTTCTCGACAGCATGGACCATCGACGGAGTCTTTAATGCGGATTTCATTAACGCTGGTACGATCCGGGCGAACCTGATCAAAACAGGCTTGCTGCAAGATCAGAAGGGTAATAACTACTGGAACCTCGACACCGGAGAATTTAGACTGCGGTCTGTTGCAGTCGCTGATGACTGGAGCAGTGTGCTGGAAGAACTGCACAAGTATTCCGACGACGCGGCGGATACGGCGCGGAAAGACGCAGAGGAGAGGGCCGAAGTACTTGCGAAGAATGCCTCGGATCTGGCCAATGCCGTGCAGCAGGAAGTAGATAAAAAGGTCCAAGTCTTTTATGCCGCTACCGCGC
>CAYNBS010000032.1:0-14204 GCA_964395795.1 uncultured Oscillospiraceae bacterium
GAACATGATCCCCTACTACCCGCTGGGCGTGTACAAAGATAAGGGGGCTGAACAGAAATGACGAAACGTTATCTTTTCGCCGGCTTCGGCGGTCAGGGCATGCTCCTGATCGGTAAGTTCGTGGCTATGGCCTGCATGCTGGAAGGCAAGCACGTCTCCTGGCTGCCCTCCTACGGCCCTGAGATGCGCGGCGGTACGGCCAACTGCTCCGTCATCGTGAGCGATGATCCGATCGGCACCCCGATGGTCGACAAGGCCGATGCCGTTGTGGCGATGAACCTGCCCTCCCTGCTCAAGTTTGAGAACTCCGTCAAGCCCGGCGGCGTGCTCGTGGTCAACTCCTCCATCATCGACCGCAAGGTCGAGCGTGACGACATCAAGGTCGTCTACTGCGACGCCAACAAGATCGCGGAAGAAGTCGGCAACCCCAAAGGCGCAAACGTCGCCATCCTGGGCGCCCTGATGGCGAAGGATCCCGCCTGCTCCACCGAGAGCATGATCGAGGCCATCCGCATCGAGCTGGGCGAGCGCAAGGCCCGCTTCCTGGAAGGCAACAAGAAGGCCCTCTATGCCGGTATGGAGGCCGCCAACAAGTAAGCCGTTCCCGGAGAAAACAAGAGCAAACCAAAAGCGCGTCCCGTTTGGGACGCGCTTTTTGTGCCCGGGCGTGTCAATCTGTCGTTGAATTTGACGATTGTAGCATACGACCCTTGCAAAAAAACCGATTTGGATTATAATAAACAATACTGTATACTGCGATGATTGCGCGGCAAGGGGAGCTGTCCGCGCCGGAGGAAACTATGGACCCGAAGAACATCTGCCTCATCAACGATTCCTTCCCGCCTACCATCGACGGGGTGGCAACAGCGGTGCGGAACTATGCCCAGATCATCACCGAAAATCATGGGCACGCCGCCGTGGTCACGCCCTTCTATCCCGAGGTGGACGACTCGGGGTATCCCTTTCCCGTCTACCGTTATCCCAGCATGATGCTGTCCAAAAAGCTGGGCTACCGGGCGGGAATTCCCTTCTCGCCGGAGCTGATGGGAAAGGTAAGGGCAGAGAATTTTGACCTGATTCACAGCCACTGTCCCATTACCTCCACGCTGCTGGCCCGCGGCCTGCGGGATCAGCTGGACCTTCCCCTGGTGCTGACGTATCACACCAAATTCGACATCGACATTGCCAACGCGGTTCAGGGCAAGCTGATCCAGGACGAGCTGATCCGCCTTCTGGTGAAGAACATCGCCGCCTGTGACGAGGTGTGGACGGTGAGCCGGGGCGCTGGGGAAAATTTGCGGAGCCTGGGCTATGAGGGGGACTATGTGGTCATGCCAAACGGCGTGGATTTCCCCAAGGGGCGGGTGAGCGAAGAGAGCATCCGCCAGGTCACCGGGGACTACGATTTGCCAGACGGGACGCCTGTGCTGCTGTTCGTGGGACGGATGATGTGGTACAAGGGCATTCGGATTATTCTGGATGCGCTGAAGCTCCTGGACGGAGAGGAGCAGAGCTTCCGCATGGTCTTCATCGGCGGCGGGGGCGACAAGGAGGAGATCATAGCGTACGTTGAGGAAATGAATCTGGGCGGCAAAGTGATCTTCATCGACCCCATCCGGGATCGGGAGCGGATTCGCGCCTGGTATTGCCGGGGCGATTTGTTCCTGTTCCCCTCCACCTTTGATACCAACGGCCTGGTGGTTCGGGAGGCAGCGGCCTGCGGCCTGCCCAGCGTGCTGGTGCGCGGCAGCTGCGCCGCCGAGGACGTGGCCGATTGGGAAACGGGCTTTCTGATCGAGGAAAACGCCGCCTCCATGGCGGCGATGCTCCGGCGGCTGCTGAGAATGCCGGAGACGGTGCGCCGTGTGGGCGAACAGGCCCAGCAAGGGCTGTATCTCTCCTGGGAGGACTCGGTGGCCAACGCCTGGGCCGGCTATGGCGAGGTGCTGGAGAAGTACCGCAGCGGGGCCTATGTCCGGCAGCGGCAGTCCTCCGATGAGATGTTCCACACCTTAGGGACGCTGATGGAACGCCTCAACCGGGCGGAGACGCACAACCAGAAGGTCGAATACCGGGGAAGGGTCTGGTCCTTCGGGGATATCCTGAATCTGCTGCGGCAAAGCAAGGACCCCCGGGAACCGCTGTCCCGTCAGAGAACGGATCGCTTTCTGTAAAAGATACCGGGCTGCGTCTTCCACGCAGCCCGGTATCTTTTATGTGCCCTTGTACTTGCGCCGGGTGGCGAGGCCACCGCGCAGGTGCCGCTCGGCCTTGTTCAGATCCAGCAGCTGCCGCACCTGGGCATACAGCCCCGGATTGACGCGGCGCAGCCGCTCGGTCAGATCCTTGTGCACGGTGCTTTTGGAGACGCCGAAGCGTGCGGCGGCGGCGCGGACGGTGGCTTTGTTCTCAAGAATATACGCTGCCAAATCACAGGCGCGCTGTTCGAGTTCGGACTGCAAACACACCACTCCCTGTACGCGGCAGGCGCCGCGCGTTGTCTGCTCCATGTATATGAGGCGGTGCGCGGCGATATGAGCGGCTGAACGGGCCGGAGGCGCGGGCCGGGAGGCGATGGTTCGGGGAACGTCTGGTTTTTTGAGGCCTGCCCAGTTGATTCCGGTGGAAATGCGGTGGATGATCCGATATAATAGAAAAAAGCCCCGGCAGCTCGGGGCAGAGCCGAAGCACAAAAGGGGGGGAGCGCAATGGCACAGATCATCATCCATGTGGATATGGACGCATTCTACGCCTCCGTGGAGACCCGGGACGACCCCTCCCTCCGGGGAAAGCCCCTGATCATCGGCTCCCTTCCCCATGAGCGCGGCGTGGTTGCCACATGCAGCTATGAGGCGCGGAAATACGGGGTCCATTCCGGCATGAACATCAAGGACGCCTTCCGCCTGTGCCCCAATGGGATTTACCGGCACCCAAATTTTGACAAGTACAAGGCGGTGTCCGCCCAGCTCCACGGGATCTGGGATACCTATGCAAGCGCCTCGGAAGCCATCGCCCTGGACGAGGCGTATCTGGACGTGACGGAGCAGGCCGGGGATTGGGACGGGGCCCGGGAAATTGCCCACACCATCAAGCGGCGGACCTGGGAAGAGCTGCAGCTGACCTGCTCGGTGGGGCTGGCCTATTCCAAGACGGCTGCCAAAACCGCCAGCGAGGAGAAAAAGCCGGACGGATACTTCGAAATCCTCAGCCCCGAGGATTTTGTTGAGCTGATCCGGGATCGGGACGTCAAGGTCCTCTATACGGTGGGCGGCAGTACCGCCGAAAAGCTCTACGGTGCCGGGATCCGTACCGTGCGGGACATCCAGCAGCGGCAGGAGGACGTGAGGCGCCTGCTGGGCAAGCAGGGGAGCTGGATCACCCAGATCGCCTTCGGGATCGATGAACGCAGGGTGGAGCCCTACCGCCCGGAGGAAGCCAAGTCCATCGGACGGGAGCTGACCTTTCAGAAGGACGTGGATCAGTATGAACTGTTGCGGGACGTGCTGTTTTTGCTGGCGCTGAATGTGGAAAATCGGGCGCGGCGCGTGGGCCTCAGAGGCCGGGGCGTCACCTTGAAGCTCACCTATGCGGACATGAAAAGCATCACCCGTTCCCGCAGCCCGGCGGCCTGCGACTCTGCCGTTTCCATCTGGAGGGAGGCGGTCCGGCTGCTGGACAAGGTGGCCCAGCGCCCTGTCCGGCTCATCGGCGTAAGCCTGTACAATCTGACCGGGGAGGAGGAGCGGCAGCTTCGCCTGGAGGGATTCGACGAGGCGGAGCTTCGAGAGCAGGAGGCAGCGCGGAAGCGCCAATTTGCCGCGTTGGCGGCGCGCTACCATTTGGACTTTGAGGGGCATTTGACGCAGCTCTACCATATGGAGACGCTGCACAAGACCGCGGAATATATGCGCAAGCATTTTTAGGGAAAGGCTCCGGAATCTTGTTAGGGGCCTTTCCCTTTTTGCGCCGATCGGAGGGGTTTTGGATTGTCAAAAGCCCGGCGGCATGATACAATTCTGGCACAGAGGACCCGCGGACACCTGCATAGGATGAAAAGCATGAACGAACAGACGAAACAATTGAAAGCCGACCTTCTGGCGGGCGAGATTTTGCAGCTGGCCCATGCATCCCTGCTGCTGCACCTGCGCTTTATGGAAAGCGCGCTCTGCCGGCTGGAATTCACGCCGATGCCCAAGGGAAGCCTGTGGACCGATGGGCAGCGCTTTTCCTATGCGCCGATGCATGTGCTGCTGCGCTATAAGGAGGAGCGGGCCAACCCCGCCCGTGATTATCTGCACTGTGTGCTGCACTGCGTGTTTCGCCATATGTACCTGCACGCCAAGGTGGAAAAACAGTGGTGGTCGCTGGCATGCGACATGGTGGTGGAGGATCTGATCGCAGGGCTGAAGCTCCGGGCCGCGGCGGTGTCCAGGCAGGAGGAGCAGCAGGCCGCGCTGGAACCCTTTCGCCGCAGCATCCGGCCCTTCACGGCGGAAAAGCTCTACCGGTATTTTTTGGAGAATCCTTTGCCGGAAGAGGAGCGGGCGCGCCTGGAGGCACTGTTTTGCGCCGATGATCACAGAGCCTGGTTCCCCTCGGATGAGGAGGACAAGAACAAGCAGCAGGGGAATGAGGATTCCCCCGACATTCCGGAACCCAACAGGCCGCCCATGGAGTCCGAGCAGGACTGGCGCGACGTGGCCGACAGCATCCAGGAGGATCTGGAGACCATCTCCCGCGAGGCGGGCGACGCTGCGGCAGGGCTCCAAAAGGCGCTGAAAAGGCTGAACCGGGAAAAGCGGGACTACGCCGCGTTTCTGAAGAAATTTGCCGTGCGGGGCGAGGTGATGGAGCTTGACCCGGCGGAGTTTGACTATATCTATTACACCTACGGGCTGCGCCTGTATGGGAACATGCCGCTGATCGAACCGCTGGAATACCGGGAGGACACCCGTATCCGCTCCTTCGTGATCGCGGTGGACACCTCCGGCTCCGTCTCGGAGGAGCTGGTACATGCCTTCCTGCAGAAGACCTTCAATATTCTGAAGGCTTCCGAGAGCTTTTTTAACCGCGTGGATATCCGCATCCTCCAGTGCGACCTGAAGATTCAGGACGAAGTGCGTGTCACCAGCCAGAAGGATCTGGAGGAAGCCCTGAAGGGCCTGACGCTCAAGGGCTTCGGCGGAACGGATTTTCGCCCGGTGTTTGATTACATAGAGCAGCAGCGGCGCCTCGGGGAGCTGCGGCAGCTCAAGGGGCTGCTGTACTTCACAGACGGCTGCGGGACCTATCCCCAGCAAAAGCCCGAATACGACACTGCCTTTGTTTTCCTGGAAAACGAGGGCAATCAATATGCGGTTCCGCCCTGGGCCATCAAGCTCACGCTGGAGCCGGAGGAGATACAGGAGGACCTATGAATATCAAGCAGGCAAAGCTTCAGGTCAAGAATGCCATGACCGCCTACTTTTCCAAGGATGAATTCGGGGAATATGAGATCCCCCTGGAGCGGCAGCGTCCCATTTTCCTCATGGGTCCTCCGGGCATTGGGAAAACCGCCATTATGGAGCAGATCGCCCAGGAGCTGGGCGTGGGGCTCGTGAGTTATTCCATGACGCACCATACCCGGCAGAGCGCCATTGGTCTGCCTTTTATCGCCACCAAGAACTACGGGGGGAAGGAAGTCAGCGTCTCGGAATACACCATGAGCGAGATCATCGCTTCAGTCTATGATCTCATGGAGGAAACAGGTGTGCGCGAGGGCATCCTGTTTTTAGACGAAATCAACTGCGTCTCGGAGACGCTGGCCCCGGCCATGCTGCAGTTTCTGCAGTTCAAGGTCTTCGGCCGCCATCGGGTGCCGGACGGCTGGATCGTGGTCACGGCGGGGAACCCGCCGGAGTACAACAACTCCGTGCGCGAGTTTGATATTGTGACCTGGGATCGGCTCAAGCGCATCGACATTGAACCGGATTACAAGGCGTGGAAGGAATATGCCGCCGAAACCATGGTGCATCCCGCCGTCCGCTCCTATCTGGATATCAAGGAGAGCGATTTCTACCGGGTCGAGGCCAGCGTGGACGGGAAAACCTTTGTGACGGCTCGGGGCTGGTCCGACCTGAGCGACATGCTGCGCTTATATGAGAAGCACGGTCTCGCGGTGGACGCGGAGCTTGTGATCCAGTATTTGCAGAACCGGGAGGTCGCCAAAAGCTTTGCGCTTTACTACGACCTGTTTCAGAAGTACCAATCCGATTATCAGATCGACCGCATCTTCGCAGGGGAGGCGGATGAGGAAATCCTCTCCCGCGCGCGGGACGCCAGATTTGACGAAAAGCTGAGCCTGCTGGGCCTGCTGCTGTCCGGTCTGGGGGAGCGCTTTGCCGCCATCGAGACTGACGAGCAGGTGAACGAAGCCTTGCTGGCGGCAGCGAAGGAGCTCCGCGGCGAGGATGGGCAGGAGGAGGCCCTCACCGGCTTGATCCAGCGGAAAAGGGAAGCCATGTCCGCCGCCAAGCAGGCGGGGAAGCTCTCCCGCCGGGAGCAGCATGTGCAGCGCCGGACCATTGCCGCGCTGGAGCAGGCGCGGGACGCGCAATCCGTCTCCGGCGGGCTGATGATCGCGCTGCGCGAGCAGCTTGCTGCGCGGCGGGACGGGGTGAAAAAAGCCGCAGCCCAGGCCGGGGAGGCACTGGAGAACTGCTTTTCCTTCTGCGAGCGCGCCTTCGGGGAGGGACAGGAGCTGCTGATCCTGGTGACGGAGCTCACGGCCGACAGCCACAGCGCCCATTTCATCGCCCGCTATGGCAGCGAGGGCTACTACCGGCACAACAAAGCGCTGCTGGTCTATGAACGGCAGCAGACGATCCTGCGCGAGCTTGACAGCCTTGAGGAAGAGGCGCTATGAGAAAAAAAGGGGAAAAACCCGTGCAGGTTTACCTGCCCCTGGCGGGCGGGCTTGTGAACCACTGCTTTTATGTCAGCGAAGAGGAGCTGGAGGGCAGGAAAGCCGAGAATCGCGCACCGGCGCTGCTGGAAAAGGCCCTGGCAGGCGGACTCTCCCCTCGCTCCCTCTCCCGGCATCGGGAGGAGCTGCTGCGGGAAGCGATCCGGTCCGACAGAGTTGAGGCCCTGGCCAGCCTGCTGCCCCAGAAGCGGCTTTCGCTGGAAGGGTTCACGGAGCTGTTCACGCTGGCCAAGGAGTCCGATAGCCCCGACGCATCGGCCTGGCTGCTGGAGTACCGCCGCGCCCATTACAGCCCCTCGGAATTCGAAGCCTTTGAGCAGCGGCGCTTTGATCTGGAGCTGGGGATGGCCCAGCCGGAGGAGCGGGAGCTGCGCCGGGACTTTCGACTGCGCTATCTGCGCACCGGCGCCGTGATCTGCGGGTTGAAGGCGGCGCAAAACAGGGTTGAGATTCCGGCGATGATCGGGCAAAAGCCGGTCGTTGGGGTGGAGAGTGCGGGCTTCTATGCCCTGGAACCCATGCCCCGCGTCCGCCGGAGCTTTGCCGCAGGAGAGGAGAACCTGCAGGATATGGAGAAGGCGCAGGCGGGAGATACGGTTCTGCTTGGCCGCGGAATCAGCAAAAGGGGCGGCGCGGAGTCACCGATCTCCTGGCGGGTACTCCGCCGGGAAGAGGACAGGCTGCTGCTGCTCTCTGAAGGAGCCGTCGCCCTGCTGCCCTATCATGATGCCCAGGAGGAGGTCACCTGGGAGAGCTGCCGGCTGCGCCGCTGGCTGAATACGTTGTTTTTGCCCCTCAGCTTTACGGAGAGGGAACAGGCCAAGATCCTCCCGGTTTCGGTAGAGACAGGGGATAATCCGCATTTCGGTTCCACCGGCGGGGCCGCAGCTGAGGATCGGCTCTTCCTGCTGAGCGCGGAGGAGGCGGAAGCGCTGCTGCCCGGTGATGGGGCGCGGGCCCTGGGGCGCTGGTGGTGGCTGCGCACCCCGGGCTTTGACAACAGCTTTGCCGCCACGGTTACGCCGGAGGGCGGGATCGTCCGGATCGGCAGCTTTGTGGATACAGAGGATTACGCCGTTCGACCGGCCCTGTGGGTGGACGCGAGCGGACAGAACGCAGAAGGCGGGAGGAGTCTATGATTCAGGAAATTCGTATTACCACACTGGAGGAGCTGATGGCCCTGCTGTCCGAGCAGGAGTACCGCCCGGATCTGCGGCGCAGCCGCAGTCCCTTCGTCTACCGGGGCATGACCAATGCGGATTTCCGCATGGTCACCAGCCTCCGGCGCAATTGCAAGGAGCTGCAGCGTACCCTGGAGCCTGCGATCCTGAAAAACTTTGCCAAATATGCCGTCATCGAGGACCCCAGCATCTCTCAATCTGTCTGGCGGCAGATGATCCTGGGGCAGCACCACGGCCTGCCCACCCGCCTGCTGGACTGGACCCAGTCGGCCCTGGTGGCGCTGCACTTTGCCGTCAGCGAGGAGAACCTGGAGCACATGGAGGACCACGACTGCATGGTTTGGCGCATCGACATGGGCGAGGTCCACTCCCTTCTGCCGGAGACCTACCAGACGGTGATGCGGCAGTTCCAGGCGGAGGTCTTTTCTGTGGATATGCTGGGCCGGGCCGCCCAGAGCCTGGCGCAGTACGACCGGGACATGGGAGATGGGGCCATGGTCGTGCTGGAGCCGCCCTCCATCAGCGCCCGCATTGTGAATCAGTATTCTTTCTTCTCGGTCATCCCCATGGATATGGAAAACGTGGAGGACTTCCTGAACCGCCGCACGGAGCACAGCGTCAAGTTTATCATCGACCGAAGGCTCCGCTGGCGGGTGCGGGATATGCTGGATCAGCTCAATATGTCCGAGCGCATCGTCTACCCCGGACTGGACGGCCTCTCCGCCTGGATCGCCCGGCACTACTTCGTGCGTAAGGACCCGGAGGCATAAAGAAAGCCCCTTGCCGCAGATCATTTCGCGGCAAGGGGCTTTCTTCCGTTCAGGCGAAAAAGTCGTCCCACTCGGCGGGGGTCAGGGCGGCCTGATACACCGCCTCCTCCACCGGATCCAGGTAGTAGAGCACTCCGTTCAGCTCATAGAGGCGGACGGTCACGCTTTCATCCCCGGCCCGGAGCGTCACCAGCTCCCGCAGGAAGGGCTCCAGCTCTTCTGCCGTTCGCTCCGTGGGTGTGCCCTTCAGCAGTTCCCGCAGCAGGGACAGATCCCAGTTGTTCAGCTGCCGTTCAGGCGCTGCCGGGTAAAAGACATCCCCCTCGTGCCATTCGTCGTCGGGCTGGGCTTCGCCGTAGCCGGCAACTTGGGCATCTGCGGCTTGGGTAACCTCGGCGGTGTTGACCGCGGCCTCGGCCATCGGCTCCGCCTGCTCCGGCGCCGCCTCCTCGGTCATGTCGGCTTCCTCCGCTTCCGCGGCGTCCTCGGAAATCGCCTTGTCGGCGGAGACGTCCTCCTCCCGGACGCTGCTCTCATAAACGGCGGCGCTCAGCGGCTGGCTCTTGGCAAGGGACACGCCATAGTAGACGCCCACGATCACGGCGATGCCTGCAGCGGTGGACAGCACGCCCCGCAGAATGTTGGGCAGGCGGTTCTTTTTGCGGATCTCCTCCCGCCGGATCTTGGCCATCACGTTTTCCCGCAGATCCGCCGGAGCCTCTTCCAGGTCGCTCCCAAGCTGCCCGGACAGGGTCGAAAAGGCGCGGAACAGCGCGGCGCAGTCGGGGCAGGAACGGATATGCTTTCGCACATCGGCGTCCTCGCGGGAACTCAGCTCCCCATCTACCATGCGGCTGATCAGCTCCTGATACTTCTCACACGAGCTCATTTGGCATCACTTCCTCTCGGGTTTCTTGACGCGATGGAATCGGGAATGTTCCCGTCCTTCAGCAAAAAAGCGCAAAGTTTTTTTCGCGCCCGGAAGATCCGGGATTTCACCGTCCCGACCTCCAGATCCATGGCGTCGGCGATCTCATCGTAGCTCATGCCCTGGATCTCCCGCAGCAGCAGGATCTGCCGCTGCTCGTCCGGCAGCTCCCGCAGCCCCCGGCGTACAGCCTCCCGCGTCAGCTTCCGCTCCAGCAGCGCCTCGGGACTCTGGCTCTCGTCCGCCACGTCCAGCTGCACGTTTTCGCCCTCGTCATCCTCCACCGTCAGGGAGGAGCTGGGGCGGCGGGCCTGCCTCCGCCGGTAATCCAGACAGACGTTGGAGACGATGCGGTAGAGCCAGCTGGAAAATTTGCTCTCCCCCCGGAAAGAGGGGAGGGAGTTGTATGCCTTGAAAAAGGCCTCCTGGGCCATGTCCTGGGCGTCCTCCCGGTTGCCGGTCATCTGCAGGGCCACGTTGTACACGTTCTTCTCATAGGCTGCCACCAGCAGCTCAAAGGCGTCCACATCCCCGTGCTGCACCCGGCGGATGATGGTCAATTCCTGCTCTCTTGTCAAGCGATCACATCCTTATTTCAGATCTCTCTTGATGTCCTTCACAATGCGGGCAATGTCCTCTAAGGTGTTCACCTGCGTCAGCTCCTTGCGGTAGATCCCCGCGTGGGCCACCCCGTGGAGATACCAGGGCAGATGATGCCGGGCCTCCAGGCAGGCGATGCGCTCCCCGGCATAGGAAGCCAGCTCCTCGATCTGCCCAACGGCGGCGTCCATCCGCTCCTCAAGCGGCGGCGGGGCGGGAATCTCCCGGCCCTCGATGGCGGCGTTGGCCTCCCGAAACAGCCAGGGGTTGCCGAAGGCGCCCCGGCCCACGGCGCACAGATCCGCCCCGGTGTAGCGCAGGATGTGGGCCGCGTCCTCCCCGGTGAAGATATCGCCGTTGGCGATGACGGGGATGGCTACCGCCTGCTTGACCTGACGGATGATATCCCAGTCGGCCCGACCGGCGTACATCTGCACCCGGGTGCGGCCGTGGACGCAAAGCGCGTCCGCCCCAGCGGCTTCCAGGGTCCGGGCAAAGTCCACCGCGTTGACGCTGCCGCCGTCCCAGCCCTTGCGGAATTTCACCGTCACCGGGACCGACACCGCGGCCTTCACCGCCTCCACGATCCGCCCCGCCAGCTCCGGGGCGCGCATCAGGGCAGAGCCGTCCCCGGATTTGACGATCTTGCCCACCGGGCAGCCCATGTTGATATCCACGATATCCGCCCCGGAGAGGGCCAGAGCCAGTCCCGCTGCCTCAGCCATGACCTCCGGCTCGTGGCCGAAGATCTGCACGGCGCAGGGCTGCTCCCCCTCTGCCAGATGCAGGAGGGACTTGGTCTTTTCGTCCTTGTATACCAGGGCCTTGGCAGAGACCATCTCGGTGGTGGTCAGGGCCGCGCCCTGCTCTCGACACAGGCGGCGAAAGGCAAAGTCCGTCACCCCCGCCATGGGGGCCAGGGTCACCCGACCCTGCAAGCTAATGTTTCCAATCGTTGTCATATACTCATCCTGAAAACAGCCGCCCCTACAGACCGATGTCCAGCCCTACCGGGCAATGGTCGCTGCCCATCACCTCGGACAAAATGTAAGCGTCCTTGACCTGCTGGCGCAGCCGGTCGGAAATCACAAAATAGTCGATCCGCCAGCCTACGTTCCGCGCCCGGGCCGCCGCCCGGTAGCTCCACCAGGAGTAGGCGTCGGTCTTGTCGGGGTAGAGGTAGCGGAAGGAATCGGTAAAACCCGCGTCCAGCAGCTCCGTAAACTTGCCCCGCTCCTCGTAGGAGAAGCCGGGGTTGCCGATGTTCTGCTTGGGGTTTTTCAGGTCGATCTCCTCGTGGGCCACGTTCATGTCCCCGCAGACGATCACGGGCTTCTGCTTGTCCAGCTCCTGCAGATAGGCGCGGAAATCGTCCTCCCACTGCATCCGGTATTCGAGACGCTTCAGCTCGTCCTGGGCGTTGGGGGTGTAGACACAGACCAGGAAAAAGTCCTCATACTCCAGGGTCACGGCCCGCCCCTCGGTGTCATGCTCCGGGATGCCCAGGTTATAGCGCACCGAGAGAGGCGTATGTTTCGTGAAGATCGCCGTGCCGGAGTAGCCCTTCTTCTCAGCGTAGCTCCAGTAGCTCTCGTAGCCGGGGAGGTCCAGCTCAATCTGGCCGGCTTGGAGCTTGGTTTCCTGCAGACACACAAAGTCGGCGTGAAAGCTCCAGAAGATCTCTTCAAAGCCCTTTTTCTGCACGGCCCGCAGGCCGTTGACGTTCCAGGAAATGAATCTCACAGTACTGCTTCCCCCTTGCGTTTCCGATATTGGGTTCGACTGATCTGATAATATTTAAAATGCGCGTCCTCCGATGTAAACTGGAAGCCCACCTTCTGCAGCACATGCTGGCTGCGGGTGTTTGCCAACAGGGAGTCGGCCAGAACGGTCTCCATCCCCAGCTCCTCAAAGGCGTAGCGGAGAGCGAGCTGTTCCGCCGCCGTGCCGTAGCCATGGTTCTTGAACCGGTCGTTCACCAGGCAGATGCCCAGCTCACAGCGCCGGGCGTCCATGTCGATGTGCTTGAGCGCCAGCTCCCCGACCACATGCTCGCCCTGCAGAATGTAGAAGGTCTTGCGGTCGGCCTCCCGCTGCCGGGCGGCATATTTGGCGTCCAGCCACGCGGGGTCATACACAAAGGGCACCAGCTTGCTCTTGTCCTCATAGAGCTCCGGCGACTGCTGAAAATGGCGGTAGTAGCTGTGGCAGAGCAGGAGCGTTGCCTCCTCCAGCCGGATGGGCGCAGGCGCGGGGCGGCTGCCCCGGGCGTCTGCCAGGGCGGCGTTCCGCAGCCGGGGAACAGGGCCGGCGGCGGTGGTTTTGGTATCGGCAGTGCGGACGGCGACCAGGCGGTTGATTTTGAGCCCCTCGGCATAGAACTTGGCCTCGTAGTCGGTCATGACCCCCACGGGGCCGTTCCGGTGCAGATCGCCTGTCACCTCCCGCAGCTCCCAGCCCTCGGCAGTGAACTGCTCCACGGACCAGTCAAAGAGAGGCGTGTTGTCGGTTTTAAAATGGATCTCGCCCGTCGGGGAGAGAAGCTCGGCGTAGAGCCGCAGAAAGCCCGGCGCAGTCAGGCGAAACTTGGCGTCCCGGCTCTTGGGCCAGGGGTCGCTGAAATTCAGGTAAATCCGGTCGATTTCCCCGGGGCCGAAGATAGAGGAAAGGTTTGCCGCGTCAAAGTCCATAAAACGGACGTTGGTGATCTCCGCGTCTCTGGCGCGTTCCATGGCCAGCACCATGGCGTCCGGCACCTTCTCGATGGCGAGGAACAGGACATCCGGCATCTGCCGGGCGGTTTCCACGGTGAAGCGGCCCTTGCCGCAGCCGATTTCCAAATAGAGCTTCTGCTGCTCGGGGAAGGAAGCCATCCATTCTCCTCGCAGAGCGGCGGGGTCTTCGATCAGATAAGCGGCGCAGGCCGCCATTCGCGGCTCCAAATTGTGCCGTTTGCGCATTCTCATGTTGCCATCACACTCCACATTACAGAATAGCACAAGATCCTGCAAACATCAAGAAATCACTTGCAAGCGACAGCAAATTGGGCTATAATATTCTGGCCTGCGATGCAGATGGCAGCGAAGTCAAGCCGCGGGAAGCCTGCATCCCCGCCGGGGACGCGGCAAACAACAAGAAAAATCCGATCCGGGTGTAGCGCAGCAGGTAGCGCGGGTGGTTTGGGACCATCAGGCCGCAGGTTCGAACCCTGTCACTCGGACCATAAAGGGACTCTGATTATGATACGATCAGGGTCCCTTTGCTTTGCACCCCACCTATACTCAAAACCCCTTGCTCCAAGGGACATTTAGGCTTCTCGCAAACTATATACAGAAACAACGAACCCCGGCAGTTTGATTCTGCCGGGGCTTTTCGATGCTTAGGCCCAAAAGGGACAACTGGCTAGCCGTGAAAAAGTGTGCGAAATGAGTAAAAACGTGTGCGAGAAGGAATATCGTGTACAAATAGAAAAAAGTATGCAAGAAGCTAAATCGTGTACAAGATTCAAGAATACAATTATTCTGTTGATGCCATTGAAAAAGGCCGCTATACCCTTGCTGGCGAAGAAGTGCGTCTTATTCCGGTCTTTGAAGCAGTGAATGAGCGGATGCAGAAAGCATCAAGATTGCTTGTGACAGACAAAATCAACTTATGCTCAATGAATTGTTATTACAATGCTCCTTAAACTTGAGCACACAGGCTGTCTTGTAGGTATTACAATGATGTGTGACAGCAGATAAAAAAGGATAGCGAATAGGAGT
>CAYNBS010000033.1:0-13754 GCA_964395795.1 uncultured Oscillospiraceae bacterium
ACCGATCTTCGCAGCAAGACCCAGGGCCGGGCTACCTACAGCATGGAGCCCAGCCACTTCGTGGAGCTGCCCCGCAACCTGCAGGAATCCCTTGTGAACAGCCGCATGGGTTTCTCGAATTCTAAGTGGTAAGTAGAAACAAATCAGTTCTAAAATTTTTAGGAGGATTTTACAATGGCAAAACAGATGTACAATCGCGCGAAGCCCCATGTCAACATCGGCACCATCGGCCACATCGACCATGGCAAGACCACTCTGACCGCTGCCATCACCAAGTACCTGGCTCTCCAGGGCAAGGCTGAGTACACCGACTACTCTTCCATCGACAAGGCTCCCGAAGAGCGCGAGCGTGGTATCACCATCAACACCGCTCACGTTGAGTACGAGACCGAGAAGCGTCACTACGCTCACGTTGACTGCCCGGGCCACGCCGACTACATTAAGAATATGATCACCGGCGCTGCTCAGATGGACGGCGCGATCCTGGTTATCGCTGCTTCCGACGGCCCCATGGCTCAGACCCGCGAGCACCTGCTGCTGGCCCGTCAGGTTAACGTTCCTTCTGTTCTGGTTTTCCTGAACAAGTGCGACCAGGTCGACGACGAGGAGCTGCTGGAGCTGGTTGAGATGGAAGTCCGCGAGCTGCTCGACTTCTACGGCTTCCCTGGCGACGACACCCCCATCATCCGCGGCAGCGCTCTGAACGCTCTGGTTTCCGAGTCCACCGATCCCAACGCCCCCGAGTACGCCTGCATCAAGGAGCTCATGGACGCTGTCGACAGCTGGATCCCCACTCCCGAGCGCAAGTCCGATCTGCCCTTCCTGATGCCCATCGAGGACGTCTTCACCATCTCCGGCCGCGGCACTGTCGTTACCGGTCGTGTTGAGCGCGGCCGCGTCAAGGTTGGCGACAAGGTCGAGATCGTTGGCCTGAGCGACGAGAAGAAGAGCACCACCGTCACCGGCACCGAGATGTTCCACAAGACCCTGGAGTACGCCGAGGCTGGCGACAACGTGGGCTGCCTGCTCCGCGGCATCGACAAGAAAGAGGTTGAGCGCGGCCAGGTTCTGTCCGCTCCCAACTCCATCCACCCCCACACCAAGTTCAAGGGCCAGGTTTACGTCCTGACCAAGGAAGAGGGCGGCCGTCACACCCCGTTCTTCAACAACTACCGTCCCCAGTTCTACTTCCGTACCACCGACGTTACCGGCGTCATCTCCCTGCCTGAAGGCACTGAGATGTGCATGCCCGGCGACAACGTCGACATGGACGTGGAGCTGATCACCCCCATCGCCATCGAGAAGGGCCTCCGCTTCGCTATCCGCGAGGGCGGCCGTACCGTTGGCTCCGGTGTTGTTATCGCCATCAACGAGTAATTTCACTCAAAACGAATGCTCCCTGCCACATGGCAGGGAGCATTTTTGTATGTGTACCGTTCAGTCTGCAAAGATGAACCTGTCTTGGTTATTCTCCTGAAACAGCCGATACACTGCGGCTACGGTAGAGGGATCCTCCACGTCTTCGTAGGACTCATCGCCGGGGGCTTCACCCCGGATGCGCCGGAGGATGACGACTTCATCGGTATAGGGCCCCTCGGCGGGCAGGAGAAGCAGGTATTCCTGCTCCTGATAGAGAATCAGGTCGAGAAAGCGAAAGGCCATCTCTTCGCCGTTTTCATCGGACAAGATGAACTGCTCTTCCAGCGGATTCTTTTGATCCATGGGTTTACTCCTCCTGAAAAGAATCGTTAATAGCCCAGGAGCCACAGCCGGGTGACGCCGAAGGCTTCGCGGATAAAGTAATTGAGCATGACGAAGAAATAGCCCCAGGGAGCTGCCACGCCAACGGTCTCGACACCCTGGTTTCGGGCCAGGACTTTCGCTCGATACAGGTGGTAGGCGCTGGAGACGATGGCCACGTTTCCATCGGGGTCATCGCCCCGCTCTCGGATGATGGCAAAGGAAAACTCCAGGTTTTCCTCGGTGGAGGTGGCCTTGTCCTCCAACAAAATCCGCTCTTCCGGCACGTCGTGGGCAATCAGCCAGTCGTGCATGGCTTTGGCCTCGGTGATGCGCTCGCCGGGACCCATGCCGCCGGAGACGATCACGACGCTGTCCGGATACTGATTCAGATAGTCCAGCGCGCCCTCCAGGCGCCGTTCCAGTGTCAGGGACGGCTGATCCCCGTGCACGGCAGCGCCCAGGACGATCAGGTAATCCCGTCCCGGCTCCTCGTCCGTCACTGCGTTTTTGATAATGGGGACCTCCGCGATGCAGAAATAGATCACGCCCAGGCACAGCAGTACCACAATCACCCGCCAGAGCGTTTTGGAAAGAAAATGGTGGGCGATGATCAGCGCGGCAATCAAAAAGGCCAGATATCCCCAGTAGGCGTAGCCCCGCAAGGCAAAGCGCAGAACCAGACCCCCAGCGACCAGAATCCCGGAGAGTACAGCCCAGTTTTTGCGAAACAGATCCATCACGATGATGAGGGCAGCCGCGCCAAGAACATAGGGCAGATATCCGAAGCCGTGGAGCGCGAAGCGCAAAACCAGCGCCGCCAGCAGTAGAACGCCGGCGATGATCAGCCAGCGGACGGTATGTTTTTTATCCATTGAGTTCCTCCCATTTTTCGTAAAGCGCCATGAGCTGTTCGTCCAGCGCATCCTTCTCCACGCCGATCTCCATCAGCTTCTGGTAATCGGCGGCAAACTCTTCCGCCTGCGCGTCCAGCTGCGCGATCTTTTCCTCCAGCCGGGCGATCTCCCGCTCGGTTTTGGCGATCTGCTTTTCGGCGTTGGGCACATGGGGCTTCTTTTTCTCTTCCTTTTTCTGAACCGTCTTTTCCGCCTGCTGGAATTGGAGCTGCCGATCCCGCCAGGCGCAGTATTCTCTGTATCCGCCCCGGAAATCGGTGATCTCCCCATCGGCCAGAGCCCAGATGCGGGTAGCGAACTTTTCAATGAAGTAGCGGTCGTGGGAGACAAAGAGCAGGGTCTGCTCATAATCCGAAAGGGCGTCCTCCATCCATTCGCGGCTGGCAATATCCAGGTGGTTGGTGGGCTCGTCCAAAATGAGGAAGTTCACGTCGCCGCCCATGAGCATGCAGAGCTTGAGCCGGCTGCGCTCGCCGCCGGAGAGAGCGCCTACGGGGGTGAAAACATCCTCTCCCCGGAAGCCGAAGGCCGCCAGGCGATCCCGCGCTTCCTGGGGCTGGCAGCGGCAATCATAGAGCATGGTGTCCAGCGCAGAGCGGGAATCCACGGAGAACTGCACGATCTGCGGCAGATAGGCGGCGCGGATGGCAGGGCCGTGGTACAGGTAGCCCTCATCCGGCGTCTCCTCGTCCATGATGAGCTTGATGAGGGTGGATTTCCCCGTGCCGTTATCCCCGATCAGGGCGATCCGCTCCCCGCCGGTGACGGTGAGGGAGAGCTGGGAAAACAGCTGCTTTTCCCCGAAGCGCTTGCTGAGGCCCTCGGTGACCAGCACCTCGTCGCCGTTAAACTCCCGCTCCTTGAACTTGACGGAGAGCTTTTTCTGGGTCTTGGGCTTCTCACTTTGCTGCAGCTTTTCAATGCGTTTTTCCATGGAAAAGGCCCGCTTGTGCAGCTTGTCATTGCCCATGAAGGCCCAGAGATGCATCTGCTCGGCGGCACGTTGGAGCTGTTCGATCTTGGCCTGATCCTTTTCATATTGCTTCAGCTTTTCTTCAAAACGGCGCTGCCGTTCGGTCACATAAAAGCTGTAGTTGCCGCTGTAGAGCTCGGCCTTTCCGTCGGCAATCTCGATGCAGCGCTGCACCACCCGGTCCAGAAACCAGCGGTCGTGACTGATGGTAAGCACTGTGCCCTTGAAGTGAAGAATATAGTCCTCCAGCCATTCGGTCGCCCGCAGATCCAGGTGGTTGGTGGGCTCGTCCAGCAGCAGAATATCCGTATCCTCCAGAATGAGGCGGGCCAGGTTCACCCGGGTTTTCTCCCCGCCGGAGAGAGAATCAAAGAGCTGCTCCCGCTGAGCCGGAGGAATTTGAAGACCGTTTGCCACCCGGTTCCGGTCGATCTCCATGTTATAGCCGCCAAGTCTCCGAAAATCATCGGCCAGCTTATCGTATTCACGAAGCAGAGCGGGGGAGGCATCCTGCTCCATCTGCAGGGTGAGCTCGTCCATCCGCTCGCTCATGGCGGTGAGACGCCGATGGGCGGAGCGAAGCACATCCTCCACGGTCCATCCCTCCGGGAAAACCGGAATCTGGGAAATCAGGCCGATCCGCCTGCCCGGTGTGATGCTGACCTGGCCTTCGTCAAAGTCCAGCGCACCGGTCAGGATACGAAAGAGAGTGGTTTTTCCGCAGCCGTTTGGCCCCAGAATGCCGACACGCTCCCCGGGATTTACGGTGAAGGATAGCCCGTCCAAAATGTTGGTGCCGATCTCGAAGGATTTGACGAGACCGGATACTGTGATTTCTGCCATAAGAGGCTCCTTTTTGCGTGTATACTTAGAAAGAAAAATTATCGCTTAACGGCGTATTGCAGAATTTGATTCGCGGCGCTGCCTGCGGCCTGAAGGCCGCCGCCGCCCTGCTCAATCAGCACCACAAAGGCATAGGGGTGGTCTTCATCCAGCAAAAAGCCGGTGAACCAGGCATGGCTGGTGCCGTCCCCCAGCTCGGCGGTGCCGGTTTTGGCGCAGAGCGAGAGGCCGGGGAAGCTGCCCTCGCCGCCGTAATGGTGGATCACGTTGTAGTTCATCATGCGGATCATCTTTTCCGCAGTGTCAGCTGCCAGCATGGGTACACGCAGAGGCTCGCCGACCCGGTGGATCAGCATGGGCTCGCAGAGAACGCCGTCGTTTGCCACAGCAGAGACGAAGCGCAGCATCGCGTAGGGGCAGACAAGGTCGGTGGATTGACCGATCCCGGCCCAGCCCAGCTCCGGGTCGCCAACAAATTCCTGTGGGAAGCTGCCTTTGGCGCTGGGAATCCCATCGAGAGACTGAGAATCCAGAAGGCCGAAGCGCCTGGTGTACGCGACCATGGTATCCTGCCCCAGATCAATGGCAAGCTGGGCGAAGGCCACGTTGCAGGAATTGGACAGCGCCTCCTCAAAGGTCTGTTCGCCATGGTGACCGGAGCAGGTGATGGTGACCCCGGCAATTTCCACCGAGCCCTCGCAGGTGAAGACCCGCTGATCCAGATTGGGAATGTTCTCAATGGCGGCGGCGGTGGTGACCAGTTTAAAGATCGAGCCGGGCACAAAGCTGGCGGAGAGGCAGCGGTTGATATAAGCCCCGTCGCCGGGCACGGCGTTGGGGTCGGCGGGATCCACGGCGGGGGAGGAGACCATGCAAAGCAGCTCGCCGCTGCGGTAGTTGACGATCAAAACGGCGCCCCGGCGACCGTTCAGTACGGCGTAGGCCTTGTTGTTGAGGGCCGCGTCGATGTTGAGCTGCAGGACGGCGTCCTCCGCCTGGGCGGTTCCGGTGAGCGGGGAGTAACCCTGCAGTTCCTTCCAGTAGCTGGTGAGCAGGCCTGTGCCGGAGCGGTTCCAATAGTCCCCGGTGACATGATAATTGGCAACGCGGGTGGCGGCGTCATCGGCAAAGCGGCTCTCCGTTGCGTCAAAGGAGGCCAGCACAATGCCGTTTCGATCCAGGATCTTTCCTGTGGAGCCGGCGTTTGCCCGGGAATAAGCCAGGGCCCAGTCCCGCCCCTGATCCACATAACGGATCACATAGGTCAGCATCCCCACAATGACCAGCGCGGCCAGCAGCAGAACGGAGGTGGCGCGATTGGTGATTTTCTTCATCGCTTCGCCTCCTCTGTCTGCATCCGCTCTCCCGGACGCACGGCGAAGCTGGCGTCCTTTCGATTGTCCGCGCCTTTGATGAAGGCCATCAGCATCCAGCAGGCCAGCAGGGAAGAGCCGCCCCGGGAGACAAAGGGGAAGGTCACGCCCGTAAAGGGCAGCAGGTCAAGAGAACCGAAGACATTCAGCGCCATCTGCACCAACAGCATGCTCATGGCGGCGCAGGCGGCGATGGCGTAGTAGGCGGAGCGGCCGTTGCGGGCGCTTCGCACGGTGAAGAAGGCCAGGATCAGCACGGCCACCATCATGCTCAGCCCGATCAGCAGCCCCAGCTCCTCACAGATCATGGCGAAGACCATGTCGGTATTGGCGGCAAAAATGTTTTTCAGCCAGCCCTCTCCGGCGCCCTTTCCAAAGAGCCCTCCGGAGGCGGCGGCGCTCATGGCCCGGGTCTGCTGGTAGCCGGTGTTGTACATATCCTCCCAAACATGGCCCCATGCGGCAAAGCGCTGGGCGATATACGGGCGGACACTGACCGCCAGAACACCCGCCATGCCCGCGCCGGCCAACGCCAGGAACACCGTGGCGATGGAGCCGGAGCGCATGAAGGAGATGACCAGAAAGGTGATAAAGAAGATCAGCGCGGTGCCGAAATCTCCTATGAAAGCCAGGGCCACCACGCAGATGGCGGAAAAGGCGATGAAGGAGAACAGATTCCGGCGGCGATAGAGCTTGTCCAGCGTGGAGGCGCCCACATACACATAGGCGACCTTGACCAGCTCCGAGGGCTGGAAGGAAAAGCCGCCCAGCTCCAGCCAGTTTCTGGCGCCGAAGACCGCTTCGCTGAACACCGCGTTTACCCCCAGCAGGGCAAGGGCTGCCAGCGCGATGGGCACGCGGAAGGCGGCGGTGCGGTTGAGGTTCCGCAGCCACCAGCCGGTCAGCAAAAACAGCAGCACCGCGGCGGCGGCCAGGATCGCCTGCTTGATCATATCCTCCGGGGTGGAGGAGGCGGCAACGGAAAAGCCAAGGGTGGTGAGATAAAAGGCCAGGGTTTCCACCTCAAAGCCGGTGCGGCCGATGACCCGCATGGCATTGTAACAGCTCCACTCCAACAGGATCAGCAGTGAAAAGGCCAGGGCAATATCCACAAGCTCTGCCTCAGAGGCCGAAAAGGCGTGCTGCAGCAGAAGGAACAGCTGGAACACCGTCAGCTCCAGCAGCGTGACAGAGGGGGAGATGCGCCGCCCCACGGCGATGCGCGCCGCCTCCAGGCGCTCCCGCTTTTGCTGATCCGTATCCAGAAAGCGCATACGGTAAGGCCCAAGGCCGATCACGTCGCCGTGGCTCACCCGCAGGCCTTCCCGCGCAACGGCCTTGCCGTTCACAGATACGCCGCCCCGGGCAAATACATCGTGGATGATCCAGACGCCCCGGTCGTTGCGGCGCAGTACCGCATGAACCCGGCGCATCTCCGGCAGATCCAGCTGCAGATCTGCGCTTTTGGAGCGGCCCAGCAGGTTTTCCCAGTGGGTGATGGGCATGGTGAGCTTCCCAAAGCGGAGGTAGGCCCAGATCTCCGGGTCATAGCGTTCCCGGAGCATGGAGCGCAGACAGCGCAGCATGATCGTCAGCGACAGCAGAATCATCACGACCCTGGATACTGTCATCACAAGAGGAATCGTTTCCATGCCCTGCCTCCTTTCCGAGAACTCAATGATAATAAATCATTTTACCACAAATATGCCGCTTTGACAACGAAAACACAGGGTTTGACAGACGGCGCTTTTTGAGTATAATAGAAGAGCAACTCTGTAACAAAACCGAAAGGAACTAAGAATATGAGCGAATGCACCCATGATTGCTCCACCTGCGGCGAAAACTGCGCCTCCCGCACGGAGCCCCAGAGCTTCCGCAAGGAGCTGAACCCCTATTCCAGCGTGAAAAAGGTGATCGCCGTGGTCTCCGGCAAGGGCGGCGTGGGCAAGTCCCTGGTGACAAGCCTGCTGGCCTCCGAGATGCAGCGCCGCGGCTACCGCTGCGCCGTGCTGGATGCGGATATCACCGGCCCCTCCATCCCCAAATCCTTTGGCGTGACCCAGAAGGCTATGGGAACGGATGAGTATCTGCTTCCCGTCACCACCTATTCCGGCGTGCAGATCATGTCCATCAACCTGATCCTGGAGGATGATACCGCCCCTGTGGTGTGGCGCGGCCCGGTCATTGCCGGCGCGGTCACCCAGTTCTGGACGGACGTGCTCTGGCAGGATGTGGACTATATGTTTGTGGATATGCCTCCCGGAACCGGCGATGTGCCGCTGACGGTGTTTCAGTCCCTGCCCATCGACGGGGTGGTCATCGTCACCACGCCCCAGGACCTGGTCGGCATGATCGTGGCCAAGGCCGTGAACATGGCGAATATGATGAACATCCCGGTGCTTGGCATCGTGGAGAACATGAGCTACTTCCAGTGCCCCGACTGCGGCGCAAAGCACGAGATCTTTGGCGACAGCAAGGTGGCCCAGGTGGCAGAGCATTTTGACATCAAGCACTACACCCGTCTGCCCATCGACCCGATCGTGGCCACGATGGTGGACGCGGGCGAGGTGGAGTCTGTCTCCGGCGAGGGGATCGCCCCCATGGCGGATGTGATCGAACAGGAGGTTAAACTGTGAAAGTAGCGGTCGCATACGAAAACGGTGAGATTTACGGCCACTTTGGTCACTGCCCTCAGTTTGCCCTGTATGAGTACGGAGAATACGTCTACGAGTGCACGAAGACGCTGCTGGACACCTCTGCCCTCCAGGGCCACCAGGCCATGGCGGACCTGATGAAGGAAAAAGAGGTGGACGCGGTGCTCTGCGGCAACATGGGCGGCGAGGCCAAGGCCCTGCTGCTCAGCTACGGCATCGTGCCCATCGTGGGCTATACCGGCGATGCGGATACTGCGGCGGATCTCCTGGTGACCGGGCAGCTCCCCCTCAACCCCTCCGAAGGGGCAGGCGGCTGCAGCTGCGGCGGTTCCTGCGGCGGAGACTGCGGCTCCGAAGGCGGATGCAGTTGCGGCGGAAGCTGCGGCTGCGGCAGCTTTGACGACGAGGAAGCCTGGTAAGGATCGTCCCGCATGGTCGACCGGCAGTCGGCCAGCTCTACAATAGAACAGCCTCTGGCGAATGCAGAAAGAACTGTGTTCACCAGGGGCTGTCCTCTTTTTCCGGAAGTGCAACGCTCGTCCCTGCGGACAATTATACAGTCGGCAGGATAAAGGTGGCGGCGAAGTGATTGCTTTCCCGCGTGATTTCAAAGCTGCCGCCCATGGCGCTCATGATTTTTTCGCAGGTGCGAAGGCCGATCTTCGTGCTCTCTACCCGATCCATGGAGCGGGAAACCGTGTTTGACATGCAGACGGAAAGCTTTCCTCCGGAAAGCTCCGAGAGGATGACGATCGGCTGGGCCTTATCGGCGTATTTTTTCGCGTTGGAAACCAGATTATCCAGCACGCGCTTGAGATAGAGCGGGTCGACAGATACGAGACATTCGCCGTCAAAGTCCTGGCGCTGAATGGAAAAGCCCGCGTCGGCCAGGTCAAACTGGGCTTCTCCCAGAAGCTGCTCCAGCAGCAGCCGTCCGTCCAGCTCCTCCCGGTTCAGCTCCAAGTCCGAGCGGCCAAAGACCAGAAAATACTTGAACAGCTCATCGGTCAGATCCTTCAGCTCCATGGCCTTGTCATAGGCGGAGGCGGCAAACTGGGCGCTGCGCTGGGGGTCCTGGAAACCGTTCTCGTTCAGAAGACCCAGATAGCCGATCAGAGAGGTCATGGGGGTGCGGATGTCGTGGGAGATGGCGGTGATCAGCTCGGAATTCGCCTCCCAGGCGCGGCGCTCGCCGCTCATCCGCTGGATCACGGAGTGGCGCATGGCGTCTACCTCCTGGGCAAGCTGGGAGAGCTCGTCTTCCCCTTGGAGCGTGATGGGCGCATCCAGGTCGCCGTCACCGATGGCGTCCGCCTCCCGGGAGAGGCGGATGACCCGACGGGTCAGGCGGCGGATGAACCAGAGCATGACCGCAAAAAAGGCGGCCGCACCGAGGAACACCGCGATCATGCGATTGAGCGTGTCCTCCCGAACCTGGCTGGTATCGCCGATGGCGATGTGGTAGACCCCGTCGGCAAAGCGCATGGGATAGAGCCGCCCGTACTCACTGGCGTACTGCAGGCGGTTGGCGGTGGAAACACTCTGCCCCGAGGGGGTGCGCCCGGCGTTGGCATAGAGGTTCAAATCCTCGTCCTGATAAATCAGGATGGTGGTGTAGGCGTCGTTGCCCGGGTAGTTTGCCACGGCGGCCTCGTCGCTGCCGGAGACATGGTGGGAGATCACATACTGGTTGAAATCCGCATAGATCTCCGCCTGCCGGGCAGCCACCGATTCCGGACTCATATAGATTTTGTTCAGCGCCAGCGTTCCCAGCCCGTAGGCTGCCAGATACACTGCCGCCGCGCACAGCATGGACAGCAGGATCATATAGAGCATCTTGGCGTCCAGCGAGCGGGGGAGACGAAGGATCCGCTTCGGCTCAGTCAATTTGATAACCCCTTCCCCAAACGGTGCGGAGGATCTTGGGCTTGGAGGGATCCTCTTCGATTTTCCGGCGTACGTTCAGCACATGCACCATCACCGTGTTGCCGGAGCCGGCCAGGAATTTGGCGCCCCAGACCGCTTCATACAGCTCCGCTGCGGTGACGATGGTACCGCGCTTTTGCAGCAGGTACTCCAAAATGGCATATTCCGTGTCGGTCAAAACAACGGGCTTGCCATTGGACTTGACGGAATGGGAGGCAAAATCCACCTCCAGGTTGTCGATGCTCAAAACCGTGGCGGGCTTGCCCCGATACTGCTTGTACCGGCGCAGAAGAGAGCTGATTTTGGCCTGCAGCTCCGCCTGAGAGAAGGGCTTGGACAGAAAATCGTCTCCGCCGCTTTCGTAGGCGCTGACCCGGTCCCGCTCGGCGGATTTTGCGGTGAGAAACAGCACCGGCGCCGTGGAAAACTCCCGAATGTGCGCGCAGGTCTCGATCCCGTCCATGCCGGGCATCATCACGTCCAGCACCACCAGATCGGTGTCGGGATTCTCCTTCAAATAAGTAACGGCGGCCAAGCCGTCCGGCGCCTCGGCCACAATGTATTGCTCGCTGAGCAGCAGACGCAGCACCTCTCGAATATCCGGGTCGTCGTCCACAACCAGGATCCGGGAAACCTCCGCCATGCAATCATCTCCTTTATCAGTCTTCGGGAGCAGAGACTCCCGCTTCATCCGGCGCTATTGTATCATATTTTTCCCGGGAAACAAACGAATTCCCAGAATTTAAGAAAACTTAAGAGACGAGGGGGAGCTCTTATGTTATAATACAGCACGACCGGGAAGGAACATGCCCGGGATCGTATAGCCTTTCTGAGGAGGACAACATGAAAAAGAAACTGCGTTCGCTGCTGTGCCTGACCCTGGTGCTGGTTATGGTGCTGGGTCTGGCTGCCTGCGGCAAGCAAAACGGCAAAGATAACAAGGAAGATCACCCGGACATGGTCTATGTGGCTGACAGTCTGACGCTGAATACGCCGAACCTGTCTGACGGGATCCGTCCTGCGGCCTATACAAGCGATGGCTTTTACGGCCTGAGCTACGGGAAGATCGGTGAGCGAGAGATCCCGGAGGGCGTTGTGCCCGAGTATGAGGGCCAGTTTGATATTTACGGCTACCGGCTCTTCTTCGTCGGCATGGACGGCAGCGTGAAGGAACTGAAGGGCTACGCTCCCATGGAGGGCAAGGAGAACCCGGACGGTCTCACGGATTTCTCCTCCGGCGCAAATCTGAATAGCCTCTATGTGTTGGATAACGGACAGCTGCTTGCGGTGGAGAACATATATACCAACTGGTTTGACGGCAGCCCGGAAGAGCTGGCGCACCCGACCAATGACGTTTGGGACCGGTACCGCAATATCAACGAGTACTATCTGCGTACCCTGGACACGGACGGCACGGAGCTAAGCTGTGTCAAGCTGGACTTCGATACGGAGGATACCTGGCTGGATTTCTACAGCGCCTGCCTGGACAATGACGGCAACCTGCTGGTGATCGGGGATCAGGTGATCTACGCCTTCGCCCCGGACGGCAGCGTTGCCTATCAGGTTCGCTGCGACCAGTGGCCCAGCGGTCTGTTCCGGATGCGGGACGGTGCTGTCGCCATGCTGGGCTGGAACGACAAAGGCACGGCTTTGTACCCGGTGGACGGCCAGAAGAAGGCCCTGGGCGAGCCGATCCAGCTGCCGGACGGCGCCTACAACCTGATGGCCGGCGATGATAACTTCGACATTTATTACGTCAACGGCATGTACCTCTACGGCTATAAGTTTGATTCCGAAGAGGAAGTGAAGGTCCTCAACTGGCTGGACGTGGACATCAACGGTGAGAGCATCAGCGGCCTGCGCGTCAATGCCGACGGGTCGATTGTCGGCGTTCTGAACAGATGGTCCGAGGATAAAGCGGAGACCGAGATCGTGACGCTCCGGCAGGTTCCCTATGATTCGGTGCCTCACAAGGAAGTGCTGACGCTGGGCGTGCTGTATGCCTATGATATTTACGACAAGGTCATCGACTTCAACCGCCATAATGACAAGGTTCGCATCCAGATCATCGACTATTCCGAATTTATCGATTATGAGAACGAGGATTACGATGCCGGACGCACCAAGCTGCTGACGGAGATCATGTCCGGCGATATGCCCGACATCATTATGCTCTCCCAGCTGCCCTACACCCAGCTTGCCGCCAAGGGCCTGCTGGAGGATCTGTATCCCTACATTGATAAGGATCCCGAGCTGAAGCGGGAAGACTTCTTCCCCAATCTGCTGGATGCGCTGGAGGTGAACGGCGGGCTGTATCAGGTCGTGCCCTACTTCAACGTGCAGACCCTGATCGGCGCCACCTCTGTGGTGGGCGACAAGCCGGGCTGGACCTACCGGGATCTCCAGGCGGCGTTGGCCACCATGCCCCAGGGCTGCGACCCGCTGGATATGTACACCACCCGGGGCGATCTGCTGCGCACCCTGATCTGGACGGATATGGCCCATTTTGTGGACTGGACCACCGGCGAGTGTTACTTTGACAGCAAAGACTTCATTGAGCTGCTGGAGTTTACCGCTCAGTTCCCCGAATCCATTCCCGACAACATGGAGTGGGAGGATACCGGCACCCGCATCGCCCAGGGGCGGCAGATGCTGACTACAGCTTCTCTCTACAGCGTGGATTCCATGGTGTGGAACGACGTTCAATTTGGCGAGCAGGGCTGCACCTACATCGGGTATCCCACCAACAACGGCGTGGGCAGCTTCATGACCATTGACGCGGGCTACGGCATCAGTGTCAACTGCAAGAACAAGGACGCGGCCTGGGAATTCCTGCGCAGCTTCCTGACTGCTGAGGAGCAGAGCAGAATGTGGGGCGGCATCCCCGCGCGGCTGGACGTCTATCAGAAGCAGCTTGACGACGCTATGCTCGCCGAATACGAGAAGGACGAGAATGGAAACTTCAAGCTGGATGAAAACGGCGAGAGAATCCAGATCCCTCGCGGCAGCTACATGATGGAGGATGGCACCGAGCACTACATTTACGCCATGACCCAGGAGCAGGCCGACAAGCTGTGGGAGGCGGTCACCACCTGCAATAAGATCGTGGATTATGACACCTCCATTGTCGATATCGTCCTGGAGCAGGCGCAGGCGTATTATGCCGGGCAGAAGAGCGCCGAGGAGGTCGCCCGACTGATCCAGAATAAGGTGAAGATCTATATCAACGAGCAGAGATAAAGAATCGGCACGAGAGAACCCCCGCGCAGCGATGTGAACCGAACCAGTAAAAACGGACAATAGACAAGAACCCCCTTGATGTAGGAAA
>CAYNBS010000034.1:0-13345 GCA_964395795.1 uncultured Oscillospiraceae bacterium
ACTTTCGGATAGTGGGAACCGCAGGATGCAGCCACGACGGGAGCTGCTTCGCTGCGGTATTTTTGCGCCTATTTTCAGCAGTCGACGCCATACAGGAACGATCCCATATCAAATATTCATGTTCAAGGAGAAAACCTAATTATGATAATAAAACTGGAACCGATCAATGATAATAACAGAGAAGCCGTTCTGGCTCTTTCCGTGCGGGAGGATCAGCCCTTCGTCGCCCCAAACGACGTCTCTCTGCGACAGGCGGACGAGGCCAACGCGGAGCAGCCCGGCGTGGCCCGGCCCTTTGCCATCTATGCAGATGAGAAGCTGGTGGGCTTCTGCATGTTCGTATTCAATCCTGAAGAAGAGGACGAGGACGACCGCTACTGGCTCTGGCGCTTCATGATCGACAAGAACGAGCAGGGCAAGGGCTACGGCCAGGCCGCCCTGCAGGAGATCATCAAATACTTCAAAGAAAACGGCGCTGACCGTCTGTTCCTGTCGACCGAGCCGGAGAACGAGCTGGGTTTGCACGTCTATCATAAAGCCGGCTTCCGGGAGACCGGCATCATCGATGGCGATGAGGCTGTGCTGATGCGGATGCTCAAAGGCCCCAACCGGGTCATCAAAAATGTCTATGGCGTGGATGTGGATAAGGCCATGCGCATCAAGGGCAGGAAAGGCTACGGCGTCAGCATTGCCGTCCATGACGGAGACGGTGATTTCCTCACCTACTGCTCCGGCAGCGGCCGCTATGGACAGGATTTTCCGGTGAACCCGGACATGCTCTTCCAGGCGGGCTCCGTCTCCAAGCCGGCCTTCGCGGTCACCCTCCTGCGCTACGTGGACAAGGGACTCATCGACCTGGACGCGGACATCTCCGGCGTGGTGCCGGAATTCGTGAAGAAGGGCCCCGTGACCTTCGCTGCCCTGCTCAGCCACACGGCGGGCTACAACCTGCACGGCTTCCCCGGCTACCGCGCGGATCACGAGCCGCTCTCGCTCGAGGATGTGCTGAACGGCAAGGGCAACACGCCGAAGCTCAGAAGGATTCGTCCTTATGGCAAGCAGCACATGTACTCCGGCGGCGGCATCACGCTGGCACAGCTCGCCTTTGAGCGTATCACCGGCACGACCCTCCGCGAGGCCTTCCAAAAGGAGGTCGCCGAGCCGCTGGGCCTGAAGCGCACCGGCTTTTTCCAGCCGCTGGACGAAGAGCTGGTTTCCAACGCCGCGTTCGGTTTCAGGCTGGCGCAGAAGGAGGACCCCGCCCACGGTTATCACTATTATCCAGAGCACGCCGCAGCGGGGCTTTGGACAACGCCCACGGAGCTGGTCAAGATCGGCCTTGCCCTCTCCAGGAGCTACCGCCGGGGCGGCTTCCTCAAAAAGAAGACCGCGCGGCGCATGATGACGCCTGTCATGGATGACTACGGCCTCTGCCTCGACGTTTGGGAATCGGAAGCGCGCAAAGACAGCGTTGCCGGCCACGGCGGAGAGAACTGGGGTTTTCTGACCAGCTGGGTCTTTTCCCGCAAGAAAGACATCTGCGTTGCCATCATGTACAACAACGTCACGGAAGCCGCCGACGAAGCGATGAACAACATCGCCTGTGAGATTTACAAAAACGCGAAAGAATAAAGGAGAAATACACGGATGGATAAGAATACCATGATACAAAACCTGGCCCGGGCGGCCCACGAAAAGGGCGGATTCACGGGCGTATGGCTCTACGCCGAAAAAGGCGAGATCATATCGAAAGGCGCGATCGGCATGACCGGCCAGACGGGGAATGAACCTGTCCGGGAGAACATGGTATTTGACCTTGCATCGGTCACCAAACAGTTCACGGCGACGGCGATTATGCTTCTCAGGAGAAAAGGACTGCTCAGCCTTGAGGACGAAATCACGAAATTCTTCCCAGAACTTCCCTATAAGGGTGTCACGGTACGCCATTTGCTCAATCACACCGGCGGCCTGCCCGACTATATGAAATGGGTTGAAGAGACCGCGATCAGGGAAAACACGATCCCGGGCAACGATATTATGATCCGCTTCCTTTGCGAATGCGGAAAAGGGGCGGAGTTCGCTCCCGGCGAAAAGCTTGATTACTCCAACACCGGCTACTGCGTACTGGCCGAGATCGTGGAAAAGGTATCGGGCGTACGGTTTGAAGATTTCCTTCGGGACAACATCTTTGAACCCGCCGGTATGCATGCTACCCGCGTCTACCACCGCAGGAAGGACAAACTGACCATCCCGAACCTTGCATACGGGCTTGTGCCGACGGATAACGGCTACATTCTTCCTGACGACGCTGCAGATGACGATCACTGTGTCGTTCCGCTTGACGGCGCGAACGGCGACGGACTTGTGCATTCCACCATCTTTGATCTGCTCGCCTGGGACAGAGCGCTCAGGGAAGAAAAAGTGCTCAGCCGTGAAGAACAAATGCTCATGTACACCCCGGGTCGGCTCAACAACGGGGAGGTCTCAGGCGGGGAAGACGGAGAAGACGGTTACGGCTTCGGCTGGGGGATTATCAACGATAAAGATTTTGGACTTGTTGTCGTACACGATGGAAGCTGGCCCGGCTATTACACCCGGTACGAGCGTTTTGTTGACGCTGACAGGGTCCTGATCCATATCTGCTGCCGCAGGTGGGAGGACGGCAGAGCCTTTTTCGGCTTTTGGGATGGCATGGAAGCCATCGCAAGGGATAAGAAGCCCGAGCCCATTACATGCATCGAGGAAATCATGATAAAGGATCCCGATAAGTCGAAGTGGGAGAGCTTCTGCGGCAAATACGAGCATCCCGAGGACGCCTATTTCATCGTCGACGAGGTCTTTATGAAAGATGGCGAGCTTTACGCGAACGCGATCGACGACGAGGGTGACGAGCTTACCTTCCGCCTCTATCCCCTGGGCGAAAACGAGTTCGGCCGCAAGGGCGGAATGCTCAGGCTGACCTTCGGCGAGGGCTGTGTGAAGTACGACAATTACAGCTGCAAAAAGCTGTAACCGCAGTTTGTTCAGTTGGCTCATAGTGAGCTGTCCTACAGAATCTTTGATGATACAATCGGAAAGGAGCATAGCTTTTATGACCAGAAAGTATGTGAACGCTCAGTAGTCTGAGCTTAAATCCATCACAATTCTATAAGCTCAGACGGTTCCTGAAGGATGTTTGGGAGGAACGTATGAGCAAAAACATACCGGGCAGGAGACTGTCCGGAGCAAAAAACAGCGCTATCCAGCAGGAGGTCGAAAAAGCAAACGGGATCCGTGTGTTTCATCGTTGCGGCGGCTGCGGAAAAAAGCAGGAGTTTCTCAATTCCGGCAAATTCAGAGTAAACGCCAACGGGAACAACGTCGATGTGTGGTTGATCTACCGATGCAGAAAATGCAAGCATTCCTGGAACCTCACCATCTATGAACGGACAAAGCCCGGAAAGATCCCAGCCGAATTGTTTGAAGCATTTCAAACGAACGATGCGGAGACTGCCGCAGCTTACGGCAGGGATATCGACTTCCTGAAGAAAAACAATGCGGAAATAAAATAGCCCATGTTAGGCTGGCCGCTCGCCGATAAGTCTGACACAGAACAGCGGCGGGGAGCGATCCCCGCCGCCGGAACAGGAGGAAACGTAAAATGGATTACAAAATGATGAACCTGACAAAAGAAGACGCCGCATATATCGGCGAGAAGATCAATGAAATCGTGCCGCACGAGGTAGATGCTGATGAAGAAGAATTCGTCCTCAAGGTCGAGAACGAAAACGGCGAGATCGTCGGCGGATGTATTGCCCAGGCCTACGAATACCGCTGGTCGAGAATGTTCCTTGACACCCTTTGGGTGGATGAGCGCTGGCGGCATCACGGGCTCGGCTCCCTGATCATCCGCGAACTCGAGCGCATCGCAAAGCAGAAGGGCTGCCGGGTCGTGACGCTGGGCACCGCCAGCTATATGGCAAGACCCTTCTATGAAAAACACGGCTACACAGTTTTCACGACGCTGAAAAAGGGCAACGGCTATATCAGTTATTCCCTGGTCAAATATCTTGACAGGGAAACGCCGGAATATGTGCCGTCGGACAACAGCGGCGCACGCTTCCGGGTCTCGCTCGGCAGCGAGGACGACGCGGACGTTATCGAAAACGGCATTCGGACATACAGCGAAGCCTACGAGCCGGAATACGAGAGCGTTGATTTTTACAAGAAGCTTGTGGACAAGGACGGTAGGTTCATTGCCGGCGTGATCGCGGACGTGGACAAGGACGCCTACGGCTTTGTGGACGCGCTCTTTGTGGAGGAAGCGCTCCGACATCAGGGCCTGGGCACGTCTCTTTTGAAGGCGGCGGAGGACTTCACAAGGGAAAACGGCGCTTCCATGATTTTGACGAATGCGGGCGACTGGAACGTCGATTTCTTCAAAAAGAACGGCTATCTTCTCAGAGGCGAACTCAAGGACGTTCCCAAAGGGCATGACTGCTATGAACTCTACAAAATGATTTGAAGCGTTGGAAACGGCAGCAAAGATTAGGACAAGCATCTTGAAATTGTCCTCTGTTCTGGTATAATAACAGCACTATTATCCATAGCAATTCCACTCCACTGTTATCAACGCTGATAACAAAATGATAACAGGAGGGATGATAGGCGGGATAATATGGACAGATCAAATAATCAAAGGAACCATGAACAGGACAAACAATATTTCCTAAACGGAATCAGTTAAGTCCTGTTGAGTGGGAATAATGCACATTTTGACATAAAATGTGCTGAGATATCCTGATTTACTTGAAACAGCAGGCATCTTTCGGATTGCCTGCTGTTTTGTATTGACAAAACGCAGGAAAACCTATATTATAATCATCGTTATGTAACGATGATTATTTTTTCGGCAGGGAGGGAAGACGCGCATGCCGCCCAAAACAAAAATTACGAAAGACATGATCATAAATGCGGCCATTGAGATTGCAAAACAAAGCGGATATGAGAGCATCAACGCCAGGACGGTCTCCGAGCAGCTCCACTGTTCCACGCAGCCGGTCATGTATCATTTTTCAACCATTGACGCCATGAAACGGGCTGCTTACGCGCAGGTCGATCATCTGCATTCAGAGTATATGATGACGATCATACCGGAACAGGATCCGGTCCTTGGGATCGGCTTGAACTATATCCGTTTCGCCGTGGAGGAGCCGCAGTTGTTCCGCTTTCTGTTTCAGTCCGGATATGCGGCGGAGCACAGCCTGTTGGAGATGATCGATTCCGAAGAACTGATCCCGGTCCTGGCCGCCATGCAGGAGGGTGCCGGATTGAGCATGGAAAAAACCAAGCAGGTATTTCTGACCGTGGCGCTGTTTGCACACGGCTATGCCAGCATCATTGCCAACAACGGTCTGGAATATAATGAAAAACTGGTCGCGGAGCACCTGGAACGGGCCTGGAACGGTGCTTTTCTCGCGGCTGTGCAGGAGGAGAAGGAACATGAAAAAACTGTATGAAAAAAGTGAGATCACCTTTGCAATCCTATGGATCGTGATCTACGCGGTGGGCATGGGGACGCTGCAAAACAATTTCGGCCTCGATTCGCTGTGGCACATGCTGGGCCTGATCGTGATATCCGCAGCGATTTTCCTGTTTGTGAAAAAGAACGGGCTCATGGAAGTGTACGGCCTGGCCGGCTGGGCGAAGAACAGCAGAGCCATGCTGTGGTTCATTCCTTTGTGGCTCCTCTCCTGTATGAATCTCTTAAGCGGATTTCAGCCTGATTATCCTGTACCGGGACTGTTCTATGCCGCTGTATCCATGGCTTTGGTCGGATTTGCAGAGGAACTGATCTTCCGAGGCTTCCTGTTCAAAGCCATGCTGAAGGACGGCAATGTGAAAGCAGCCGTCATCGTTTCCTCCGTCACCTTCGGGATGGGACATATTATAAATCTTTTTACCGGACATGAGCTGATTGCCACCCTCATCCAGGTGGTTTTCGCGGTTGCCATGGGCTTTGTCTTTACGCTCGTTTTTTACAAGAGCGGGAGCCTTCTGCCCGGGATCCTGGCGCACAGCTTCATCGACGTAACCTCTGTCCTCGCATCCGACGAAGGCTCCCAGTCTGTGAATTTGATCGTGCATATCGTGATCATTGTCATATCTGTAGCCTACAGCCTGTATCTGGCGAAACGCGTTGAGACGCCGGCAATCAATCGGGCAGACACAAAACAGGAGGTTCTTTCATGAAAAAATCATTCTTTGGCGGAATGGCTTTAGGGGCATTTCTGGTATCGCTGATCCCGTACAGCGTTCAGACAGATGAGGAGACCGGTATGGTCGAGATCCGCAGCCTGTTGTGGGCATGGAGAAAGACCCCGCCGAAAGAGGGAGAGGAAAAGGGCAGCTATGCCTTTGCCATTCCTCCGTCCGGACTGGACGATGAAGAGGCAAAAGATTCGCAATGAGGAAGCATTGACACTCATCGTCATATCGATCTGGTTTAGTTGACACAGGCAAATTTTTCCACGAAAATCCACGGCGGCTTTCATCCCGGCTGTTATCAATGCTGATAACGATTTGATAACAGAAGGGGTGATAGGCTGGATAATATGGATACATCAAATAATCAAAGGAACCATGAACAGGACGAGCAATATTTCCTGAACGGAATCAGTTAAGTCCTGTCGACTGGGAATAAGAACCTGCTTGACACAAAGGACAAGCCTCGACTTCGTCCGCACATAGAAACGACCGGGAAAGATTTCTTTCCCGGTCGTTTCTATCCTCAAGGCGCAAAACCGAAACGCGCAAAAATTCACTTGAAATACTTGCCGCTGGCCCACATGGCCGTGCAGGCGGCCAGGGACAGATAGGTCTGCTCCGGCGCGTCGCTGCGGGAAGAGATGGCGATGGGGATCTTCGCCCCCACCAGAATGCCGCAGCCGCTGGCACCAGCGTTGCGCTGCAGCACCTTGACCATCAGGTTGCCGGAGATCAGATTCGGCACCACAATGCCGTCGAACTCGCCGCAGTAGGGGCAGTCGTAATGCTTCAGGCGGGCGGCCTCCTTGCTCATGATCAGGTCATAGGCGATGGGGCCAACCAGGTTGCAGTCGGCAATCGGCTGATACTCATGCTGCCGCACCATGGTCTGATCCTCCACGGTATCCCGCATCTGGAAGCTGGGCCGCTCCACCAGAGAAAGCAGCGCAATGTTGGGCTTCTGAACGTCGAACACATTCAGCGCCCGGACCATGTTGCTCACGACCTCCTTGCGAGTTTCCATATCGGGATTGATGAGCAGCGTGACGTCCGAGATGGCAAGCAGCCTCTCATAGCCGGGCACCTTCAGGAACACCACATGGGTGACCAGGGCATCATCCCGGATGAGATGATTCGCCTTGTTCAGCACCGGCATGAGGAAATCCCGGGTCTGGGTGTTGCCGCGCATCAGCGCGTCCGCGTTTCCGGCGCGGATCATCTCGATGGCATACTGCACCTGATTGGTGCCCTTGTCGATGCCGTGGATCTCGCAGGGCCGGTCCTCCAGCCCCAGCTCCTTCAGCATAGAAGTGATCTTCTTCTCGCTGCCTACCAGGATGGGCTCCACAAAGCCGTCCTTCTGGGCGTCGAACACGCCTCTGAGAATGTTCTCCACATCTGCGCCGGCAACCGCCACCCGCATGGGCTTCTGCGCCGCCTTGGCTTTGGCAACGATGCCGTCAAATTCTTTTGCGTAGCTTTCACTCATTGTATTTTCCCCCTTGCATTTTGGGTTATTGTGCACTTGGCGAATGCTTAGCGGTTCAGATAGGCCAGCAGCAGCTCATAGGTTGCCCGCAGGCCGTCGATATGGGTGCGCTCATAGCCGTGGGAGTTGGCGGTACCGGGGCCGATGGCGGCGTGGCGGATATCGTAGCCGGCCACCACGCTGGGGTCGCAGTCTGTCCCGTAATGGGGCGTGAAGATATCCATTACATAGTCCACCCCTGCGTCGATGGCGGCCTGCCGCAGCTCGTTGGTCAGGCCCCAGTGATAGGGGAAGCGGGAGTCCTTGGCAAAGATGGACACCTTCCGCTCGTCCGAATTCTGATCCGGCCCGGTAGGGGCGATATCCACAGCGATCATGTCCTCCACGTCCTCCGGCAGCACCACGGTGCCGTGGCCGATCTCCTCATAGAAGGCGAAGTAGGCATAGACTTTCCGCTTCAGCGCAGCGCCCTCCTCCCGAATGGCCTTCATCAGCGTGAGCAGCACAGCGGCGCAGGCCTTATCGTCAATAAAATGGGACTTGAGGTAGCCGTTTGCCAGCACGAAGCGAGGCTCCAGCGCGATCATGTCCCCGGTCTCGATGCCCAGGGCACGGGTGTCGGCGGCGGATTTCACGTTCTCATCCAGCACCACGCAGACATTCGTGCGGAAGTCCGGCGGCGTGAGGCGCAATTCCTCCTCCGTCACATGGATGGAATTGGGCGTGCGGCAGACCGAGCCGGTGAACACCTTCCCGTCCCGGGTGTACACCCGCACGTTCTCCATCATGCAGTAGAAGGGATAGAGCCCGCCCACGGGGCAGACGTTCAGCGTCCCGTCGGCGTTCACATGGCGCACCATCAGGCCGATATCGTCCAGGTGGGCGGTGATGCACAGGGCATTCCCCTCGCCCCCCAGCTCCGCGATGACGCCGCCCTTGCGGGTGACGGTATAGCGGCAGCCCAGCTCCTCCAGCATGGCGCAGAGCAGCGCCTGGCACTGCTCATACTGGCCGGTGGTGCTGTCCACCTTGAGAAGCCGCGCAAAGCTCTCCAGGCAGTATTTTTCGTCAAATTGTATCATTTCCGCATCCCCTTATCCGAGATTTCCGGTGGCGTACATGACCGCCGTCAGCGCCACCACGGGCGCCGTCTCGCAGCGGAGGATCCGCTGGCCCATGGAGCAGATCCTAAGCCCCGTGATCCGGGCCAGGTCTGCCTCAAAGGGGGCGAAGCCGCCCTCCGGCCCGGTGATGAGCGCCAGGGTCTTCACGTCCTTGCTGCTCTGCAGCACGGTGTCCAGCCCTTCCCTCTCCCCGGTTTCGTACAGGAACAGGCCCAGATCCTTCTGCACAGCCTCGTTCAGCGCTCCGGCGAAGTCACCCACCCAGCCCACGCGGGGAATGATGCCCCGGCCGGATTGCTTGGCTGCCTCCTCGCTGATGCGCTGCCAGCGCTCCAGCTTTTTCTCCGGCGCGTCGGGGCGGGCCACACAGCGGTTGGACTGGAAGAACAGGATCTCGTTGGCCCCGGCCTCCACACACTTTTGGATGATATACTCGGTCTTATCTCCCTTGGGCAGGCCGCAGAGCACCGTGACCTTCACGGAAGGCTCCGCCGGGCAGCGGACAACCTCCACCACCTCCACCTCTGCCTGCTCCTTGTCGGCCTGGACCAGGCGGCATTTATAGTCGGTTCCCTGCCCGTCGCAGATCACCACGTCCTCCCCGGGCTTCAGGCGCAGCACCTTCACATGCTCCGCATCCCGGCCCCGGATGATCGCGGTTCCCCCGGCCATATTGGTTCCTGCCATGAAAAATCTTGCCATGTCGCATCCCGCCCCATTTTCCAATATTACATGTATTATCGCACAGTTTTCACCGCTTTGCAAGTGTGGGCATAGACTGGAACGGCAGAAAAGGAGGGAGCGGAATGGAAAAAATCTCCGACCGGGAGCTGGCCCGGCGCCTCCGGCATTTTGACGCGGTTTGGCGCCGGGTGACGGCATCCCGCGCCCCGCAGGAGACGGCAAATCGCTGCGGCGTAAAGCTGATGCCGCGGCAGAACCGTTGTCCGCGCTGCCAGGGGCGCAGGCCATAGGAGACGGAGGCTTTGATCCCAGGGACGGGTGATTGCCGTCCCTGGGATTTTCTTGCATAACGGGCCGGTTTGTGCTATTCTGTCCCAGAGAAAAAACAGAACGAAAAAGAGAAAGGAGCCTTTCCATGGCTGACTATATCATTGCTACCTCCTCCACCTCCGACCTGCCCCGCACCTGGCTGGACGCTCACCAGATCCCCTTTATTCCTTACACCTACACCGTGGGGGACAAGCTCTTTGAAGACGACTGCCGCGAGGAGAGCCGGGACGCGGTCTATGCCGGCATGCGCAAGGGTGATCGGCTGAAGACCTCCATGATCAACGAATTTGTGTATTACGACTTCTTCAAGGGTCTGCTGGAGACCGGGAAGGACGTGATCTTCCTGGACATGTCCCAGAAGATGTCCGTCTCCTTCGTCAACGCCAACAAGGCCGCCGAGGAGATCCGGGCAGAATTCCCGGAACGGAGGCTCTATGTGATGGACACTCTGTGCATCTCCGGTGGTCTGGGTCTGCTGGTGGAGCATATGGTGGAGCGGATGGAAGCCGGAGCAAGCTTTGACGAGGTCATCGCCTGGGGCGAGGCAAATAAGCTGAAGATCGCCCACCGCTTCACGGTGGACGACCTGTATTACCTGAAGGCGGGCGGCAGGGTTTCCAACGCGGCGGCGCTGGTGGGCTCCATGCTCTCCATCAAGCCCGTGCTCTATGTGCCGGATCGGGGCACGCTGGATGTGGCCAAGAAGGTGCGCGGGCGCAAGGCTGCGCTGAAGGCCATCCTGGACGGAGTGCTCCATGATCTCAGCCAGGTGGAAGATCCCACCGGCCTGCGGATCCATATTCTCCAGGCGGACTGCCGGGCCGACGCCGAAACCGTGCGGGACGGCATCCGGGCAGCCTTCCCCCAGGTGGGGGAGATCACCATCACGGGCCTGGGCGTGGTCATCGGCGCCCACTGCGGCCCCGGGCTGCTGACGGTGTTCTACCTCTGCAACGGGAGAGTGCCGGAATAAAACGTCATAACACGCAGAAGCGGCAGGCTCGGTTGCCTGCCGCTTCTGCGTTTATCAGCTCTCCATTTGCTTGCCCAGGAACAGGGCCACGGTCTGGGCCAGCTTGTATTCCACCTCCGTCCCGGGGACGCTGCCCCGAGGCGTCACGAACAGGACGCAGCCCATCACGTCCCCCTCTGAGAGCACCGGTGCCGCCACAGAGAGGCAGAACTGATCATCCTCCCCGGAGACGGGCACGCTGCTGCCGCCGTTTTGATGGCGGTAGGTGCGTCGACCCTCCATGATCTCTCGAAGCTGAGGGCTGACGGGCTTGTCCAGCAGCTCCCGTTTGCCGCCGCCGGCAATGGCGATAACGCCGTCCCGGTCGCAGACGGCAGCGATCCCATCGGTGGACTTGCGCAAGCTGTCACAAATTTGGGCGGCAAAGTCGGACAATTCCCCGATGGGGGAGTACTTTTTGAAAATCAGCTCCCCATCCTTATCCGTGAAGATCTCCAGCGGGTCACCGTCACAGATAACATTGGCACGAAAAACCTTGTCCGGACGCTTCTGTGATGTCTGGACTGTTGTGACTTGTAAGCTATCTTTCGTGCCCAAATTAAAATTTTCGACGGTTTCCTCCAACTTTTCAGGCTCTTTTACATCTTCCGGCAGCATCCCGCAGCGGAGAATGCTGTCGATGTCAGCCTTGAGCTTGATCTCCACATGGTCTTCATAGACGAAGATCTTGTCGATGATCAGGTGCAAGTCCTTGGGGTCGAGCTTGTCCTTCTCCAAAATCTCATCGAAGACCTCAATGGCGGTCTTGGCCGCCCGGTTGACCCGGATGATGGTGTTCTCCCGGTCGTGGGTCAGCTCGATCTGCTTCTGCAAGGCGGCGATGCGGTTTTCGATATCCGCCTCCATCTCGTCGTAGGTCTCGTTGATAACGGCCTCATGCTGCGGCCGCTTGGTCAGATCGCGCACGCGCTGCCGCTTGGCGGTCTTCAGCTCCTCCTGCAGCTCGGAGAGCACCTGCTCCATGTTGTCGGCGGCGGTCTCCTTCTCTTCCAGATCCTCGTCCTGCCTCTGGATATCAGCCTGCAGCTTTTCGATCATATCCGCCGAGGTCTCTCGCAGCTTTCGGAGGTATTCCTTCAGCAGTGAGTCCAGGGTGTCCACCCGGATATAGTGGCTGGTGCAGCCCTTGAGCCCCCGCCGGTGATAGGTGCCGCAGCGGTAGGCGTCCCGCAGATCCTTCCTGCTCATGGAGAACATGGGGCTGCCGCAGTCCCCGCATACGAGAAGGTTCGTATAGGTGTTCTCGTACTTTTTTACGCCCCTGTAGTCGCTCTTGGAGCGCGTGCGCCGCAGTTCCTCCACCAGCCGGAAGTCCCGGTAGCTGATGATCGGTTGATGATGGTCCTCGATGACGATCTGCTCGTCCGTATCCCGCTTGACATCCTTGCCGTTGATCTTTTGACGGGTGTATTTGCCCTGCCGCAGGGTGCCGATGTAGAAGTCGTTTTCCAGGATCCCCTGCACGGAAGCGATCGCCCACTCCGGCTTGACCTTGCGCCTGTACTCCTTGCCCTCGGCCTCCTTGCGCTCGCGCTCGGACATGCGGGGCGTCGGGATGCCCTCGTCGGTCAGGTAGTTGGCGATCCGCTTGTAGCCCCAGCCGTCGATGTACAGTTGGAAGATCTTACGCACGATCTCCGCCTCGGTGGGCACGACCTCGAACTCCTGCCGGGCGTTGATCTTGTAGCCGTAGGGCGCGGCGCAGATCCACTTGCCGTCCTTTTGGCGGTTGCTGACCACCGCTCGCACCTTTTTGGAGGCGTCCGTGACCGGCATCTCGTTGATCAGGAATTGGAATTGGATCTTGAGCCACTCGTCGTCATTGGGGAAGTCGATCCCATCCCCGATGGAGATGATGCGCACGCCTGCGTCGCGCAGGTCCTCCAGCTCCACCAGGCCGCGACTGTTGCGGCGGGAGAAGCGGGAGAAGTCCTTGACCACCAGAATGTCGTAGGTGTGGCTCAGCAGCCCCTTGCGCATTTTCTGGTAGCCTTCCCGCTGCTCAAAGGTGTAGCCGGAGCGATCGCGGTCTTCAAAAAAGGTCAGGCTGCTGCCGGGGAACTTGTCCCTCACGTAGCTCCCGATGATCTGCTTCTGGTTCTCAATGGAGGTATTGTCTCGATCCAGTTCTTCATCCACAGAGATCCGGCAATAGCCGGCGATATCGAAGGTCTCTGTCACAGTTCGCTCCTCCTTTCCATTTCATTTGTTGATAGTATTGTATCACAACTTTCTCAAAAACTCAAGTGCTTTTGTTCGAGAGGATAGAACGCCTGTCTTGAGGCAGGCTGCGCCCTGTGATATAATAGATCATCATAGGAAGATCGGGAATGATCAACATGGAGACCCTTCATTATAGGAGCCTGAACGCATACCTGCGGGAACGCTTCGGAGAAAAGGTGTACAAGCTCGCCCTGGACGGCGGCTTCACCTGCCCGA
>CAYNBS010000035.1:0-12307 GCA_964395795.1 uncultured Oscillospiraceae bacterium
GCACCACCGGTACCTGCGCCATGCATCAGCGCGAGCTGACCGAGGCGATCAAGCGCTCCCGCCAGATCGCTCTCCTGCCCTACGTGCTGGATTAAGTACAAATCGTACAAGCTCAACGCTCCCTCGGGAAATCCCGGGGGAGCGTTTTTTCGTCCAGGAGAGAGGGCAGCTCCTGCGTAGGGACTGCCGCCCACGCTGTGCTTCCCCCAGCGGGGGAAGCTCCCGCGAAGCGGGTGATGAGGGAGAATCTTCGATCCGGGCATTTGCTCGTTCGGGCTTCTCCCTCATCAGTCACGGCGCTTGCGGGGGATCGCGCCGCGCCAGCTTCCCCCGCTGGGGGAAGCACAAGGCGCACAGACCTCCGGCCCTCATACCGGGAAACGGTCCGGGTACAGGATCGTCGCCACCACAAGCCAGAGGTACAACCATTTCACTGCCAGGACCCCCAGGAAGCCCGCCGGGATCCACAGCCAGCGCAGACCGATGCGCCTGCGCTGCTCCGGATCTTTTCGTTCCTCTAGAAACGCAAGGAGGTTGATCACCAGGCAGATCAGCGCCACCGGCGTAAACCAAAGGATCGTCCCGAGCCCTCCGAAAGAATCCCAAAGCTCGAACCAGAGCGAATCCCCGGAAACGGGGATCGCCTGGTTGGCGACATAGGCCGAGAAGCCGAGGTCAAGCAGCAGGATCAGGCAGCAGGCAAGCTGGATCCAGCCGGTGGTTCGAAGCGTTTTTCTCGTTTTCATGCGCTTCCTCCTCTACGGCAGCGGGATGGTCTCCGTCACCTCGTGATAATCCTCTCCGGCCAGATAGGTCACGACGACGGCCTTGCCGTCCTCGGTGAAATGCGCGAACACAAAGGGCTCCACCGCGTTGGACAAGGGCTCGGAGAAGTGCCGGAGGACGACGCCCTCTTCGGTGTCGAACAGCCCGCGCACCTCCAGCTGCTTGCTGGAATCAAGGTGGATCAGCCGGTCTCCCTGCCGGTCCAGGACGCCATAACAGCGGGGGGAGAGCGTCCCCGTCTCCGGGGCGTAGTACAGCGTCCAGCGGGTGGAGAGCCCGGTGCCGGCCTGGACGCTTACCGACCAGAGCCCCGGCTCTTCTTCTGTGACCAGCGGCTCATGGTTCACGGGCCCAACGGCCCAGACCAGCTCGCCGTCCGTACCGTAGAGCTGCACGGCGTAAACGCCTTTGTCCTCAAAGAGCGCGTAGACCTCATTTCCCTCGATCTGCTCGCCTGCGGGAACAGGCAGAGCCCCGTCCCGCTCCAGCACGTCGATCAGCGCGTCGTAGGTCCCGGCGGGGAAGCAAAATTCCGGCCGAAAAGACGCGTAACCGGAAGCGCTGAACCAGCCGCGGTCATCCGCGTAGACGCAGTAGCAGGGCTCGTTGACCGGATCCGTGTCGTCTTCGCCGGGAAAGCCCAGAAGAAGGTACAGCATCTCCTGCTCGTGGGCGCCGATTACGGTGCTTTCACCGCGGGCCATGGCGTCTGCGCAGATCCGGTACAGCTCCTCCGCCGTCTCACCGGATACTTCTTTATTGCCGCCGCCGTAGGTCACGCTGCAGCTCTGGGCCGCGGCGGCCTCCGCTGTCCGGTCTGCAAGCTCCCCGTCCGGCCCGCTTTTCGGCGTGAGCAGCAGCCCCGCGGCCAGTACCGCCAGCAGCAGCGCGGGGATCAGTCCCAACAGGCGGCCGCAGCTTCCTTTTCGTTTTTCGGTTTCCATGCTTCGCCCTCCTTGTTCAGATCCTGTCCGTATAACGTTTGAAGGGGTCAAAAGGTTTCAAAAAAAGCAGAAGCTTTCCTGAACATTTTGAAAGCTTCTGCATTTTTTGTCAAGAATGGGGCGGGATAATTCAGAATTCTTCAGATTCTGCCATGATCCGGAATTCCGCAGCGTTTTCGGGGCTTGCCGCCAGGATGGAGGTCTTGACGCCCTGCCAGGGCAGAGGGCTTCCGTCGATGCCCGTGACCTGGCCGCCCGCCTCCGTGACGATCAGCGCCCCGGCGGCGTAATCCCAGAGGGAGATGCTCAGCTCGAAATAGGCTCCGGCCCGGCCGGAGGCCACGCTGCACAGGTCCAGCGCCGCCGAGCCCTGCCGGCGGATATCCAGCCCCATGCGGTAGCTCTTCTCCGCCAGGCGGAAGGTCTGCTCCGTCAGCTCCGTGTTATACGGTGCGGAGCCGAAGCAGATGAGCGTCTCCGAAAGGGGCGCTGTGTCCACCCGGAGCCGCCGCCCGTTGAGGAAGGCGCCCTCCCCCTGCACGGCGGTGAACATTTCGTCCACATAGGGGTTATAGACCGCGGCCACCGTGGGCACGCCAAAGCGGGTGTAGCCCACGGAGATGCAGCTGTGGTTCAGGTGGTGGACAAAGTTCATGGTGCCGTCGATGGGGTCGATGATGAACAGATGCTCCGCCATCAAATCGTCGTGCTTGTCGTTCTCCTCGCAGAAGAAGCGGGCGCCGGGGACGGCCTGGCTGAGCCGCTCCATCAGCAGCGCCTGCACCCGGCGGTCGTAGTCCGTGACCACGTCCCGGTGTCCGGTCTTGCACTCAGCCAGGATGTCATGGGCCTGCAGCATCAGCGCCGCGGCCTCACGCTCCGCCGCCTGGATGGCGGCGAGAATGTCCCGGGGACTCATGCCTGGAGCTCCTCCACGGCCTTACGCAGCGCGTCGGCGCGATCGGTGTCCTCCCAGCGAACACCCAGGTCCTCCCGGCCCATGTGGCCGTAGGCGGCCAGCTGCCGGTAGATGGGACGGCGCAAATCCAGATCCCGGATGATGGCGGCGGGGCGGAAGTCGAAGACCTGCCGCACGGCCTCGCCCAGGATCTCGTCAGAGACCGTACCGGTGCCGAAGGTCTCCACCAGCACGCTCACAGGCTCTGCCACACCGATGGCGTAGGCCAGCTGGATCTGGCAGCGGCGGGCAAGCCCGGCGGCGACCACGTTCTTGGCGGCCCAGCGGGCGGCGTAGGCGGCGCTGCGGTCCACCTTGGTGGGATCTTTGCCGGAGAAGGCGCCGCCGCCGTGGGGGGCGCTGCCGCCGTAGGTGTCCACGATGATCTTGCGGCCGGTGAGGCCGGAGTCGCCCTGGGGGCCGCCGATGACAAAGCGGCCGGTGGGGTTGATGAAATACTTGGTGTTCTCATCCAGCAGCTCGGCCGGTACGGTGGGCTTTACCACCAGCTCGATCATATCCCGCCGAATCTGCTCCAGCTCCGCCTCGGGGGCATGCTGGGTGGAGATCACGATGGTGTCGATGCGTACGGGGCGGCGGTTCTCATCATACTCCACGGTGACCTGGGTCTTTCCGTCGGGCCGCAGGTAATTTACCAGACCCTCCTTGCGGATGGCGGTCAGGCGCTTGGCCAGCTTGTGGCTCAGGGAGATGGCGAGGGGCATCAGCTCCTCCGTCTCGTCACAGGCGTAGCCGAACATCATGCCCTGGTCGCCGGCGCCGCCCACCTGATCGTTGGTGCCCAGAGCGATGTCGGCGGACTGCTCGTCAATGCTGGTGATGATGCCGCAGGTGTCGCAGTCGAAGCCATACTTGGCCCGGTCATAGCCAATGTCCCGCACCACATCCCGGACGATCTTGGGGATATCCACATAGCACTCGGTGCTGATCTCGCCCATGACGTGGACCAAACCGGTAGAAACGGTGGTCTCGCAGGCCACGCGGCCGTTGGGGTCGTTTGCCAGAATGGCGTCCAGCACAGCGTCAGAGATCTGGTCGCAGATTTTATCGGGATGTCCCTCGGTGACGGACTCGGAAGTAAAGAAATAGTGGCTCATATCAAATTCCTCCTTTGTGTTTCTGCCTCATAAGCGATGAAAAACGCGCGCTGCCAGTCGACAGTGCGCGTCAAAATGCCTTTTTCAAGCCTCATCTTTCGTCTCACCGCCGGATTTGGCACCTTGAGTTCCCTCAGGTTGCCGGGCTTCACAGGGCCGTTCCCTCCACCACTCTTGATAATGGCTATATGATGGCGAAACACCGCAAGGGGTTTCGCCGAGCTGCTTTGCGGCTCAGCAAAACAGCACGGCTGTTTTGCCATATATGTATTGTATTGAGCATCGCGCAAAGGATCTGAAAGAATCCTTTGCTGCCAAACTTGCGTTTGGCAGCAAAAACAATCATTTTGATTATTTTTGCTATGCGATGATCAATATAAGGTGTTCAATTGTGGACATGATTATAACAGGCTTGCGCTGTTTGTCAAGGGGGAACGTGCAAAAACAGCGAAATCCTGACTTGGTGGCAATCCGCTTCCCCGCAGCCTCAGCGCATGCCGAAGAATGCGGCGATGCGGCTGATGGCGTAATCCATCTTTCCCGGGTCCTGGAAGCGGTGGTCCGCCCCCTCGATTGCCTCAAATTCGATCACGTTCTCCTCCGCAAAGGCCCGGACTGCCGGGAGGGGCACGACTTCATCCTTCGTGCCGTGGAGGATCAACAGCTCGTCCGCATAGGGCAAAAAGTCCCGCCCGGTCAGATCCGCCGCCTTCAGACAATCCAGGAAGGTCCCGTCGATCTCGACCTTTCGGTCAAAGCCCACCTGCACCGGCTTTCCTTTCCGGAGCTTATCCCAGTCTTGCCCGGTCATGATGGCGGCGGTGAGCACGTCGTACATCGGTACTGCGGGGCAGCGAAGGGCCAGCCTGACAAAGGGATTCCCGTGCTCGGAGAGGTATTTCAGGAACAGGTAAGCGCCGAAACTGGTGGCGTAGGCGAAGAGCTCCGGCTCGTTATAGCGTTCCCGCAGCCAGTCCAGCAGCAGCCGCAGATACTTGTCGCAGTCCTCCAGCCGCAGGAGCTTGCGCGCATCTTCTCCGTGGCAGGGCCAGTCAAAGGTCACGATGGCGACGCCTTTGTTCTTTTCCAGGATCCGCCTGGCGAAGCGGGCAGCGGCCCGGTTGTCCTTGTGCCCGCCGAAACCATGCCCGAAAAGAACGATCTGGCGAGGCTCGTCATGTTCCCGCTGATAAAGCTTGCAGCGAATGCTGCAGGCTTCTTCGTTGACGGAGAAATATTTTTCGGTCATAGGCGCGCCTCCTTTTTTCAGCGGCTCAGTGCAACAATTATCTGGCTTAGCGGCTCGGGGGAATGCCTTGCGGCATTTCGCGATCAGATGATCATGATACCACAGCCCGGCGGCCGTCACAAGGGGAGCGGTCGGCCGCGGTGTAGACAGCGCAGACGGTGCTTTTCTCTCTGCCGTTTTTTCCTTGCTCAGGCTCTCTCTTTTCATGGGACCCCTCCCCAATTCAAGCCTGTGATGGGTTCTGGGCTATGTTTTATTCTGCAGGCACCAGATCCACGACCTCAAAGCGGCAGTGCTCCTCTGTGCGAAACGGAAGTCTCCAGCCGCTGGCCCCGGCGCTGACATAGAGCTTCGCGCCGCCTGCGTACTCGTACTCGCCGTATGTGGGCGTAAACAGCGGGTAGAGAAGCTTCAGCGGGAAAAACTGCGCGGCGTGGGTATGACCGGAAAGCTGCAGATCCGCGCCAAGGGCCAGGTGCTCCTGGATGCTCAGCGGCTGATGATCGGCAACGAGGAAAAAGCTGTCTGTGTCGGGCCTCTCAACGGCTTTGCGCTGAGACGGGTCAGCCAGATCCTCTCGTCCGAGCAGCAGGAGATCCGGCGCAAGGACTGCATATTCATCACGCAAAACCGTTATGCCGTTGCGTTCGATAGCGCTCAAAAGCTCCTCGTGGGTATACTCGATGCCGTCCGCATTATACTCCGGGTGTTGGACGAGCTCGTGGTTGCCGTCAATATAAAAGACCGGCACACCCAGCTCGCCGAAAAGCCGATACGCCTCCTCCATCTCGGCTTTTGTCGTATAATCGTCCGTGATGTCGCCGCCGAGAATGACAAAATCCGGGTGTTCGGCGCCGATCTTTTCAATGGTGCTGCGTGTTGTCTCAAAGCTCTGCGAGCTTCCGACATGCAGATCGGAGACGAAGATGACTCTGTGCGCCTCGGTGAGCTTTGGCGATGCGAGGCGGTGATACTCCGGCGTCACGATTTGCATATTGACGGTGCCGTAGACGAAGAACGCCACGCCCAGAACAAGGCTTGCCAGCCGCAAATGACGGAAGCTGCGCTTTTTCCGCCAGATGAGGAGCGTTACGAGATCGGCCGCGGCGTCGGGAAGGAGAACGGCGTAAATCGCCGTCAGCAGCGGCTGAACCGGACGCAAAAACACCGGCCCCGCCATGACGAGCAGGGCAAACGCAAGCGCGATCAGCGCCTTCGCCGCTATGACGATGATGCGAAGCGGCCATTTTACAGCCCTTTTGGCTGCGAAGTACTGCGCGGCCGTCAGCGCCGCCTGTACGATGATAAAAAGCGCAATCCACGCGCCAAAGGTTTTCATTCGCTCACCTCTCGATTTTTGTTTTCGGTTCCCTTCTCGGCCTTCACAGACAGGCTTCCGCATTTAAACCCTGCATTGTCGGTTTGTCGGCGTACCCATGCCGCCGGAATGGTCTGATAGAATGATGCTCTGTTATTGCTGCGCTTCAGTACCAGCTCATAGACAGCATGACCTTATACCGATTGTAGGAAACCGGAACCCGCGTCACAGTTCCGAACAGTCCCCGCTTCGGTATCGTGCCGATGTCTTCCACCAGCTCGGCACGGGCGCTTTGCATGTCCTGAACCCGAAATTCCTCCCGGATGCAGTTTAGGAACTGATCCGCCTCACTTAACCGCAAAAAGATAATCTCGCCCATGCTGGGAAGGGGAGTTCCTTTGGCCTTGGCTGCCTCATAATCCTCATCTCTATAAATATAGACGAGATGGCTTACCCCAGGTTCCCTCACCCTGGCCATCAAGGTGCAGAAATGCTCGCCCATCTGTGCCTTGAGCAAGCACAGCTCCTTGAATTCTTGAACGCTTTTCCTTGCTGTCTCCCGCAGTAAACGGTCCCGATCGCTGTAGTCAATCCGATTTGCGGTCTTTCGCAGTTGGTCTTCAAAGCTCATGTTCGTTCCTCCATTGGGGGCCTTTGAAGTGGGATCGATGACAAAGATAATCCTCTTCTCCTGCCATGTATTTTTCGTAATCCAACCGGAGAGGAGTTCCCTTTACATCCCCGGCGAAAGAGAAGGTCCAGTTGAACAGGGAGACAGTCCAGACTGTCATATCGCTGTGAAGCGCCATCACATAAAACCATGACATCCTGCGCAGGGCGCTCCCATCACTGCAGCGAAAGCCTTCTTCCTCTGCTTGTCGGAGGAATTCTTTCCCTACTTTTTTGTTGTCCAGATAGACCCAGACCGTAGCTTCTTTTTCTACCAGTTGCTTCAGTGTACGCAATTTCTTGCCCTCCATGAAAATAATTTTACCTAAAAAGAGGGTAAGAAAAAATCCCATCGTCACCGATGGGAGAAAACGCAACCCATCGGTCAAGCTTTAGCACCTTGCCTTGCGGTAGGTTGCTGTGCGGTCACAGAGCTTGTCTCTCACGCACTCTTCATAGGTTACTATTATCATAGCAACAAGCGGCTTACTTGTCAAGCCATATCCATCATCCGCTCTTCATCCTGTTCATTGGCGTCTCCTTGCACGGTTTCCGCCGACATGAGGCTCTCGCTGCTTTTGTATAACAGAAACCATCCTGCAAATACTATCCGTGACAACAGATAGAAACACAGGAGGTTTTTGCCTATGAAAGCGACAGGAATCGTGCGGCGCATCGATGACCTTGGCCGGGTGGTGATCCCCAAGGAAATCCGCCGCACCATGCGCATCCGCGAGGGTGACCCGTCACAGACGACATTGGAAACCTGGCAAGTATTCAGCTTTTCTATGTTGGATTTAGCCAAACGGATGGGGCTGGAGTAGTACATATTGACGGAAAACGTGCGTTTTACCATGCACATCCGCAGCGGGTCAAAAATCGTGCACAAACGGGTTCAAAGCCTTGGTATGACTGAGTTTTTGCCGTTGAAGACTCCTTCAATGATTTCTGCAGCGGTAACGTAAAACCGGAATAATATGTGCATTTTTGCCAGAAAAAAGCTCCCAAAATGGCCGGTCTGCGTGCAGCACATTTTCATACTGCTATATCACGTCTTTCTGCAAACGGAAAAATGTCAATCTTCTTTGGCATTTTTCCGTTTGCGTTTGACATTCTTCCGTTTGTGGATATAATAAAGACAGACATTCATTTACAGGAGGCAATCGTATGCCAGAAGGAATTCTTGTGAAAGAAGCTGCAGAACGCTGGGGCTTAACGGAGCGCAGCGTAACCGGTATGTGCCGGAACGGCAAGATCCCAGGCGCCTTCAAAGCGGGCGGAACCTGGTATATCCCAGCCGATGCGGAAAAGCCGGCTGATGGGCGTGTGCGCACCGGCGCCTACAAGAAAGCGTCGAGCAAAACAAAGCTGCCTCTCCCGGTTGGCATTTCCGACTACCGGATAGCGTCTGCGGAATACTACTATGTGGACAAAACCCTGATGATCAAGGACTTTCTGGATGAGCGGCCGCAGGTGGCACTGTTTACCCGTCCGCGGCGCTTTGGCAAGACCCTGAATATGGACATGCTGCGGACCTTCTTTGAGAAGACGAACGAGGATACCTCTGTTTATTTCCGGGATAAGGCGATCTGGAAGCAGGGAGAGAAATATCGGGCCTATCAGGGGAAATACCCCGTGATTTTCCTCAGCTTCAAGGATGTCAAATGCGAGACATGGCAGGAGACGCTCCAGAAGCTAGCCGAGATTATTGGCAGCGAATTCGCCCGGCATACAGAGCTGCTCAAAACGGAAGCCTGCAACGATGTGGACAAGGCAAGCTTCCGCCGCGTTATGGAGCGGGCAGCAAGCGATGTGGAACTCTCCGGCGCCCTGCTGACCTTGACCAGAATGCTCCATGAGCATCATAAGGTTGCACCTATTATCATCATTGATGAATATGACACCCCGATCCAACAGGGCCACACCCGTGATTTTTACGATCAGGTCATCCTGTTTATGCGAAATCTCTTCTCCGGCGGTCTGAAGGACAACAGCCATCTGACCTTTGGTTTCCTCACCGGGATTCTTCGTGTGGCCAAGGAGAGCATTTTCAGTGGGCTGAACAATCTTTCGGTGTATTCCATTATGGATAACAACTTCAGCGAGTATTTCGGCTTTACCCACGACGAGGTAAAGCAGATGGCCGCCTACTATGGTGCGGGCGGTAACTACAGCGAGCTCTGCGAGTGGTATGATGGCTATCGTTTTGGGGAAAGCGATATTTTCAATCCATGGTCTGTAGTCAACTACTTTCAGCGAAAATGTAAGCTGCAAGCCTATTGGGTATCCACCAGCTCCAACGATGTGATTGGAGAGGTTCTGGCTGCGGCTTCAACAGACCTGTACGAAGAACTGTATGCCCTCCTGCGCGGAGAAACGATCACCGCCTATATTAACACCGGCGTCATTTATCCGCAGATCGGCAGCGATCCTTCTTCCGTCTATAGCTTCCTGCTGGTTACCGGCTATCTGAAACTGGTCAGCGTTGTCCCGCCGCTGGGAGAGGGTGCGCTGTGCGAGGTTGCTCTGCCCAATCAGGAAATTGCTTTCGTTTATAAGAAAGAGATCCTGGATAAGCTCAGCGTGTTTATTCCGCAGTCTATGTCCATCGCCATCCAGAAGGCGATCTATTCCGGCAACGCTGATTCTCTGCAAAAACAAATGCGGCAGCTTTTGCTGCAATCGGTCAGTTCTTTCGATACCTCTCACGAGGATTTTTATCATGGACTGCTGCTCGGCCTTTGCGCCATGATGGATAACCGCTACACTATCAGTTCGAACCGGGAATCCGGTGAGGGGCGCTTTGATATTCAGCTTATGCCGAAGACAAACAATTTGCCCGGAATCTTGATTGAAGTAAAATGGACAAAAAGTGCAGAGCGTCAGGCCTTGGAGAAGCTGGCGCAGAGCGCGATCCGGCAAATCAACGAAAAGCACTACGAGACCGAGCTGCGTACTCACGGTGTGAAGCAAATCCTCAAATACGGAGCTGCCTTCAGCGGCAAAAACGTTGAGATTTGCATGGAGTAAAACGGGAGGATCAGAAAATGACAGAGCTGGAAATCATGCAGCACGCCAAGGACTATCTGGACAAGCTGGCAAAGGGCATCGATCCGCTGACGGGTCGGGAGGTGCCGGAGGGGGAGATCATCAACAATGTCCGCATTTCCCGCTGCCTGTTTTACGTGTCGGACGTGCTGCGGCAGGTGATCGAAAACGGCGGCGTGATCGGCGCTCCCGCAAAGCGGGGAGAGCTTGCGCCCTATGCCCTGCCCTTCGAGGCGCGCAGCCGCTACGCCTTTGGCGAGTGGCCGCGCAGTGTCAGTCAGATCGCACAGCGGCTCAATGAGCTGGTGGATCTGAGCACCATGCAGAAGCTGAAAACCACCAGCATCACCAAGTTCCTGCTCCAGTCCGGCCTGCTGTTTGAGGAAGAGGGGCCAAGCGGCAAGAAGAGCAAGTGCCCGACAGAAGCCGGCTGGAAGCTGGGCATTTCTACGCAGCAGCGCAGCGGGCAAAACGGAGATTATACCGCCGTGGTCTATGATCGGCAGGCCCAGCAGTTCATCCTGGACAACCTGGACGCCATCATCGCCATCAACGCGACGCCCTTGCATGAAAACCAGGGCAAGCCCTGGGAGCCGGAGGAGGACGCGTATCTGCAACAGGCAGTCCGTACGGGCGTAGAGGTCAAGGACATGTCCGCCGAGCTCAAGCGCACCCGCGCAGCCGTCCGGGCGAGGCTTGAAAAGCTGGGGCTGACACAGGAAGGAGAAAAAGCATGAAGAAAGAAAACGGAGCAACCTTGTCGCCTGAAGAGAGCAGCAACTTTTTCCGTCTGTTCCTCCCCCTGCTGCAAGCGGTCAATTACAACTATGAGATCTGTGACACGTTGGAGGAACAATTTCGCGCGGGACGCCCCAGTATGAAGGATCTCAAGGAAGTAGCAAATGCCTTGTGGGAAGATACGGGCATTCTGGACGAATACATAACAGCAGTTTCGGAGCAACGCGGTCTGCCGGAAGAGGATCGCCTGGTTCTGGAGGGATGGAAGCATCCGGTCAGCGCGACTTTTGTCCTGGAACGGCATCTCTCCAAAGGTTCGATTTTTATCAACCCCGACACCGGAAAAGTCTATTTGGTCAAAGGGCTCACTCAAACATGGAGTGAGATGCTTCCCTGGGCGAAACCTCCCATTGTTCTGGAAGCTACACTCATTCCGTTCTGCGGCTGCATCATATCGGACGGCCTTGTAGCACCGCTTCGGGTCTCCCTGGGGCCCGGATACAGGGAGAGTTTTAGCAACTATATCTCGAAGCCAAGCAAAGCGGAATAATCATAACAAGTCTTGATAAAGAGCCATGAATCAAGTCGCTATTCTTTCCGGATCCACATACCAACTGCTTGAAATAATCCCCGGACTGGACGATGCGAGCTATGTCCTCTGCGAAAGCGAGAATGGCGACCGCTTCGTTTGCCCGCTGAACCGTTGGGAGAATGCAGCTCCCGCCCCGGCGACAAAGGTGCACGCCAAAAGCTCACCACAGGACAAAATCGCACTGTTCCGAGAGCTGTTTCACGGGCGTGAGGATGTGTACGCCAAGCGCTGGTATAATCGCGCAGTGCCGACAGGAGAAACTCACTTGATTATTGCCACCGGAAAATATATCGGAGAGGGCTTTGATGAGCCGCGGCTGGACACGCTCTTTCTCGCCATGCCCTTTTCCTGGAAGGGTACGCTGACGCAGTATGTCGGTCGCCTGCATCGAAACTATGAGTGATGAAAATTGAGGCTTTACATGCAATGGCCGATATGATCTGTTATCCCATTACGATCAACGGCACTGAGCTTGCCGACGCAGACGCTTTTCTGGATTATATGAAGGACAAGACCGTCCATGAGAGTGATCGGCAGGCCATGATGGATGAAGATTGTCTCGACATGTTTGTCAACGGTCAGGGCATCTGCATGGGCAGCGGTCAGGTGTGGCTCAATGACCCCAATTATATGACAGACGCCGAACCTCAGCTTCAGATCATCGCCATCAGTGGGATTGTTGACAGATAAACAGGGGGAGTTTTTCGCGGGAGCCGAGTGAATGTTCGGCTCCCGTCTCATATGCGTGGACTCATTGATGGGACAAGTTAACAAAATGTGTTAGGATTGTTCATAAAGCTTTAGCACTCTCGACTTGACAGTGCTAAAACTGGTGATATAATCATAATCGAACAGAGGAACGAAGATCGAATAGATGACCTCCATCC
>CAYNBS010000036.1:0-11734 GCA_964395795.1 uncultured Oscillospiraceae bacterium
GCCACTCGCTGTCCGGCGAGAAGGCATAGCCGGGGAGCCGCTGCCGCTCGGCATAGAGGGCAATGAGCTTCTTGGCCATGTCCTTGGCGGCGCTCTTGGCGCGAGAGCGGGTCTTGGCCCACTCGGCCCCACCCATTTTGGAGAGCTTGACGGGCTTCTCCTCTCCGGCGCCAGTATACTTGGTCACCAGATCCAGCTGGGTAGCAGGGACGTAAAGACTGTCCGTCCCGGCGTACTGGATCTTCACATAGTCCTTTTCAAAGCCGTCCACCTGCATCTTCACGATGCCGGCGAAGCGACCGATGCCGTGGTTTTCATGCACCACGAAGTCGCCTACGGAGAGGTCGGCGTAGCTCTCGATCCGCTGGCGATTGGCCGGCAGCTTCTTTTTGGCGGCGGCCTTTTTGCTTTTTGCCCGGAGGAGCTGGGCATCGGTGAGCACCGCCAGCTTGATGCCGGGGTATTCCAGGCCCGCCGAGAGCGCCCCCACGCCGATGCGGCACTCCCCGAAGCCGGGGAGCCGCTTCAGCTCCGGATCCAGGATGGCGGGCAGCTCATGCTCCCGAAAGAAGTCCTGCAGCACCTTGGCCCTTCGCTCGTCCCCCGCCAGCACCACCACCCGGTGCCCCTGCTTGAGGTAGAGCTTCACGTCCTCGGCGGCGGCCTGGGCGCTGCCGGCATAGGAGGGGAGCTGCTTGGCAGGAATGCTGGTGAGGGTCTTGGGCGGCACGGGGGTACGGCCCACGGTGAAGGCGTCGGTCATATAGAGGGGGAAGTCCTGCAGGCGCTTTACCACCGCGTCCCAGCCTACATAGAAGGCGTCCGCGCTCATGGCCACCTGGCCCCGCTTCTGCAGCTCCCGCAGATCGTCCAGCAGCTGCTTCTGATAGTCCCGAGCGCGCTCGGCGCAGCGAGCGGGCTGCTCCAGCACCAGCAGGGCGTCCTCCGGCAAATAATCCAGGCCGCAGGCCCCGGGGTAGATCACAGGGAGATAGCGGTCCGCGTCGGAGAGGATCACGCCGCCCCGCAGCCGCTCCGCGTCCGCCCGGAGAGTGGCGGCAAGGCTGGCGGCGCTCTCGCTGCTGCGCTTTTTGGCATAGCGCTCGGCAAAACGCTCGATTTCCCTTGCCAGGGCCTCGATGCCTCCCAGGCTCAGACTGGGCAGGGTCTCGGCGGCGGGCAGGATGACGCAGCGCTTGACTGCTTCGCTGCGGCGCTGGGAGGCCACGTCGAAATGGCCCATGGAGTCAATATCGTCCCCCCAGAACTCGATGCGCACTGGCTCCTGCTCCGCCGGAGAGAAGAAGTCCAGGATCCCGCCCCGGCGGGCAAACTGTCCCGGACCCTCCACCTGCTCGGTGCGGGCATAGCCGCAGCGCAGCAGGGCGTCTTCAATATCCTCGATGGCGTAGCTGCCCCCGTCTTCCAGGACGAAAGCGGCCCGTTCCAGGGTCTCCGGCGGCAGGGTGCGCTGCATCAGACCGGAAACGGAAGCGGTGATCACCTTGGCCCGGCCGGTCTGCATGGAGTAAAGGGCGGCAATGCGCTTTTGCTCCGCCTGGCGGGAGGCGGCCTCGGCGGCGTAGAAGGTGAAGTCCCGCATCCCCAGCGTGATGGTTTCCTCCCCCAGCATGGCACTCAGGTCCCGGGCCATATTCTCCGCGGCGGTATCGTCCGGGCAGAGCACCACCAGGGGCAGGCCGGTCTCCAGCCGCAGGGCGGCAGCCAAATTGGCCCGATGCACCGCCGAAAGCCCGGAAACGAGCGCAGGAAGCCCTCCGCTCTCCAGCAAAGAGGGGAGGGCGGCAGCTTCCTTGTTTTCCAGTATTTGTTTGATGAGGTTTTCCATAACAGGGATAGTATAGCAGATTATCTCTGCGGAAGCAACGAGTTTTGCGTCGCGGGCGTTCGGGAAAAAATAAGGTCACACCGCAGGGGCGATTCACGAATCGCCCGCCGCGCTTGCCTCCCCCTCCGGGGGAGGTGTCGCGGCAAGCGTAGCGCAGCCGTGACGGAAGGGGTCGAGAGACGGGGCTCGGGCCATCCCTCACCGTAGGAGCAGACTCCCTCGGAGGCCCGCCGTCCGTCCAACGCCGGTCTGCACCGTAGGGGAGGGGCTTGTCCCCTCCCGCGGATAGGGGAAACGATGTTCCTTTCTTTTGCTTGTCCAAAAAGAAAGGAACCAAAGAAAACGACGCCCGGGAGGGGAAGATTTCGTTTTCTCCCCCTCCCGGGACCAACCCTCATTGAAACGACAAAGAAAGGGCCTGCGGGCACTCCCTTTGATTCTTCCCGGGGATTATACGCCTTGTTCGGGTATTGGCGGTACCGTTTGAAACAGGTTCTTCAATTCCTCAATATTTCCCGCTTTTTCCCACTGATCCATACCCTTTTTCCATACCAGGCTTTCTTTCGAAATTTGACCAGATACCACCATATTTGTCAGCGTTGCAAAGTCAAATGGCCCTGTCGCCTGTCCGTTTGTGGCAACATAATAGGAAATTGTAGGGATCGGGGGCGGTACCGCGCCATCAGCAACCTGACTCCCCTTTATAATACCATTCAAGGTCCCTGCAAGATTCTGCCCAATGGCGCCGCTGACGGCCATACCGGCCATCATGGCCGCGGGATTAAATCCCGCTTCGCCAATGGACGCCGCATTTCCTCCGCCAACGCCCATCTTTCCAAGGGCTTCCGCTCCGGCAACGCCAACCTGGGTTTGCGCTTCCGTCTGATATGCCGCAAAATGCGTCATCTGCGTCTGCTTGCGCTGCGCATATTGCGCTTCTTCCCTTTGGATACGTAGGGATTCCGCATAGTTTTCCGCTTCTATGCGCTGCTTATCGCGCATCTGCTGAATATTCACCTCTGTCTCAGCCCTGACAGTTTCAGCAGCCAGCTTTTTCGTAATCAACATGAGCTGTGCATATCCATCACTGGCCTTATCAATTTCGATAGCGCCAATATCTACTCCAGACACCGCAACACCGAAGTCTTCCTCCAGCCGAGTCTTAATGTCATACTCAACAGTGTCATTGATTTGGGAGATTTTTGTCTCCAGTTGAACGACAGGGATACTGTGGGCGGCAGGGGCGTTGGCTACTGTGTCCTTAACATAGCGGCACACGGTGTCTCTAATTTGCTTTTGGAAATCCTCTATGCTGAAATTCTGCAAGCGATTCAAGCGCATGAATTTGCGAATGTCTTCTATGTAAAAAGAGATCGTCCCTCTTACCGCCACAGGAACGCCATAGTCAGAAAAGCGTGGATCAAAAACATCAAAGAAGGGTACGCCAAAGCGAACCTGTGTGATTCTGGCAAGATTTACGAAATATATCTCTGCCGGAAACGGAGAGTTTCCTCCATACGCAAGCCCAATAACGCTGGATATGACAGGAAGATTTTCTGTTTTCAGAATACTGTCATACGGGCCAATAATGCAATCCTGATGATTGCCGTCCCGTTTGCTATATACGAAAACAGCGGCTTCCCCATCCCGCACGCGAAGAGAAGAACCCCAGCGGATGGCGTTTTCTCTATTATTGTTCCGGCCAGCGCTATTTTCAGGGTGCCATTTCCATATCAAGTATTCGCCTTCGTCACAGCGAACACTATTTAAGATGCTGTCTTTATTTCTCGAGCCAAAAAGCATTATTCTGACCTCCTTACTTGATTAGTTGGTATCATCCGTTTCAGATGCATCAATTGTCGTTATTCTTCCGAACTCATCACAGTGAATTCTCCAGACAATGTTATTATCTTCTTTTATATCGACCCGCGTGTCATATCCCGTTTCTATACAAACAACAGCTATCTCTTCAGCCAAATTCATTATCTGGTCATCATCAAACACTTGAGTTGTAAGAACAATAATAAGCTCGTTATTTCCTAAGCTGACCCAGTCTATTGTCAGCCCATACTTTTTCAAAATCGGAGTAATGTTTTCGGTTACTCTTCCTTCTATCTCTGCCACTTGAACGATTTCAATATCGCTTCCAATTTCAATATTAATACGCACAATGTCCTTACCATGCAAATCTTCTATGGTTATCTCTATTGATGAGTAGCCGTATTTGAGCATAAGTTTTTCTGCCTCATCTGAGAAGCCCGTATAGTCTTTCTCCTCGTTAGTCGTTGGGCGTAAAGTGAAATGGTACATACCATAATCGTTCCACTTCATACAATAAGTGATCTTGAGATCATTCTCCTTGCATAGATTAACGAATTCCGCCAAGAAACCATCCGTGTTGTCTTCTTCTACCTTAAGAATATTGTGTTCATCTATTTTGACTTTCCTAACAACAAGATCGTCCTCTGTGACAAAACTTAACTCAATAACATAGTGATATTCTCCATTTGCTCTTTTTATCTCATTCTCGGCATCTATAATCGACTCTCTATCAAATGAAGGTGATTGAAAAGTAATCTCAACCTCATCCTTAAAGCGGTTTTTTACTTTGAATTGAACTAAAACCAAATCATATTTTTCGCCTATATTCTCAACATCACCAGCTAAGGTGGTCTCTGTTTCCCTTTTATTCTCTGCTTTTTCAGAGCAAGATGTTATCAGTCCTCCAAACAGAATGATAAGAACCGCTATCCATGGAAGCAGCGCAAAATATAATCTAATTTCTTTTGGGATTTTGGGAACTATAAGAATGCAAAGAGTTAGGATAAGAGGAATATAAACCTTCCATAAATAAGGAGAGACCAAAACCCCACTATTTGAAATTTGTATGAAAGGAGAGAGCCCTCTTGACGATAAAAACCAAATTGATCCTAATACGAGAAGAATATAAATGAAAGTACCCGTCAAAAGTGCACCATTTTTAAACCTAATCTTCTTCTGAAAACGCTCATAATGTTCATTAATTTGACAAAATGAGTCATTTATACTTTTCTCTCCCGGCAAGAGGACACTTCCCTTCTTGCTGATTTGACTTGCTTTTGCATACCAAATCTTCGTCCAATGCCAGCTTCTGTTTGTTGCTCTTCCCGCTGTTACAGAGGCTATCTTGCCTTGAATGAGGTTTAGCGAATCAATTATTGCCCCTTTTTCATTTGGTATTTCAAAGTTGTCAATCAAGGAGGCTTTGAGTTTCTCACTTGGTAAAATAGAAGCTTCTCGGAATCGCATAATTACGAAAAAGAGTAAAAGAGGAAAACAAAGCGTTGCGATATTCAATACTATCCACGCTATTTTTCCTATCTTGTTCCAGGATTTCCAGCCTATTGTTTTTTGTTCGTTTTTCTTGCGCCTCTCGCTTTCTTCTTCAATAATCGCTTGATCACATTTATCCAGGCCATCTATAAAGGCAGATAAAAACGGAGCCACTTCTGAAGACATAATTTCATGTCCACAAGATGGGCAAACCGCAACCATGCTTGGCAATTCTGCACCACAGGAGGGACATTTTTTTACAACGCCAACATATTCCTGTTTTCTCATCGAAGAGTCAGTTTGCTCTTGTTTATCTACTGGCGTTCCGCAAATATGGCAGAAAAGAGCGTTGTCTGCTAAAAGCTGACCACAATTCTTGCAATTTCCCATGTTTTCTCCTTGTGTTGTTCTTGCTGTTTTTAGACCATCATCATTCGCAATTGGAAAGAACTATTCTTTGTATTTTATTGCTTCACAAATGTCGCCGATATCACAATCCAAATACTCGCAGATACGCAACAATACCGATATGGCAACCTCTTCATTTTTTCTCAACTTTGTCATCGTTCCGGGGGCAATAGAGAGCTCCTTGCGAATTGTTGCCGGGGAAATCTCTCTTTCAGCAAGCAAAACCCAAAGCTTTCTATAACTGATTTTCATTTTTCACCATCCACACTGTGCCATAAGATTGCCCGATCATTATTCTCTGTTTATTATTATATATTAGGTTTCATTTGTCAACGAAAAGTGCCAAGATCTTGACAAAAAATCGCAAGATCTTGGCACATCAAAGAAGAGGCTTTATTCTAAGGATGTCCGCTGTTTCGTAGTTCTGAAAGGATTTATTACATACCGTTTCGCCGCGTACAGATCCGGCAGGACGGCCTCGGCCAGGCGGCGCATTTCATCGCTGGGCGGCAGCAGATCCGGCACCATCAGCACCCGCATCCCGGCGGCGTGGCCGGCGCGGACGCCGTTGAAGCTGTCCTCAATCACAAAGCAGCGCCCCGGCTCCGCGCCCAGGCGCGCCGCCGCGGTGAGGAAGATCTCCGGCTCCGGCTTGGAGCGGCGCACCTCGTCGCCGCAGACCACCGCGTCAAAGAAGGGCAGCAGCCCCGCCTCCTCCAGCTCCCGCAGCACCAGGGCCCGCTGGGTGGAGGAGGCCAGCGCAAGGGGCGCCCCCCGCTCCCCCAGAGCGCGCAGGATCTCCCGCGCGCCCGGCTTCAGCGGCAGGCGCCCGCCGGCATAGCGGCTCCGATAGCGGCGGGTGGTCTCCTCCCGGAAGGCCTCCCAGGGGAAATTCTCCCCGTATTCCTCCCGGAGGATGGAGCCTGTGACCTCCCGCGTCACGCCCAGGCAGCGGGCATAGACCCGCTCCATGTCCCCCAGCCCCTGCTCCGCCGCCAGCTCCAGCCAGACGGCCCGCAGGGCGCGCTCGGAGTCGAATATCACCCCGTCCATATCGAAGAGGACGGCATAGTTTTCGCTCATACCTGCCGGATGTCCACGGTCTTCTCCAGCTTCTCCCCGCTGAGCACCCGGGAATAGAAGTCCCGCAGCAGCCGATGGGCCACCGGGGTGATGTCCGCCGTGCCTCGGATGGGCTTGACCATCAGATCCGCCTCCACGCCGCCCAGGCGGTAGTCCCGCTCCACCGGCTCATAGCCGAAGCGGCCAAAGAACTTCCGCAGCTTCCGCAAGGTCTCGGTGTCCTCGGGGTCAAACACGGTGAGCTCCGCCAGGATTCCCTGCCGGTCGGCATAGTATTTGTTGATGAGCCGCATGGCCTGTACCCCCAGGCCCTTGCCCCGGTACCAGGGCAGCACGCCGAAATACTTCAGCAGCACATAGCCGTAGAGGCTGCGGCAGAGGGTCAGGGCATAGGCCAGCTCGATGCGGCTTTCCTCGTCATAGACGATCAACAGCTCCGCGTCCCCCTTGCTCATGGCCCGGTGCAGGCCAAGCTTGGGCAGCTGCTCCTTCTTGTCAAAATCCAGGTCGATCACATTGTAATAGCGCTCCAGATCCCGGTGTCCGCCTTTTCTGATGGCAAGCATGCTCAGCCCTCCAAATTCTGCGCCCGGCACAGGGCCGCGTAGGCGCCGTTTTTCTGTATCAGTTCCCGATGCGTTCCAAGCTCGATGATATGTTCTCCCTCCACCACGGCGATCTTGTCGGCGTTTTTCACGGTGGAGAGCCGATGGGCGATGATGATGGTGGTGCGCCCCACGCTCAGTTCGTCCAGCGAACGCTGGATCCGCTGCTCGGTGACGGTATCCAGGGCCGAGGTGGCCTCGTCCAGGATCAGCACCTTGGGGTTTTTCAGAAAGACCCGGGCGATGGAGAGCCGCTGCTTCTGTCCGCCGGAGAGCATCACGCCCCGCTCGCCGATATAGCTGTCGTAGCCATCGGGCAGCGCCATGATCTCATCGTGGATCTCGGCCCGCTTGGCCGCCTCCACGATCTCCTCATCGGTGGCGTCGGGCTTGCCGTAGCGGATATTTTCCCGGATCGTCCCGGCGAACATGAACACGTCCTGCTGCAGGATGCCGATGTTCCGCCGGAGGGAGCGCTGGGTCACGCTGCGGATATCCCTGCCGTCCACGGTGATGCTGCCGCCACAAACGTCGTAAAACCGGGGGATCAGCTGGCACATGGTGGTCTTGCCGCCGCCGGAGGGTCCAACCACTGCGAGACACTCGCCCGGGGCCACATGCAGGTCGATATGGCTCAGCACGGGGATTCCGTTGGAGTAGTGGAAGCTCACATCGTTCAGGTCGATCTCGCCCCGCACCCCATCCAGCACCCCGGCGTCCGGCGCATCCTGGATCTCCGGCTCGGTGCGCATGATTTCCAGGAACCGGGTCAGGCCCGCGCTGCCCTGCATATACTGCTCGGCAAACATCACGAGCTTCCGCAGCGGGGTCACAAAGGTGGAAACGTAGAGGGTGAAGGTGATGAGATCCACGGTGTCCATCTTCCCCTTCATAATGAGCAGGCCGCCCACGGTGATGACCAGCACCTGCATCACGCCGGTGGTAAACTCCATCCCGCTCATATAGAGGCCCATGCTCCGGTAATACTCCACCTTGGCGCCCTTGAAGACGGTGTTGGCAGAGTCGAACTTCTCCACCTCCATGTCCTCGTTGGCGAAGGCCTTGGCGGTGCGCACACCGGAGATGCTGCTCTCGATGGCGGCGGTGATCTCGGCGGTCTTCTTTTTGACCTCGATATTGGCCTTCTTCATGCGGAAGCGCTGGCTGAGGGTGAACCACAGCGTCAGCGGCAGCACAACGGCCAGCACCAGGGCCAGGCGCCACTGCAGGGTGAACATGATGATCAGCGCGCCCACGATGGTGAGGGAGCAGATGATGATATTCTCCGGCCCGTGGTGGGCAAGCTCCGTCACCTCGAAGAGGTCGCTCACCACCCGGCTCAGCAGCACGCCGGTGCGGTTTTTGTCGAAAAAGCTGCAGGAGAGATCCTGCATATGGGTGAAGAGGTCCCGGCGCATGTCCGCTTCCGTCAGCACACCCATCTTGTGGCCCAACACCGTGATGATATAGTACAGCAGGGATTTCAGAAGGTAAGCCGCGATCATCACGCCCATGACCACGAAAAAGGTGGTGTACAGCTTTTGGGGCAGCAAATCGCGCATGGACTGGCGAGAGACGTAGGGAAACACCAGGTCGATGATCGCCACGATCACCGCGCAGACCATGTCGATGGCGAAGAGCTTCTTATGATGGGCGATGTATTGGATGAAGATTTTCAAGGGTTTGTCGTTGAAGTTGATGGGCTTCATGCAAATTTCTCCCTCTCGGCTACAGCAAGCCTGTCGCAGCGGTTGTTGAATTCGTTATCGGCGTGGCCCTTGACCCAGTGATAATGCATTTCGTGTTGTCCCGTCAGATCCAGCAGCATGGCCCAGAGATCCGGGTTCAGAGCGGGCTTCTTGTCGCTCTTGATCCAGCCTTTTTTGCGCCAGCCCCAGGCCCAGCCCTTCTCCAGCGCGTCGATGACGTACTTGGAGTCGGACCAGAGCTCCACCACGCAGCTTTCCTTCAGGGCAAGCAGGCCCTGGATCACGGCGGTGAGCTCCATACGGTTGTTGGTGGTCCTCTCTTCGCCGCCGGAGAGCTCTTTTTCCACGCCGTTGTAGCGCAAAATAGCGCCCCAGCCCCCCGGACCGGGATTCCCGCTGCAGGCCCCGTCGGTATAGAGTTCGACTGTTTTCATACTATTCTATTTCCTTATAAGCTCTCTTGCAAAAAACGGAGAGAAGGTGCTCGGTAGGGGGCGGCGTCCTCGACGCCCCGCGGAAAAGTAGAGGATTTTTCGGGCCGTCGGGGACGCCGGCCCCTGCAAAATTAAATTCCCCTCTGGTACCGGTCCTTCAGCACCCGGTATTCTTCCCGGTCGATCAGGCCGATCTTCAGCCATTCGTCCAGCTGGGCAAGGCGGCGGGCCTTATCCCGCAGGAAATGGTCCTCCCCGGTCTGTTCGCAGACGATGCAGGGGGCCTCCGGCGCGGAAAAGTCCCGATGGGCGGAGCGGTTCATGACCGGCGCGGGCCGGTGCGAATGCATGGGCTGCGTCTGCCGTGCCGCAGAAGAATTCCCGGCGCTTCCGTTCCGGGCCGCATCCTGCTTTTTCTTTGCAGCGGCCACCAGCTTCGGCACCAGCCAGAACAGGATCAGCATTACAGCAAAGCCTTCCATTGTTCTCCCTCCTCAACAGATCAATCGTACAGCGGGGATAAGCGGGTCATTCCTCTTCCCGCGGTTCTCCCTCGCCCTTTTCCTCCTCGACCTCCCGCTCGGTCTTCTCAATGGAGATGACCCGGCTGCCTTCCATCAGGCGCATGACGCGCACACCCTGGGTGGCACGGCCCAGCAGGGAGATATTATCCACTGCCATGCGAATGATGGTGCCGTCATCGGAGATGACCAGCAGATCCTCATGGGGATTCACCATCTTTACATCGGCCACAGCGCCGGTCTTGTCGGTGACGTTATAGTTGCGGATGCCAAGGCCGCCCCGGCCGTGGACAGTATATTCCTCCACCGGGGTGCGCTTGCCATAACCCTTCTCGGTAATGGAGAGCAAGGCGGCGCCCATATGGTCGCTGCCGGCACCCACCACGAAGTCATCCTCCCTGAGGCGGATGCCCCGGACGCCCACAGCGGTACGGCCCATGGGCCGCACATCGTTTTCATCGAAGCAGACGGCCATGCCGTTATGGGTGGCGATCAGGATCTTTTCATCCCCCATGGTCTGCAGCACGGTGATGAGTTCGTCCCCCTCGTCCAGGTTCAGGGCCCGGATGCCGCTGGAGCGGATGTTCCGCAGAGCCGCCTGACTCATGCGCTTGACGGTGCCCTTCCGGGTGACGAAGAAGAGGAAGTGCTCCTCTGCAAAGCCCCGGCCCCGGATCATGGCGCTGACCTTTTCGCCCGCGTCAATGGGGATGATATTGACGATATTGGTGCCCCGGGCGTTCCGGCCTGCCTCGGGAATGTGGTAGCCCTTCTTGAGGAAGACCTTGCCGGAGCTGGTGAAGAACAGAATATTATCGTGGGTGGAGGCGGTGAACACGGTGTCCACATAGTCCTCCTCCTTGGTGGCCATGGCGCGCACGCCCTTGCCGCCCCGGCCCTGGGCCCGGTATTCGCTGACGGGCAGGCGCTTGATGTAGCCGCCGTGGGTCAGGGTAAAGACGCACTGCTCCTCCTCGATCAGATCCTCCACGTCGATCTCGTCCTCCACGTCCTGGATCTCGGTCCTGCGCCCGTCGCCATACTTGTCCCGCAGCTGGATCAGCTCGTCCTTCAGCACGCCCTTGATCTTCTCGGGATCAGCCAGCAGCTCCTGGTAATAGGCGATCTTCTGCTCCAGATCCTTATACTCCTGCTCCAGCTTTTCCCGGTTCAGGCCCTGCAGGGCAATGAGGCGCATGTCGCAGATGGCCTGGGCCTGCACCTCAGAGAGCGAGAAGCGCTCCATCAGGTTCTGCTTGGCATTGTCATAGCTGTTGCGAATGATGTGGATGACCTCGTCGATATTATCCTGGGCGATGAGCAGGCCCTCCAGCAGATGGGCCCGCTCCTGGGCCTTGCGCAGGTCATAGCGGGTGCGCCGGACGATGACCTCCTCCTGGAAGGTGAGATACTCGTCCAGGATATGCCGCAAAGAGAGGATCTTGGGCTGGGTCTGGTTATTCACCAGGGCCAGCATGTTGATGGAGAAGCTGGACTGCAGCTGGGTCTGGGCAAAGAGGCGGTTCAGGACCACCTGGGGATTGGCGTCCCGCTTCAGCTCGATGACGATGCGCATACCGTTGCGGTCCGTCTCATCCCGCAGGTCGGAAATACCCTCCAGCCGCTTCTCGCGGACCTGGTCGGCAATGTTTTTGATGAGCTGGCGCTTGTTCACCTGATAGGGAAGCTCCGTCACGATGATGCGGGTGCGGCCCTGGCCGTGCTCCTCAAACTCGGTGCGGGCCCGGACGATGACCTTGCCCCGGCCGGTGGCGTAGGCCTGGCGGATGCCGCTGCGGCCCATGATGATGCC
>CAYNBS010000037.1:0-11330 GCA_964395795.1 uncultured Oscillospiraceae bacterium
GGCCGCAGTCGGGGCACTTGCCGTCCTTCAGCTGGCTCTCGGTCCAGAAGCTCTCACAGGGGGTGCAGTACTTGCCCTTGTAGGCTCCCTTGTAGATGTCGCCCTTCTCATACATCTTCTTGAAGATCTTCTGGATGGAGGCCACATGGTAGTCGTCCGTGGTGCGGATGAAGCGGTCGTTGGAGATGTTCATCAGCTTCCACAGATCCTGCACACCGTGCTCGCCCGCAACGATCCGATCCACAAACTGCTGGGGCGTGACCCCGGCGGCCTTGGCCTTCTCCTCGATCTTCTGGCCGTGCTCGTCGGTGCCGGTAAGGAACATGACGTCATAGCCCCGCAGCCGCTTGTAGCGGGCGATGGTGTCGGTCGCCACGGTGCAGTAGGTGTGGCCGATATGCAAATTATCCGAGGGATAATAGATGGGGGTCGTAATATAAAAGGTCTTCTTTTCCATTCTCTTCTCTCCTGTTTTGGTTTTGCGTTGCGAGGGCAGACTCAGGGATCTTCAATGATGACGTCGCCCGGCGTTCCGCCGCCCTCATCACCGCCGCCGGTTTCGCCACCGGTTCCGCCGCCGGTTTCGCCACCGGTTCCGCCGCCGGTTTCGCCACCGGTTTCCCCGCCGGTTTCCCCGCCGGTTTCCCCGCCGGTTTCCCCGCCGGTTTCCCCGCCGGTTTCCCCGCTGGTTCCGCCGCCATCGTCATCGGAAGGCGGGTTATCCTTCTCCGGGGGCCAGTCGATCTCGTACTCGTGCTTGAAATAGGTGCTGTCCGGCCCTTCCTTGGTGTAGAGGAAATTGCCGTCCTTGTCATAATAGTGGATATACAGGTATACGTTGGAGCCGATGACCACATCCGTATACTCGGTATCGTGCACGGCGTACTGCTCGTAGCTCAGGGTGACATAGATGCCGTCGGTATCGGTGCCCCAGATCTCGATGGTCAGCTCCAGGGTATCGTTATTGCAGTAGGCCACAATCTTCACCGGGTATTCCCGGTCGTTGCGGAACTTGAAGTCCGGCTCGCGCCAGCTCACCGTGGCGTCCTGTCCCAGGGGCAGATAGCTCACGCGGAAGTAGTGATTGGTGCGGCTGACCGTGGTCATGCGGGCATAGAGCGTGGCGCAATACAGGGTGGAGGACACCTGGCAGATGCCGCCGCCCACCTCCTGTACTACCTCGCCGTTGGAGTAAGCCGCCGCCTCCTGGAAGCCGTTGGCAATGGTGCGCTGGCCCACCGTGTCGTTATACGAGAAGGTCTCGCCCGGCATGAGGATCACGCCGTTGATTTTGGAGACGGCCAGGTTGATGTTGTTGATTCTGGCCTGGGTGCTGCCGCCAAAGGAGCTGGTCTGGCTGCCCAGGCAGTCCCGGAACAGCATGCCGCTCAGTTCTTCTGCCGTCACCTCCGGCTCCAGGATCTCCAGCGGGATCACGATCTCCTCCATGGGTTCCGCAGCATCCCACAGCCGGCGGGCTTCCGCCGGGTCGAAGGTGCAGCCCACGGTCTCAGGCTTGACCTCAAAGGTCTCCGGATCCATAAAGGCATCCACCGGCTCCACGTTCAGCTCCTTATAGAGCGCATCGAAATCCGGCACGGTCAGGTCCATGTCCACCTTGTCGTAAACCAGGACGCTCTCTTCCCCCTTCATGGCCTCCTCTACGGCGGCGCACAGGTCGTCCAGGTTCAGATTCAGATCGCCTGCCCCCTTGAGGAAGTGCAGCTCCTTGGCCTCGGTGTCGATCACATAGTTCTTGCCGGAGGTCTTCTCCTGGAATTCCTTCACGGCAGCAGTCGCCTTTTCCCGGATATAATCATGGTTGAATTCCTGCCGCTGCCCGGTCAGGTTCACCGCTGTCACCCGGGCGCGGAAGTAGCACAGCACGTTTTCCACCACGTTTTTGCTGTGCCCATAGGCATAGGCAGCCTCCACCGCCGCGTCCCGATCCATCAGGAGTCCTGCTTCTTCCCGGTTCAGCGTGAAGCTCACGCCCATGGGAAGCTGCACTTCCAGCGTTCTGGGCACCATTTTCTCCCAGCCCTGTTCGTCCAGCTTCTTGGCGGTCTCCTCTTTGGTCAGTCCGCCCACGTCAATGCCGTTGAGGTAAACATTGGGGAAGTTGGTGGTCAAATTGGAGATGTGGTAGCCCACAAACACGCCGGCTATCCCCAGCACCACCACCAGGCTCAGTGCCACCAGCGCCGTGATTTTCAGCGTCTTCATCAGCTTCCGCCGTTTTTCGGCGTTTTGCTCGGCCTTTTTCTGGCGGGCGGCAGCCTTGGCCTCCTTTTCTCTGCGGCGGGCGGCCTCTTCGGCCTCCCGCTCCTGGCGCTTGCGCTCGGCGATCCACGCCTGCTTTTCCCGCTCCTCCGCGGCGGCAGCCTCCCGCTCCTCCCGCTTGCGCTGGGCGATCCAGGCCTGCTTTTCCCGTTCCTCCGCCTCCCGCTGGGCGCGGATGGCGGCGCGGGAATTGGGCTTGGGCTTGCCGCCCCGGGCGCCGGGCTGTTCCGTCTGTCTCTCGTCTTTCAAATGATTTGCCACCTGTTTTCCCTCACTCTGTTATTCTGGCATTTCTTCATTCCAGCCGCCTTCAGCGGCTTCGTTCTCTATGCGTTTGGATGCGTAGAGCTCGGCAAAGAGCTCCTCCTCGCCCTTGGGCAGGACGATCTTCTTTTCTTCCTTTTCCTCCATCATCCAGGGGATTCCCTCGGCTCTGCCGGTAGCCTGGGCCTCCAGCAGAATGCCGATCAGGGTGTTGGAGATGAGGAAGCCCGGCACCGTGAAGTGCCAGCGCCCATCGGTCTGCTCGGCCCAGCCCTTCTCGGCAAAGGCCCGCAGCACCCGGCTGATGGGCTTCCAGTCCGCCTGGGTCCGCACCCGGTAGTCCTCCTCGGACATGCCCCGGTTGGTGCGCATGGCCAGCATGACATATTCCACCGACCGCTCCAGCGGGTCCACCAGCTGGTACTCGTCGATGATGCTGACCTTCCGTTCCACACCGGAGATATAGCGCTTCAGATCCTTCACGAAGCTGTAGCGCAGATTGCCCACACAGGAGTGGGCGCCAGGGCCGAAGCCCATGTAATCATCCAGATTCCAATACTTCAGGTTGTGGGCCGATTCAAAGCCCGGCGCGCAGAAATTGGAGATCTCGTATTGCTTGTAGCCGTATCGCTCCAGCATCTCGGCGGCATAGGAATACATATCCGCCTGCTCATCCTCCGAGGGCAGCACCGGAGAGTCCTTATACTCCCGGTACATGGCCGTGCCTTCCTCCAGCTTCAGCCCGTAGCAGCTGATGTGCTCCGGGTGCATCTCCACGATTTTGGCCAGAGACTCGGCCCAGTCGCTCTTGGTCTGGCTGGGCAGGCCGTAGATCAGGTCCAGATTCACATTGTCAAAGCCCGCTCTCCGCGCCGCGGTGAAGGCCAGCTCCGCCTGCTGGAAGTTGTGCCGCCGGCCGATCAGCTTCAGCAGGTCGTTGTTGGTGGCCTGCACGCCGATGGAAAGTCGGTTCACACCGTTTTGCCGCAGCAGTTTCAGATCCCGGAAGGGCATACTGTCCGGGTTGCATTCCACGGTGACCTCCGCGTCCAGCCGGACGTTGCCGTTGCGCTTGAGCACATCGAAGATCTCCAGCAGATGCTCCGCCCCGTAATAGCTGGGGGTGCCGCCGCCGAAATAAACCGTGTCTACCTCATAATTGCGGATGCCCTTGGCAGACTCCTCCAGATGGGCGATCAGCGCCCGATGATAGTCGGGCATCAGATGCTCGCAGCCGGAGAGGGAATAAAAGTCGCAGTAGCTGCACTTGCTGGCACAGAACGGGATATGGATATAGATGCCGAGACGTGGCTTTGTCATAGGCGTATCTCCTTGTACACATGCCGTAGGGGCGGCTATTAGCCGCCCGCCGACACATGCGGGGGTTAACGGGCGGCTAATAGCCGCCCCTACGGATGAAAATCAGAACAGCTCCGCCACCTGTTCGGCGAAGGCATTGGGATCCTCCACGTCCATGCCGGCGGTCATCTCCGCCAGGACGGACAGGATCTGGGAGAGTTTTTTGGCCTTCTCCTTGTCGTTTGCATAGGCGTCCTTCAGAGCCTCAAAAGCATGATGCTCCGGGTTCAGCTCCAGCACGCGGGTGGCACGGAGCTTGCGCATCTCTTCGCTGGGACCGTGGCGGAAGTAGCGCTCCATCTCCAGGGTCAGGCCGCCCTCGCTGGTCAGGCAGCAGGCCTGGGTGGAGAGCTTCCGGCTCAGCCGCACCTTGGCGACGCTTCCGCCGATGGACTCCTTCACGAAGTCCAGCAGCTCCTTGTTCTCGATATCCCGCTCCTCGGCGGCCTTCTTCTCCTCCTCGGTCTCGAAGCCCAGGTCGTCGGTAACCACGTTGCAGAAGCTCTTGCCGTCCTGCTCCTTCAGCGCGTCCAGCACCATCTCGTCCAGCGGGCTGGTCAGGTAGATGAGCTCATAGCCCCGCTTGCGAACCTCCTCGCACTGGGGCAGGCTCATGGCGTTCTTCACGGAATTGGAGCTGGCGAAGTAGATGACCTTCTGGCTCTCGGGCATGTTCTCCACATACTCCTTCGGGGTGATCATCCGATCCTCCGAGGTGTAGAAGATCAGCAGATCCCGCAGAAAGTCCTTATACCGGCCGTACTCGTCGCACACGCCCACCTTCAGGTCGCTACCGAAATTCTTGAAGAACTCCTGGTACTTGGGCTTGTCCTCCTTCAGCAGTTTCTCCAATTCTCCCTTGATGCGCTTCTCCAGATTCTGGCCGATGATGCGAAGCTGCCGGTCATGCTGCAGGATCTCGCGGGAGATGTTCAGGCTCAGGTCGGGGGAATCCACCACGCCCTTCACAAACTCGAAGTAATCGTGCACCAGCTTGTCGCACTTTTCCATGATCATGACGCCGTTGGAATAGAGCGTAATCCCACCCTTATTGTCGCCGGAAAAGGCATTTTCATTCTCTTCACCCGGGACAAACAGCATGGCTTTGTAGCTCACCGTGCCCTCGGCGTTGATGCGCACCAGGGCGCAGGGATCTTTCCGGTCCCGGTTCTTTTCCTTGTACCACTGGATGCAGTCGTCATCGGTGACCTCGCTCTTGGAGCGCTGCCAGATGGGGATCATGCTGTTGATGGTCTCGTTTTCCGTGACCATCTTGTACTCAAATTTGGGGGAGCCGTCATCGTTCTTCTCGCCGGTCTCATAGCGCTCCTGGTGCTGCACATCCATCTTGATGGGCCAGCGCACATAGTCAGAGTACTTCTTGACCAGGGCCTTCAGCTTCCAGACCTCCAGATAAGAGCCGTAGACCTCCTCCTCGGAGTCGGCCTTCAGGTGCATGATGACTTCGGTGCCCACGGAATCCTTCTCGATGGGGGTGACGGTGTATCCGTCGGCGCCGGTGCTCTTCCACTCCACGCCCTGCTCCTCCCCGAACTTGCGGGTGCGGACGGTGACCTGGTCGGCCACCATAAAGGCGGAGTAGAAGCCAACGCCGAACTGGCCGATGATGCTCAGATCCTCAGCCTTTGAGCCGTCCATCTCGCCCTTGAACTGGTAGGAGCCGGACTTTGCGATGACGCCCAGGTTGTTTTCGGCTTCCTCCATGGTCATGCCGATACCGTTATCGCGGACGGTGATGGTGCGCTCGTCCTTGTTCACAAGGATGTCGATCTTATAGTCGTCCCGGTTCAGCCCCACGCTGTCATCCGTCAGGGACAGGTAGCACAGCTTGTCAATGGCGTCGGACGCGTTGGAGATGATCTCCCGCAGGAAGATCTCCTTGTTGGTGTAAATGGAATTGATCATCAGGTCGAGCAAACGCTTGCTTTCGGCCTTAAACTGCTTTTTGCTCATGCTGTTTTGTTTGCCTCCCATGCTTATGCGCCCGGTCCGAATCGGGGACCGGCCGGTAGTTTTACAAAGATACAGTATAACACAAATCTTCCAAATTTCAACACCGGGAAGCGCACTTAAGAAAGATTCACATTTCCGTGCAGGCCGGAAAAACGCGGATTGCGGAAAAGCTCGGTTCGCGCCGGCGACAACACCAAAAAGCCGCAGAAGGGGCGTGCGGAACAGGAATAACCCTTCCCGATCCTGCACGCCCCGATCCTGCGGTTTTCCTCCGGCTGTTACTCCGGTCAAAAGCCCCTTAGCTCTTGCTTTCGTTCTTCCGCTCCAGCTTCTTTTGGGTTTTTTTCCATTTGGCATCAAACTGTTCCTGAGAAAGGATGCCTCTGTCGCGCAAAAGCTTGAGGATCTCAAGCTTGATTTCTGCGGCCTTTTCCGGCTGCTTCCGGCTTTCCTCCACCATCGCCGTAATAGTCTGATAGAGTTCATCTTCTTTGCTGATTTTGATCACTGGATGCTTGTCCAGGAATTTTTTGCATGCCAGCGCCGCGATCCCGCCTAAAACAGTTACGCCCATTACGCCATAGCCAATCTTCTTTGCGGAGCACATCCCCCTGCTCTTTTCTGTCTCTCTTTTTTTCATACCTGAATTCTCTCTTTCTCATCAAATACCCGTGTAACTCGGAGCATCTCATAGTCATGTTAACAGTATACCATGCCCCTGAGGGAATAACAAGCGTTTCTATTCGTCTGCCCGCCGCTGCACCGCGCTTTCTCCTTGACACCGTTCCCGGCTCGTGTTAGATTAGTAGCGCACGCCGGTGTGGTGGAATGGTAGACACCAGGGACTTAAAATCCCTTGGGAGCAATCCCGTACCGGTTCGAGTCCGGTCACCGGCACCAAAAGCAGCACCCCTTTTGAGGGGTGCTGCTTTTGGTATCTGTGATCCCAATCGCGAACCGGCCCCGGCGACGGACGAGCGCAGCGAGTCCTAGTGCCCGAAGGACGTCGAGTCCGGTCACCGGCACCAGAAAGAGGGCATCCGAAAGGATGCCCTCTTTCTGGTGGCCCGCCTTTGGCGGGCGAAGATCCGCTTCGCTCAAATTCGGCGAGAGGGTCATACCCTCCCCTCTCGCGCTCTCCCCATGCAGACCTGAAGCTTGGCTCGGATTTGGATTGCCCCGGTATCCGTCACCACTCCGCTTCCTTTTTGTCGAAACGAACTTGGCAGCGCAGGGAGAAGATGCTATAATGAAGCAAGATCCTGTCGGATCACATCACTGATGACGAGGCGCGAACGATGAAAAGAACCTTATATAAGCTGTTCTCCCTACTGCTGTGTTTGGCGCTGCTGCTGTCCCTTGCGCCCGCCGCGCTGGCCCAGGAGCCCGGCGACGAAGAGGCGGAATCGCTGATCGATGAGGAAAAGCTGAACCAGTGGATGGCGGACTATCTGAAGGCCCACGACCTGGAACACGACATGCAGATCGTGTCCGTGGGTTTCTGCTACACTGCCACAGGGGACTGCTGGTATTATAACGCAGACCGGTTCATGTACTCCGCCAGCCTCTACAAGGTCCCCGTCTGCATGCTGATGGCGGAAAAGGAGGCGGCGGGTGAAATCAGCCAGGACACCGCGATCCCCGGCGGCACCGTACAGCGCCTGGAGTCCACCGCCCTGACCTACTCCAACAACGACAGCGGCCACGCCCTGGTGGATTACCTGGGCGGCACCTATCAGGGCAAGTGCAGCGACATGAGCATCCCCTATACCTCCCTGGAGCGGGCCTATTTTGACCAGGATTTCTTCGACCACAGCTACTATTCCGCCCGGTTCATGACCCAGGTCATGATGACCCTCTATGAGGGCGGCGATGAGCGTTTCCCCCATGTGATCGAGTATCTGCTGCCTGCCCAACCGGGCGAGTACCTGGACCTGACCCTGGGTGACCGCTACGAGATCGCCCAGAAATACGGCGCATTTGTGGAGCGAAACGGCAATAACAACAACCATATCGCCGCCATCGTCTATACCCCTACCCCGATCATCATCACCGTGATGACCCGCAACGTAGGCGATTATCAGCAGCGCATTGCGGAGATCGGTGAATTCCTGGCGGATTACTCCCTGGAGCTGGACGAAAAGCTTGCCCAACGGCAGCGGGATGCCGAAAGCACCCCTCAGCCGGGGATCGAGGACGCCATAACGAGCCAGCCGGGTGAAGGGTTTGCTGTTCCCCAGAACGATCAGCCCGGCGGCGAAACCGCCCCCGTCCAGCCCGTCACGCCTTCGGCTCCGGCTGCCCCCGGGCGCTTCCGGGGTCTTGCCTCCTGGGCTTTTTGGCTGGCCTTGGCGCTGGCGATGCTTCTGGTGCTGGGTAATGCCGTGAAAGGGCCTAACCGCCGCAGGCTGCGGGCCATTCTCCGCAAGCGGAAAGCGGAGCTTACGTCGGCAGCACCCCGCTCCGCCCCTGCCCGGCGCGGCAGCGGCGCCGCTTCTGCCCGGCGACCCCGCCACTGATTTCCCTCTGACGCAAAAGGGCTGGAGCCATTTGGCTCCAGCCCTTTTGATTCTATTTGCTTTTGCTTCAGCAGACGGGGACGATCCAGCCGAAGGGATCCTCAGCCTTGCCCCACTGGATGGCGGTGATGGTGTCATACAGCTTCTGGGTCAGCTCGCCGATCTTGAAGCCGTCGATCACATGCACCTTGTCGTGGAAGGAAATCTCGCCGATGGGGGAGATGACGGCGGCCGTGCCGGTGCCCCAGGCTTCCTCCAGGGTGCCATTGTCAGCCGCTTCGATCAGCTCATCGATGGACAGGTCGCGCTCCTCCACCTCGTAGCCCCAGTTGCGCAGGATCTCCAGCGCGGTGCGGCGAGTGACGCCGGGCAGAACCGTGCCCTTTTCCAGAGACGGCGTGATGATCTTGCCGTTGATCTTGAACATGACGTTCATGGCGCCCACTTCTTCGATGTACTTCTGCTCCACACCGTCCAGCCACAGGACCTGGCTGAAGCCCTTCTTGCCCGCCTCATGGCTGGCATGCAGGGAGGCGGCGTAGTTGCCGCCGCACTTGGTGAAGCCGGTGCCGCCGCGGACGGCGCGGACCTCGCGGGCCTCCACCGCGATCTTCACAGGGTTCAGGCCCTCGGGATAATAGGCGCCAACGGGGCAGGTGATGATGCAGAACAGGTAGTTCTTGGCCACATGCACGCCCAGCTGGGCGTCCAGCGCGATGGCGAAGGGGCGGATGTACAGGCTGGTGTTGGGCTCGGCGGGGACCCAGTCCTTATCCACTTCCACCAGAGTCTTCAGCGCCTGCAGGAAATCCTCCTCCGGGATATGGGGGATGCAGAGCTTGACGCCGGAATTATTGAAGCGGTTGATATTGTCCATGGGGCGGAAGAGCTGAATGTTCCCCTTTTCGGTGCGGTAGGCCTTCATGCCCTCGAAAATCTCCTGGGCATAGTGGAACACCATGGCAGACGGCTCCAGCTCGATGGTGCCGTAGGGAACGATGCGGGGATTGTACCAGCCCTTGCCCTCCGTATAGTTCATCAGGAACATATGATCGGAGAAATAGGTACCGAAGCGAATGCCCTTCATCTCGGGCTTCTGGCGCGGGGTAGTTGTGCGGATGATATCAATATTCATAGAAATCAACCTCCATAGTTATTGTTGGGCCGCGATCCGCTCTGTTTTTATTATACTTGGATTTTATGCGGATTGCAAGCCCCGCGCCGGGAGAATCGGGCCGATTTTTGGCAGAATTAACAAATTCTTCCCTCTTTCTCCCGCTTAGGCCGCGTTTTCCCCTCTGCTCATTTTCCGAGCTTATCCGTTATTCGGAAAAGGCGGTACTGTTTGCAGGATCACGCGGAACTGCCGCTGTACGCAGCGTGGCGTCCCTTCTCTTCCGCGTATCTTACGCGCCGGTCTTGTGCTTCCGAGCGGCTCATGCTATAATGATTATATGATGGCGAAAAGCAAAAAAGCTTTTCGCTGCGCAGCTTTGCTGCGCAGCAAAACAGCATGACTGTTTTGCCATATACTCATTGCAATGAGCATCGGGCGAATGATTTTGAGAATCATTCGCTGCCAAACCTGTCGTTTGGCAGCGAAATCAATCGAATTCTCGATTGATTTCGCCATCCGATGATCATTATAATGGCACAGCCCGAAAGCCGAGCCAGGCCATGTCTCTGGTGCGGCCTGCCCGTTTTTTTTTGCAACGGAAATAAGAATATGTATAATGTATAAAAGGAGAATCAAGATGAAAAAGCCTATTGCTCTGCTTTTGACCGTGCTGCTTCTGCTGGGCATGCTGACCGCCTGCGGCGGCGCTGCCGCGTCGGAAACCCCGGCGGAAACTGAAATCCCCGGTCTGACCGAGAATCCCGGCCAGACGGAGGCGCCTGCCCCCACGCCGGACACGCCGGATTTTGACTCTGCGGACGTGCACCCCATGCTCTGGAAGGTCACCGACCCGGAGGGACACACCCTCTACCTCTTCGGCACCATCCATGTGGGCGACGGGCGCAGCCAGGTCGCGCTGGAGAAGGTAGCGCCGACCATGCTGAGCTGTGACGCGCTGGCCGTGGAGTTTGACGTGGTGGCCTACGAGCAGGACACCAACGCCATGATGACGGATCTGTCTCAGTTCGTGTATGCCGACGGGACCACCATCCGCGATCACATGCCCGAGGAGCTGTATGACCGCTGCGCGGCCCTGCTTACCGAGGCCGGTGCCTATTTCCCCGCCCTGGATTACTACAACCTGGGCATGTGGTCCCAGCTGGTGTCCCAGGGCGCCATGATGACCCGCTCCAGCCTGGATCCCACCATGGCGATGGACAGCCTGCTCATCAACACCGCCTATGAAAACGGTATCGAGGTCATCAGCGTCGAGTCCCCCGCCTTCCAGTACGGCCTGCTCAACAGCTTCCCCGATGAGCTGAACCTGATGAGCATCGAGAGCACGCTGGACTCCCTGGATGAGTACGGCAACTCTCTGGAAAACCTGTATGCCGTCTGGCTCTCCGGCGAGTATGACGCCATCGTGGCGCTCCTCAATGAGGAGGACGAGACGGCGGCGGATTACACCGAGGAACAGCTTGCCATGCTGGAGGATTACAACAAGGCCATGCTGGACGACCGGAACCTGGGCATGGCAGACGCCGCCATGGAGTATCTGGCCAGCGGCAAAACCGTGTTCCTGGCCGTGGGCACCGCTCACATGGTGGAGGAGGCCGGCCTGGTCCAGCTTCTCACCGACCGGGGCTGCACCGTGGAGCGGGTGGATTACTAAACGCTGCGCCAGCCTGTTGTTCTGCACCGTATTCACAAAAAAATCTCCGATCCAATGGATCGGAGATTTTTTATGTTCGCTTGATGCCTTACTTCTTGGCCAGGCCCTTCTGGCGGGCATACTCGGCAGCACCCAGAGCGCC
>CAYNBS010000038.1:0-11224 GCA_964395795.1 uncultured Oscillospiraceae bacterium
GAGGCCGCAAACGCCTTGCGGTGCCCGGAAAAATGTTCGCGCATTCGCTTGCTCCATTTTTCCGACCGCTGCGGAAATTGCGAGCTCGCTTGCTCTGCCACCGGCAGCGCGAGCTCGCAATTCTTAACAATCCCTAATTTTGTAACTCTTTTGTAGACATTTTGATATTCTTGTGTTATACTCTTCCCGCAACCCTTGGAAAGGAGCATGTTCTATGAAAAATCGTAACGAAAAAGACCGGATCTCCGCCTTTTTATTTATTGTCGTCTTCCTGCTGGTGGTGACCATTGTGGTGCTGATCCTCAAGAGCATCAACAACCACAAGTCTGACGAGCCGGAGCAGCCTGTCTATCAGCCCACCCAGGGCGAACAGATCCCGGAGTCGGATCCCAACGCCATTGTGGAAACCGATCCCAACGTCCCGGCGGTGACCTACACGCCGGTGGATACGCTGCCCACTGCGCCGTCCTCCGCCCCGGCTGTCACCCAGGCGCCCGCGCCCACGCAGGCTCCTGCCCCCACCCAAGCACCCGCCCCGACCCAGGCACCCGCGCCCACTACGGCGCCTACCGCCACGCCCGCGCCTACCCAGACGCCCAGCTACACCCCTGTGAATCTGGGCAGCGGCAGCTTTGAGTCGGAGACCGGTACCTACCTGAACATCCATGCCGATTGGAGCGCCAAAACCGTCAGCAGCACCCAGGTGGAAGTCACCGTCAAGGTCTACTGCGACCACTACAGCCTGTATACCTCCAAGCTGTACGGCGCGGTGGGCATCCTGCTGGACGGGCAGTATGCGTCGTTGGATTCCCCCGCTATCGAGCATGACAGCAACGACCTGAAGCACACCGAGCTTGCCACCCGCACCTTCACCATCGACCTGCAGGAGGGCCAGTCCCGCACCTTCGGGCTGCATGTGGAATGGGGTTACGGCGGCGAATACGGCGGCCCCAACGGTCGGGTCCAGCTGGATTCCCTGGAGTGCGGCGGCAGCATCACCCTGTCCCGGTAAGGGCTTGACAGCCCCCTTCGATTGGCAATCCTGCAAGGAAATATTATGAATTGACGAATCGGCAAGCTCAAGGTACAATGAGCTTGCCGATTTTTTAGAGAGAAAGAGCGTGATGCGCCCATGCGGACCCAGGAACAAGTCAACGAAATCGTCCGGCTGCTGCTGGAGGAATACCCGGAAGCCAGCTGCACCCTGGACTACGGCAAGGATTACGAGCTGCTGTTCTCCGTGCGCCTGGCGGCCCAGTGCACCGACGAACGGGTGAACCAGATCACCCCCGCTCTCTTTGCCCGCTTTCCCACGCTGGAGAGCTTTGCGGAGGCGGATGTGGCAGAGGTAGAGCAGTATGTCCACTCCTGCGGCTTCTTCCGGGCCAAGGCCCGGGATATCGTGGCCTGCGCCCAGGTGCTGCTGGAAAAGCACGGCGGCAAGGTGCCGCAGACCATGGAAGAGCTGACCCAACTTCCCGGCGTAGGGCGCAAGACCGCAAACCTGATCCTGGGCGACGTGTTCCGCGTGCCCGGCTCCGTGGTGGTGGACACCCACTGCATCCGCCTCTCCAACCGGATGGGGCTGGTGGACGACCTGAAGGATCCGCCCAAGATCGAGGCAGCGCTGCGGAAGATCCTGCCGCCGGAGCGGTCCTCGGACTTCTGCCACTGCATCGTGCTCCACGGCCGGGCCGTGTGCGACGCCCGGAAGCCCAACTGCGAAGCCTGCTGCGTCAAGCACCTGTGTCAGCATTTTTCAGGCTAAACCTTGTAGGGGCGGCTATCAGCCGCCCGGAATCTAAGAATCTAAATGCGTTGCGGGCGGCTGATAGCCGCCCCTACAGCGGGAAAAGGAGATCACCATGACCAACCAGCAGAAACTCAAAAAGCTCTTCGCTATTCTGGACGAAATCCAGTCCTATGGCCACGCCATCGGCAAGCTCAGCTTCGACATGGAGTGCTGCGCTCCGGAAGAGGGCATCGAGCCCGCCGGAAAGGACATGGCCGTGCTGGGCAAGCAGATCCACAAGCTGACCCACAGCAAAACCTACGAAAAGCTGATCCAGGAGCTGCATGCGGACAGCGAGGGGCTGACGGATGTGCAGAAGAAGACCGTCGAGCATCTGTACGAGGGCTGGAGCAAGTCCAAAAATATCTCCGCCAAGCTCTCCTACGAGATGGATCTGGCCTCCAGCCGGGCCTACGGCGCCTGGCTCAGTGCCAAGAAGGCCAACGACTACTCCCTGTTCCGGGACGCGCTGGCGGATCTCATCCGCTATACCCGGGTGGCCATCGACCTGCGGGACGAGAAGAAGGCGACGACCTACGACACCTGCCTGGACGACATCGAAAAAGGCGGCAGCATCGCCCAGCTGGACGGCTTCTTCGCCGCGCTGAAGGAGCGGATCGTGCCCCTGCTCAAGCGCGTGGTGGAAGAGGGCAAGCCCATCCGGGAGGATTTCATGTCCCGCCCGGTACCCATCCCCCGGCAGGAGGCCATGTCGAAATACCTGCTGGAGCTGGAGGGTCTGCGGAAGTCGGCTCTGGTGCTGATGACCACGGAGCACCCCTTCACCACCAACTTCGGCAATCACGACGTGCGCGTCACCACCCACTACCACGAGGACAGCTTCATCTCCAACGTGTTCACCACCCTCCACGAGGGCGGCCACGCGCTCTTCATGCAGAACGAGCCCCAGGAGCTGCACGATCAGCACTGCGCCAACAACATGTCCAACGCCATGCACGAGACCATCTCCCGCTTCTATGAGAACCTGATCGGCCGGAGCGAGGCCTTCGTCACCCTGGTGGCCCCCAAGATCCGGGAGCTCAGCGAGGGCGTCTTCGACGACATCACCGACCGGGAGCTCTACGAGGCGGTGAACGTGGCCCGGCCCAGCCTGATCCGCACCGAGGCGGACGAGCTGAGCTACTGCCTGCACATCATGATCCGCTATGAGCTGGAGAAGGCCTTCATCAACGGCGAGATCACCGTGGATGAGATCCCGGCCCTGTGGAACGCCAAGTACAAGGAGTATCTGGGCGTGGACGTGCCCAACGACACCCAGGGCTGCCTGCAGGACGTGCACTGGTCCGGCATTTCCTTCGGCTACTTCCCCTCCTACGCCCTGGGCAACGCCTACGGCGCGCAGATCCTGCGCACCATGCAGAAGGACTTCGACGTGGACGCCGCCGTCGCCGCCGGGGACTTGGGCAAGGTGCGCGACTGGCTCATCGAGCACGTCTTCTCCATCGCCTCCCTCACCACGCCGGACGAGTGGATCCGCGCCATCACCGGCGAGAGCCTGAACGTGAACTACTATCTGGACTACCTGGAGGACAAGTTCACCAGGCTCTATGAGTTGAAGTAGGGGCGGCTATCATACTCGGCCGTTCCTTGTCCGCCGACCACTGGTCGGCGCTACGGTGCGGCATCCGTTCCCTCGTCCCCTCGTAGGGAGCGATCCCCAGATCGCTCCGCCGACCCTCGCCCATGTCCGCGGACGAGCAATGCTCGTCCCTACGGGAGACGGGGGATGCGGGCCGCCGAGGGCGTCGGCCCCTACATGATACAAAGGACGCTGCGGATTTGCAGCGTCCTTTGTCGTTTATTCATTCCGTAAAATACCGATCCTCCGCCCATTTGGCGGGGTTCGCGTCGATATATTCCCAGATCTCCCGATAGTCCGCCTCGCCCCGGATCACGTGCTCGTGGTAGGAGCGCTGCCAAAGTTTCCCCTTCAGGCCCATATCGCGGCATTGATTTGCTGACAGGGATTTCAATGCACCGACGATCCGACCAAGCGTAGGGGCGACCCTTGCGGTCGCCCGCGGTGGGGTCATCGTGCAGATAAAATGGATGTGGTTTGGCATGATCACAAAGGGACTGATTTGGACATCGTATAGTTCCGCTGCGTGCTTTATGCAAGCCGCCACGATTTCACCATAGGGCGAGAGCGTAAGGGACGGGCGACCGCAAGGGTCGCCCCTACGGATCTCTGACAGGATACAGCGCCTGTCCTGCGTGCAGATCGTGACGAAATAAGCGCCGGGGGTGCTGTAATCGTACTGCTGCAGGCGGAGCGGTTTCCGCTTCGGGAGATCTGCCATTTTCGTTTCCCCTATTCAGCAAGGACGCTGCGTTTTTTGCAGCGTCCTTTGTCGTTTTTTCTGTTTTTCAATCATAAACTATAACGAGTACATCAAACTCAATATTGTCTATGCTGTTTGAAAAGTGTATTTTTGAAGCGCCAACTTTGTTTCCGCCATGAATTGTCAAAGTCGTAGAATACGACCACGATTCCTGATCGAAAGTCACTGTGGCAACTTGAGGCGCAGAACTAATCGAGGTAACTGTCCCTCCATAGTTCCAATTCGCTGTCATTGTAATCTTTGTCGATGTGTTCGTTTTGATGCATACAACATATCGATCGACATTGAAGTGTGAAGAGGTGCTCCCATAGGATCCACCCCGTGCATCAACTTTAATCTGCGAAAAAACACGGGTATAAAGATCGACTTGTGTCTGGAGCGTTTTGTTCTCGTCCTGTAATGTTTGATACCGAGAACGCAGGCTTGAGGCTTCTGCTTTCTCCGTTGAAAGGCTTTGTTCCAGATTTCTCTGAACATAGAAATACTGAAACCCATTCAGCGCCGCCAGCAGCACAGAAACAACAATCAGTACTGCTATCCAAACTCTCGGTTTTTTGCTTTTGACCGGTTCCTTCTTTTTGGTTTCTTCACCCTTTGTTTTTTCTTCGGTTATCTGTTCGCTTTTTGTTACGTCATCCCCAACAAATGAAGCACCGCAATACTGGCAGAATTTACTGTCTTCCGGTAGTTCGTTTTTACAATGCGGGCATGTCATATAGAATCCCTCCGCTCCAAGCAAATATCTACTGTTTTTCTTTCAGTTCGCTTTGGACGCGAGCACGCAAAGTATAATCCTCCCCGTTCTCTAATAACTCTATCAGAATTCCCTTTTCCTTCTCGTCCAGTTCCTCTAAGCATCTATGCAAATAGTCCTTCATTCCGCTTGTTGTGGAATATTTGAGCGCATAGGTCAGAACTTCTGTCAGCTTCTCTTTTTCATCTTCAACGATCTGCGCAGGAGCAGAGACTTCCGTAGCTTTTTCTTCTGCGCCAATTTCGGATATGAAAGTTTTTAATTTTTCATCTGCGAAACGCAAGACCTTTTCATAGTTTTTGCTGTTTTTTGCCTGGGGCATTATGCTTCTTATATCATTTGCCTTTTCAAGCTTGTACTCTACAAGCAATTTTCCAAGATATGCATAGGCATTTTCCGGATCTTCATCGAGCACTTTTTCCAGATATTCATCTGCTTTTTCTCGCTCGCCGTCTTCAATGAGCAAAAATGCTCGGCGCAGCAAAGGCGGCAGATTTTTATCCTGTAGATCAAGCTTGAGAAGTGCGGGGCCGGGAGTATTCGGTTTTGTTTCAGCGGTTGATTCAGCAATAGAGCGCTCTACAGGCGCTTCCTGATTAACCACTACAGTTTTTGTGCCACAGTTGAGGCAATACTTCGCGTTCGGATTGAGTTTTGCGCCGCAGTTTCTGCAAAACCGGACGGGAAGATTTGTTTCTGTGCTGTGCTTTGTGGGATCTGGTAGCGGGATCGCGGAAGATTTCGTTGATTCTTGAATTGAGCTGGTGTTAGCTGTCACTTGATTTTGCTTCTTTGACCATTCGCGAAACAAAATCGTCTCGGTGGTTTTAACCATTGATCCAGCATTGCCGCAGTTCGGGCACACCTGATACCATCCGCTGCTAAACATACTGCAGTTTTTACAGTAGAATTTTTTTGATTTATCTTCATCTCCATATCCTATATCTCCATCACTTTTCACTGGAGATAACAACTGTTTTTCAGGATCTTTCATTGTCAAGGCTATCACAAAGAACATCGCCCCTGGTCCTATCGCCATCTTTGAATAACCGCAAAGAGCAAGAATAACAGCTAACCCCGTCCATATTCCTGTGAATATTGCGTATCCCGCGTGATGCTTTTTTGCAGAAATTATTGTTGCCAAGATACCAAACATTCGTTATCTGCTCTCCTCTCTATAACAGAAACTCGATTTCTCCGTTACAGTTGTATCAAAAACATTCCAGCTCCCCCATCATCTTTTCCAGCTCCTTAGCAAACTGCCCGATGTGGAGGCCGTCGATGAAGCGGTGGTTGACCTCCACGGAGAGCCCCAGGGTCTCCCGGCCGTTTTCCTCCACGAACTTGCCCCAGGCGATGCGGGGAACGGCGTCGTCCACGTCCAGGTTCCGCTCGTTGGTGAGGGCGGTCACGTCCAGCCAGGGCAGGCAGGAGAAGAAGATCATGTCGATCCCCTCCCCGGCAAAGTCGATGAAAAAGTCCTGCTTTTCGCTCTTTTCCTTCGCCGCGGCGCAAAATTCCGCCATCGTCCCCTCGCAGGGCATGGTGACGATCTGAAAGGCCTCGCTGCCGGGCCTCAGATGGGTAAAGCTGGGGCGGCGGCTTGAAAGCTTCACGACCTTCCCGTCCTGCACGGCGTAGGAAAAGGCGTCCACCCGCTCCAGCGCCCGGGTGCAGAGCCAGATCAGGCTGTGGTAGAAGGAGAGCCCCCGCTCTTTGGTATAGCGGTGCAGCCGCGTCACGTCCAGCCGGAAGGTAACGGAGTAGAAGGGGTTGGAGATGGGCGAGAAGAACTCATAGATCTCCCGCCGGGGCCAGGAGGCGAAGTCAACGGCCTGCATCCTGCTGCTCCCGGATCTTCCGCTTCCAGCACTGGTGGCACATGGCCACATAGCTGTCGTTGCCGCCCAGCATGACCTGGTCGCCCTGGGTGATGATGCGTCCCGTCTCGTCGATGCGGGCGTTGACGGTGGCCTTGCGGCCGCAGGCGCAGACGGTCTTGATCTCCGTCAGAGAATCCGCCAGCTCCATGAGCCGCCGGGCGCCGGGGAAGAAGTGGGTGAGAAAATCGGTGCGCAGGCCGAAGCACAGCACCGGCAGGTTCTCCAGATCCACCAGCTCCCGCAGCTGGTCGATCTGCTCGGGGGTGAAGAACTGGGCCTCGTCGGCGATGATCACGTCGTGCTTGCCGGCGGCATGGTAGGCCTCCTCGATATTCTGCTCCGGGGTGATGACCTGGGCCTTCGCCTCCAGGCCGATGCGGCTGCGGATCACGTCCGCACCGTCCCGGGTGTCGATGCTGGGCTTGATGAGCCAGACGGACATGCCCAGCTCCTCATAGTTGAATTTGGTGATCAGCGCCTGGGCGGACTTGGAAGAGCCCATGGCGCCGTATTTGAAGTATAGCTTTGCCATAATCGCGATCCCTTTCCTTATAAAGCGGGCGACCGCAAGGGTCGCCCCTTCAAATGAATATTATTTCTTCAGATGCGCTCTTACCCGCTCGATGACCATTTCCAGCGCCACCTGGTTGTGGCCGCCCTGGGGAATGATCACGTCGGCCCGGCGCTTGGAGGGCTCCACAAACTGCTCGTGCATGGGCTTGACGGTGTTCAGATACTGGTCAATCACGCTGTCCAGGCTCCGGCCCCGGTCCCGCACGTCGCGCACGATGCGGCGCAGGATGCGCACGTCCGCATCGGTGTCCACATAGATCTTGATGTCCATCTCCCGGCACAGCTCCAGGCTCTCGTAGATCAGGATGCCCTCCACGATGATGACCCGGGTAGGGCGGATGAGCACGGTCTTATCCGTCCGGTCATGGATGGAATAGTCGTACACCGGGCAGAGAATGCTCTTGCCCCGCTTGAGCTGGCGGATGTGCTCCAGCATCAGATCGGTGTCGAAGGCGTTGGGGTGGTCATAGTTCAGCTTGGCCCGCTCCTCATAGGGCATATCGTGGTGGGCCTTGTAATAGTTGTCGTGGTGGACCACGGAAACCTCTTCCCCAAAGGCCTGGATCAGCTTCCGGGTAATGGTGGTCTTGCCGCTGCCGGTGCCGCCGGCGATTCCGATGACCATAATATCCTGCATAGCGCATCCTCCGTCGCATCAAGTATGGTGTTTATTTGCCTTGTTTCGACTTATGATACCATAGTTCGGCCGCCGTTTCAATTTGACTTTTTACTTTTTCTCCTTTATACTGAAATTTAACAGCAGAAAACAAAAACAGACTTGAAGGAGGTATTCCTATGCCTATTCCGACCCCTCACATCAATGCGAAAAAAGAAGATTTCGCCAAAACCGTTCTCATGCCCGGCGATCCTCTTCGGGCCAAATTTATCGCCGAAACCTTTTTGACCGATCCTGTGCTGGTCAATAACGTCCGCGGCGTCCAGGGCCATACCGGCACCTGGAAGGGTGTGCCCGTCACCGTGATGGCCTCGGGCATGGGCATCCCGTCCATCGGCATCTACAGCTGGGAGCTGTTCAATTTCTACGACGTGGACAATATCATTCGCATCGGCTCCGCCGGCGCGCTGCAGGACGATATCAAGCTGCGGGACATCGTCATTGCCCAGGGCGCCTGCACCAATTCCAGCTACGTCAAGAGCTTCGGCCTGGGCGAGCTTGCCACCTACGCCCCCATCGCGGACTACACCCTGCTGTCCAAGGCCGTGGAGGCCGCGAAGGAGCACGGCGTGGAACCTCATGTGGGCAACATTCTCTCCTCTGATCCCTTCTACGCCCCCGAGGGCCACAGCAAGAACGATGAGTGGAAGCGCATGGGCGTGCTGGCTGTGGAGATGGAGGCCGCCGGTCTCTATGCCAACGCCGCCTATGCTCACAAGCGGGCCCTGGCCATCTGCACCGTCTCCGATCACCTCTACCGCCCCCAGGACAATCTGCCCGCTGAGGAACGCCAGAGCAGCTTCACCCAGATGATGGAGATCGCTTTGGATACCGCAGTGAAGATGGCGGAGCTCTGAACCGCGCCCCGTCCCCGAAGCCCCGCGCATTGAGTCCAAGTTCGGGTCAGATCCGTTTTTCCGGCCGAATAGCCCAAAAATAGGGGACCTGCAAGAAAAGAAACCCCTCAAAAACGCAGTTTTTGTTGAATATTTTCCTTGCTTTACGCTATAATCTCATGCTATAATAAAATGCGGTGCGGCGAAAGCGCCGTACCTGTAAGTTTACCCAAAATTTTTTATGGAGGAAACAAAATGAAAAAGCTGCTTGCACTGCTTCTGGCTCTGTGCATGATCTTCGCTCTGGCTGCCTGCGGTGGCAACACCGAGACCGCTGAGACCGAGGAGACCACCGAGACCGAAGAGGGCACCGAGCCCGAAACCACCGAGACCGAGACCACTGAGACCGAGACCACTGAGACCGAGACCACCGCTGATATCCGCGTTGCCATGATCACCGACTACGGCGACATCACCGACCAGTCCTTCAACCAGACCACTTACGAGGCCTGCAAGGCGTTCTGCGAAGCTCACAACATTGACTTCACTTACTACAAGCCCGCTGGCAATAACACCGCTGACCGCGTTGCCATGGTGGACAAGGCTGTGGCCGACGGCTACAATGTCATCGTGATGCCCGGCTACGCTTTTGGTGGCACGATCGTTGAGGCTGCTGAGCTCTATGAAGACGTCAAGTTTGTTGCTCTGGACGTTGCCGCTGGCGACATTCTGGAGGCTGCTCTGGGTTCTGACTACGACTACAACCCCGACAACTGGAACGTCGAAGAGTACTACAACACTGACAATGTCTACTGCGCGATCTACCAGGAAGAGCTGTGCGGCTACATGGCCGGCTACGCTGCTGTCAAGCTCGGTTACAAGAACCTGGGCTTCCTGGGCGGCATGGCTGTCCCCGCTGTTGTTCGTTACGGCTACGGCTTCGTGCAGGGCGCTGACGCTGCTGCTGCCGAGCTGGGTCTGACCGACGTCACCATCAAGTATGCTTACGGCAACCAGTTCTTTGGCGATGCCGACATCACCGCTTACATGGATACCTGGTACTCCAACGGCACTGAGGTCGTCTTCGCCTGCGGCGGCGGCATCTACTCCTCCGCTGCTGAGGCTGCTGCCAAGTACAACGGCAAGGTCATCGGCGTTGACGTTGACCAGGCTGGCATCATCGACGGAACCTACGGCGAGGGCATGACCGTTACCTCCGCTATGAAGGGCCTTGCTGCTACCGTTGATACCGTTCTGGCTGACATTCTGGCCGGCAACTGGGACAACTACGCTGGTAAGATCGAGGTTCTTGGTCTTGTCGGCACCGATCCCGAGCTCAACTACGTGCAGATCCCCATGGAGAGCACTCAGTTTGAGGACGGAAAGTTCACCGTTGAGGATTACCGGGCTCTGGTCGCTGCCATGTTCAACGGCGAGATCACCGTTTCCAACGACATTTCTGTCGAGCCCACTGTCACCGCTGTGACTGTCGATTACCAGGGCAACATCAAGTAATTCTTTCAAAACGCAAAAAGGGCAGACCTTCGGGTCTGTCCTTTTCCTTTTCTCTTCGTCCTGCTTTCTTTTTCCTTCTCGCTTTTTCTTCATTATTTATTTACAAAAGCCCCTTCGATAGTGTATGATAAGTACGTGAATGCTAAAAAGGGAGGTCGATACGGTTGGAGAGTCCATACGCAATCGAGATGCTTCACATCACGAAAAAATTCCCCGGCATTATCGCCAACGACGATATCACCCTGCAGTTGAAAAAGGGCGAGATCCATGCCCTTTTGGGTGAGAACGGCGCTGGCAAGTCAACGCTGATGAGCGTTCTGTTCGGCCTGTATCAGGCGGAAGAGGGCATCATCAAGAAGGACGGCGTGGAGGTCAAAATCAACGACCCCAACGACGCAAACGATCTGGGTATTGGCATGGTGCACCAGCACTTCAAGCTGGTGGAATGCTTCTCTGTCCTGGATAACATCATCCTTGGCGTAGAGCCTACCAAGCATGGCTTCCTTCAGAAGCGGGAAGCCCGGGAAAAGGTTCTGGCTCTGTCCGAAAAGTACGGCCTTCAGGTGGATCCGGACGCAATTATTGAGGACATCACCGTCGGTATGCAGCAGCGCACCGAGATCCTCAAGATGCTCTACCGGGACAACGAGATTCTGATTTTCGACGAGCCCACCGCTGTGCTCACCCCCCAGGAAATCGACGAGCTGATGCAGATCATGCGCAACCTGGCCGCCGAGGGCAAGAGCATCCTGTTTATCTCCCACAAGCTGGCTGAGATCATGGCTGTGGCCGACCGCTGCACCGTGCTGCGCAAGGGCAAGTACATCGGCAC
>CAYNBS010000039.1:0-10739 GCA_964395795.1 uncultured Oscillospiraceae bacterium
TGCAGAAGTACCCAAGAGGCCGAAGGGGCTCCCCTGCTAAGGGAGTAGGCCGGTTTAGACCCGGCGCGAGGGTTCAAATCCCTCCTTCTGCGCCAAAGAAATCCCCCCACCAAGCGGTGGGGGGATTTGTTTCCATAGGAGGGATTTGAATCATACCAGTCTTAAAGGGGAGAGATACAGTCCCGGATAGCCTCTTTTTCCCGGCCTTGCCGCGGACCAGAGCTTCTGTTATAATGGGTCAAAAGTTGAGGGGGTGAAGGCGGTGGGCCTTTGGAAACGGCTGGATACACGCTACGGGGACCGTGCGCTGTGGCAGTTTCTCAAATTCAATCTGGTGAGCCTGAGCATCACGGCGGTGCAGCTCTTGCTGGCAAATCTCCTGCCGCTGCTGTTCGACCATGTGGCAGCGCCGCTGCCGGAGCTTCTGCGGCCGGTGTTTGTGCCGGAGCATTTGTTCGATGGCCCCAGCCCCTATGTGGTGGAGGGGGTCGTCACCTGGGGCTATGTGCTGCCCTTCTTTTTATCCAATTTCCTGGCGAATGTTTACGGCTATTTTATGAATATGAAAACCACCTTCCGGGGCGTGGGCAGCAAGGCGGGTCTGGCCGCTTATCTGGTGATCCTGACGGGGCTGATTTTGTTTTCCACCTGGCTGCAGGGCTTTGTGGCCGCAAAGCTTAGCGCCACAGCTTTTGCGAAGCTTGCGCGCACCCTTGCGGTATTTGCCGCGGGGCTTTTCCAGATGGCAGTGCTCTTTCCGTTGGAAAAGTTTGTGCTGTTCCACAAAAAGCCGGAGAGCGCATGAAATCTGCCCGGAGGCTTGCAAAGCCGCCCCGACCGTGTTATTATATGTTAGATATATTTAATATCAGAGGGCTGATATCCCTTCTGGGAGCCGCTCTGCTCGCTCCGGCGCAGAGCGGCTGTAAAATCAATAGGAATTAGACAAATCTAACGCTGGAAAGAAGGATGCAAATTGTTCAAGAATACAGTCAAAATCGACGGTATGATGTGCTCCATGTGCGAGGCGCACATCAACGATGTGATCCGCAAGACGGTGCCAGGAGCCAAAAAGGTCTCCGCCTCCCACTCCAAGGGGCTTGCGACCTTCGTCACCGAGGAGGCGGTGGAGGAGAGCTTGCTCCGCGCCGGGATCGAGGAGACGGGCTACCGCTTTCTTGGACTTGAGACGGAGCCTTATGAGAAGAAGGGCTGGTTCGGACGCAGGTAAAAGAAAACCGCATGGAAACACGCCGGGAATGAAGAATTCCCGGCGTGTTTTCAGCCATATTGAGTCGATGTGCCTTCAGGCCAGGGCGGCGCCCAGAGCCTTGCAGGCATCGAGAGCCTCGTCATCCGGGGCGTCGTTGCAGATCACGCTGTCGCAGGCCAGCACGGCGCCGGCGGCGCTGCAGTCATCCTCCCAGTTCCGCATCCACTCCCCATCGCCCCAGCCGTAGGAGCCGAAGAGGGCGATGGGCTTGCCTGCGAGCCTGGCTTTGCAAGCTTCGAACATGGGCTCAAACTCGCTGTCCTCCAGCATCTCGCTGCCCATGGCGGGGCAGCCGAAGGCAATGGCGTCATACTGATCCACCTGGCCGGCGCCGAACTCGCCCGGGGTGCAGAGAGCGGCGCTGGCTCCCGCGCCCTGGGCGCCCTTGACCACCGCCCTGGCCATGGCCTCGGTGTTGCCCGTGCCGCTCCAATAGACTACTGCGATTTTCTTCATGATCGTCCGTCCTTTCCTTCACATCGCCACTGCAAGCTGGGAAAGCCTGTATCCGGCCTTCAGGCATTTGCAGTAGGCGTCGGTGCATTTCTTGTATCGGTCAAAGGTCTCCCGGGCGTGCTTTTCATCGCCGTAGACCTTCCAATACCCAATGAATTTGTAGTTTTGCGCCTGATTCTCAATAAAGCCCCGCACATCCTCCGGCGGGTAGCTGAGAAACAGGCCGATCTCATGGGGGAAATCCTCGCTATCCTGCAGACGGCGCATCAGCCGGGCCAGGCAGGCCTCACAACCCAGATCCCGATAGCCCGCCCGATCCAGCAGCTCCTTGGCCGCAGGCCCGGTCATATCTCGTCTGAGGCGGGCCGGCCGGAACACATACAGCAGTGCCTTGCCGCTTCGCACCCGCAGGGGCAGCAGCCGCAGCCCCCGGGGCACCAGCTCCCGGTTCATGCGCCGCACTTCTTCCCACAGGACCTCCCGCGAGGTATAATCGCAGGAGAAAAGACTGCCGGTTTTCAGCCCGGCCAAGGTCGGCGCGCAGCAGCGCACCAGCAATTCTTCCGACATGGCAAACCTCCTGATGCTGCCCCGATCCTCCCGAAGGGAGGAAGGATCGATTCATGGACGCGAAACCAGTTTCGCCGCAATCCTATTATCCCGCGTGCTTCTCCAGAATATTCCGAAGGGCGGAGAGGGAACTGCTGCGGCTGTGCTCGATGACGGTGCTTTGCCCGCGCAGCTCGCTCATGGCGCCGTGAAGCATCTTGTGGGACATGGTGTCTGTGAAGAAAATCATCAGATCCGGGGCGCCCAGCTTATCCCGCAGCCCGCCCCGGGGCTTGGTGAAAACCTTGACCTGGCACTGGTAGCTGGCGCACAGATCCTTGTATCGCCGCTCCATACATTCATTTCCGCCAACGATCACAACACTCATGGGAGCACCTCTTTTCTTCTTGGTTAAATACCTCTAACTTCAAGGGATAAAGAAAACCGGGTTCATCCGGAGGTTAGTCACCTCTAACTAATGCAAGAATAGCACAGAAATCCCAGCTTGTCAATAGGAAATAAAGCAAGCGGAAAGCTTGATAAAATGCGCGGTGATGGAGAAAAGCCGGATTGCCGACGGGAGAAAAAGCTGGTATAATCAACCCAGAAGGGGAGGTTTCCCGGCGAGAGGAAACACCGAAGGAGGAAGCAAAATGAATGCAAACATTGTCAAGCGCAACAATCTTCTGGCGCAGAAGGTCATCAAAGGGCTCCAGTCCCGCAACATGTCCGGCTACTATGCCGAAACGAGAGAGCAGGCTCTGGAGCTGGCCCTGTCCCTGATCCCGGAGGGGAGCAGCGCCACCATGGGCGGGGGCACCAGTGTTCACGAAATCGGTCTGGTGGAGGCGCTGAAAAAGGGGAATTACAACTTTATTGATCGGGATGAGATCGCGGACAAGCGGGCGGCTATGCTGGCGGCCTATGACGCGGACGTGTTCCTGGCCAGCGCCAACGCCATCACCGAGGACGGCGTGCTGGTGAACATTGACGGCAACGCCAACCGGGTCTCCGCCATTGCCCAGGGACCCAGGAAGGTCGTTTTGATCGTGGGGATGAACAAGGTCTGTTCCGATGTGGACGGCGCCATGAAGCGGGCCCGCAACGTGGCGGCGCCCATCAACGCCCAGCGCTTCGGCCTGTCCACCCCCTGCGCCAAAACCGGCGCCTGCATGAATTGCAAATCGCCGGACACCATCTGCTGCCAGTTCCTGATTACCCGCTTTTCCCGCCATGCCGGGCGCATCCATGTGATCCTGGTGAACGACACGCTGGGCTTCTGAATGCTGCAAACAAATCCATAGAGAAACCTGGGACTGTTGCAAAATGCAAGCCGTCCTGTCATTCCGAGCAAAAAAGGCCGCAAAAGCGGCCTTTTTGCGTGGGAATCCGTCCTTTTCCAGAAAAAACGGATTGCGAGGGTCGCAAGCGACCCTCGCAATGACAGTTTTGTTTTTTGCAACAGCCCCGTTTCTATGGCGCCAAAGGAAAACTCCCTCGCAGGCTGCGACAGAAATCCGCAAGTTCCCCTTGACAAGGGAAGTTAAAGGTGTTAAACTGCTACAAGGTTAGATAGAGCTAACTATTTTTTACACCCAGCAGTTAGAGGACTCGAATCCCGAAACTGTTATCCGCTTGGAAGGAGGAGACGCGATGATGCCGCTGGTGCTGGCTACCGCCGGCGAGGAATCCATCATTCGGAAGGTGGGCGGAAGCCCCGATACGAAAAAGCACCTGGAGGACATGGGCTTTGTTGTGGGCGGCGCCGTCACCGTTTTGAACACCATCGGCGGGAATCTGATCGTGAAGGTCAAGGAGTCCCGCGTGGCGATCAGCCGGGAGATGGCCGGAAAAATCATGATTTAACATATTGATATTTGAAAAAAGGAGAGATGAGGATGAAAACACTCAGAGACGTAAAAGTGGGCGAGACGGTTAAGGTCGTCAAACTCCATGGCGAGGGCGCCGTCAAGCGCCGCATCATGGACATGGGCATCACCAAGGGCGTGGAGGTCTATGTCCGCAAGTTGGCCCCTCTGGGCGACCCCATTGAGGTCAATGTTCGCAACTACGAGCTGAGCCTGCGGAAGGCCGATGCGGAAATGATCGAGGTCGAGTGATCAATTGCAAAACTCGTTTTGCAATTGAGTGCTCGCGCTTATCGCAGCGGGCAAGGCCCGCTTTGGTCGGCGCGAGGGCTCGCTTTACTCGCCTCAGGGCGTTTTTGACGAGGCAAAGCCCCGACAAAAACGATTGAAATGACCTGCGGGGCAAAAGTACTGGTATGTTCGTGTTTATTGCAATTATCTAAATAGTAAAGGATAGGATAAAGGAGTTAAGGCAAATGGACAAAGAAATTCGCATTGCGTTGGCCGGCAACCCCAACAGCGGCAAAACCACCCTGTTCAACAAGCTGACCGGCGCAACCCAGTTTGTGGGCAACTGGCCCGGCGTCACGGTGGAAAAGAAGGAAGGCAAGCTCCTGGTCAACAAGGAAGTCACGCTGACAGACCTGCCCGGCATCTATTCTCTTTCCCCCTACACCCTGGAAGAAGTGGTGGCCCGGAATTACCTGATCGAGGAGAGGCCTGACGCCATCCTGAACATCGTGGACGGCACCAACCTGGAGCGCAACCTCTACCTGACCACCCAGCTGACCGAGCTGGGCATCCCCACCGTCATCGCCATCAACATGATGGACCTGGTGAAAAAGCAGGGCGACAGCATCAACCTCAAGGAGCTGTCGAGGCAGCTCGGCTGCAAGATCGTGGAGATCTCCGCCCTGAAGGGCGACGGCGTCAAGGAGGCGGCTCTGGCCGCCATTGAGGCCGCCAAATCCGGCAAGACCCGTCCCCAGCACAACTTCTCCGGCCCCGTGGATCACGCCATCGCCCACATCGAGGAGCTGGCCCTGAACGGCATCCCCGAGGAGCAGAAGCGCTGGTACGCCGTCAAGCTTTTCGAGCGGGACGAGAAGGCTACCGAGCACCTGAATCTCTCCGCCGCTGTCAAGGCCAAGGTGGAGGAGACAGTCGCCGCCGCTGAGAAGGAACTGGACGACGACTCCGAGAGCATCATCACCAACGAGCGCTATGTCTACATAGGCCAGTTGCTGAAGGGCATCTACAAGAAAAAAGGCAAAGGGGAGCTCACCACCTCCGATAAGATCGACAGGATCGTCACCAACCGCTTCCTGGCCCTGCCCATCTTTGCGGTCATTATGTGGCTGGTGTACGCCCTGTCCATGGGTTCTCCCATCGGCGACGGCGGCATCTCCATCGGAACCTGGCTCACCGACTGGGCCAATGACACCCTGGGCGGCGCCTGGCTCACCGACGGCTCCCGCGCCATTCTGGAAGGCTGGAATGTGGCCCCCTGGCTGGTCGGCCTCATCTCCGACGGTATCTTCGCCGGTGTCGGCGCGGTGCTGGGCTTCGTGCCCCAGATGCTTGTCCTGTTCCTGATGCTCTGCATCCTGGAGGACTGCGGCTACATGGCCCGTATCGCCTTCATCATGGACCGGATCTTCCGCCGCTTCGGCCTCTCCGGCAAGAGCTTCATCCCCATGCTGGTGGGTACCGGCTGCGGTATCCCCGGCGTAATGGCCTCCCGTACCATCGAGAACGAGCGTGACCGCCGCATGACGGTCATGACCACCACCTTCATCCCCTGCGGCGCCAAGATGCCCATCATCGGCCTGATTGCCGGCGCTCTCTTCGGCGGCAGCACTTGGGTCGCCACCTCCGCTTACTTCATCGGCATCGCCGCCATCGTGCTCTCCGGCATCATGCTGAAGAAGACCAAGATGTTCGCCGGCGATCCCGCCCCCTTCGTCATGGAGCTGCCTGCCTATCATGTGCCCTCTGTGGGCAACGTGCTGCGCGGCACCTGGGAGCGGGGCTGGTCCTTCATCAAGCGCGCCGGCACCGTCATCGTGATTTCCTCCATTGTGATTTGGTTCCTCATCAGCTTCGGTTCTGTCAACGGCAAGTTCGGCATGGTCGATGACCTGTACGAGGATGAGGACCTGGTCACGGATGAGTACATCGTTGAGGTCGCGGATCGCATGGGCATTCCCGAGGACGAGGTGGAGCCCATGGACGACTCCATCCTGGCCCGCGTTGCCCAGCCCGTCTCCACCATCTTCAAGCCCCTGGGCTTCGGCGACTGGAAGCCCACTGCCGCCACGGTCACGGGCCTTGTTGCCAAGGAAGAGGTAGTCGCCAACTTCGGCATCATGTATAACTTCGACGCCCGCGCCCAGCAGGCGGTGGACGAGGAGACCGGCGAGCTGCTGTTCGACGAGGACGGCGAGCCTATCATGGAAGAGCTGGAGGAGAACGGCGACCAGATCTGGGAGAATGTTGCAGCGGACTTTGACGCCTTCTCCGGCGGTCACGGCAAGCTGGCGGCCTATTCCTTCATGATCTTTAACCTGCTCTGCGCCCCATGCTTCGCTGCCATCGGCGCTATCAAGCGCGAGATGAACAGCCGCAAGTGGACCTGGTTTGCCATCGGCTACCAGTGCGGCTTTGCCTATGTGGTCTCCTTCATCGTGTGGCAGCTGGGCCGCCTGTTCGCGGGCGGCATGAGCGTCATCGGCCTGATCCTCGCGCTGCTGCTGTTGGCGGCACTCTGCTACCAGCTCTTCAAGCCCTACAAAGAGGCTGAGAAGCTGACCGTCAAGTAAGGTTATCCTCTCTTTTCACTCCCTCCTGCGGCGCCGCAGTCTGCGGCAGGCAGCTTCACGCTGCGGCGCCGCCCCATAATTTGCCCGCAGAAAGGATGTGATCGTATGTTTGCGTGGCTATCTGCGAATCTTATCAATCTTGCGCTGATCCTGGCAATCACCCTGGTGGTCGCGCTGCTGATCCGCAGCCTGATCCGGGACAAAAAGGCCGGGAAATCCTCCTGCGGCGGCAACTGCGCCTCCTGCGGCGCCTGCGGCGGAAGCTGCGGCGGCTGCCACCCACGTCAGCCCGGCCTATAAGACCTGTACCTGAAAACCGCCCTCTCCGGCCATGGAAAGGGCGGTTTTCTTATTTTTCGCTCGACGTTTGGCGGAAGTCTTGCGCTGCAGCCCGAAATCATGTACAATCGCTCCAATAAACAAACGAACTGCTGGGAGGAGAATACGCATGTGGTTTGTGATCATGGGCACACTGATGCTGCTGGCCCTGGCCTGCGTAGGGTATCTGGTGGCGTGTTTCCACCGGTTTCCGGCGCTGCAAAAGTTGGGGGAGAGGCGGAAGCTGCTCTCCTGGGGGCTGGCTGCGCTGCCGGTGCTGGCCCTGGGCCTGTTCTGTTTCATCAATGTTTTTACGCTGATGGTGGTGGTGCTCCATCTGGCGGCGGCCTTCCTGCTCTGCGCCTTGCTGAGCTTCCTGATTCGGAAGATCACAAAAAAGCAGATCCCCTATGCCTGGCGCGGCGCCGCCGCGATCCTGCTGGCGGCGGTCTACCTGGGGATCGGATGGTATAATGCCCATCATGTGACCGAGACCCATTATGAGATCGAGAGTGCCAAGCCCGTCTCAGAGGAGCTGCGGATCGTCCTGATCGCCGATTCCCACCTGGGCATCACCCTGGACGGGGAGGACTTTGCCCGGGAGATGGAGCGGGTGCAGGCGCTGCAGCCGGACCTGGTGGTCGTGGTGGGGGACTATGTGGACGACGACACCAAGCGGGTGGACATGGAGCGGGCCACCCGGGCGCTGGGCGAGCTGCAGACCAGCTACGGGGTCTATTTCGTCTACGGCAACCATGACGAGGGCTATTATCAGTACCGGGACTTCTCGGCGGAGGATCTGCGGGAGACCCTTGTGAAAAACGGCGTCATTGTGCTTGCGGACGAGAGCCTTCCCCTGGGGGAGAGCTATACCTTGCTGGGCCGCCGGGACCGCTCCATGCGGGACCGGGCGGATATGGAGACGCTGACCGCGGAGCTGGACGACGGGCGCTACCAGATCGTGCTGGATCATCAGCCCAACGATTATGAGGCGGAGGCTGCCTCGGGCGTGGACCTGGTGCTGTCCGGCCATACCCACGGCGGGCACATGTTCCCCGCCTGGATCGTGGACCGGATCATGCACTATAACGACCGGCGCTACGGCATGGAGACGCGGGACGCTACCACCTTTATCGTCACCTCCGGTATCTCCGGCTGGGCCATCCCCTTCAAGACCGGCTGCTTCTCGGAGTTTGCGGTCATCGATATCAAAAACGCCGGCTGATCCCGCTGATCCCGGCTGGGCGCAAAAAGAGCACGGGCGTTTTGCCCGTGCTCTTTTTGCGCTGGGTCAGCCTTTCAAAAAATGCTCCTTGGCAAATTCCATGTCCTGCACCAGCTCAACGGTTCCGAGATACTTCCCGGTCCCATCGCGCACCGCCATGTAGGTGACCAGCATCGTCCGACCGCCCTTCTCCATCCATACGGGCGCCTTGTCCCGGCGACCGGCGCGGAAGTCCTCGATAATGGCCCGGACCATGGGTTCGATCTTCGGCGGGTGACAGGAGAAGACCTCCCGGTCGATGGCCATGCCGGGGCGCTTGAAGACCTTGGGACCCTCATTGAAGTAACGGTTGATATTTTCCGCGTCCACAAAGGTGATCTCCAGGGGGATGGTGTTCAGCAGCGCCGTGAGCTGCTCCAGGCTCAGGTGCCCGCCGGGCATCACGATCTCGCCGGCCTGCTCCGCCGCGGGGGCCGCGGCCCGCTCCGCTTCCGGCCAGATCTCCCGGGCCGTGCCCAGGCATTCGGCGTAGTCCAGGCTGTCCCGGTAGATGCCGTGCCACTCCTCCTCGGTGAAATTCACCGCGCAGATGGGGAAGAAAATGTTCTGCTCCTTGCGGAGCATTCCTTCCGCCCGCTGCAGCGCCGCGCGGAAACGCTCGGCCCAGGCGCCGTCTCGCGCAGGGGCCTTCGCCAGCGCGGCCAGCTCGTCCCGGATCTCGTCATCCTCCGTCCACATCAGGTCCGAGGGGCCTGCGATCTCGTAGCGCGCCTTCAGCAGGGGATAGAGCAGGTCGCCCTTCTTGGCGTAGTGGATGGCCAGCCCCCGGAACTGCTCCGGCAGCGCGCCAAGTTCCTCCCCCGCGTCCAGCTTGGCATTGGCTTCCCGGATCCAGCCTGCCAGCACCCGGTTTTCCTCCGTCAGCGTGTGAAGCGGGTGGCCCGGAGTGGCGCAGAGGGCGGCGGAGAGCTCCTTCTTGTTGGCATAATCCCGCTTCTGCCCCAGTTCCCGCGCCCTCTGCACGGAGGCCAGAAGCTCTTTTTGAGACATTGTATCGTGATCCATGGCATTTCCTCCTGCGATGATTCAGCACCTTTATTGTAAAGGAAATGAGTCAAAAAAACAAGGCGGCTTCGGAAACTCCGAAGCCGCCTTGCTGCGGTCTGCTCAAAACTCAAAACTGCAAGCTCAAAACTACATTCACAGTTGGGGGCCGGCGGCAACCAGGGCCTTGCCCGCCTCGTTGCTCTCATACTTGACGAAGTTCTTGATGAAGCGGCCGGCCAGGTCCTTGGCCTTCTCTTCCCAGACCGCGGGGTCGGCGTAGGTGTCCCGGGGGTCCAGAATGGCGGGATCCACGCCGGGCAGCGCAGTGGGCACCTCAAAGTTGAAGTAGGGGATGGACTTGGTGGGGGCGGTGAGGATGGAGCCGTCCAGAATGGCGTCGATGATGCCGCGGGTATCCTTGATGGAGATGCGCTTGCCGGTGCCGTTCCAGCCGGTGTTCACGAGATAGGCCTTGGCGCCGCTCTTTTCCATCTTCTTCACCAGCTCTTCCGCGTACTTGGTGGGGTGCAGCTCCAGGAAGGCCTGACCGAAGCAGGCGGAGAAGGTGGGGGTAGGCTCGGTGATGCCACGCTCGGTGCCGGCGAGCTTGGCGGTGAAGCCGGAGAGGAAGTAGTACTTGGTCTGCTCCGGGGTCAGCACGGAGACAGGAGGCAGCACGCCGAAAGCGTCGGCAGAGAGGAAGATGACGTTCTTGGCGTCCGGGCCGGAGCAGACGGGGCGCACCTTCTTCACGATCTTCTCAATGTGCTCGATGGGATAGCTGACGCGGGTGTTCTCGGTGACAGACTTGTCGGCAAAGTCGATCTTGCCGTTTTCGTCCACGGTCACGTTCTCCAGCAGGGCGTCCCGCTTGATGGCGTTGTAGATATCGGGCTCGGATTCCTTGTCCAGGTTGATGACCTTGGCATAGCAGCCGCCCTCGAAGTTGAAGACGCCGTTATCGTCCCAGCCGTGCTCGTCATCGCCGATGAGCAGGCGCTTGGGGTCGGTGGACAGGGTGGTTTTGCCCGTGCCGGAGAGGCCGAAGAAGATGGCGGTGTTCTCGCCGTTCATGTCGGTGTTGGCGGAGCAGTGCATGGCGGCCATGCCCTTGAGGGGCAGGTAGTAGTTCATCATGGAGAACATGCCCTTCTTCATCTCGCCGCCGTACCAGGTGTTGA
>CAYNBS010000040.1:0-10476 GCA_964395795.1 uncultured Oscillospiraceae bacterium
AAGGACACCGCCTTCTTCGACTGCATCTACGTGCAGGACGACACCGCCGGTATCTGCTGCTTCCCCGTCTCCGGCAACTACAAGGTCGGCGACAGAGTCCGCATCAAGGGCTACACCGACTTCTACCAGGCTGAGATGGAGCTGCAGGTCATGTCCATCGAGAAGATCGGCGAGACCGATCCTGTGGAGCCCACCGAGGCTACCGCCGCCCAGATCAACAGCAAGGAACTGTTGGGCACCCTGGTGAAGGTCGAAGGCACGGTCCAGAGCTTCGAAGTCGTCAACGGACTAATCCAGACCATCATGGTCAAGGACGAAAATGGCGATGTGACCCGCGTGTTCATCGATGGTTACATCACCACTAAAAAGGAAGTTGAGAATGTCAAAGTGGGCACCAAGATCACTGTGGTGGGTCTCAGCTCTTACGATGACACCTGGAAGGACACCGATTACTTCCCGCGCATCCGTATCCGCAACCGTGCTGACATCATCTGCGCTCCTGCCGTTGCGCTGGTCAGCAAGAGCCTGTCCCTCAAGGGGAAGATCGCGCTGAACTACTACCTGGATCTGCCTGAGGTCGTCACCGCTGATGAGGGCGCTTACGTCACCATCGGCGAGGAGAGATTCCCGGTCAAGGGCGCTGCCACCGCGCAGAAGAACGGCAAGACCCTCTATCGCTTCACTGTGTATGTGAAGTTTGCCGAGCTCAACGACAACCGGATCCTGCGCGTCTACAACAGCGAGAATGAGGCGGTCAAGCTCCTGGATGTCAAGGGCGTTGATTGCACCGAGACCGGCTTTGTCTACAAGGCGCAGGATTACATCGAGTTCGTCCGTGGCAACGTCAACGACGAGGCGCTGCGGAAAGTCGTTAACACCCTGTCCGATGTGGGCAGCCTGGCACAGCTCCAGTTCAAACACAATCTTGACAACCGCGCAGCTGTGGTCAGCAATCTGGACGAGGTCACGGCTGAATCGATGAGCAAGTACCTGGTCGAAATCCAAAACAAGGAAGGCTCCAACCTCTCCTATTACGGTTCCTCTCTGCTGTTAGAGGAGAACACCGTTATCCGCCACTACTTCACGCTGTCGAGCGGTGAGATCAGCCAGTTCACCTTCAAGGTGGACGGCAAGACGGTCACGCCTTCCGTGAAAGACGGGAAGTACTACTACATCGACATTCGTGATATTGTGGCCAAGGATCTGGACAAGGCCTTCCATGTGGAGGTCACCGCAAGCACCGGTGAAACGGTCTACTCCTTCGATTACAGCGCCCTGAGCTACGTTGCGAAGCAGCTCAGCGAGAACGAGGAAGGCACGCTCGCCGATCTGCTGAAGGCTCTGGTCCTCTATAACCAGGCGGCCGATACCTACTTCGCCAAGTAAAAAAACACGTTTCCTGTCTCTTTTCCGCGCTGCGGAAAAGAGACAGGAAACCGCAACTTTCACGTTCGCATGGGAAGGCGCTTTACCCCCACGGCGAAGAGCGCCCATGACAACCACAAAAAAGCACCCTGATTTCACACAATCAGGGTGCTTTTGATGTGTTTTGGTTTGTTTTTCAGTCGCCCATGCAAATGCCGATATCCCGTGCCACCTGGATGATGGGGTGGTCCACCGGCAGGAACTTGGTCTTGCTGGCGGCCTCCTCCAGGGGGATGGAGGTGATATGGCCGTTCTGGATAGCGACCATGCGGCCATACTGCTTGTTCACGATCAGATCTGCCGCGGCGGTGCCGAACTGGGTAGCCAGCAGCCGATCGTAGGGGCAGGGGGGGCCGCCTCTCTGGTAATGGCCCGGGACGGTCACGCGGGTGTCCTGCCCGGTGAGCTTCTCCAGCTCCGCCGCGATCGCGTAGGACACGGTGGGGTAGCGGCTGTTTTCCTTCTTCTTGCGGGCTTCTTCCTCGGTCAGAACCTTGTCATACTTGGATACGGCGCCCTCTGCGCAGGCCACGATGGAAAAGCCGCGGCCCTTCTTCTTCCGGGCCTTGATCAGCTCTGCCACCTTCTCAATGTCATAGGGGATCTCGGGGATCAGGATCACGTCCGCGCCGGAGGAAATACCTGCGCTCAGCGTGAGCCAGCCGGCGTCCCGCCCCATCAGCTCCACCACAAAGACGCGCCCGTGGGAGCTGGCGGTGGTGTGCAGATAGTCGATGACGTTGGTGGCGATGTCCACTGCGCTCTGGAAGCCGAAGGTGGTGTCGGTGCCGTAGATGTCATTGTCGATGGTCTTGGGCAGGGTGACGACGTTCATGCCGTGATCCGCAATGAGCTTGGCGCTTTTCTGGGTGCCGTTGCCGCCCATGATGACCAGGCAGTCCAGATTCAGGCGGTTATAGGTATGCAGCATATCCGGCAGCAAGCTTTTGCCGTTTTCATCCACAATATCTTTTCCCGGAATATAGCGCTGCCGGGAGGTGCCCAAAATGGTGCCGCCTTGAGTCAGAATACCGGAAAAATCCTTGGGCTCCATAAATTTATAGTCGCACTCGATCAGCCCGCGATAGCCGTCGTACATGCCGTAGATTTCCACGTTGGGGATCCGCTCGAACAGAGCCTTGCCCACGCCGCGGATGGCGGCGTTTAAGCCCTGGCAGTCGCCCCCGCTGGTAATCAGCGCGATGCGCGTCATTCTCTTCAATATGTTTGCCTCCTCAATAGTGAATACGCTCCAATTATGAAGCAAAAGGGGGAAAATTGCAAGCAGAATCCGTATTCTTTATACACTTTCGTCAAAGTGTACGATGGACAAGCAAGAGAGGCTTTGATATAATTTAATCACACAACAATATGATGAAAATGATGAAAAACAGAGGAGTGGAGTAACATGGCCAAACCGGTCATCATTTCTGCCGACAGCACCGTAGATCTTTCGCCCGAACTGAAAGAGCGCTTCGATATCAAGATTCTTCCCCTGATGATTACCCTGGGGGAGGATCATTTTCTGGATGACGGGGTCAGCTTCACCCCGCTGGATATGTACAAGCGTTATCGGGCGGATGGGCTGCTGCCCAAAACCTCTGCCCCAGGCCTGCAGGAGCTGTTGGATTTCTTCACGCCCTTTGTGGAGCAGGGATATGAGGTCGTGCATGTGGACATCAGCTCCGAGCTGTCCAGCACCTGCAGTACCGCAAAGCTCGCCGCCCAGGAACTGGAGGGCGTGTACGTGGTCGATAGCCGGATGCTTTCCACCGGCGTGGCGCTGCTGGCCATTGAAGGGGCCGAATGCCGGGATCGGGGCATGGGCGCCAAGGAGATTGCCGAACATCTGGAGAGCCTGACCGACAAGGTCTCCACCAGCTTTGTGCTGGACACCCTGGAATTCATGTGGAAGGGCGGGCGCTGCACGGGCGTTGCCGCGCTGGGCGCGAACCTGCTGAAGCTGAAGCCGGGTCTGGAGATGAAAGACGGGAAGCTGGGCGTCTATAAGAAATTCCGCGGGAACATCGAGAAGGTCTACGAGCAGTATATCCGCGAACGGCTGGAGGGCAAGAAGGTTCGCCCGGGCCACATCTTCATCACCGAATCCGGCGAAGTGGATCCGGCGGTGGCGGAGCGGATGTGCAAGCTGGCGCAGGAGCTTTCCGGCTGCCGGGAGGTGCACCACACTTTGGCGGGCTGCACCGTTTCCACCCACTGCGGCCCCAAGACCCTGGGCGTTCTCTTCATCGAGGAATAAAGGAATAACATCCAAACGGGGCGGTTCAGAGAACCGCCCCGTTTGGATGTTATACAAGCATTTTTGCCCCCTGCGCAAAAATGCTGTAACGTTTTTGTTGTTTTACGATCTAATAAACGAAAGGACGGTGAGAAAGTGGCAGATTTTGAGCAGCTCTTCCGGGAAAACCGGGACCTGGTATTCAAATACCTGATCAGCCTCTCCCGCGATGAAACACTGGCTGCGGAGCTGACGCAGGAGACCTTTTTCCGCGCGTATATCAACTACGCCTCCCTGCGAAACAAAGAAAGCGGCGGCGCATGGCTCTGCAAAATTGCCAGGAACATCTACTACACTTGGTGCAACGAGCAGAAAAAGCAAGAGCCCTTTGAGAAATCGGATCTCCTTGTCGACCCAAACAGTCCGGAGACGCTTTTCCTTCAGAAAGAGCTCTCCCAAAAGGCGTTCAAATGTCTGCATGCGCTGGAGGAGCCGTACAAGGAGGTCATGATGCTCTCCGTGTTCGGCGGCGTGTCTCTGAAGGACATCAGCCTGATCTTCGGAAAAAGTGAAAGCTGGGCACGCGTCACTTATTACCGGGCCAGACAAAAACTATCGGAAAGAATGAGGGAAGAATATGGATTGTAACATTGTAAAAGATCTGCTCCCGCTGTACATCGACGGCTGTTGCAGCGAGGAGAGCAGGGCGGCGGTGGAGGAGCATCTGCACTGTTGCGCGGCATGCCGCGGGGCTCTTGAAGCGATGCAGAAGGCGCCGGAGGCAGGCCCAACCGGGCCCACGCCCGATGCGCCGGATGCGCTGGGCAAGATCCGCGGCTTTCAGGCGTCGATCCTGCAGTCGGTCCTGCTGTTTGCGGCCTTCACCCTGGTGACGATCGGCGTTGCGTTGGAGGCCGCCACGCCGGAGGGCCTTGCGAACGGACGCTGGGCCTTTATCCTGGTGATCCCGGCGACGGGCTATCTGCTGTCCCTCGCGAACTGGTATTTTGTGCGGCAGTACTCCAGCCGACGGCGCTTTGCCGCCTGCTCTGTGTGGATCACGCTGGGCATGACGCTCTGTGCGGTCCTTTGGGGCCTTGTCCATTATGGCGTCCTCGCCGGGCATGTCCCGGCTCGTGTCTACCTGACACCCTGGCTGTGTTGCTTTCTGCTGACGGCGGTGTTCTGCGCTCTCTCCCGGCTGCTCTCCGACCGGTATGCCGCCATGATCGGAAAAGAGTGACGGCACATGAATAAACACATGCAGGCTCCCAGTCTGCTGATCTCGTCGATCCTGCTTCTTGTGATCTCTTTTCTTGTCGCATGGTACAATGACCACCTGTTCAACCACCTGTTCATTCTCGTTTTTCCATTATACTTCGTCCTATTTGTCGCTTATATCGTTTTGTTGGTACAGAGTATCCGGAGAATCGTAAAGCGCCGAGATCATTCCTGCTTTGTCAGCATAGGAGTCTTGATCCTTCTGGCTGTTCTGATTACCCGCTTCCCTTTCCGGGACGCAAAAGTTCGGCTTGAGTTGAATTTGCTTGAAGAGGATCGATTGGAGGTCGTGGAGATGATCCGGAACGACCAACTTTATCCCAGAGATGGGATCGGAAATATCGATCTGCCTATGGGATACCGCAGACTGTCCTCTGATGGTCAGGTCTTCCTCTATGAGAATGACGAGAACGGACAAGTCGTTTGTTTTTGGGTTTTTCGGGGCATGCTTTCTGGATCGTTTGAATTGATCTATTCTTCTGGAGGCGAAGAGCTGATCCGAGCGAATGAAAACAGGATCGGGATCGTCCGGATCGAAAAACTTAAGGAAAACTGGTATTACGTCGAAACAGACTGATCCGCAGCCCGTACACAGAAACTGCCCTCGGATACGGGAAGTCAATTTTTCCTTAGGGAGCTCTATAGATGAGCCTTTTTTTGTTCCCAGGCATCAGGATATTTGGCGAAAAAACAAGGCGGGAGACAATAGTCTCCCGCCTTACGAATGTTCTGCTCATAAGCATTGCCCAGCGCCTATTCCTCTGCGCCGTAACCCATGGGGTTCTTGGACTGCCAGCTCCAGGTATCCCGGCACATGTCCTCCAGATTGTACTGGGCCTTCCAGCCGAGAAGCTGGGCGCTCTTGTCCGGATTGGAGTAGAGCCGGGGCAGGTCGCCGGCCCGGCGGGGGGCGATCTCATAGGGAATCTTGATGCCGTTGACCCGCTCAAAGGTCTTCACCATATCCAGCACGCTGTAGCCCACGCCGGTGCCCAGGTTGAAGACGTTTTCTCCCCGGTGCTTGCGCATGTAGTCGATGGCGGCCACATGGCCCCGGGCCAGGTCGGTCACATGAATATAGTCCCGGATGCAGGTACCGTCGGGGGTGTCGTAATCGTCACCGAAGACATTCAGGTGATCTCGACGGCCTACGGCCACCTGGGCGATGAAGGGCATCAGGTTGTTGGGGATCCCCCGGGGATCCTCGCCGATCAGGCCGCTGTGGTGGGCGCCGATGGGATTGAAGTAGCGCAGGAGGGAGACGGAGAAATCGTCCACGGCCTTGGCGGTGTCCCGCAGGATCTGCTCGGACATGTACTTGGTCCAGCCGTAGGGATTGGTGCAGCCGCCGGTGACGGCGGTTTCCTTCAGGGGCATCTGGTTCGAGCCGTTGTAGACAGTTGCGGAGGAGGAGAAGACGATATCGTGCACCCCGTGATCCCGCATGGCCTCGCACAGGGTGATGGTGGAGAACAGGTTGTTGTCGTAATATTCCAGCGGCATGACCACCGATTCGCCCACGGCCTTCAGGCCTGCGAAATGGATTGCACAGTCGATTTTGTGCTTTTCAAAAATGCGGTCCAGCGCGGCGCGGTTGCGCACGTCCTCCTGATAGAAGTCCACGTGCTTGCCGGTGATCTGCTCCACCCGCTCAATGGCCTTGGCGCTGGAGTTCACCAGATTGTCGATGACCACCACGCCGATATCCTGCTCCAGCAGCTCTACGCAGGTGTGGCTTCCAATGTAACCGGCGCCGCCGGTGACGAGTACGTTCATATGAATTGATCCTCCCAAAATGATTTAGTCCAAAAGCGTTTCCGGATATACGCCGTCCCGGCGCAGTCCGGCAATATAGGATACCACATCCGGCATATCCTCTTTGTAGGTGATGCCGTGCCAGGTTTCATGGCAGGGGAGCACCTCCACCGTGCCCTGCCCCTCGTGGATGAGGGCGTTGGTCACGAAGGGGAGGAAATACTCCGCCTTCTCCGGGTTCACCGGCAGGTTCGCGTCCAGCCAGGCGGGGAAGCGATCCCGCAGCTGCCGCAGCATATCCTGCCCGAAGCCCCAGAAATTCATGGAAACCCGACTCTCGCCCGAGAGGGGAACCCAGGTCTCGCCGTCCTCGGTGAAGGCGGCGTCTTCGCCACGCTTGGCGATCTTCGTGCGCTCCACCACGTCGGTCAGCAGGCCGTTTTCCACCTGACAGATGCCCCGGGCCACGGTGCCGTGCTCGGTGACGGTGTTGCGCAGCAGATAGGCCACCATGGCATGCTGGGTATCCGGCCGGTCAGCGGCCAGGAAACGGTAGACAGTCTCGTAGGCGCCCCGGCCGTAGAAGTCGTCGGCATTGATGACGGCGAAGGGGCCGTCGATGGCCTGGGCGGCACAGAGCACCGCGTGGGCCGTGCCCCAGGGCTTCTTCCGGCATGCGGGCACCTCATAGCCTTCCGGCAGCATGTCGATCTGCTGGAAGACATAGCGCACGTCAAAGTATTTCTCCATCCGGCGCCCGATGGCGGCCTTGAAGTCTTCCTCGATCTCGTGCTTGATGATAAAGACCACCTTGCGGAAACCGGCGCGCCAGGCGTCATACAGGGAAAAATCAATGATGGCATGGCCAAAATCGTCCACCGGAGTAATCTGTTTCAGACCACCGAAGCGGCTGCCCATCCCGGCAGCCAGAATTACAAGCGTTGGCTCTTGCATGATGTATCCTCCTGTTCAGGAATTCGCCGCTGCACGGCAATAGTAGTTGAAAAGCCTTTCCCGGGCCAGGGTACTGGGGTCCATGTGCCCGGGGTAAACGTCATAATCGCCCGAAAGGGCACAGAGCTTCTTCAGCGAGCGAAGCTCCGCGTCCATATCGCCGCCGGGCAGGTCCGTCCGCCCGCAGCTGCCGCGAAAAAGCGTGTCCCCGGTAAAGAGCGCGTCTTCGCAGCGCAGGGTGACGCCGCCTGGGGTGTGCCCCGGTGTACCCAGCACCTCAAAGCGCAGCCCGGCAATTTCCACGCTGTCCCCATCGCCGTAGTATTCGCCGTTTTCGGGCAGATGGAAGGGGAAATGAGGGTCCTGCCGCACCTCGCGGTCATCCAAGCGGTTTAGATAGACCGTGGCCCCGGTCTCTTCCTGCAGCGCTTCCACCGCGCCCACATGGTCATAGTGACCGTGGGTCAGCAGAATGGCCCTGCAATGGAGGCGATTATCCTCCAGGTAATCCAGGATCACGTTGCTCTCGTCGCCGGGGTCGATCACAGCGCAATCCAGCGTGTTTTCGTCCGTGACCACATAGCAATTGGTCTCCAGTTGTCCCACAGGTATGGTTTTGATCAGCATTCTCAAAGCTCCTTTGTATCAAGAAGGATGGTGACCGGCCCGTCGTTTACGGAGGCGACCTGCATGTCCGCGCCGAAGACGCCGGTTTCCACCTGAAAGCCCCGGCTTCGGCATTCCGCGATCACCAGCTCGTAGAGCGGGACGGCGGTTTCCGGCCTGGCGGCATGGGAGAAGCCCGGGCGGCGGGAGCGGCAGTCGGCAAACAGCGTGAACTGGCTGATGATCAGCAGCCTTGCCGCGCCGGCGTCCAGGGGATTGCGGTTCATCTTGCCCGCTGCGTCCTCAAAGACACGCAGACCGCAGAGCTTGTCGGCAATTTTCCGGGCTTCCGCTTCCGTATCGTCTTCATGGACGCCCAGCAGGACCAGAAAGCCCTGGCCGATCTCACCGTGAATCTGACCGTCGATCTCCACCGAGGCGGAGCGCACTCTTGTAACAACAGCCCGCATAAATACTCCTGTATCCTGTAATCTGAAACCTGAAAATTATTTCCCGTTGCGCGACACTTCCGTCACGCTGGGAACGCCGGCAAGACGGTTCATGATCTGCCGCAGCTCCACAGAATCCTTGACTTCCAGCGTGACAACCACCAGCGCAAGACCGGCGTTGTCCCGGGCGGAAAGGTTGCGGACCTTGGCGTTGAGAGAATTCAGCACCGTGGCGATGTCCATGACCAGGCCCGAGCGATCCTTCGCGGCAATGGTGATGGTGGTCACATAGCTGTCGGTGATCTGGCTGGCCCAGGACACATGGATCCAGCGGCCTTCTTCCATCTGTTCCCGGGTGCGGCGCAGGTAATTCTGGCAGTCCTTCCGATGGATGGAGACGCCCTGTCCCCGGGTGATGAAGCCAATGATATCGTCCCCCGGTACCGGGGTGCAGCAGCGGGAGAACTTGACCAGGCAATTGTCCAGTCCCTCCACCAGAATGCCGTGGACGGCCTTGCCCTCCTTCCGGGCCCGCTCCTCCCGGCGCTCTGCCGCGGCCGAGACCTTGTCCAGCACGGACTTTTTCTCCGCCATGGCGTTTTTATGCTCATCCCGCATGCGGTTTGCCACCCGCACGGCGGTGACGCCGCCATAGCCGATGGCGGCATACATGTCCTCGGGGGTGGCATAGGACAGGCGCTTGAGCACCGGAGTCATGATCTCCTCGTCCTGCACATCGTCCAGGCTCATGTCGTTGTGCTTCAGCTCGTCCTCCAGCATCTGCATGCCGCGCAGGACGTTCTCCTCCCGCCGCTCCTTCTTGTACCACTGCTTGATCTTGGTGCGGGCGGAGCCGCTCTTGACGATGTTGAGCCAGTCCCGGCTGGGGCCGGGGGCGGACTTGGAGGTGCGGATCTCCACAATATCGCCATTTTGCAGCACATAGTCAAAGGTCACGATGCGGCCGTTGACCTTGGCGCCCACCATGTGGTTGCCCACGTCCGAGTGAATGTTGTAGGCAAAATCGATGGGCGTGGCGCCGGCGGGCAGGTTGATCACATCTCCCTTGGGGGAGAAGACGAAGACCTCGTCGGCAAACATGTCGATCTTCAGATCGTGGAAGAAGTCCTGGGCGTCGGACTCCTGCTGATCCTCCAGCAGGCGGCGGACCCAGGCAAATTTTTCCTCGTCCCCCTCCTTGACCACGCTGCTGCCGCCGTCCATCTTATACTTCCAGTGGGCGGCAATGCCGTACTCGGCGGTGTGGTGCATCTCCCAGGTGCGGATCTGCACCTCAAAGGGGATGCCCTCCGAGCCGATGACGGTGGTGTGCAGACTCTGGTACATGTTGGGCTTGGGGGTGGAAATATAATCCTTGAAGCGCCCGGGAACGGGCTTGAACATATCGTGAATGATGCCCAGAACATTATAGCAGTCGGGCAGCGCGTCCACAATCACGCGGAAGGCGCACAGATCGAAGATGCCGTTGATGTCCAGCTTCTGAGCGTACATCTTCCGGTAGATGCTGTAAACATGCTTGATGCGGGAGAAGATGGAGGCTTCGATCCCTTCCTGCTTCAGGCGGGCCTGGATTTTCTCCTCCACGGAGGACATGAAGGCCTCCAGCTCCGGCATGCGGGCGTTCAGCGTTTCGGTGATTTCCTGATAGCCGGTGGGGTCCAGATAGCGCAGAGACAGGTCCTCCAGCTCCCACTTGGCCTGCTGCATGCCCAGGCGGTGGGCGATGGGGGCGTAGATCTCCATGGT
>CAYNBS010000041.1:0-10226 GCA_964395795.1 uncultured Oscillospiraceae bacterium
AGAGCAGCGTCAGAATACGGAAACCTCGTTCATACTTCATGGTCACATGATTGAAAAGATTTGTCCTGGACAGACAAGCGAAATCGTCAAAGAAAACCGAACGGCTATCGGCCATCAGATTACATACTCCGTTCAGACAGCAATTGTTATTTAGATTGGAGGGAGTCGGATCTCCCCTTCCTCACACCGTTAGCACGATGATATCAGGGGCCGAAAATCACGAGCGTTTTCTGGTATTCCGCATTCTGTATCGAGACTATATCAGTCAGAAGCCATGCTATCAAGATCAGTGCCTCGATGTCAAGTATATTGTCTCAGCTATAATGTGCCGCAGAAATGTTGACAAAGCAATATATTAGAATATAATCTGGCCAGAGTTTTGCCCATGGAGAGACCTTTCAACTCTCCAAATCCAGCTTCCTTCAGATTCCGCCTCGCGACGGACACCCTTGGCTTTGGCTATGACCTTCCCGCTGCCGGGCGGTCTCAGGACTTTCACCCTTTAGAACGTGCGCTCGCCGGGCGCACAAGAACCGGCCGATGCTGTATTTCACAGCACCGGCCGGTTGTCGCAGGTTCTGCCCCAACGCTTGACAGAGAGCCTTTTTTCTGCCGGGGAAGGCCGCAGACGCGATAGAGCAGCCTACTCCTTTTCCTTTACGCTCTCCACGATGTCCCAGCGCCGGAGCTCGCCCATGGCGGCGCAGTGGCTCAGCACGATGTAGCCCAGCACGCACAGCGCCGTAAGGGCGACTTCCCGGAGCGTGTTTGCGTAGACGTAGTCTTGGCTTGCGGTACTGAACCGGGCCAGCGCGGCCTCGGCCACCAGCCGTCCCAGGGGGAAGCCCAGCATGCAGGAAAAGATGAAGTGCAGCAGGGAGTGGCTGAACAGGCTGCGGGAGATCTCCCCGTGCTGGCAGCCCAGGGTGCGCAGGATGCACAGCTCCTTTTTCTTCTCCAGCAGATTGGTCCGGGTGGTGTTGAGCACGATGATGAAGCCCGTTCCCACCGCGAAAACGATGATGATCCATGCGGCAAAGTCGTAGGCGGCCAGCATCCTCATAAGGCCGGCGTGGGAGGCGCGCGTGAACACGGTGTAGAGATAGTCCTCCTGCTCCACCAGCACGCTCATCAGCTTCTGCTCGTTTTCCGGCGCGATGCGGCAGATCACCGTCCCCAACGTATCCTCCTCCGGAACTCCGGCGCCGCCGGGGGCCAGGTACTGGCTGCGGGCGATGCTCTGGAAAGAGATCCCCTCCACATGCAGGGGGATCTTCCCGTCCAGCAGCACCGTATCGCCCGGCCCGGCGCCCAGGGCGTCGGCCGTATGCTGCTCCAGAAGGATGCCGTCCTCCGACAGGTTGAGCGGGAGACGGCGGCCGTCCCGGTCATAGACGCCGATGAGCTGGCTGTACTGCTCCGGCGCGCTGAGCGTGACGGACTCGGTCCTGCCGTTGAAAGACAGCTCCTTCTGATACTGTGGCATGGTCTGGACGTTCTTCACATAGTCAAGCGCCTGGATCTGCGAGAGGGTCTCCTCCCGGACGGGGCCGGTAAAGAACACCTGACAGTCGTAGCGGATCCGCTGCTCGTAGGTCTGCCTGATCAGATTGTCCTTTGAGGTCAGGAAGGCCAGGGCAGCGAAGATCATCATGATGGAGGCCGACACGCAGAGCACCGAGAAGGCGAAGCGCACGGGGTTGCGGAGCAGCGTGGTGAGACTGAAGGCCGTCATGGGCGAGACCCTGCGGGTGAGCCGCCCCAAAAAGCCCGGGGCGCCGCCGGCAGGGGGAATCGGGCGGGACATGGCCTCGGCAGGGCTGACGCGGGTGACGAAGCCGGAGCTGATGAAGGTGGCGGCCTGCCCCACCGCGATGTTGAGCAGGAAGCACAGCAGCACCCGCGGCCAGTCCATCTGCAGCCGGAAGGCCGGCAGGTAGAAGAAGCCGGCGTAGGTTCTGGTCACATACCAGGTCAGGAACAGCCCGATGCCAAGCCCCAGCAGGCAGGCCGCCAGCGCCGTCGCCAGATTCACGCCGCAGAAGAGCAGCCGGACCTTGCCTGCGGAAAAGCCCAGGGCCCGCAGGATGCCGATCTCGCGCCGGGACTGACGGACGATCAGGGACATGAACAGGAACACAATGACCATCAGCACGGTGAAAAAGACCGCGGGGATGAAGGTGGACATGGTTTGGATGGGCTTGAGGTTCAGGTCGATGCGGGTCTTCACCGGGGATCGCTCATAGGAATAGTCGTTCTTGACGGCCACGTCTCCCAGGCTGTTCCGGGCGGCCTCGAGTGCCGCCTCTCCATCGGTGTCCTCGTCGAACCACAGCAGGAACTGATTGCACAGATCGCCGTAGTCCTGGCCTTCCTCCAGCTTTTCCCGGGCGGTGGCAAGCTCGTCCTCCATGGAGGCGAACTCCAGCATCATGTCTGTAAAGCTCTGCTCGTATTCGCTCTCGCCGCTTTCCAGCTCCTCCCGGGCCTCCTGCAGGGCGGCCTCCGCCTCGGCGAGCTGCTCTTCGATCTCGGCCAGGGCCTGGTCGATCTTCAACAGCCCCGCGTCGATCTGCCAGATCCCATCATCGATCTGGGCCAGGCCGTCCTCAATCTGGGCCAGCGCGCTGCGCAGGGCCTGGATCTTCTCGGCCAGTCCGGCCAGGACGGGTGCGACGTCTTCCTCCGACAGCCCCTGGGCGGCCAGCGCTTCCAGGATCTGCGCCTGGGCGCTCTCCAGGGCAGCACGCCCGTCCTTGAGCTGCTGTACGGCGCTGTCGTAGGCCCGCACAACTTCGCCGACGTTGTGGAAGCTCTCTCCGGTGGCGCCGCTCAGCTCCCCGACCCCGTTCCGCAGCCGGTCCATCCGGTTGGACAGGGAAGAGACGGTCTCCGCCGCGTCAAAAAGCGTGAGTCGGGCCACGATCTCGTCCAGATTCACCGCCGCCGCCATGTCCTGCAGCTCCGCCGTCGCCATCTGGGCGAAGGCGTAGGCCGGGGGCAGTTCGTCGGGCTGGAAGACCGGGGCGTAGCGGGAGACCACCGCCGTCACAGCGGCGTATTCCGGCGTGTCGGCGATCCCTTCCTCGCCGCTCTCCACCCGGGCCAGAACGCTGAGCGCCTCCTCCGAGGCCAGGTATGCCGCGTCCTGCCGCACGCCGTCGAGAAACTGGCTCAGCCGCTGGGCCACCGTATCCACCCGCTCGTTCATCTCGTAGTAGAAGCCGTAGGCCTGGGCGGAGGTGATCAGCCGCTGAAAGGTGTTCATCGCTGTGGAGATGGGGGCCAGATCCGTGCCCTCCGGCAGGTAGCGGAGGAGCCCCACGGCCCACACCACATCCTCGCTCAGCAGCAGGGCCAGCTTTCCGTCCAGCTCCGCCAGCTTTTCGTTCAGGGTGGTCAGGCCGTTCTGGGCCTCCGCCAGTCGGCTCTGCTGCCCGACGAGCTGCTCAAGGGCGCTCTGCGCGGCGCTCCGATCCTGCAGGAGCTGATCCCTGCGGGTCACGAGCTGGCTGCGGGTGTACAGCAGCCCCGCGCGGTTGCGCAGGAGCTCGTCTCTCTTTTCGTTCGCTTCCTTCCGGGCGTCGTTCAGCAGACTCGTCTGCTCGTCCAGCTTCCGGGCGGCCTCATCCAGCTTTTGTCGGACGTCGGCCAGTTCGTCGTCCATCTCCCGGCGGGCGTCGTCCAGCTCCTCCTGCTTTTCGTCCAGCTCGTCGCTGGCCTCGTCGTAGATCTTGTTGTACTCCGCCTCCAACAGATGGACAGAGGCGTAGACATAGCCGAAATCGGCGTTGGTCGTCCAGCTCCCGCTGCCGGTGGGCTGGACCGCCAGGGTCTCCGGCAAGGAGACCAGACCGGCCACAAAGTAGTCCCGCCACTCGTCGCCCAGCTTGAAGCTGACCGTGTCCCCGGCGGAGAGGCCGTTGTTTACCGCAAAGTCGTATTCCACATAGACCCGGTCGGCGCCGCCGCCCTCGGCGGTGGACCAGAAGTGGAAGCGCTCCGGATCGTCGTCGTTATAGGAAAACGCGCGCACGGACAGATAGCGCCCCTGGCTGTTTTTCATCACCGTGTCTCCGCACAGACGCGCGGAGACGGCCTGCACCCCGGGAATGTTCGCCAGGGCTTGCAGGTGGCTGCGATCGGTGACCTCGGTGGTGATCACGGCGTGGGGGTAGCGGTAGTCCTCCACATAGTCCTGCAGGCTGCGCTCCAGAGAGAGGTAGGAGCCGTAGAGCCCGATGGCATAGCCACAGCCCACGGCAGAGATCAGCAGCACGGCCAACAGCATCTTCCAGTATTTTTTGATCAGGGGGAACAGCATCCTCTTCATAGGCTCACCACTCGATGTCCGCTGCCGCCACCCGCTGGGGGTTCACCGTCACACCCGTGACGGCGCCGCTGCGCATACGGATGACCCGGTGGGCCATTTTCCCGATCTCCTGGGTGTGGGTCACCACCACAATGGTCTTGCCGTAGTCCCGCACCAGCCGGTCGAGTTCCACCAGGATCTGCTTGCCGGTCTCGTAATCCAACGCGCCGGTGGGTTCGTCGCAGAGCAGAAGCCTGGGATCTTTCGCCAGGGCACGGGCGATGGACACCCGCTGCTGCTCGCCGCCGGAGAGCTGCGTGGGGTAGCTGTCCAGCCGGTGGCCCAGACCCACGGTCTCCAGGGCCTTCTCCACGGCCCGGGGATCCCGGGCCGTGTTTGCGGTAAGCGCCACGTTTTCCCGAACGGTCAGCTCCGCGATGAGGTTGAAGGACTGGAACACGAAGCCCACGTCCTGCCGGCGGTAGCGAGTCAGCTCCCGGTCGCCCAGCCCGCTCAGCTCCCGGCCCATCACGCGGATGCTGCCGCTGTCGGGCCGGCTCATGCCGCCCAGCATGTTCAGCAGCGTACTCTTGCCGCTGCCGGAACTGCCCAGGATCACCGTCAGCTCGCCCTCATAGAGCTCCAGGGAGACCGAAGAGAGGGCATGGACGGCTCCGCCCCCTTTTCCGTAGGTCTTGCAGAGCTCCCTGGCCTCCAGGATCTTCTTTTTCTCTTCGTCCATTTTCAGCTTCGCTCCTCGATATACCGCAGGATATCCCCCACGGTCACAAATCCGGGGATGTCCCGGTCGGGGACTTCCAGATCAAACTCGTCCTCAAATTCCGCCACGATGGACACCAGATCGAAGGAAGACAGGCCCAGATCCGCTGCCAGGGCGGACTCCGGGGTGATCTCCTCCGCCTCGGTAAATTTGGCGATGATGGACTGCACACGTTCCAGCATAATCATTTTTCCCCCCTTGTTACTCCTGTTTTGAGTTGACGCCGTTTTTCCCGCCCCCTGCCGGGGCAGGCGAAAAACAGGGCAATTATTGTTTCTGCTCTTTCGACGCGGCGGCGAGAAAGAAGTCCAGCTTCTCCGGACTGTCGATGACGCGGAGAGGCTTGAGCTGGTTTGAGGAAGCCCCCGCGGCGATGCGGGCCTCCCGCCAGCGCGCATAGCTGCCCTCGGGCATCGGTCGAAGCACGGCCGGGCTCATGCCCTTATGCTCCCTGGTTCTGCGGTAGATGCTGGCTATGCTCTGCAGGGCATCTTCAAACACGGTGCGCAGCCGCTCCGTTTCCTCCTCGGTCAGGCGCCTGTCGGGTTCCAAATACAGCACCAGCCGGGGCGGGACATAATCGTTGTCCGCGTAAAGGCTGTAGTCCGGGATATGGAGCTGCCCGGCCTTCTCCACGGCCTCCACGGCCGCGGCCAGATACTCACCGGTGATATGGCAGCAGCAGGTGTTCGTAAGGGAATCGACGCGGTAGGCGAATGTGATCGTCGGCGTCTCCCCCACGAAGCCCGTGACCTTCACCACGTCCTTCATGCGGTAGCGGTACAGGCCCGCGTCGGTGGTGATCAGGATCTCGTAGTGCTTGCCGGGCTCCAGCTCGTGCATGAGCAGGGGGCGCTCCGGCGGGAGGTCACACTCCTCCTCAAGGGGGAGAAACTCAAAAAACACGCTGTCCATCAGGAGCAGATAGGAGGAGATCTCCGAATCCAGGGCCAGGCCCATGGCCGCCTCGGAGGCGGCGTACATCCCGTAGTGGAAGCGCACGTCCCGGGAGCAGCAGCCGCGCAGCTTGTTCGTGAAGGGCTCAAAGTCCCCCGAGCCGATGGCGCAGGCATAGCTCATATTCTTCCACAGGCGCATGAGCAGGGGCGTGTCCGAGGGATTGCGGAAGATCTCCCGCAGCTCGGCGGCGCGCCCGGGATCCGCCCGGAGCTTTTTTGCCAGGGAGGCGCGGGCGGACGCGGAGAGCTCCACCGACGGGTCGATGGCGCCGGTCTCGATGTCCCGGATCAGCAGCTGCGCGTTTGCCTCGATATAGTTCACAATGTCCGACAGGGAGGACATGAAGATGCCGCCGATCCATTTCAGATCCGGCTCCTGCAGGGCGAAGCGCGCCAGGACATACTTCCGGTCGCCGACCGGTTCCCTGCCGAAGAGCTCTCGGGGCAGCGGCGCGAACAGGGGCATAAAGTGCTTCATGCCGCCGGCGGCGTAGGCGGAGATCACGCCGGTGCTGAACCGGCCGCTGCCATCTGCGGAGCTGTCCGCGGGGCGGATGTCCACCTCCGTGGTCAGCAGGCCACGGGCTGTGACGGCGGAGATGCCCCTGGATCGGACCGCGCGGACGAGACAGGTCAAAAACACGCAGATGGCCTTGAAGTACGGGAGGTAGGAGGCCGCGATCTGGGGCACCAGCTTGACTTTGCCCACCGTGCCCGAGGTCGTGGCGAAGAAATTGATCTTATGGCCGGTAATCAGCCCCTGTTCGCCGTTGTTGGCTGTGCGCAGGATATAGGGCTCGTAATCGCTGTAGCTGGAGAGGGGGACTTTGTTCTGGAAGTCCTCCACGGACTTGATCTCCGCAAAGCCGTATTTTTTCCCGTATTCCGTATTCCGGCTCACCCGCAGGATGTGCAGAAGCCGTTTTTCGGTCACGCGCCTGCCCTTCCGGGCTTTGGTGCGGTAGTCCGCGATAAAGGCCGCGCCCAGCAGGCTGCCCCCGTGGAGCAGCAAGGCGTGAGCCGCCGCGCTGAATAGATTCATTTTCCTACTCCTTTCCCGCCGGAGAGCTCGTCCAGTCTCCGGCTGTCGTCCTCGATCCCCTCCCGCAGTACGGCCAGCACGGTGCAAAACAGCTCGTCCACATCCGCCTCGGGCACCTTCCGGTTGTAGTCGAAATGCAGATTGAAGCGCCCTTCGCCCGCCCGGTCCTCAACAGTGAAGATCGTGGTGTCCACAGCGCAATTGCTGTAATATTGCTTACATTCCGCATCCGCTTCTCCGCTGAGCCTGGTGTTCTGATAACTCATCCACACATCGTACAGGAACTTTTTGGTATCCTTTGTGGAAGCGCCCTTCTGGTGCCGGAAGCCGGAGAAGGAGGTGTCCCGTACCCGCGCCAGAACCTCGGAAAAGCGATCCTCCCCGTGCAGCTCCATGAGCAGAGGCATGCCGTTGACAAACTGCCCGGCGGTGTTCATCTCCCGGATGCCCACCCGGTTGAGAACCACCGCGCCCACATAAAAGCGTTCCCGCTGCATCTTCCGGCTCATAAAGACGCACACGGCCGTCATAAACAGGGTATAGGGCGTCAGGCCCCGGGCTTCGGCGTATTCCCGCACCGCCCGGCTCAGCGCCGCATCCATCTGCACCGTACGACGGCAGCCCTCCAGGGTGGTATAGCTCCCGGGCCAGACCCAGGTAGGCTCCCCGCAGACCGCGAGCTGTTCTTCGAAAAAGCGCCTGTCCCGCTGATAGCGCGGGCTTTCGAAGTACGCTTTCTCATACGCGATATGCTCTTCGTAGGAATAGGCCTTCACCGTCCCGCCGTTGAGTATCGTCACGAACTGATTGGCGACCAGCACCACCGTCCACGCGTCCGCGATGACGTGGTGCATTTTGACGATGGCGCCGCAGGCGTCCGGCAGGCTGACCAGGATGATCTCGCAGCAGGCAGGCTCCGGATTCAGCAATCCCAGCCGCAGCCTGGTAAAGAACATCTCCATACGGTGTCTGATCACGTACTTCACCAGCTCGCTCGAGGGCTTGCCGCCGCGCCAGGCGCTCCGGGGGATGCCCGCGCCTTCCGTGCGGATATCCAGCTTCAGCGGCACCGTGGCGTATTCCGCTGCCCACTTATCCATCGCTTCCCGGCTTTCAAAATGCTTGACCGCAAACTGTCTCTCCGCAAAAGGCTTATACTCCTGATAAACCTTCCCGTCCTTCTCCACGAAGCGGGTGCGCAGTCCGTTGTTGACCCGAAAGACCTCGTTGGCCGCCCTGTTCAAGTCCGCCAGGGGGAGCTGACGCGGCAGAAGAAGGCTGCCGCAGAGCATGCAGGCCTGCCCGGCGCCGCGCTTTTCGATGGTGTACATGACCATTTGTGGATTGTGCAGCTCAAACATGACTTACTTCCTTTCCGCTCTCGTATCGTTTGATCTTGCGGGTGGTTGTCTTTTCAAACTCCTCGTCCCGGAAGACCACCCGGCCGATGCGCTTGAAGGGCGGCAGCTCCCGGTTGAGCTGCTCCACCGCCCCGTTGATGCCGTTTTTGTCCAGACAGTAGATCTCGGCGGTGATCACGTCGTCCTCCGCCCGGACCACGACTTCCTCCACGTTGGGGATCCGCAGCAGGCGGCCCTCCAGCTCCTCGGCGGAGACGTTCTCCCCGTTGGACAGGACGATCAGGTTCTTTTTCCGCCCGGTGAGGAAGAGGAAGCCGTCCCGATCCAGATAGCCCAGATCCCCGGTGTGGAACCATCCGTCCGCCATGACGGCGGCGGTGGCCTTCTCGTCCCGGAAATAGCCGGGCATGACGTTTTCACCCCGGACGCAGATCTCGTTGTCCAGGATCCTGACTTCCACCCCGGGCAGGGGTTGGCCCACGCTGCCTTTGCGGCGGCGGTCGCTGCGGTTGACAGCCACCACGGGAGAGCACTCGGTGATCCCGTAGCCGTTGAGCACCTTGACGCCCAACTCGTCCATGCCGTCGATATAGTGCTGATCCAGAAAGGCGCCGCCGCACACGATGTGCCGCAGCTCGCCGCCGAAGGGCTGACGCACCGACCGGAACAGCTTTTCCCGCAGGTCGATCCCCAGCATCCGCAGGGCCCTGCTCCAGCGGATCATCCGCCGCAGCTTTTTCTCCATTCCCTGCTCCCGGGCTGTTTTCCAGACGGCCTTGTACATGGTCTCCACATACAGCGGCACCAGCACCAGATTCACCGGGGCAAAGCTCTGCAGGTCCTTGTTGAAGGTTCTGAGGCTCTTGCTGATACAGATCGGGTAGCCGCAGAGATAGGCCGCCAGCACCCCCACCGTGAAGCCGAAGGTGTGGTGCAGGGGCAATGTGAGCACGGAGGAGCCCTTCACCCACAGGCTGCGGCTGGCGTTAAAGGCGTCCGAGGCCAGGTTCCTGCGGGTGAGCATGACGCCCTTCTGCTCCCCAGTGGTACCGGAAGTAAAGATGATGGTGCAGACGGTGTCGCCGGAGGTCTCGATGCCGCATTCGTCCAGCAGGCCGCTGCTGTGCTCCAGGATCAGGGGGATGTCCTCCATGCTGAGCACCCGCTTCACCGCGTCGGCGGCGTGGAGCGTCTCCGCTACATCGTAGTACTGCCCCGAGCAGACCAGGGCCTCCGCCTCGCAGCGGGAGAGCAGCTCCGCCAGCTCCTCCGGGCGCTGATCCTTGTCCAGCGGCACGACCACGTTGCCGCTGAGCACCACCGCAAACCAGGTGAGGATCCACTCATAGCTGTTTTCCCCCAGCACTGCGATGCGCTTGCCGTACAGGCCGTGCCGGTAAAAGAACACGCCCATGGCGTTGACCTCCCGCCAGAACTGACCGCAGGTGACGGAGACGGTCTGCTTCTTTTTTATGTATTGGAAGGCAACGCTGTCCGGCGCACTCTCCACCCGGGTCTCCAGGATCTGCCGCGGCGTGACAGGCGCCCCGGTGCCCGTCACGGTACGATTCTCGTTCATGCTGATTTTCATTCCCATCCTTCATCGCCGCGTCTGCGCGCCGGGTATACATATAACTATTTTATTATAATCCCGCAAACTTTGAAAGTTAAGTGTAGCATTACAATAGATGTGAGACTGAGTGTGACATTGTATCCGAAGTATTCAATCCGCCGTTCTGAGGTTGCCGGACGAATAAAAGCGCTGATGATT
>CAYNBS010000042.1:0-9264 GCA_964395795.1 uncultured Oscillospiraceae bacterium
TCAGCTCACCGTCTTTTTCCATCACGAAGTCCAGCTCCTTCACAAAAGCCGGATCATCCCGGAGCACATGGATCACATAATGCTCACTGCAGCCCGGGCGATATACGTTCCAGAACGATTCGCGGACAAGGTTTTCAACGGCGCTGTAGTCTTCCTGCTTTTCCAAGCGAATGGTAATGTCATTTGTATTCATTGTTTTTCCTCCTGAATGTTGTTGACTTCAACTGCCCTTTGGCGGGAGGCTTGTTCGATTGTCGGCAAACCTCCCGGTCAGCCTGCAATCTCCGGTGTGGGGTGATTTTTCAAACACTACGCTCCTTGAAAAATGTATTGAATCCAGCCTTTCGGCTCGATTATCCGATGTTTAGCGGTGGATGTACATCCTCGTCAATTCCGGCTCGCCGTCGCCCTGCACCGGGCAGAGAAACTCCCACCCGTAGCGCTCATAAAACCCGGTGTGATCGGTGACCAGGTAAAGGGGCGAGATGCCCTTTGCTCGCATATCCTCCACCACCATGTTCAGCAGCCGTCCGGCAATCCCCTGACGGCGGCAGTCCGCCTCCGTATAAACTGCACAGACATTCGGCGCCAGATCCTTGCGGTCATGGAAGTCGTTTTCGATGACGCCCATCCCGCCGACGATCCGCTCACCGTCCAGACATAGATACCAGCCGTACTCGGTTTCTCCGTTCAGATAGGCCGCCATGCAGGCCAGATAGGCGTCCTTCGGTACGCCCCACTTGCCATGAAACCAGCTCGCCGCCGGGTCCATGAGTTCCGGGCGCTCCCGCAAGGTAAGAAAGCGGTATCCATTTAGATTCTGGGCAGCTTCCGCGTTGTTTCGGTGGATCGCTCCCAGCTTTTCGCAGGTATCCCTCTCACTGCAGCCCCCGCAGGTTTCCAATTTCCTGGCAAGGGCGCACTGTCGAATTGGACAGAGGGTCTCACAGTAGAGCGTTTTTACCCCGTCGATCCGGCAGCCGACGCAGTGGATCATCTCCGGTGTGATCGGAACGCCGTTCATGTCCGACCAGAGCCTGGCCACCTTCTGCCGCAGAGCGTCGTCATGGCGGACTGTGGCAAGCCTTGCCTCGCAGCGCTCGCAGTCCAGCCCGCAATATGCGATAGAATCTTTCATAGGATCCTCTTTTCCGGCAAAGCGATTCGTCATCGTTCCATAGGCGGGTCAGTTGTTTGACAATGACACGTTTAGAATTCTCTTCATGATAATGGTAGCATAAAACAGTATAAAGTCAAGCAAGCTCATCCATAAAGCCGAGCAAAAAAGCGGAGATGGAGAGATTCGCCCGTATTTTTCGCAGGGGAGCGGGCGCGCGGGGACGAAGGGGATCGCCGCGCGAAAAAAAGGAATCGACCAGTGTTCGCACTGGTCGATGAACGCCCCACCGGGCCTTCGATTGTGATTCGAATCTCGCCATAGGCAAAAGAAAAGCACCCCGAGTGGGGTGCTTTTTTTGGCGGAGATGGAGAGATTCGAACTCTCGAAGAGCTTTTGACCCTTACACGATTTCCAATCGTGCGCGCTCGACCAACTACGCGACATCTCCGTGTTGTTCAAGAAAACAGTTTGTTCACTTGTCAGCCTGCATATTATAATGCAGCTTTCCCACAAAGTCAAGGAATATTTTATCAAATTGCGAAAAGAATAAGCACATCCAAGAAAACAAACGGAATGGCCTGGATGCGGGATGGGAGTGAAACGTCCCCGTCCAAGCGATCCGAGGGAGGTTTGCATATGACCAATGAAGAATACCGCCGTTACGCGGGCAAGCACATGCCTCGCTCCCATGTGGGACCAAACTGTCTGGGCGCCTTTGTGGCGGGCGGGCTGATCTGCTGCATCGGCCAGGGGCTGCTGCATTTGTACGGGAGCCTTGGCCTGGACGAGCAGACAGCCGCCACAGCCTGCTCCATCACGCTGGTGTTCCTTGGCGCAGCGCTGACGGGGTTTGGCGTATACGATGACCTGGCCCGTGTGGCAGGGGCAGGAACCCTTGTGCCCATCACAGGCTTTGCCAATTCCGTGGCTGCCCCGGCTCTGGAATTCAAGACCGAGGGCTTCATCACCGGTACCGCAGCCAAAATGTTTGTTATCGCGGGGCCGGTCATCGTCTTCGGCGTGGGCAGCAGCGTGGTGTACGGGCTCATCCTGTGCCTGCTGGGAGGCTGAGATGGAAGAAAAAAGGGAGAAGCACGAGCCGCCTGTCCAGACCGGGCACGACGCCCGATGCCGGGAGCGGGCGGCACGGCCAAAGACCAAAAAGACTTCTCCGGCGGAGCCAAATGCGCCGGACGGCATCAGCGGAGACTGGGGCTGAGCGTGAAACCGCACAAACACGGAAAGTGACACAACAAAAGACTCCTGAGCTGATCGACGACTTGGAGGAGATCCTGAACAAGCGGAGACAGAAACTGCAAGCATCATCTTTCTTGTAAAACCGGAGGCGCGTGTGCGCCTCCGGTTTTATGGGTCTTAAGAATTCTTCACGATTGGCCTGATTGACAAACGGGTCATGCGGTGATACGGTGTTTTTGACAGAAAAGAAGACTGCGCGGCCCGGGAATCGGCCTGGGCCGCAGCAGAGATCGAGGAGGACGAAGAACCATGCGTGTTTCCAGAACCGGGCGTGTGTTTGCGGCGCTGCTTGCGTTGCTGCTGCTTTGCGGCTGCGGCGCGGAGAAAGCCCCTGCCCCAACGGAGACGCCGGAGGCGACTGCCACGGCGGAACCTTCGGCAGAGCCGGAAAACCCGGTGATCCGGGTCGCCGACGTGGATGAGCTGATCGCCGCCATCGGGCCGAACGTGACCCTTGAGCTGGAGGCGGGAACCTATGATCTGGCTGCTGCGGCCAGCTACGGCAAGGACACCGGGAACCCATACTGCCGCTGGGAGGACAGCGGCGGCGGGGAAGGCTATGAGCTGGTGATCGAGAACACCAACGGACTGAGCATCCGGGGCGCCGGAGCAGGGGAGACCACCCTGACTGCCGACGATCGCTATGTCAGCGTCCTGCGCTTTATCGCCTGCCCGAATCTGACCGTGGCGGCCCTGACGGCAGGCCATACGCAGGAGCCGGGCTTCTGCGCAGGGGGCGTGCTGCGTCTGGAGGACTGCAGCCTGGTTACGGTGGAGGACTGCGGCCTCTTCGGCTGCGGAACCGTAGGCGTCTGGGCCATGAACTGCAACGAAGTGACGGTTACCGAAACCCGGATCTACGAGTGCAGCGACTCTGCCGTGGATGCGGACAGCTGCCGGAATGTGCGGGTGCTGAACTGCGAAATCGACCACAACGGGCGGAAGATCGAGGGCAGCAGCGCCTGGTGCCTGTTCCGCTCTTATGGCGGGGACGGATTCACCGTCTCCGGCTGCCGGGTGCATGACAATACGGCGACGCTGCTGCTCCAGTGCGCCTATACCCGCAATGCCCGCTTTCTCTCCAACCGGATGGAGTACAACGACCTGCAGAACGCCATGGGTCTTTATCAGTACCCTGCCACGGTGGACGGCTGCTCCTTCAACGGGAATAACGTGCAGAGCAGCTGGTACGCGGAGGGTTACGGGGAGGACAGCATCATGGCCCAGGATCTGGACGGAAACGTACTGGAGGAGGCGGACTTCGCCGCCATGGAGTACCGGGAAATCGAGCTGGAGGATTGGGACAGCGCAGGCTCTCTGCTCATGCCCGTGGACGTCCCTGTGGGCGGAGAAGTCACCGTGACTACCACGGATGAGCTGCTGGCTGCTATTGGGCCGGACCGTACCATCGTGTTGGAGGGAGATACCTTCGCACTTTCCGACGCCTCCGACTACGGCGGCATGGGCGGCTTGTATTTCTACTGGGAAGATGAGTTTGACGGACCTCAGCTGGTGATCACCGGCGTGTCCGGTCTGACGATCCGGGCCGCGGCAGAGGACCCTGCGGCCACGACCCTGACTGCCGAGCCCCGCTATGCCAATGTGATCCAGTTCCGGGGCTGCAGCGATGTGACGATCTCCGGCTTTACCATGGGACATACCCTGGCCCCGGGCTACTGCACGGGCGGCGTGCTGGATTTTGAGAGCTGCAGCGGTGTGACGCTGGAATCCTGCCGCATGTACGGCTGCGGCGTTCTGGGCCTGCGCGCCTGGACCTGCTCCGACATTCGGGCGGAGGACTGCGAGATCTACGACTGCAGCTTCGGCGGCGTGGAGTTGGGCGGCTGCCAGGGCGTCACCTTTACCGGCTGCCGGATCCACGACGTGCCCAGTCCCGCCCTTGCGGTCCATGGCTGCAGCGGCGTTCTCTGGGAGGGCCAGGAAGTCGGTTACGGGCTGTATGACCTGGATCGGAACGGAAATCTCCTCCTCTTCGAGTATGGGGACCCCAATGCGGAGATCACCGAGGCGCCGGACAGCATTGCCCTCTATTATCTGGGGGAGGAGCTGACGGAGCTTACGATCAAGGAGGGGGACAGTGTAATCCTCCGGGCAGAGGCCAGATTCCCAGAATCCCGGCAGGGCCGGCTGACCTACAGCTGGAGCTGCGACGATCCTGCGGCCCTGGGCGTGACGGTATGCCGGGACAATGACCAGTGCATCGTCAAGGGCCTGCAGGCCAAGGAGGGCGGCGTGCTGCTCACCGTCACCTGCAACGGGACCACGGAAACCATCCGCGTCACCGTCACCGCTCGGTGAGGGAAGGCAAAACAATTTGCAGCCCGCGGCAAAAGCCGCGGGCTTTTCTCGTTCCTCCGAAGAAAAACGCTCTGTTCTTCACACATTTTTTATGATTTGATGCTATAATCCCCCTTATGGATCCGGACGTGCGCCTATCGCCGCCGGGGAAACGGAGCGATTTTCATGGACGACAAAAAACAGAGCCTGCTCTATCGGATCATTGCCTGGTTCGTGTGGCTGTTTTCCCCCAAGTACCGAGTGGAGGGGAAGGAGAATCTGCCGGGAGAACCCTGTATCATCGTGGGCAACCACAGTCATATGTACGGCCCCATCGCCGCGGAGTTTTACACGCCGGGGAAGCATTATATCTGGTGCGCCGGGCAGATGATGAACCGGAAAGAGGTGGCGGCCTACGCCTATCAGGATTTCTGGTCCCACAAGCCTAAGGCGCTGCGCTGGTTCTTCAAGCTGGCGAGCCATCTGATCGTCCCATTGGCCATGCTGGTGTTCGGCGGGGCCCATACCATCCCGGTCTATCACGATACCCGGCTGATCTCCACCTTTCGGGAGTCCATCGAGAAGCTCCGGGCAGGCAACAGCATCGTGATCTTCCCCGAGTGTTATGATGAGCACAACAATATCGTCCACGAATTCCAGGAAAAGTTCGTGGATCTGGCCCGGTTCTATTCCAAAAAGACCGGGGTGGAGCTGAGCTTTGTGCCGCTCTACAACTGCCCGAAGCTGAAGAAGATCTGTTACGGCAAGCCCATTCGCTTCCGGGCTGACGCGCCCATTGAGGAGGAACGCCTTCGGATCTGCACCGAGCTGATGGACGGCATCACCGAGATGGCCGTCTCCCTGCCGGAGCATACCGTGGTGCCCTATCCCAACGTTTCCAAAAAGCACTATCCCAAAAACATTCCGCTTGAGGTCTATACCAATGAAAAAGCAGCCCTATGATTATCACGGCTTTTCCCTGCGGCGGCTGAACGAGCCCCGCTTTCGCCACGCCTGGCTTTTGGCCGGGTGGCTGGGCTATTTTGCCCTGTATTTCATCACCGAGAACCTGATCCCCCAGAGCAGCTGCCATGTGATCCACAGCCGGCTGGATGACTGGATCCCCTTCTGCGAGGGCTTTGCGATCTTCTATGTGGGCTGGTATCTGCTGGTGTTCGGTTCCCTGGTCCACACCTTCTTTTTCGATGTACCCCGCTTTCGGAAGCTGCAGATCTTCATCATGATCACCCAGGCGGTGGCCATGCTGTGCTACATCGTCTACCCCAGCATGCAGGATCTGCGCCCGGCCTCCTTCGAGCGGCACAATGTGTTCACCTGGGTCATGGGCCTGATCTATGCCTTTGACACCCCCACCGGCGTTTGTCCCTCCCTGCATGTGGCATACTCCCTGGGCATCCTGTCCGTGGGCCTGAAGGACGAGAAGCTTGCCCGGGGCTGGAAGGCGGCGCTGACCTTTGTTGTGATCATGATCAGCCTCGCGGTCTGCTTCGTGAAGCAGCATTCGGCTGTGGACGTACTTTGGGCACTGCCCCTGGGCCTGTTTGCGGAGGCGCTGGTCTACGGCAAGGACTACTGGCTGCCCAAGCTCCGGGGCAAAAAAATGACAAGAGAATAAGCTGCGGGTGAAATACCCGATCCGTGCGTGGCGAAAGCGGAGATCCGCCTTCATCGCGCACTTTTTTATGGAAAAACGGGAACCTCCCAAGAAGTTCCCGTTTTTTGTGTTGGTCGCAGCACAGCGGATGCGCTTTTGCAGCTTTACGACTCCAGCTCCAGGAGCGTGGGCATGGCGGGAATGGCGCCATGGCGGCTGGTGGTGATGCTGGCGGCTTTGTTGGCAAAGGCGATGATCGCCTCCAGGCCTTCTGCCGTCAGGGAGTCCAGGGAGTCGAGCCTTGCCAGGCGGGACAGGGCGGCGCCGAAAAAGGTATCGCCGGCGCCGTTGGTGTCGCCCACCTTGCAGGGAACGCCCGGCACCAGGCCGGTCTTCCCGCCGAAGCGGTAGTAGGCTCCTTCTGCACCCAGGGTCACCAGGATCAGGCTGGCGCCCTGCTCGGCAAGCTTGGCGCTGCCCTGTTCAGGATCGCAAAGCCCGGTAAGCAGCGGAAGCTCCTCATCCGAAACCTTGAGGATATCCACCAGCGGCAGCGGCTCCAGCATCCGCCGAATGGCGGTCTGCTCATCGGGCCAGAGGCTGGCGCGGTAGTTGGGATCGTAGCTGATCCAGGCGCCGGCGGCCCGCGCAGCCTTGGCCGCCTTCAGCGTAGCGCTGCGGGCAGGCTCCGCCGTCAGGCTGACGCTGCCGAAATGCAGCACCCGGCTATGCTCCAGCAGGTCCTGGGGCACATCCGACGGGGAGAGGTTCACGTCTGCGCTGGGATCCCGGTAAAAGCTGAAACTGCGCTCGCCCCGCGCGTCCAGAGACACGATGGCGAGAGTGGTGTGCTGCACCGGGTCTACCGAGAGCCCGGTCACGTCCACGCCGTTTTCCTCCAGCGTGCGGCGGAGAAATTCGCCATAGCTGTCCCGACCCACCCGACCGATAAAGGCGGTCTTGGCCCCAAGTCTTGCGGCGGCCACGGACAAATTGGCCGGCGCGCCGCCGGGGTTGGCGTCAAAGCGGGGGATGCCCTGCTCCGTCAGCCCGGATTGGGTCAGATCAATGAGGATTTCTCCGATTGCGGTAATGTCTGTCATAAGGCGCGGTGTCCTTTCTATGGAACTTTCCTCTCCGCGGAGAGGGTCACAGCGAAGGTGGCCCGGGCGGGCGGGGAGTCTCAGTCGATGTGAATGATCTTCTGGCTCAGGTCAGCGGCCTTCACATGGGGGTTGGGGAAGCGTTCCCGGTTTTCGGTGATCTTGCCCACGTTGATGGCGGCTTTGGGGCAGTACTGCACGCAGCTCAGGCAGCCGATGCAGTCGGTACCGAAGACGGGCTTCTTGTCTACCAGCTTGATGTTGCCCCGAGGGCAGATGCGCTCGCAGGTACCGCAGCCGATGCAGGCGTCATTGGCCGCAAACTTCTTGGCCCGCTTGGGATGCATGCCGGAGAAAGCCTTGCTCTCCAGCGCAAAGAAGGCCTTCTTGGGGGGCTTGGCGGCGCTGCGGCGGCCCAGGCGCACGGCGGCGCCCACTTCCTTGGCCTTCATGTCCAGCCGCTTCTGGGCAGTTTCCTTGCTGGTGGGCGGAATGGTCAGCGCATGGGGCATCAGCCAGATGCAGGTGGAGTGGTTGGAGATGGTGTCCCAGTAATCCAGGCCCACGATCTCATCCAGCTTGTGCAGGCCGCAGCCCATGTATCCGGCGTACTGCTCCACGGCGAATTTGTAAGCGCCGGGGGCGATCTGAATGGCCTTGACGTACTCCTCCACATGACCGGGCAGGCCGCCGCCATAGCAGGGGAACACAAAGCCCACGCGCTTGGCCTCGGTGGCATCGGTCTTGGCGGGGAAGGCGCGCATCAGCACGATGTCCGTGTCGCCCAGCATGTCGGCGATGGTTTTGGCCATATTCAGGCAGTGGCCGGAACCGGAGTAGCAATAGATGATGTTCTCGCTCATGTTGATTCCTCCTGAATAATAGCGTGAAGCACAAATTCTTGCTTTTGTTATATCATACAGCGTCAAAGATTGCAAGGCAAACGGGGCGGGGCGGCTTCCTCCGCGCGTTCTGATTCAGACAATGGACATGGGCCCTTCCAGCGGCAGGCGCATGATCTCCCGTGCGGCCGCCCGCCGTTGAAGCGCAGCATGGCCGGCAGCATGGCAAGATTCCCGCTGCTCCGGTAGTCCGCCACGTAGACGCCGTGCCGGGGCTTGCGCCGGTCGATCTACAGTTGAATCCCCGCGGAGCAAAAAAAGAAGACCCCACACGGGGTCTTCTTTTTTTGTGTCTGCACGGCATGCTTGATACAATGCACCCTCTCAGAGTGAGAGGCTGCATTTGTCGCAGACGGCCAGAAGAGCAGGTTCTTCCCAGTCCTCAAAAGACGAAAGATCCACAACAGTATTTCCACCGCGAGGCGCCCAGAAACGAAAAGTGATCGAATAGCAGCCGTCCGGAAAGTCTTCCTTGTTAACGAGCTCTTCTCCGTCGTCATAGCTTGCCAATATCAGGAATGGTACATCCGGTCCTTCGTGCTCCAATTGCAGCATCCAAGCTTTTATGGTCCCGATTGACTCCCTGAGGATCTCCGGTATTTGATCCTCGGCGTATGCGTCAAGATGCACCTCATTTCCATCCCATTCCAGTTGCGAGAGGTCTTCCGATGCGGGGACGCCCTTCTGATCCAGATGCCAAAAATCCGAGACGCCCCAATACGGTCTGCCTGCCCGATCCTGCTTCTTCCAGATCGGATAAGCGTTATTAACAGGGACGTCATCGATACTGATCTTATGCTGCAGTAAAAGGAGTTTCATGGCTTTGTTTGGCTGTATCATGCTGATCTTCACCCCTTTTTATCATATCACAAAGAAATCATCCCCGCAACTTGTATCAAGCTGCGGGGATGATCTGGTGCTCCAGCGGGGATTCGAACCCCGGACACCCTGCTTAAAAGGCAGGTGCTC
>CAYNBS010000043.1:0-8370 GCA_964395795.1 uncultured Oscillospiraceae bacterium
ACTCCAAGCGGGTGGGCACCCCGGCGGCCTCCATGCCCGATCCCTATACCCGGGCGGACAAGCAGCGGCATTTTGACGCCCTCACGGAGCTGAGTAACCGCATCTCCGCCGAGAAGCACAAGGAATACGAGGGCAAGACCCTCCGCGTCCTGGTGGACGGGGAGACCGGCCGGGACGAATATAACCTCTCCAGCCGCACCGGCGGCGGCAGGCTGGTGCACCTGAAGGGCGACCCCTCCCTGGTGGGGCAGTTTGTGAACGTGACGATCACGGCCTCCAACACCTGGGCACTGTACGGGGAAATAGAGTTTTGAGTTTTCAGTTTTGCGTATTGAGAGAGAAACGGAGCCTTGCTTCCCCTTCGGGGGAAGTGGCCGAAGGCCGATAGGATCTTGCTTCCCCCTTCGGGGGAAGTGGCCCGAAGGGCCGATAGGGGCAAACAAAAAAACAGAAACGGAGAATCAACATGGCTGAATTGACTCCGATGAAAAAGCAATACAACGAGATCAAGCAGCAGCATCCGGACTGCCTGCTGTTCTTCCGCCTGGGCGATTTCTACGAGATGTTCGACGACGACGCAAAGCTGGCCTCTCGGGAGCTGGATCTGGCGCTCACCACCCGGGACCGGAACGTGGAGGATCCCGAGCAGCGCACCCCCATGTGCGGGGTGCCCTACCACAGCGCCGAGACCTATATTGCCCGGCTCATCGCCAAGGGCTACAAGGTGGCCATCTGCGAGCAGATGGAGGACCCGGCCCTGGCCAAGGGTCTGGTGCAGCGGGACGTGATCCGCATCATCACCCCCGGCACCGTCACGGAGAGTTCCATGCTGGAGGAGAATCGCAGCAACTACATCTGCGCCGTCGACCTCACGGGAGAGAAGGGCGGCGTCGCCTTCTGCGATGTATCCACCGGCGAATTCTGCTGCGCCGCCTTTGAAAACGACGCGGTGAGCCACATTCTCAATGAGCTGGGCCGCTTTGCCCCGCGGGAGGCGGTGCTCTCCCACGGCGCGCTGGACCACCGCCCCATTGGGGAATTCCTGCGCCAGAAGCTGAACGCCATGCTGGAGCCGCCCCGGGATCTGTTTGAATATATGCCTGCCGCGGCGGCGGTGTGCCAGCAGTTCGGCTATACGGATATCGACCAGGCAGGCCTGGGGGAGGAGAGCGAGGCGGTCTGCGCCGCCGGCGCCCTGCTGCGCTACATCATCCAGACCCAGAAGTTCGACCTCAGCCACATCAGCCGCATGGACGTGTTCTATGGCGGACGGTATATGGAGCTGGACTGGGCCACCCGCCGGAGCCTGGAGCTGACCGAATCCCTGCGCAGCGGGGAGAAGCGGGGCAGCCTTCTCTGGGTGCTGGACAAGACCAAAACCCCCATGGGCGCGCGCATGCTGCGCGCCTGGGTGGAGCGGCCGCTCCTCTCGGTGCTGGCCATCAAGCGGCGCCATGCCGCAGTGGGGGAGCTGCTGCGGGAGACGGTGATCCGCAGCGAGATCATGCTGGCCCTGCGGGATGTGCATGATATCCAGAGGCTTGTGGGCCGCTGCGTGTACGGCACCGCCGGCGGCCGGGATCTGCGGGAGCTTTGCAACTGCATGGCGGTGCTGCCCCGGCTCAAGGAGCTGCTTTCCGGCTTCCAGTGCCGGGAGCTGCGCCAGATCGGGGAGATGGACCCCCTGGAGGAGATCCGCGCCGCCATCGACCGGGCCGTCTGCGATGATCCCCCCTTCTCCGTGCGGGAGGGCGGCATCCTCCGGGAGGGCTACTCCGAGGAGGTGGATCGGCTGCGCAAGCTGCGGGACAACGGCTCCCAGGCCATCGCGGAGCTGGAAGCCCGGGAGCGGGAGCGCACCGGCATCAAGAAGCTGAAGGTGGGCTACAACCGGGTCTTCGGCTATTACATCGACATTCCCAAATCCGCCGGAGACGTGGCGGTGCCCGAGGATTATATCCGCAAGCAGACCCTGGTCTCCAACGAGCGCTACTTCACCCCGGAGCTGAAGGAGCTGGAGAACGCTCTGGTCTCCGCCCGGGAGAGGATCAACGAGCTGGAGTATGCCTATTTTGATGAGCTGCGCCGCCATGTGGCCTCCCAGGTGGACCGGATCCAGGCCAGCGCCGACGCGGTGGCCGCCCTGGACGTCTATTGCTCCCTGGCAGAGGCCGCGGCCCGCAACAACTACGTCTGCCCCGAGATGGAGGCAAGCCGGGAGCTGCGCATCACCCAGGGTCGCCACCCGGTGGTGGAGCAGACCCTGAAGGACGTGCTCTTCGTCCCCAATGACACCTATCTCAACGACGGCGACGACCGGCTCGCCATCGTCACCGGCCCCAATATGGCCGGCAAATCCACCTATATGCGCCAGACGGCGCTGATCGTCCTCATGGCCCAGATGGGCTCCTTCGTCCCGGCCAAAAGCGCCGTCATCGGCGTGGTGGATCGGGTCTTCACCCGCATCGGCGCCTCGGACGATCTGGCCTCAGGCCAGTCCACCTTCATGGTGGAGATGAACGAGATGGCGGGCATCCTGCGCCACGCCACGGCCTCCTCCCTCCTGATCCTGGACGAGATCGGCCGGGGCACCTCCACCTATGACGGCATGGCTATCGCCCGGGCGGTGCTGGAGCACTGCGCCGACAAGCGGAAGCTGGGCGCCAAGACCATGTTTGCCACCCATTACCACGAGCTCTCCGCCCTGGAGGGGGAGCTGCCCGGGGTGCGGAATTACAACATCACCGCCAAGAAGCAGAAGGGCGATCTGGTCTTCCTGCGGAAAATCGTCCGGGGCGCGGCCGATGACAGCTACGGCATCGAGGTGGCAAAGCTGGCAGGTCTGCCGGAGACGGTGATCCAAAAGGCCAAGAGCTACCTGAAGGAGCTGGAAACCGAGGGAATCGCCCGCCCCGCCCCCATGATCGAGGCGGACGATCAGATCAGCCTGGGGGACTTGGCGGCGGACGAGCTGCGGGAAACCCTGAAAAACCTGGATCTGAACACCCTGACGCCCATCGAAGCTATGAATCTGCTGTACGAGCTGCAGCAGAAAGCGAGGGCCTGATGGACGAAAACACGGCATTTCACAGCCAAATGAGCCGGAAGGAAAGCCTGGTCGTGCTCTGCTGGCTGCCGATCCACGGGCTGCTGCTGCCCCTGCTGCTGGCGCGGCTGTTCCCGGGAATGGGCGGCGCCGGGCTGAGCTTCTGGGTGTACGTCATCGGAATTGCGATTCTGGTGCCCCTTTGTATCCGCTTCCTGCGCCGGGACTTTGATATACTCTGCGATCAGCCCGGGCAGGTGCTGCTCCAGCTGCTGATCGGCTACGGTCTGCTGTTGCTGGGCTCTTGGGCTGTGGATTGGCTGCTGAGGCTGTTGTCGGAATGGCTGCGGCCGGAGGGCAACCCCAATCAGGAGGCTCTGGCCCGGCTTGCGGCGCAGGATTGGGGAAAGATCCTGGCCGTCTCCCTGTTCCTTGCACCGCTGGTGGAGGAGTTGATCTTTCGCGGCGGCGTCTTCGGGTTGCTGCGCCGCCGGAGCCGGGCGCTGGCCTATGGGGGCTGCATCCTGCTCTTCTCGGTGTATCATGTCTGGCAGTATGCGCTTGCGGAGCCGAGAAACTGGCTCTTCCTGCTGCAGTACCTGCCCTCGTCCTATGTGCTCTGCCGCTGCTATGAGAAGACGGAGACGATTTGGGCGCCGCTGCTGTTTCACATGCTGAATAACGCTCTGGCACTTCTTGTGCTGTAAGGGGGGGTAGGCCTTGAACGAAACCCAAATCCGCCCCATCGCCCATATTCGCTGCGACCTGCGGGAGAAATTCGGCGTGCCCCGGCAGGCGGGCATCGTGGAGGCGCTGGAGGGGCGGATCGTCTTTGAACCGGAGTATCGGGATCCGGAGGCCCTGCGGGGGATCGAGGGCTTCAGTCACCTCTGGCTGATCTGGCAGTTTTCCGAGAATCTGCGAGAGGATGGGGCCTGGTCGCCTACGGTGCGTCCGCCGCGCCTTGGCGGGAATGCGCGCCTTGGCGTCTTCGCCACCCGCTCGCCCTTTCGGCCCAACGCTCTGGGCCTGAGCTGCGTGAAGCTGGAGCGGGTGGAGTTGAGCGGCTCCGAAGGGCCGGTGCTCGTCGTCTCCGGCGCCGATCTGATGGACGGCACCCCCATCTTCGATATCAAGCCCTATGTTCCCTATGCCGACTGCCACCCTGAGGCCCTCTCCGGCTTCGCGCCGGATCCGGGGGCGATGCTGGAGCTGGATTTCCCGTCCCAGCTGGAGGCCCAGGTGCCGGAGGAGAAGCGGGAAGCCCTGCGGGGCGTTCTGGCGAACGACCCTCGCCCCCGGTATCAGCATGACCCCGAGCGGGTATACGGCCTGCGCTTCGGGGAGCAGAACGTAAAATTCACCGTGGACGGGAATCGTCTCACGGTGAAAGAAGTGGAAAAGGAAGCGTGAAGAAAGCAGAAAAGCTCTTCTCACGCTTCCCTTTTGTTGCGTCCCTTTACAGCAGCGCGATCAGCGCATCCACGTCCTCCTCCCGGGTGGCCCAGCTGGTGACGAAGCGCACCGCCGTGCGCCCGTCGGGGAGGGGAGCCCAGGTCTCGAAGGCGGCGTACTGCCGCAGCTTGGTGAGCTGCTGCGCTGTCAGAATGGGGAACTGCTGGTTGGTGGGGGAGTCGGCAAAGAGGGGATAGCCCTTCTGCCGGAAGGCCTCCTTCAGCTTCATGGCAAGGCGAATGGCGTGCCGTCCGATCTCGTAATACAGCCCCTCGGTGAAGAGCGCGTCAAACTGCGCGCCCAGGAGCCGGCCCTTGGCCAGCATGGCCCCCTGCTGCTTGACCATGGTGGCAAAATGCCCCGGCATGTCCCCCTTGGGGAAGACCAGCGCCTCCCCGCAGAGGGCGCCCACCTTGGTGCCGCCGATAGTGAACACGTCGCAGCGGTCACAAAGTTCCGGCAGGCTCATGTCGCAGGCCGGACTCATGAGCCCGTAGCCCAGCCTGGCCCCGTCCACGAAGAGCCGCATCCCAAATTCCCCGCAGACTTCGTGCAGGGCCTCCAGCTCCGCCTTGCTGTACAAAGTGCCCAATTCTGTGGGCTGGGAAATGTACACCATGCCGGGGAAGGGCATGTGGTCATGGGTCTCGTCGGCGTAAAAGCCGGCGCAGTAGTTCCGCACCGTGTCGGCGGCGAGCTTGCCGTTTGCTCCGGGCAGGGCGATCACCTTGTGGCCGGTAAACTCAACGGCCCCCGCCTCGTGTACGCCGATGTGGCCCGTGTCGGCTGCAATCACACCCTCCCAGCGATTCAGGAGGGAGGCAATGGTCACGGCATTGGCCTGGGTGCCGCCCACCAGAAAATACACGTCCGCGTCTTTCTTTTCACAGGCGGCGCGGATCTTCTCCCGGGCGGCGGTGCAGAAGCAGTCCTCTCCGTAGCCGGGCTGGGAGATGAGGTTGGTCTCCTCCAGCTTTTGCAGGATGGCGGGGTGGGCCCCCTCGGTGTAATCGCTCAAAAAGTACAGCATGTTCAGTCCTCCTTGCGTTTTCTGCGTCTCCGGTTGAGATAGCGTTCCATGTGCCCGGCGTTGATGAATTCCGCCAGCACCAGCTGGTCAAAAACCGGCACGGTGCAGGCGTAAAAATCCATCCGCGCCTGATATTCTGCCGCCAGCGTCTCCGGCAGCACCAGAAAGCCGGTGCGCACCGAAGGGGCCAGCAGCTTGGAGAAGGTGTTCAGGTAGATCACCCGTTCCCCGTCCAGGGAGAAGATGGTCTGGATCTGCCGGGTGGGGGAGGCGAATTCCGCGTCGTAGTCGTCCTCTACGATGACGCTGCCGTGTGCCCTGGCCCAGGCCAGATACTCGTGGCGCTTGGCGGCAGAGGCGGTGACGCCGCTGGGGTAGCTGTGATAGGGCGTCACATGCAGCACCCCGGCGTCGCACCCGGCGAGAGCGGCGCTCTCGATCCCGTCCTCCCCCATGGGCAGCGGGAGACAGCGGGCGCCGTTTGCCTCATAGACCCGGCGGATCTTCTCATAGCAGGGGTCCTCCAGAGCGAAGGGCCGTGCCCGGCCAAGAAGCTGCACCAGCAGCCCATAGAGGTATTCCGCCCCGGCGCCGATGACGATCTGCTCCGGCGCAACGCTAAGGCCCCGGCTGCGGCCCAGATAGCCTGCCAGCGCCTCCCGAAGCTCTACGCAGCCCTTGCTGGGGCAGCGGTTCAGGATCCGCCGGTCATAGTCCGAGAGGACGGAGCGCATGGTTCTTGCCCAGAGGGAGAAGGGGAAATCCGCCGGGGCGCCCTCGCCCAGGCTCATTTCCTCCAGCCTCGCCGGGGGCGATGGCGGCCTTTGCCCGCCGCCGAAACTGACGTAAGTGCCGCTGCGGGGCCGCCCTTCGGCATAGCCCTCGTCGCAGAGGAGAGAAAGGGCGTGCTCCACCGTAATAACGCTGAGGCCCAGCTCCTCCGCCAGCTGCCGCTTGGAGGGAAGCTTTGCGCCCAGAGGCAGGAGCCCGGACACGATATCCTCCCGCAGCTGCCGGTAGAGCTGCAGATAGGCACTCTCGCCGCTGCTTTTTTGAATGTGATATTTCATCGGGCCCCCTTCACCGCTTCGCGGAGCTCCCCCGGAGGGGGAGCCGAGAATTGGCCTTATAAAAAAGATTCAAACTGGCAATACCAATATGGTCAGATTTGATTATAATGGAAGGTAAGAAAAAGTCAAGGAGGCCTTTGTATGTCCTACCATAAAATATTGACCATCCAGGATATCTCCTGTGTGGGCCAGTGCTCGCTGACGGTGGCCCTGCCCATCCTTTCCGCCGCCGGGCAGGAGACCTGCATCCTCCCCTCCGCCGTCCTTTCCACCCATACGGCGGGCTTTTCCGGCTACACCGTGCGGGATCTGACGGAGGATTTCCCCGCCATCACCGACCACTGGGAGAAAGAGCAGATTAAGTTTGACGGGATCTACACCGGCTACCTTGGCAGCACCCGGCAGATCGCGTTTGTGCAGGATATCATCCGGCGCCTCTCTGCGCCCGGGTCCCTTGCCATCGTGGATCCCGCCATGGCGGATAACGGCAAGCTCTACCCCGCGTTTGACATGGCCTATGTGGAGGCCATGAAGGGCCTGGCCTTTTCGGCGGATGTGATCCTGCCCAACATTACCGAGGCCTGCTTTCTCACCGGGATGGAATACCGGGAGAGCTACGATGAGGCGTATATTGCAGAGCTGCTGGATCGGCTGACCGCTGCCGGGGCCAAAACCATCGTGCTCACAGGCGTGAGCTTCCGGGAGGGCCGCACCGGTGTGATGGTGCAGGAGAAGGGGCAGCGCCGCTACTATGAGCACCGGAAGATCGCCAAGGGCAGCCATGGCACCGGCGATGTCTACGCCGCCGCCTTTGTGGGGGCGCTCCTGAACGAGAGGGACGCCTATGAGGCCGCCGTCATCGCCGCGGACTACACGGTGAAGTGCATCGAGGCCACCCAGGGCGACGAGAGCCACTGGTACGGCGTGAAATTCGAGGCGGAGCTGCCGGCCTTTATTCGGATGCTGGGACTGTAAACGATAGCGGGCGGCTGATAGCCGCCCATACGCAAAACTGTAAGAACAGAAAAAGACCTGAGAGCCTTCACACTCTCAGGTCTTTTTCTGTTCTTACTTGGCGTAATCCACCGCTTTGGTTTCCCGCAGGACGTGCACCTTGATCTGACCGGGGTAGGTGAGCTCCTCCTCGATCTTCTTGGCGATATCCCGGGCCAGGAGCACCATCTGATCCTCGCTGACCTCCTCGGGCTTGACCATGATGCGGATCTCGCGTCCGGCCTGGATGGCGTAGGAGCTGGCGATGCCGGGGAAGCTCTTGGAAACCTCCTCCAGCTTTTCCAGACGCTTGACGTAGTTCTCGATGTTCTCGCGCCGGGCGCCGGGGCGGGAAGCGGAGATGGCATCTGCCGCCTGGACCAGGCAGGCCACCACCGTGCGGCATTCCACGTCGCCGTGGTGGGCCTCGATGGCATGGATGACGGCCTCGGACTCCTTATACTTGCGGGCCAGATCCACGCCGATGGTGACGTGGCTGCCCTCCACCTCGTGGTCGATGGCCTTGCCGATATCGTGCAGCAGGCCGGCCCGCTTGGCGGTGTTCACGTCCACGCCCAGCTCCGCTGCCATCAGGCCCGCAATGTGGGACACCTCGATGGAGTGGTTCAGCACGTTCTGGCCGTAGCTGGTGCGGTAACGCATGCGGCCCAGGAGCTTGACCAGCTCCGGATTCAGGCCGTGGATGTTGGTCTCAAACACAGCGCGCTCGCCCTCGGCCTTGATGGTGGCGTTGACCTCGCGCTGGGCCTTGGCGA
>CAYNBS010000044.1:0-8038 GCA_964395795.1 uncultured Oscillospiraceae bacterium
TTCACCACGGCGCTGCGCTCGGTGACCGGGTCCACGGCGATATAGTCGTGCAGGGCGCCCATGGGCTGGGCGGACAGGTGGCCGCCCTTGATGATGTGGTTATTCAGCACATAGCCCAGGCGCTGGGGCGTATGCTTGCGGTCCAGGCGGTTCTTCCAGTCCATGAGGGCGGAGAAGGTGCAGGTGTTGGCCATCTGGCCGCTGGTGACGCGGGTCTCCACCTCGGTGCAGCCGAAGTACTTCCGCAGCTCCTGCACGGCCATCTGCTCCACCCGGTCGATAAAGCCGGTGCCCTGGTAGTAGAAAATATCCTTGTCGTAGAAGGACTTGATCTTCTTGTGCTCGGCATAGCGGCAGCTGGGGTCGGAGGCGGAGAGCATCTGCACGGCGCGGCTGGGGGTGTTCTCCGAGGGGATCAGGTTGATGCAGCGCTTCTGGCGCCACAGGTGGTTCTCCTCCGCTTTCTTCAGCAGTTTCAGGGCCTTGAGAGCCTCGTTCTCGCCGGAGTCGGGGAGCTTGGAGAGCTCCACGCCGTAGAGGATGGGCCGGGCAAAGGGCGGCGCCATGTTGTCCAGGTGCTTTTCGGGGATCACGGCCTTGACCTTCTTGCCGCGGATGTCCACCGTCACGATATCGTCCTGCAGCACGTCGCTTGCAATATAGCAGGTGCCGATGGCCCGCTTCTCCACCGTGTCGGTGATGACGGTCTCCAGGCCCTCGCCCTCGGCCTTATAATAGGGCACCATGGTGCCGCTGGTGACCCAGCCGATCTGGGTGTCCCCCCGGTAGACGGGCATGCCCGCCCGCATGACGCCCCGCTCCAGCAGGGTGATGGGGCGGATGGTTTTGGGCAGGGCGGCGCAGTCCGAGAAGTCCCGGTTCTGGATGCGCCGATAAGCGGCGTACTGCTGCTCCAGGGCCTTGCGGCCCACATAGTCGCCCTTCCGCTCGGAGAAGCTGACGGCGAACTTGGCAAGGGGCACGGCGAAGACGGGCATGGGCTTGCCCTCGGCGTCCAGCCCCATCTCATGCCCGTAGAGGGGCATGCCGGCCTCCAGGCGCAGGGTGTCCCGGGCGCCCAGGCCGGCGGGGCGGGCGCCCAGCTCGATCAGCCGGTTCCAGAGCCATTCCGCGTCCTCGCTCTTCACATAAACTTCATAGCCCAGAGGCTCGCCGGTGTAGCCGGTCTTGGCCACGCGAGCGAAGTGGCCCTCCAGCATCAGGCTGTTCAGGGCGTTCTTCATGGGTTCGGTGACGGCCTCGCCGCCGGAAAGGATGGTCATCAGCTCCTTGCTCTTGGGGCCCTGGACGGCGATGGAGGCCCAGTCGGCGGTGATGTCGGTGAGCTTCACGTCGTACTTTTCCGCGATGGGCAGCAGGTGCCGGAGGTCCTTTTCGGTGTTGGCGGCGTTCACCACCAGCAGCAGGCGCTCCTCCTCAAAGCGGTAGAGGTAGGCGTCGTCAATGGCGGAGCCGTCGGCGTCGGGAATGATGCAGTACTGGGCCTTGTAGAGGTCCAGGCCGCCCACGTTGCTGGACAGCACATGCTGCAAAAATTCCACCCGCTCCGGTCCCTCCACCAGAACGCGGCCCATGTGGGACACGTCAAACAGGGAGCAGAAATGGCGGGTATACAAGTGCTCGGCCACAATGCCGCTGGGGTACTGGACGGGCATCTCCCATCCGCCGAAGTCCACCATGGTGGCGCCCGCCGCCACGTGGATGCCGTAAAGCTGGGTGCGCTTCAGTTCACTCATGTTCTTCCTCCGTACAATCAGTTTTGAGTTTGCAGTTTTGAGTTTTGAGTTTGCAGTTTTGAGGAGACGAGAGAGGCGCTCTTGCTTCCCCCTCTGGGGGAAGTGGCCGAAGGCCGATAGGGGGAATTTCAGCGCACTTTCCGTCACAGCTTCCCCGTTTTTGCGTATAAAAAGAGACAGAAAGACCCCTTTGGTCCTTCTGCCTCCGTCGTTACCTGAGAGATTCCCGGCGAGTGCCGGTTGCCCCTTTGGTGTGCCTCTTCTTTGGCGTGCACTTTCCGAAGCCCCGTCCTGATCCGATCCTTTTGCCTGAGAGTTTTCGCCTTCCCCTTCGGCTCCGCCCAGGGCGGTCTCTCTCGGGTCATTCATCCGGGCAATATTCCTTTTTTCGCCGCTTTTTGGGCAAGCGGCACAAGAAGAGGCGAAGCATACCCGCCGCTTTTTGTATAATCAGTGTAGCCTTTCCCCTTTTCGCTGTCAAGTCTTTTTTGTGCGGCGCAGGATTTTTCCCCGGGGCGGCGAAGGCGAAGCTTTCCCCTGCGGCGGCGGCTGGCCCCCGCCCCTGCGGCGTCCCGGTTACATCCCGATAAATCCCAAACAAGACTTGCCATTCCGGCAGATTTCGGGTACAATTTTTGTTGGGGTATGAGACCCCGGCGGGCAGCCCCGCCTTCTTTTCCCTACTTCTACCCCGGATCAAAACCTGAAGACTGCGAGGGATGCGACACATGAAAGTTGTACTGCAGAACCTGACCAAGACCTTCCCCAACCGCAACAAAAAAATGCCTGATGTGACCGCCGTCAACAACTTCACCTTTGAGATCCCGGACGGCAAGCTCATTGGCCTGCTCGGCCCCTCCGGCTGCGGCAAGAGCACCACGCTGAACCTGATCTGCGGCCTGGAGAAGCCCACCAGCGGCAAGATCTATTTCGGCGACGATGATGTGACCGACCTGCCCCCGGAGCGCCGGGGCGTGGGCCTGGTGTTTCAGAATTACGCCCTTTATCCCCACATGACCGTGCGGCAGAACATCCTCTTCCCCCTGCAGAATTTCAAGGGGGCGGACAAGCTCTCCAAGGCTGAGATGCTGCGCCGGGCGGAGGAGGCGGCAAAGCTGGTGCAGATCGAGCAGCTGATGGACCGCAAGCCCTCCGAAATGTCCGGCGGGCAGCAGCAGCGGGTGGCCATCGCCCGGGCCCTGGTAAAGATGCCCCGGGTGCTGCTGCTGGACGAGCCGCTGTCGAATCTGGACGCCCGCCTCCGCCTGCAGACGCGGGAGGAGATCCGCCGCATCCAGCGCAGCACCGGCATCACCACCATTTTCGTCACCCATGACCAGGAGGAGGCCATGAGCATCTCCGACCTGATCGTGGTGATGAAGGACGGCCTGGTGCAGCAGATCGACCAGCCCCAGCGGGTCTATGACGATCCGCAGAACCTGTTCGTGGCCAAATTCCTGGGCACCCCGCCCATCAACGTCTTCCGCGGCCGGGTGCAAAACGGCGCGCTGCTGCTGGGCGAGGATCAGGTGCTGCGCGTGAAGGGCGTGGGCGACCGGGACGTCTGGGTCGGCATCCGGCCGGAGGGCTTCGTGCCCCAGGTGGCCGGTCCCCTCTGCTGCGGGCTGAAGGCCGTGGAGGTCATGGGCCGGGACACCAGCGTGGTGCTCCGCCATGCCGCCGCTGTCAGCGATCCCCTGCGGGCCATCATCAGCTCGGATACCCCCATCGCCTCCGGCACGGAGGAGCTGCGCTTCGCCCTCAAGCCCAACAAGGTCTTCCTCTTTGACGTGGAAACCGAAGCGCGCCTCCCCTTCTCCGCCGAATAAAGGGGGCTGCCATGGAGAAACGAAACAACAAAGCCTGGCTGTATCTGCTGCCGGCGCTTCTGTTCCTGGGCGTGTTCATGATCTATCCCCTGGTGGACGTGGTGGTCTACTCGCTGGAGGAGAACTACACCACCGTGCTGAACAAATACACTGGCGTGGGCCTGGAAAACTTCTCCCATGTGCTGCGGGATCCCTTTTTCCTCCGGGCGGTGAAGAACACCTTCATCCTGGTCATCATCACAGTGCCGCTTTCCACGGGCATCGCCCTGCTGATCAGCCTGGGGCTCAGCTCCATCCAGCCTCTGCGGAAGCTGTACCAGACCGTCTACTTCCTGCCCTATGTGACCAACACCCTGGCCGTGGGTCTGGTGTTCATGCTGCTGTTCCAGTATAACGACAGCTCGGTGGGTCTTTTTAACCTGCTGCTGCAGGCTCTTGGCGCAAAGCCGGTGGACTTCATCGACGGTCCCTACTGGGCCAAGATGACGGTGATGTGCCTCTACACCATCTGGGTGGTCATGCCCTTCAAGATCCTGATCCTGACCTCCGCCCTGGCCTCGGTGCCCAAGGACTATTATAACGCCGCCAAGATCGACGGCACCTCCAAGTGGCGCACCTTTACCCGCATCACCCTGCCCATGATCTCCCCCATGATCTTCTACCTGATCATCACCGGCTTTATCGGCGCCTTCAAGGCCTACAGCGACGAGGTCGCCCTCTTCGGCGCGGATCTGAACAGCGCCGGCATGAACACCATCGTGGGCTATGTGTACGACAAGCTCTATGCCGACGGCGGCGGCTACCCCTCTTACGCCTCGGCCGCCGCGCTGATCCTCTTCGCCATCGTGCTGACCATCACCGTCATCAACCTCATGGTCAGCAAAAAGACCGTCAAATCCTGAGGAGGTGGCTGATATGGAGAATACTTTCCGCAAACGCCGCGTCTCCGCCGGCAAGATCCTGACCTATTTTCTGCTGACGCTCTGGGCGCTGATCGTGCTCTTTCCCTTTTATTGGATGATCCTCAGCTCCCTCAAGACCACCGCGTCCTATAACGCGGAGCTGACGCCCTCCTTCTTCACCCTGCATCCAACCCTTGAAAACTACCTTGCCGCCTTCAGCAGCCGGGACACACCCCTGGGCAGCTACCTGCTGAACACACTGCTGTTCACGGTGTTCACCACCGCGCTGATGATGGTCATCATCATTCCGGCAGCCTTCGCCTTCGCACGGCTGAAGTTCCCCGGCAAAAACCTGCTGTTCACGCTGTTCCTGTCCCTCATGATGATCCCCACGGAGCTGGTGATCGTCACGAACTACGCTACCGTTGCGAACCTCCATTTGAACGATGACGTGGGCGGCTCCACCTTCCGGCTGTTTCTGGGCCTGATCCTGCCCTCGGTCACCTCGGTGTTCTACATCTACCTGCTGAAGGAAAACTTTGAGCAGATCCCCGAGGATCTGTACAAGGCCGCCAAGGTGGACGGCACCTCGGATCTGAAGTATCTGCTGAAGGTGATGCTGCCCATCTCCCGGCCCACCATCGTGACCATCGTGATCCTGAAGGTCATCGAGTGCTGGAACTCCTACGTCTGGCCCCGGCTCATCACCGCGCAGGAGAAAAACTACCTGGTGTCCAACGGCATCCAGGCCATCCGCGAGAGCGGCAGCGGCCGCGCCAACGTCCCCGCCATGATGGCGGCCGTGGTGGTGGTATCCGTGCCGCTGATCGTGCTGTTCCTGCTCTTCCGGGATAAGATCATGGCCGGCGTTTCGAGAGGAGGTACGAAGGGATGAAAAAGCCGCTTTCTCTGCTTCTGTGCGCGTGCCTGCTGCTGAGCTGTCTGCTGCTGTCCGCCTGTCACGGCACCATGATGCAGCCCGGCGAACAGGCGCAGACTTTCCCCGCCGAGACCGACGCGGGCGCCGACGCCTTCCCGGTCCCCGACGCCTTTGACGAGAGCCGAAGCATCACCATCACCTTCTGGGCCAAGAACGACAGCAACAAGACCCAGGTAAACATCTACAAAAAGGCCATTGAGGATTTCCAGAAGCTCTATCCCAATGTAAGCGTGAATCTGCGGCTCTACACCGACTATGGCAATATTTATAATGACGTGATCACCAACATCGGCACCCACACCACGCCCAACGTCTGCATCACCTACCCCGACCACATCGCCACCTACCGCACCGGCGAGCATGTGATGGTCTCCCTGGATGAGCTGGCAGCCGACCCCAACTACGGTCTGGGCGGCACGGCGCTGAAGTTTGACTCCCCCGCCGCGGAGGAGATCGTGCCCCAGTTCCTGGCTGAGTGCCGCATCGACGGGCAGCTCTACGCCCTGCCCTTCATGCGCTCCACCGAGGCCTGCTATGTGAACAAGACCTATGTGGAAGCCCTGGGCTACGAGCTGCCGGAGGTGCTGACCTGGGACTTCGTGTGGGAGGTGTCCGAGGCGGCCCTGCAGAAGAGCAGCGACGGGAAGACCTTCCTCATCAACGGCCAGGAGAAGATGATCCCCTTCATCTACAAATCCACGGACAACATGATGATCCAGATGCTGCGCCAGCGCGGCGCCGGCTTCTCCACCGACGAGGGCGAGGTGCTGCTCTTCAACGAGACCACCCGGGAGATCCTGCTGGAGATCGCCGAGCACGCCGGCAGCCGGGCCTTCTCCACCTTCAAGATCTCCGGCTACCCCGCCAACTGGCTGAACGCCGGTCAGTGCATCTTTGCGGTGGACTCCACCGCCGGCGCCACCTGGATCGGCACCGACGCTCCCCTGCTGGACATTCCCGAGGAGCAGCTGGTGGAGTTTGAAACGGTTGTCATGCCCATCCCGCAGTATGACCCGGAGCATCCCCAGATGATCTCCCAGGGTCCCTCGGTGTGCGTGTTCTACAAGGACGATCCCCAGGAGGTGCTGGCCTCCTGGCTCTTCGCCCAGTTCCTGCTCACCAACTCCGTGCAGATCGCCTATTCCGAAACCGAGGGCTACGTTCCCGTGACCCTGAAGGCCCAGCAGGACCCCAGCTATCAGGATTATCTGTCCCGTGCCGGGGAGGACAACGACCTGTACTACCGCATCAAGATCGACGCGTCCCGGCTCCTGATGGAGAACACGTCCAACACCTTTACCACGCCCGTCTTCGACGGCTCCACCGCCGTGCGCAACGCCGCAGGGCTGCTGATCGAAAACGTCTGCAAGACCGCGCGGCGCAGACAGCCGGTGGACGATGCCTATCTGGACGGACAGCTCAACGAGGTCTGCTCCCAGTATGAGCTCACCCCCGCCTCCCCCGGCTGGACCGCCGGCAGCGATTCCGCTGCCCTTGAAGCCTCGGATCTGCGAGGCCCCCTGCCCGGCACCGCCCGCGCCCTGCTGCTCTCCATGGCGGCCGTGTGGGTGCTGATCGGCCTGTACTACGGTTACAGCGCGTTAAAAAGAAAACGGGCAAAGCGGAAAAGTTAACTTGATTTCCCGCGCAAATCCGATATAATGGAACTGCTCTGGGGGGAGTCCCCCCGGGGAATACATTCTGAATAAGGAGATTGTAAGATGAAAAAGATCGTTGCACTGCTGCTTGTCTTCGTGATGGTCTTCGCGCTGGCCGCCTGCGGCGGAAACCAGGCTGCGGAAGAGCCCGCCGAAACGGAAGGCGAAGGCGAAGAGGTCATCGTGGACGAGACCACCGAAGAAGGCGAAGAGGCCGGCACGGAGGACGCTGTCCAGGTCATGAGCTATGAGGAGTTCCTGGCCGCCGAGGAAGGCACCGTCGTCACCGTCGAGACCTATGTCCAGGCCAATGAGTCCTGGTGGGACGGCAAGATCACCCTCCACGCCCAGAGCCCCGAAGGCGCCTACTATCTGTACGAGGTCGCCTGCTCTGAGGAAGACGCTGCCAAGCTGGTTCCCGGCACCAAGATCTGCGTCACCGGCGACAAGGCCGTCTGGAACGGCCTGGTCGAGATCCAGAACTGCACCTTCACCTTCGTGGAAGGCGACAGCTGGGTTGCTGAGCCCGCTGATTTTGCCGCCCTGCTGAGCGAGGGCACCCTGGAGGCCCACATGAACCAGCGCATCGCCGTCACCGACGCCACCGTGGTTGACAAGGGCGAAGGCGCCGCCTTCTTCTACAACTGGGACAACTCCGGTGAGGACGGCCAGTCCGACCTGTACTTCGACGTGGATATCAACGGCACCGTCTGCACCTTCGTCGTCCGCAGATACCTGACCGCTCCCGGCAGCGATGTGTACGAGGCTGTCAAGAACCTGCAGGTTGGCGACACCGTGGACATCGAGGGCTTCCTGTACTGGTACGAGGGACCCCAGCCCCACATCACCTCCATCATCGTCAAGTAAGCATCGAAACAGCAAGATCCCCCGCAGCCTTGAACCGCGCCAGATTGTGCGGACAGCACAAAAAAGACCCGTGATGTAGGTGTGT
>CAYNBS010000045.1:0-7535 GCA_964395795.1 uncultured Oscillospiraceae bacterium
CACCACCAGCCCGTCCACCACCAGCAGCATGGTGCCGGAGGGGATGTTGGGCAGCCACTTCTTCAGCAGCAGGGCTGCCAGATCCGTGCCGCCGGTGCTGATGCCCCGGAGGAACAGCAGCCCGATGCCAAAGCCGCTGATGGCGCCTCCGGCCACCGCGGCCAAAAGCGCGTTGTTGGTATAGCCCGGCAGCAGCATGCCAAAGAGGTCGATGAAGCCGGAAAGCAGCACCGAGGACAAAAGCGTCATCACCAGGGCGCGCAGGCCCATATGCCGCCAGCACGCCAGCAGCAGGGGCACGTTCAAAATCAGCGCCCATGCGCCCACGCTGATGTGCGGCGTGAGATGTGCCAGGGCTGTTGCAAGGCCCGACACCCCGCCGGGGGCAATATCGTTTGGCACCGTGAACACCGCGATGGGCAGGCCAACCAGCACCGTGCCCAGGATAATAAACAGCAAATCCAGCAGAAAGCCCCGCCAGCCCTGGGGGCCAAGAATCTTTTTCATTGGTAATACTCCCTTTTGGTTTCAATCTCGGGCAGTATACCACAGATTCTTCTCCCTGTGAAGAGCGTATTCCATGCTGACAAATGAAATCAGAAAACCGGTTCACCCCCACAGCAGGCGGCAGGCCCAGGCAGACGCCAGGAAGCATGCCAGGTCCGCGCAAAGGGCGGCGGGAATGGCCCAGCGGCTGTTCTTGACCCCGGCGGCGGAGAAATACACGGCCACAACATAAAAGGTGGTCTCGCTGGAACCCAGCATCACCGCCGCCGTGCGTCCGGCGAGAGAGTCCGGCCCGCAGCGGGCGATGATTTCCGAGGCAGCGGAGAGGGCCGCGCCCCCGGAGATGGGCCGCAGCAGCATGAGCACCGTGGTCTCCGGCGGCACGCCCAGCGCCCGCAGCGCCGGGGCGAGAAAGGCGCTCACCGCCTCGGGCAGGCCGCTGGCCCGCAGCAGATAGACCGCCGGAAACAGAGCCAGCAGCGCCGGCAGGATCTCCACCGCCGTGCGCAGCCCCCGCCGCGCCCCGGTGACCATCGCGTCATATACATCCACGCCCCGCAGCGCCGCCAGGAGCATGGCGCAGCAGATCAGCAGCGGCGCTGTCAGCGCGCCCAGGGTCCTCAGCGCCACAGCCGCCGGAAAAGCGCCGCGGCGCCCAGCCCGCAGCAGACGGATACCGCGGAGGACAGCCATACCGCCGGGAGAATATCAAAGGGTGCGGCAGCCCCTGCCGCCGCCCGGACAGAGGCCACCATGGCGGGCAGAAGCTGCAGGGACGCGGTATTCAGCACCACCAGCAAGCACAGCTCGTCCGCTCCTCCCTCTCCCATGGCCGCCATGCCCTTGGCTGCCCGGATCCCCGCAGGTGTGGCGGCGTTTCCAAGGCCAAGGAGGTTGGCGCTGACATTTGCCGTCAGCGCGGTAAGCACGTTCTCATCCCCCGCCGTCCGGGGGAAAAGGCGCCGCAGAGGCCGGCGCAGGGCCCGTGCCAGGGCGGCGGAGGCGCCGCTGCGTTCCAGCAGCTCCATTACCCCGCTCCAGAGGCAGATGCCCCCGGTGATCTCCAGCACGAAGGGCACTGCCGCCTGGGCTCCCTCCATCACCGCCGCGCCTGCCCGTTCGGCAGAGCCTGTTACCGGGGAGAAAAGCGTGCAGAAAAGATAGATGAACGTTAACAGGATTCCCAGCAGCATTCGACATCCTCCAATCGCCAAAAATGCAGGTATTCCAAGGGTTTTCTAAAATATCAGTTGAACAGAATGTCGAAAGTGTGTATACTATACAAAACCAGACATGTATTGTGAAAAACCTTCCGATAGGAAAGGAGCTTCGGTATGAAATCTACCGGAATCGTCCGTAAAGTTGATGAATTGGGGCGAATCGTCCTTCCCATTGAGCTTCGCCGCACCCTGGACATCGAAGAGAAAGACGCGTTAGAGATATATGTGGAGGATGACAGCATTATTCTCCGCAAGTATCAGCAGAGCTGTGTCTTCTGCGATGGTACCCGGGATCTGATCAGCTACAAGGGCAGGAACGTCTGTGCTGACTGCCTCATGAAGCTGAGAGGCCGCGCTTGAGCGCGCCATCCCTGTTCCGGCGGCCTGGGGCCTGCCTGTTCGACCTGTACGGAACGCTTGTGGATATCCATACGGACGAAAACCAGCCAGCGCTATGGCGGCGCGTGGCTGGTTTTGCTGCTTCCCGCGGGGCAGCCTACGGGGCGGAGGAGCTGCGCCTGGCCTATCTGCGTCTGACCTCGGAGGAAGAAGCGCGCCTTCGCCGGCGGGATCAGACCGTTCCCGGCGCCTGGCCGGAAATCGACTTGGCCCCGGTCTTCGCGAGGCTTTACGCCGAAAAGGGCGTGGAAGCGGATGGGGCGCTCATTGCGGAGACGGCGCTGTTTTTCCGCCGGACCTCCACCGGTCACCTGCGGCTCTACGCCGGGGCAAAGGAGCTGCTGGCGGCGCTGCGGGCCGCAGGCGTCCGGGTGCTGCTGCTCTCCAACGCTCAGAGTCTGTTCACCCGCCCGGAGCTGGACGCGCTGGGGCTGACCGGGCTGTTCGACAGCATCTACCTCTCCTCCGAGGCAGGGGTGAAAAAGCCGGATCCCCGCTTTTTCCGCCTGGCGCTTCAGCGGGAGGGACTGCGCGCCGCCGACTGCCTCATGATCGGCAACGACCCCATCTGCGATGGGGAGGGCGCCCGCTCTCTGGGGATGGACGCCTGGATCATCCGCTCCGCCCTGTCTCCCCGGGAGGCGACGGAGGGCTACGATCAGGACGGCATGGATCTGCGCCGACTCCTCCGGATGCTGGGGCTGGGTTAACCGCTCCAGCACGCAGCAAGCCGGCGGAAGCGTTTTGCTTCCGCCGGCTTGCTGCGCTATTTTTATTCCCGGTGATAGATTCTCCTGACCTCGGCGCTCTCGTTTCCGGCTGCATCGGTGAGCATCAGGGCGGGCTCGATTTGGAGCCCGGGCCTGCCGCCCCGGCGCGCTTCCACCAGCACCAGGCTTGGTGCGCTGTCTGCTCTGGCACAGACCAGGCGGAGGCGCTTCGGCTCCAGCCCCTGGGCGCTCAGGGCGCAGAAAAGCTCCGACAGCCGCTCCGGCCGATGGACCAGACAAAAGCTGCCGCCGGTGCCCAGAAGCCAGGCCGCCGCAGCGCAGAGCTCGTCCAGGGTACAGCTCCCCTCTTCTCGGGCCAGCGCCCGGGACGGGTCCGGGGACGCCGCCCCGCTGCCCACAGGAAAGTAGGGCGGGTTCGCTACCGCCAGGTCAAAACCGCCGGGCCGGAAACGCTCCCGGACAGCTCGCAGATCCCCGGCCAGCATGTCGCTGCGCTCTCGAAGGCCGTTGCGGGCCATATTTTCCCGGGCCAGGGCCGCCGCATCCTCCCGCAGCTCCAGTCCCGTCATGTGCAGCCTGGGGGAGCGCCAAAGCAGCAGCAGGCTCAAAATGCCCGAGGCGCAGCCCAGGTCGATCCCCCGCCGCCGATCCGCCGGGCGGACAAAATCCGCCAGCAGCACGCTGTCCGTCCCCAGGGGAGCGGAGGCGTCCGGCAAAAAGCGCGGCCCGCCGGGCCAGAGCAGCATTTCCTTTTCCATAGCTTTTCCCCTTCACGCAAAAGAGGCGAGCCATAGGCTCGCCTCTTTTGTATGTTCGTTTTTTAGGCCAGCTCGATCGCTTCGGCAGGGCACTGGGCAGCGCAGGCACCGCACTCCAGGCACTTCTCGGGATCGATCTCGTAGTGCAGGTCGCCCATATCAATGGCCTCGGCAGGACACTGAGCAGCGCAGGAGCCGCAGGACAGGCACTCGTCAGAAATAACGTACGGCATGGAATTCCCTCCATTTTTGTATGAATTTGACCCTTTTAGGTCACTCGTGGCCTCATTGTAGCACAACTTTTTCAAAAATCAATAGATTCTTTTTGCCAAACTGTTAAAAGCGAAAAATTATGGAGATAATTTCCCTGCGCCGCGGCTTTCGCCCCATTCGGCAGGAATCCGGCGGCATAATAATATGAACGCGCCGCCCCTTTGGGGCGTGTTCCCTTCCAAAGGAGGCGGACCATGAAAAGCAACGAAAAATTTTCCCAGCGGGCGGAAACAGCCATCGAAAACGCCCGTCTTGCGGCCCGGGAGCTGGGCCACGGCACGGTGGGCACAGAGCATCTGCTTCTGGGCATTCTGGCGGAGAGCGAGGGTCTTGGCGCCAGGATCCTGCTGCGGCGGGGGCTGACCCTGCCCGCGCTGCGCCGGGAGGTGCAGCGCCTTGACGGCGAGGGCGCCCCCGGCGGCCCGGTGCTGGGGCTGAGCGCCAATGCCCGCCAGGCGCTGGAAACCGCCTCCATCGAGGCGGAGCTCCTGCGCCAGGGCTTTATCGGCACAGAGCATCTGCTGCTGGGGATCCTGCGCCTGCCGGACTGCGGCGGCGCTCAGGTGCTGCGGGAACAGGGCGCCGACCTCAACGATATTTACACCGATATCGCCGCCATCTTCGGGCACCCGGTCTCTGACGGGCGGCCCCAGGTCGGTACCGCCCGCACCGCCCGCCGGACAGAGACCCGGGTGCTGGATCAATACAGCCGGGACCTGACCGCCCTGGCTGCCGCGGGGAATCTGGACCCGGTGGTGAGCCGGGGGGATGAGATTCGCAGGACGGTCCAGATTCTGGCTCGCCGCACCAAGAACAACCCGGTTCTCGTGGGCGAACCGGGGGTGGGCAAGACCGCTGTGGCTGAGGGTCTGGCCCTGCGGGTGGCCCGGGGCGACGCGCCGGAGGAGCTGCGGCGCAAGCGCATCGTTTCCCTGGACATTCCCGCCATGCTCGCCGGCACCAAGTACCGGGGCGATTTTGAGGAGCGGGTCAAATCCGTCCTGCGGGATGTGAAGCGGGCGGGAGACGTGATCCTTTTCATTGACGAGCTGCACACCATCATCGGCGCGGGCAGCGCCGAGGGCGCCATCGACGCCGCCAACATCCTCAAGCCCGCTCTGGGCCGGGGAGAGGTGCAGATTATCGGCGCCACCACGCCGGAGGAATACCGCCGCCACATCGAGAAGGATGCGGCTCTGGAGCGGCGCTTCCAGCCGGTCCGGGTAGCGGAGCCGGGGAAGGAGCAGACCCTGGCCATGCTGCGCTCCCTCCGCCCCGCGCTGGAAAAACACCACGGCGTAGACATCACGGACGAAGCGCTGGACGCAGCCTACGCCCTTTCCGTGCGCTACATTCATGACCGCTTTCTGCCTGACAAGGCCATCGACCTGCTGGATGAGGCGTCGGCAAGTCTGCATGTGGCCGGCCCCTGCCGGGGCCGGACCGTTGGCGCGGCAGAGGTGGCAGGCGTGGTCTCCCAATGGACGGGGGTACCCGTCACGGGCCTGAGCGAGGACGAGACCGCCGCCCTGCGGGATCTGGAGGCAAGGCTGCGGAAGCGGATCATCGGTCAGGACGAGGCGGTATCCGCCGTGGCCCGCGCCATCCGGCGCAGCCGGGTGGGCCTGCGGGACCCCCGCCGTCCGGTGGGCAGCTTCCTCTTCCTTGGCCCAACGGGGGTAGGGAAAACGGAGCTCTGCCGGGCGCTGGCCGCCGCAGTGTTTCGGGACGAGGGCGCCATCGTCCGCATCGACATGTCCGAATATATGGAGAAGCACTCCGTCAGCCGACTCATCGGCTCGCCCCCGGGCTATGTAGGCTATGACGAAGGCGGCCAGCTCACCGAAAAGGTGCGGCGCAAGCCCTGGTCGGTGGTGCTCTTCGACGAGATCGAGAAGGCCCATGAGGACGTGTGGAGCCTGCTGCTGCAGATTCTGGACGATGGGCATCTCACGGACTCCACGGGGCGGCAGGTGGACTTTCGCAACACCGTGATCGTCATGACCTCCAATGTAGGCGCCAAGGCCATCACCGAGGGCAAGAGTCCCCTGGGATTCGACACCGGGGAAGTCCGCAGCGAGGAGGAGATGCGCCGCCGGGTGCTGGAGGAGCTGCGCTCCACCTTCCGCCCGGAGTTTCTCAACCGGGTGGATGAGACCATCGTGTTCCACAGGCTTGGCCAGGAGGAGCTGCTGGCTATCACGCAGAATCTGCTGGGAGAGGTGCGGGCCCGCTTTGAGAGTCTGGGATTGGGCCTTACGGTGTCGGAGGAGACCGCCCGCTTTCTTGCCCAGGCGGGCTGGGACGAAGCCTCCGGCGCCCGGCCCCTGCGTCGTGCGGTGCAGAGCACCCTGGAGGATCGGGCGGCGGAGCTGCTGCTCTCGGGCAAGGCCCATGCCGGCGACCGGCTGGAGGCTGTGTTCCGGGACGGGCAGGTAGAGCTGGACGTAAAAAGCGAAGCCTGAAGAGTGAAGAGTGGGAAGATAATCTCTTTTCCCCTCTTCACTTTTCACTTGACATAACACCGAGGACGGGCTAAAATAAATCGGATAATATTGAAGGAGTCTGGGGAGGCTCCTCTTGATATTTCTTTTCAATTCCGACGGATGCGCTTGATGGTCCGTCTTGCTTTCATATTACAAGGGGAGGGCCGGGGCTGCCAGCCTTGCGTCTTTCCCAGATAATGAAAAAGCTAAACCACCGCAAAATTCTGAAAGAATGGAGGTGTGTTTACTTACTATGCCTGTTACTATGCCTGGATTCGTATGGCTCATCATCGGGCTTGTGGTCGGCGTGATCGCCGCTGCTGCCTTCTTCATCCTTCGGGAGAAGAACGCGGAGCGCAACATCGCCAACGCCGAGGAAGAAGCCCGTCAGATTCTGAATGACGCAATCAAGAGCGCCGAGAGCAAGAAGAGAGAAGCTCTCGTTGAGGCAAAGGAAGAAATACACAAACGCCGCTCCGAATATGAGCGGGAAGAAAAGCAGCGCCGGGCCGAGGTGCAGAAGCAGGAGCGCCGCCTTCAGCAGAAGGAGGAGACCCTGGACCGCAAGACCGACGCGCTGGAGAAAAAGAGCGACACCCTGTCCAACAAGATCGCGGCTGTGGAGGCCCAGCAGGCCGAGGTAGCCCTGATCAAGAAGAGCCAGCTGGAAATGCTGGAAAAGATCTCCGGCTTCACCGTGGAGGAAGCAAAGGCCTACATCATCGCAAACGTCAAGGATGACGTCACCCACGAGATGGCCGTGAAGATCAAGGAGATCGAAGCCCAGTTCAAGGACGAGGCGGACGATCGCGCCCGCGAAATCATCGCCACCGCCATCCAGCGCTGCGCCGCCGACCACACCAGCGAGATCACCGTCTCCGTCGTCCCTCTCCCCAACGACGAGATGAAGGGCCGCATCATCGGCCGCGAGGGCCGCAACATCCGCAGCATCGAGACGCTGACGGGCTGCGACCTGATTATCGACGATACCCCCGAGACCATCACCGTCTCCAGCTTCGACCCGGTTCGCCGGGAGGTTGCCCGCCTGGCCCTGGAAAAGCTGATCCAGGACGGCCGCATCCACCCCGCCCGCATCGAGGAGATGGTCGCCAAGGCCCAGCGCGAGGTCAACGCCACCATCAAGGCCGAGGGCGAGCGCGC
>CAYNBS010000046.1:0-7390 GCA_964395795.1 uncultured Oscillospiraceae bacterium
TGGCCTTCAGGTTCTCGATCTCGGCGGCCACGATCTCCTTGGGCAGACGGAACTGAGGGATGCCGTAGACCAGCACGCCGCCGGACTTGTGGAAGGCCTCAAAAATGGTCACGTCATAGCCCAGCTTCCTGAGGTCGCCGGCGCAGGTCAGGCCGGCAGGACCGGAGCCGATGACGGCGATGCGGTGCCCGTTGGATTCGGGGACCTTCACGGCGGGCTTGTTTTTCTTCTTCATGTGGTAGTCGGCCACAAAGCGCTCCAGCCGGCCGATGCCCACGCTCTCGCCCTTGAAGCGGCGGACGCACTTGGATTCGCACTGCTTCTCCTGGGGGCAGACCCGGCCGCAGACGGCAGGCAGGGAGTTGGTGGAGGTGATGATGTCATAGGCGGCGTCAAAATCGCCCTGGGCGACCTTGGCGATAAACTCGGGAATGCGGACGGAGACGGGGCAGCCGGTGCGGCACTGGGGATTCTTGCAGTTGAGGCAGCGGCGGGCTTCCGCGATGGCGGTCTCCGGGCTGTAGCCCAGGGCGACCTCGTCAAAATTGGTGGCGCGGACCACGGGATCCTGCTCGGGCATGGTGTGCTTGAGCAGCGTCTGATTGGCGACGGCCTTGGCCACCACTTCCTTCAGGTGGGGCAGGCGATCGCCCAGCTTGGCCAGATCCAGCTCGCCCTTGTTCTCGGGATCGAGCATCTTCTCTACGATCTTGGCGTGATCCTCCGCATCGGGAACCTCCCAGACGTTGACGACCTGCTTGCCGTTCTTCTCGTTTTCAATGTTGACGACCTTTTCAGCCATTTCTCTTCCCTCCCGTGATGCGGCAAATGTGCTTGGCGGCCTCATCCTGCTCCTCCTTGTAGAAGGCGGCGCGCTTGATGAGCGAATCGAAATCCACCTGGTGCGCGTCAAAGTCCGGCCCGTCCACGCAGGCGAACTTGGTCTCGCCTCCCACGATCACGCGGCAGCAGCCGCACATGCCGGTGCCGTCCACCATGATGGGGTCCAGGGAAATGATGGTCTTGATGCCGTAGGGGCGGGTCACGTCGGCCAGGAACTTCATCATGATGTCCGGCCCGATGGCGATGACCCGGTCAAACTGGGGCTTGCCCGCGGCGATATTGGCCTCGATCTCCTGCTTGAGGAAGACCGTGGTGAAGCCCTTCTCGCCGTAGCTGCCATCGTCGGTGCACATGATGAGCTTGTCGGAGGCGGCCTTCAGCTCTTCCTTCAGGATCACGATATCCGCAGAGCGGAAGCCGGCGATGAAGGTAACCTCGATGCCCCGCTCATGCATTTCCTTGGCGATGGGGTAGGCAATGGCGCAGCCCACGCCGCCGCCGACCACGCAGACCTTCTTCAGGCCTTCCATTTCGGTGGCCTTGCCCAGAGGGCCGGCGATATCACTGATGAAGTCACCCTGCTCCACGGTGTGCAGCATCTTGGTGGTGCGTCCGGCGGCCTGCACCATCACGGTGACCGTGCCCTTCTCCCGGTCATATCCGGCAACGGATACGGGAACCCGCTCACCCTGCTCGTCCAGACGGAAAATCACGAATTGACCGGCCTGCGCATGGCGGGCGATCAGCGGCGCCTCAATTTCGAAGAGGCAGATCGTTTTCGCATCGTTGAGAAAACGCTTGGTGACAACTTTATACATCTTACACCTCAAATGGTAAAAAATGATAGGCCGAAGCCAAGGTTCATTTTATCGCATCGTCAAGAAAATGTCAAACACAATTCTTGACAAATCTGGTTCTTTTGTAAAATCTTCCCAGCTACTCTGTCTATTTCCGGAGCTTGGCGTCCAAATCGGCCAGCGCGTCGGTCAGCGCCTCCTCATAAGAGGGGTGGGGCCGCATGGCAAGCAGCAGCTGCCGCGGCGTCATGCGGTTGCCGATGGCCTGGCTGATCTGGGAGATCATGTCCGGCGCGTTTACGCACATGAGCTGAGCGCCCAGGATCTCCCCCGTCTCGGCATGGGCCAGCACCTTCATGAAGCTGCGGCCCGGATCCTCGATCAGGGTGCGGGCGTTGCCGCCCATGACGCATTTGCCCGTCTTCACGGGAATGCCCCGGGCCTTGGCCTCCGCCTCGGTGAGGCCGACCACGGCGATCTCCGGCCGGCAATAGACGCAGCTGGGCACGATGGTCATGTCCACCAGGCTCTCCTGCCCGCAGAATTGTTCCGCAAAGGCCTGGCCCTGGGCGGAGGCCACATGGGCAAGCTGGATCTGGGACGCCACATCCCCGATGGCGTAGATGCCGGGGATGCTGGTCTCAAAGCGCTGGTCCACCTTCAAGATGGGCCCGTCCAGCTCCGGGGTCATTCCCTCGGCAAAGAGGCCCTCCCAGGCGGCCCGGCGGCCAACGGCGCAGAGCACCGCCTCGCCCTCGGCAAAGTCGGGCTTGCCCTTCACGGAAAACTGCACCCGCAGCCCGTCCTCGCTCTGCTCCACCCGCTCCACCAGAGCGCCGGTGCAGACCCGGACGTTTTTCTTTTTCAGGATCAGCGCCAGGTTCTGGCCCAGCTCCCGATCCAGCATGGGCAGCAGCCGGTCCAGGCCTTCCAGGATAGTGACTTCACAGCCCAGGTCGGAGAAGAAGCAGGCAAACTCGATGCCGATGACCCCGCCGCCGATGATGACCAGGGAGCGGTAGAGATGGTCGGGGCCGTTGAGCAGCTCCTCGCTGGTCAGGACGCCCGGAAGCTCCATCCCCGGCAGGGGCAGGCGCATGGGCGCGGCGCCGGTGGCGATGAGGATCGCCTCCGCCGTCACCTCCTGCTCCCCTTCTGCTCCCGCGACCCGGACCCGGTGGGGCGCCAGGACGGTGGCCCGGCCCCGCAGCAGGGGGATCTTGGCGGACTTGAACATGCTCTCCACGCCGGAGCTGAGGGTCTGGGCCACCCGGAGCTTATTTTGGAAGATCTGGCCCAGGTCGGCCCGCAGCCCCTGGGCGTGGATGCCGATGGCCCCGCCCTCTCGGGCGGCCCGGTAGAGCTCCGCGCTGTGCAGCAGGGTCTTGGTGGAGACGCAGCCCCGGTTCACGCAGGTGCCGCCGGGCTCCCGGGCCTCCACCACAGCCACCTTTTTGCCCAGCTTCGCCGCCCGGAGGGCAGCAGTCTGCCCGCCGGGGCCGGCGCCGATCACAAGCAATTCGTAATCGAACATAGCCTTCTCTCAGCCCTTCTGCCAGCGCAGCACCGGCTGGCGGGCAGCTCGGACCTCATCGGGTCGGGCGATCTGGGCGGCATGGGGCGCGTTGTGCATGAATTCCGGATCCTTCTTGCCCAGATCGTAGAGCTTCCGGAAAATGTCGGCGGCCCAGTCCAGGGTCTCCTTGCTCTCGGTCTCGGTGGGCTCCAGCATCAGCGCCTCGTGGACGATCATGGGGAAGTACATCGTGGGCGGGTGCATGCCGTAGTCGATGAGACTCTTGGCCACATCCAGGGCGCTGACGCCCGTCTCCTTCTTGTACTCCGACAGATCCAGCACGAACTCGTGCATGCAGATCCGGTCAAAGGCGGGCTCAAAGCTGCCCTTGATGCGCTGCATCAGGTAGTTTGCGTTCAGCACCGCGTTCTGCGCCGCCTCGGGGATGCCCTTGCGGCCCAGGGTCAGCAGATAGGTCAGGGCGCGGACCACCACGAGGAAGTTCCCCGCGAAGGCGCGAACCTGGATATGGCCCGGCTGATCCATCAGGGCGGAGTGGGGCAGGAACTCCTTCAGGAAGTCCTTGCAGCCCACGGCGCAGGCCCCGGGGCCACCGCCGCCGTGAGGCGTGGCAAAGGTCTTGTGCAGGTTCATGTGGATGCAGTCAAAGCCCATGTCGCCCGGGCGCACCACGCCCATGACGGCGTTGAGGTTTGCCCCGTCATAGTAGCAGAGGCCGCCGGCTTCGTGCACAAGGCGGGTGATCTCCAGGATGTTCTCGTCAAAGAGGCCCACGGTGTTGGGATTGGTGAGCATGAGGCCCGCGGTGTCCTCGCCGAGGACGCTCTTCAGCGCCTCCAGATCCACGCAGCCGTCGGGGGCGGAGGGGATGTTCACCACCTCGAAGCCGCACATGGCGGCGGTGGCGGGGTTGGTGCCGTGGGCGGAATCGGGCACGATGATCTTGCGGCGGGCCTTGTCGCCCCGCTTGTCGTGATACTGCTTGATAAGCAGCACACCGGTAAACTCGCCGTGGGCGCCGGCGGCAGGCTGGAAGGTCATGCCGTCCATGCCGGTGATCTCGCAGAGATAGCTGGCCGCGGTGTCCAGCACCTCCCGGCAGCCCTTGGTATTTTCCGCCCCGGCCAGGGGGTGGATGCCCGCGAAGCCGGGCAGCGCCGCCATATCCTCGTCGATGCGGGGGTTATACTTCATGGTGCAGGAGCCCAGGGGGTAGAAGCCGCAGTTCACGCCGTGGACCCGGTGGTTCAGCTCCGTATAATGCCGGGCCACGTCCACCTCGCTCAGCTCCGGGAGCTGGGGGGCCGTCTCGCGCCGGAAGCCCTCGGGAAGTTCCACGGGCTCCACGTCGCACCGGGGCAGCAGGTCGCAGTGCCGGCCGGGAACGCTCTTTTCAAAAATCAGCTTCATTTCGCCAGCACCTCCTTTACCACAGCGATGGCCTTGTCCAATTCGGCCTTGCTCTGCTTCTCGGTGGCGCACCAGAGGACGCCCTCCTCGATGGGCAGGCCTCCCAGGATGCCGGCTTGCTCCAGGGCCGCCAGCACCTCCTCCCGCTTGGGGAGGCTGGTGACAAATTCATGGAAGAAAGGCCCGTCATACCGAAGCTCCACGCCCTCGATGGCGGTGAGGCCCCGCATCAGATAATGGGCCTTGGCCATGGACTGCTCTGCTGCTTCCTTCAGGCCCTCCGGGCCCATCACGGCCAGGTACACCGAGGCCGTCAGGGCGCAGAGCGCCTCGTTGGAGCAGATGTTGCTGCTGGCCTTCTCCCGGCGGATGTGCTGCTCCCTGGCCTGCAGGGACAGCACGTAGCAGCGCTCGCCCTTGGCGTCCACCGTCTCGCCCACGATGCGGCCGGGGAGCTTGCGCATATGCTTCTGGGTGGTGGCCATAAAGCCCAGATAGGGGCCGCCGAAGCCCAGAGGCAGGCCAAGGGGCTGGCCCTCGCCCACGGCAACATCGGCGCCGCAGTCCCGCGGCGTCTTCAGGACGCCCAGGGAGATGGGGTTGCAGCCCATGACGAACAGGGCGCCGGCGGCGTGAACCAGCTGGCCCAGGGCATCGCAATCTTCCAGCTGCCCGAAGAAGTTGGGCTGCTGGACGTAGAAGGAGGCCACATCGGCGGTCAGCATCTCCTTCAGGGCGTCCATATCGGTCTTGCCGTCCTTCGCGGGCACCACGCGCAGCTCGTCCCCCGTGCCGTAGCAGTAGGTGCGGACGGTGTTGATGGTGTCGGGATGGGCGGCGGCGGAAATGAGGGTGACCCGACGCTTCCGGTCCCGGCACATGGCGGCGGCCTCGGCGGCGGCGGTGGCCCCGTCGTAGACGGAGGCGTTGGACACGTCCATGCCCGTCAGCTCGCAGATCATGGTCTGGTACTCAAAAATGGACTGGAGCACGCCCTGGCTCATCTCGGCCTGATAGGGCGTGTAGGCGGTGAGGAACTCCTCCTTGGCGGGGATGGACTTCACCACCGCGGGGATGTAGTGGTCATAGGCGCCGGCGCCGCGCAAGATGGTGGCAAACTGGGTGTTCTTCGCCGCCATGGCGGACACCGCCCGGCCAACCTCCAGCTCGCTCATGCCCTCGGGCAGATCCAGCTCCCGGTCCAGCAGCATTTCTGCCGGCACGTCCCGGTACAGCTCCCGGTAATCCTGTACCCCCACGGCCCGCAGCATTTCCTGCCGCTCGGCCGGGGTGGAAGGTACATAACTCATGCTTTGTCCTCCGTTAATCCCTTGCTCAGTGGGTGCACTCGGCTTCGTACTCGGCCGCGGTCAGCAGCTCCTCGGTGTCGGTGACCTTCTCCACCTTGATGATCCAGGTGCCGTAGGGGTCCTGGTTCAGAAGCTCCGGGGCGTCCAGCAGCTCCTCGTTCACGGCGCAGACGGTGCCGGTGACGGGGCAGACCAGGTCGCTGACGGCCTTGACGGATTCCACATCGCCGAAGGGCTCGCCGGCGGTGGCGTCGTCCCCCACCTCGGGGAGATTGACGAAGACCACGTCGCCCAGCTCGCTCTGGGCAAAGTCGGAAATGCCGATGACAGCCACGCCGTCCTCCATGCGGAGCCATTCGTGGTCGCGGGAATACTTCAGTTCGGTGGGATAATTCATGATGATACCTCCAAATAATAGTTTTCAGTTTTCAGTTTTCAGTTTTCAGATTTAAGATTTCAGCTTCAGAGGGGCGAGGATGTCTGTGCCTGTGTTCCGCGTTCTCTCGTCCCCTAAACACTGAACTCTGAACACTGAATGCTGGGAAATCAGAACCCGATCTTGCCGGCGAAGGCTTCCAGGGCGTCCTGGAATTCCTTGCCGTCGAAGCAGTAGTGCATGGTGGTGTACTCGGCCCGCAGGCGGCTCACGTCCTCGGACACGTCCCGGTTGCGGAGGATGCAGTCGGCCATCAGCTGGGCCAGGGCGTCGAATTCCTTCTCGCCGAAGCCGAAGCGGGTCATCTCGCTCACGCCCATGCGCAGAGCGCCGGAGGCGGTGAAGCCCTCCTCGTCCGGGGTGGCCTGGTAGTTCACGATGATGTTGTTGCGCTCCAGGCGGTTTGCAATCTCGGCGCCCTCGCCGTAGCCCACGGACACCAGGACCTGATGGGTCTCGGTGTAGTCGTTGGCGGGGTCGCCGCAGACCTTCAGGCCGGCGGCCTTCAGGGACTTGGCAAAGCTCTTGGCGTTGCGGATCACGGCGGACTGGTAGGCGTCCTTGAAGGCGTTCATCTCATAGGCCGCCATCAGCAGCCCCAGCTGGGTGCCCAGGTGGTGGTTGGAGACGCTGCCGGGGAAGGCGCGGGTCTCGATGGTCTCCCACAGGCCGTACTTCAGCTCGTCCTCCTTGTAATTGACGGCCACGATGCCCCGCTGGGGGCCGAAGAAGGTCTTGTGGGTGGAGCCGGTGACGATCTCGGCGCCCTCCTGGAAGGGATTCTGGAAGTAGTCGCCGGCGATGCCCAGCACGTGGGCCATGTCGTACATGATGGTGGTGGGGATCTTCTGCTCGTCCACATATCTCCGGATCTCCGCCACCGGCTCCTTGTGGATCACCATGCTCTTGCCGAAGATGATGAGCTCAGGCCGGTACTGGTCAATGACCTTCTTGGTCTCCTCCACGTCGATCTTGAAGATATTGTCCTTGCAGACAGGGAAATTCACCACGGCGCTGCGCTCGGTGACCGGGTCCACGGCGATATAGTCGTGCAGGG
>CAYNBS010000047.1:0-6630 GCA_964395795.1 uncultured Oscillospiraceae bacterium
CATTTGACTACCATTGACGGCATTGACTTGCCGCATTTTGCCGTATTTTGCTTTTTCCGTGACAGAGTCACAGATTATTCACAACTTTTTCTGCCTGGCAAATCGCGCTAAAACGCGGCAGAACACGGCTTTTTAGGAGGCTGAACGCACTTGACAAAGATACTTTTTGTGTGCCACGGCAATATCTGCCGCAGTCCGGCGGCGGAATTTGTGCTGCGTCGGCTGCTGCTTCGCGCCGGGCTGGAGGCCCAATTTGAGGTCGCCTCCGCCGCCACCAGCCGCGAGGAGCTGGGCAATCCCGTCTATCCCCCCATGCGCCGGGTGCTGGCCGCCCACGGCATCGACTGCGCCGGCAAGACCGCCCGGCAGATCCGCCGCGGCGATTACGAGGACTACGACCTGCTCATCGGCATGGACGAGGAAAACCTTTGGAATATGCGCCGCACCTTCGGCGGCGATCCGGCGGGCAAGCTGCACAACCTGATGGACTACACCGACCGGCCCGGAGAGGAGATCGCGGATCCCTGGTATACCCGGGATTTTGAACGGGCCTATGGGGACATCGCCCTGGCCTGTGAGGGGCTGCTGTACCACCTGACGGGGATCGTGACGCTGGACTTCTCCCTCTGCCCGGACATTCCCTCCCTCTATCGGGAGCTGCGGGAAAAGCTGCAGTGGGAGGACTGGTACGGCGAAAATCTGGACGCGCTGTACGACGTGCTGACGGGTCTTCCCCACCGGGGCGAGCGCTTCCTGTTGACCCTACCGGGAGAAGACGCGCCCAAGGAGGCCCAGCTCTACGCCCGGCGCATTCTCCAGTGCTTCGAGGACGCGGGTGCGCTGGCTAAAACAGAAGAAGTGTAAAAACTCGCCCCGGCCAAAAGGCCGGGGCGAGCTGGATTTTATGGGGATTCTCCCTTTCTCTCGGCTTACTTGAAGGCGACCATGGTGTTGGCAACCGCCATGGTGGTCATCAGCAGCGCGTTGATGCAGGCCGGCGTCCAGATATTGCCGGTGCGCTTATAGAGGTTGCGGGAGATGATGGCGGCGATGGAGAGCGTAGGCACCATGGCCACCAGGACGATGCCGGACAGGGCGGACTCCGGATGCGCCGCAACGCCAGTGGAGAACAGCGTGATGTACTGACGGCCCAGCCACAGGATGGCGCCGCCCGCGTTCAGGGCGATGGCAAGCAGATAGCCCCAGACGCCCTTGGCCTTCTCGGTGTTGGTGTTGATGGTGATGGCCGCGGTGGACACCACATAGAACAGCAGGAAGGTGGGCAGGTAGCGCAGGATGGCCGGGAGAATCGTGAAGTCAAAGGTCTTGAAGGCGAAGGTCCAGATGCGGAAGTCGGCCTTGAAGAGCAGGTCCATGAGGAAGAGCACCGCGTAGGCCAGTACCACGGTGACCACGGCGGTGCAGATACCGGCCAGGATCGCCATGGGCTTGAAGGTCACGCCGTAATCGGCCAGCTTCACGGTTTCCTTGTTCTTCAGCAGCAGATACACCACGCCCATCACCACAAGGGACATGAGGGCGCAGGCGATGGTCCAGTAGGCGATGCTGTTGAGGCCGGGGGCAGACCAGAAAGCGCCGGTGGTGTACATGGGGGTCTTGGCGATCAGCGCCAGCGCGGCGCCGCCGATCAGCAGGAAGCCGCCGCCCACAGCGTTGGCCTTGCTCTTCTTCACAATGCCCAGCACCAGGGCCGCCAGGCCGCCCACGGCGGCCACCAGGCCGGCATAGAACAGGATGTTCACCAGCGGAGTGCCGGGGCCCTGATCCATCAGCGGCGTGAAGAACAGCGCGGGCAGCAGGATGGCAACGATGGTGATCAGGATGCCGATCCACTTCTTTCCGCCCTTGGCGGCAGGCTGCACCGCCAGCTCCTTGGTATTGGCCAGGGAGAAGAAGGGCAGGCCCAGCAGAATCTGCGCGATGGCCAGGATCAGCAGCACGAAGCCCACCAGGGCCACGCACTCAAAGGCCTCCTTCAGCTGCCAGACCTGGCTGGTGGGATCCATGGGATTGAGCAGATCCGCGTAGTCGGCAAAGGCCTCGGTGTAGAAGGCGACGGCATAGGCCGTGGTGGTGGCGGAGAAGTGGTTCCAGGGGTGGGTCTGGGCCGGTTCATAGATGATGCGGCGGCCGCCGTCGGAGGTCTCATACCAGGTGTTGGCCTGGGCAGGCTCGGTCTGCTGCAGGAAGGCCATGCCTTCGGGGGTGGAGACGTAATCCTTATGGCGAACGGTGCCGCCCTCCACCGTGGGATCGTTGAAGAAGAACTCATCGTACTGGGCCGCGACCTTGCCCATGGTGCGTCCGCCGCCCAGGGCGTCCGCCGCGGTCACGTCCACGCCGAAGAAACCGGTGTACAGGAAGTCAGAGCCCTCGGTCAGGCCGCAGTAGATCTTGCGGACGCCGGTGGCCATGAACTCCTGCTCATCCATGGCCAGAGCCATGGTGCTGCCGAAGCCGCCCATGGAGTGGCCGGTGACGCCGATGATGCCGTTGCCGGCCTCGTCCTTCAGGACGTAGGGCTGCTCATACATATACGCCACGGCGTCATGCATGGAGTTGATCCAGAACGGGGCCCAGATCTGCATGAACTCGGTGCCGGTGTAGACCGCGTTATCCAGATCGGAGTGGCCGTGGTCATACTGATCCAGCGCCAGAACGACAAAGCCACGGCGGCTCAGCTCGATGGCATTGGCGTCCTGCATCTCGGCGGAATTCAGGTACCCATGGGTGACGATGATGGTGGGCCGGGGACTCTCGGCCGAGGCGCCCTTGGGCATGTACAGCAGGCCGCTGAGGGTGCCGTTCTGGGCCTCAAAGCTGATGCGGGTGACCTTCACGCCGCTGCCGCCGTTGAAGACGCTGGCCAGGATGCTGCCCAACAGGATCAGCACCAGCGCCACGCACAGCAGAACCAGAGACCGTTTTTTTGCTTTCATACGTTTTCCTCCTATTCTTTTTTTCGAATGTTTCCAGTGGAAACTGTAATGCTATTATAACCCCTTCCTTTTTAGATTGCAATTGCTTTTCAGGAAAAATTACCAATTTTAACTTGCGGGATATGGCTTGTAATAGTATAATATGTTTAGTTTTTATGAGGAGCTACTGCTATGAAGCTGGAATGGATGGGCGAATACCGGGACGTGGTGGAGGCGCTGATCCACTACTGCAACATCTATGCCGGGGTCTATCGGACCGAGAAGCTGCAGTATCAGGGGATCTCCTACTCCTACTCCCAGATCCAGGTGCTGGAATATCTGCTGGAGAATGAAGAGCGGCGGGAGAATATGTCGCACATTGCCTCCCGTCTGGGCATCACCCGCAGCAACTTCACCAAGATCATCCACCGCCTGGAGGCGAAGGGATTGGTGGAGAAAGAGCCTGTCCCCGAGAACCGGCGGGAGATGACGGTGACAGTCAATGCCCTGGGGCGGACGCTGTATGAAGATTACGCGCAGAAGATCCTGCGCTGGCACTTCTCGCCCATGTTCCATTCGCTGGAGGGCCTGTCGCCGGAGGATCTGGATCGGGTGCGGGACGCGCTGCAGGCCGCCATGCGCAACCGGGATCGTTTGGAATAGCTTGCTTCGACCCCCGCTTGACCGTTTGACAAAAGAAAACAGCCCCGTGCGAATCCGCAGGTCACGCGAATTCGCACGGGGCTGTTATGTTTTTGCGGTAGTCTTCGCCTCAGGCGTGATCTTCCCCGTCCAGGGAGAACATCTGCTGGGCGATAGCGCCTACCTTATCCTGCAGATCCGGCGGCAGGCTGCCAGTTTGCTCCCAGGCCTCCTGTGCTGCGGTCTCAGGCTCCCCTGCCGGGCTACGCTCCTCCTTCGGTGCAGCCTGGTTCTCCTCCCCTTCCGGGTACAAGCCGCAGAGGAAGCTCTGCCACTCGGCATTCAGCGCGTCGATGCTGGCCATGTGCAGCTCCTTCATCCGGTTGAAGGCTACCTCCACCTTATGCACTGCGTATTCCTGCTGGTGGGAGCTTTGCTGCAGCATCCGCTCGCTCTCCTCCCGGGCACTCTGCAGCATGGCGGCGCTGCGGCTCTCGGCGTCGGCGGTGATTTCCTCCGCCCGGGCCTGGGCCCGCTCCACGATCTCCTGATAGATGGCCTGGGCGGAGAGCAGGGCGTCCCCCAGCTCCACCTTCCGGCCGTTCAGTCCCGCGAGCTCCCCGCGCAGCCGCTCATTCTCGGCATTCAGCGCCTCCGCCTGGCTGCGGATATCCGCAAAGACCGCCTGCACCTTGTTGGCATTGTAGTATTTCTTTTTCACCACGTCGATATAGATCGAGTCAAAATATTCCGCATCCAGCGCCATGGGTCTTCTCCTTTCCGGGGCTGACATTTTTATTGATTATACCAGATTGCCCAGGCTGAATCAATCGCCGGGCAGAAGTTTTTCCGCTTGCGAAAGGGGCGGGGCTGTGGTATTTTATACACGACCATTCAAGAGAGGACGCAAGAGATGACAAAGCGGCTTTTCCACAAGCAAATCTTCGTCTGGCCGCTGCTGCCCACGGTGCTGGCCCTGGCCTGGCCCACCATGCTGGAGCAGCTGCTGCAGACGGCGGTGCAGTATATCGACACGGCCATGGTGGGCTCTCTGGGCACCCAGGCCACCGCCGCGGTTGGCTCCACCACCACGGTGGGCTGGCTGGTGGGCAGCAGCGTGTCCGCCTTCGGCGTGGGCTTTCTGGCCTACGTCTCCCAGGCCCTGGGCGCAGGGGAGGCAGACCGGGCCAAGCGGGCCGCCGCCCAGTCGGTGCTGGCGGTGCTGGTGACCGGGCTGTTCTTCACCGCCATGACCCTGGGGCTGAGCCGTCAGGTGCCGGTCTGGATGCAGGTGGACGAGCCCATCCGAGATCTGGCTGCCCGCTATTTCTTCATCCTGTACCTGCCCATGCTGCCCCGCACCGCCACCGTGATCTTCGGCACCGTTCTGCGGGCCGCGGGAGACAGCCGCACGCCCATGCGGGTTGGGCTGGCGGTAAACCTCATCAATGTGGTCCTGAACTTCCTGCTGATCTATCCCGCTCGGGAGCTGCGCGTACTGGGGCTCCGCTTCCCCGTGTGGGGCGCGGACCTGGGCGTTATCGGCGCGGCCATTGCCAGCGCCATCGCGTTCCTGGTGGGCGGCATTGCCATCACCGTGGCCCTATACCGGCACCCGCGCATCTCTCCCCGGGGCTATTCCCTCCGACCGGACGGGGCGGTGCTGCGTCCCTGCCTGCAGGTGGCCTTCCCCAATATGCTGCAGCGCTTCGCCACCTCCCTGGGCTATGTGGCCTTTGCCGCCATGATCAACGCCCTGGGCGAAATCTCCACCGCCGCCCACACGGTGGCCAACACCGTGGAATCCGCCTTCTACATCCCGGGCTACGGCATGCAGGCCGCTGCCGCCACCCTTACCGGCAACAGCCTGGGCGCCGGGGATGAACGGCGCCGCCGGGATCTGGCCCGGCTCATCGTGCTGCTGGAGGTGGGGATGATGGTCCTCTCCGGCGGGCTTCTTTTCGCTTTCGCCCCGGCCATGGCGGGCATCTTCTCCAAGGATCCGGCGGTGATCGCCCTGGGCAGCACCGTGCTGCGGATGGTGGCCTGCTCGGAGCCCTTCTACGGCGTGTCCATCGTGGTGGAAGGCATGCTCCAGGGCGCGGGCAAAACCAAGGTGCCCTTTGTTATCAACGTGGCCGGCATGTGGGGCATCCGCATTCTCGGCACCTGGATCTGCACCACCCGGCTGGGAATGGGCCTGGTTTCCGCCTGGGGCTGCATGATCGGGCACAACCTGCTGCTCTTTGCATTGTTTCTGACCTATTACCTCCGGGGAAACTGGAACCCGCTGCGGAAAATGTGAAAAAGAAATCGTAAGGGGGAGGGACTCTGCTCTTCCCCTTCCTTCTGCCTCATATCCTGTGTGCGGGCGGATGATATCCGCCCCTACGGCATAGCAGTCCCCTTGCCCGTCCAGCGGGCGCAGGAACCGCCTCATCGATACGAAAAAATCGCCCTCCCGATGGGAGAGCGATTTTTTTGTTCGGATAAAAAGCTCGATTACTTGAGCTCGACGGTGGCGCCGACGGCCTCCAGCTTGGCCTTGAGCTCCTCGGCCTCTTCCTTGGAAGCGCCTTCCTTGATCTTGGCAGGGACTTCCTCGACCAGCTTCTTGGCCTCAGCCAGGCCCAGACCGGTGATGCCGCGGACTTCCTTGATGACCTTGATCTTCTCAGCACCGAAGCTGGTCATGACAACGTCAAACTCGGTCTTCTCTTCGACGACGGGGCCGGCAGCAACAGCGGGGCCAGCGGCGACGGCGGCGGCGGAGACACCGAAGGTGTCCTCCAGGGCGTGAACGAGCTCGGACAGCTCCAGAACGGTGAGGCCCTTGATCTCTTCGATCATGGCAGCGATTTTTTCACTCATTGTAATTTCCTCCAGTTAAGATTTTGTGTGTGCCGAATTATTCGGCGGCTTCGGCGGTCTCCAGAGAGCCGCCCTTCTGCTCCAGGATCTGGCCGAGGCAAACGGCGAGACCGGTGATAGGAGCGATCATGGTTCCCAGAACCTTGGCATACAGAGCGTCCTTGCTGGGCAGCTCTGC
>CAYNBS010000048.1:0-6418 GCA_964395795.1 uncultured Oscillospiraceae bacterium
GTGCCATTATTGGCTGTTCCCCGATGTGTTTTCCGTGGGGATTTGATGAGGAAGACGAGGGCTGTGCGGCGCTGAAGCTGATCCTGATAAATCAGACCACCAGGCTGAGAAGCGAAGGCTGCACGCGATTTGCAATCAGCATGGACTGCGGCGTGGGACTGTATGCGGCGGAGATCCTTCACGGGCTGAAAGAATCAGATGGTGCGCTCGAAACGATCTGCTATGTTCCCTATGAGGAGCAGGCGACCAAGTGGACGCCGGAGCTGCGGGATCGGTATTTCAATGCTCTGGTTGCCTGTACGGAAGTCGTAAATGCGAGCTACGAGAAAACCGTGGGCTGCGAATTCAAAGCGCACCTGGAGGCCATAAACGAAGCCAATACGTTGATTGCGGTCTATGATCCCGACGATCCGCGCTTCGAGCGGAAGACTGCCCTTCAGGCGGTCGGGAACGTACGGAACGAACAGACCCTCGCGACTGGCCTCAGGATCGTCCGTTTTTTGCTGAAAGTGTGTTATACCCTGCCATACCCTATTGAAGCATAGGGAACGGCAGGGTATAATCATGTCGGCATATCAAGCGGGGACAGAGGCAGACAATGGCAAAATGAACGCTATCGGGCAGTTTTCCGCCCGGATCCTTTTGTCACCCGGGTGATCCGTATCAGCATCTCCGGATCGATCGAGAAAGGGAAGGTAATGATGAGCTACTATCTTTTAAAAGAGACCATACAGCCCTGTGCAAAGCCGGATATCCTCGGAAATAAGACTGCGCAGTTTGTCGCCGTGCTGACAACGCCTGAGTGGGAACGGGAGCGGGAGAGCTTCGATATGGGTATCGATCTGGATCTGAATACCCGGGATATTCACAACACCAAAGCGGAGGTCAACTATGACTCGCTGACCGGATCCTTTCAGATCCCCGACCGGGAAGATCTGAGAGGAAACGAATTCGGTTTTACCTTTGCCCTGGATGAAAAAGGCGTCGTCTTTATTGACGACAGCGGCAAAGCGGAACAGATGATCGAGGCCATCCGCCGCACAAAGCGCTGGAGGGAGCCAAGTCTGGAACGCTTCCTGCATGATTTTCTGGAACAGATCGTCGTACGCGACTTGTCGATCCTGGAACGCTACGAATCCGAGCTGAATCAGATCGAGGATAAGGTCTTGTCCTCCGACGGTCAGGGCGATTTGGCGCGGGTCAACGAGATCCGCAGCGATATCCGCACTCTGCTTGTGCACTACGAGCAGCTCATCGACATGACGCAGGAACTGGAGGAGAATGAAAACGGCTTCTTCGGGGAAGAAAACCTGCGCTATATCCACCTTTTCATGAATTATATGCTCAGGCGGCACAGCACGGCAACGTCGCTGCGGGATTATACGATCCAGGTACGGGATCTTCACAATACCCAGCTGGAAGTCCGTCAGAACAAAACCATGACGCTGCTTACCGTCATTACGACCATCTTCATGCCGCTGACTCTCATAGCGGGCTGGTATGGCATGAATTTCCGCTATATGCCCGAGTTGGAGTGGCGCTACGGTTACCTGGCCGTTTTTGTGCTGAGCGTTGCGGTGATCGTCTGCTGCCTGATCCTTTTCAAAAGGAAAAAATGGCTGTAAAAGAACGGATACAGGATCATAACGGCGTCAGTCAAAATGGCTGACGCCTTTTTCGTGCACGGTGTGAATCGGGCATTTCGATCACCGGAGAGAAGCAGCCCCCTTCACTTACAGGCAGGAACGGCTGATCGTGTCTTCCGAAAACCCGCGATTTGTGCTATACTCCATCTTGACAATTCTGGATTTGCTGGAGGCAGACGCATGAAACTGTTCAGAAAACAAGATAAAGAGGAAAAGAGTATAAGTCATCTCAATCTGGCTTCCCGTTACGGGCTGGTTAAGCCGGGATACAGACAGGATCTGAGCAGCAACAGAATCCTTGAGTTTGCATACCTGCCTGATGACGAAAAGGTCGTTTTGCTCGGCAGTATGGACGGCTCCTATCCGTATTGGATCTCAGAAACAGATATCGTTGACATAGAGACGAATACAGCCGTCGTGGAAAGCATGCTCCGTAAAGACTTTTCCTCCTTTACCGGAATGACCGGGGAACTGTCCCGGAAACTGAAGGACTGCTACAGGCGCAGGATCCTGGTATCGGGCCATGATGTAAAGACACCGTTTGGCCACGGATATGCGAAAGAACAGCCGCAATACTGGAGCAGGTTTATCGCCGAAGACATCTGTTCTTACTATAAACGTCTCAAAAATCTTTGCAGGGAAAGAGAACTGGATGGACGATATCTCGAATTCCTGCGATCTTATCTGCAAAAGCTGGAAACAGAAACGGCTTCCGACCCGGTAAAAGAATACGAAAGCAAAAAGGACCTGATGGATCTGATCCGATCTGAGGATTATCTTCTCCTGTCGGATAACAGAGATATCAGAGACAGCTATATCCGGATACGGAACGTTATCAGCAAACTGTATAACACCTATATGAGCATCGTGAGGTAAGAGAAAGCGGTTTATTCTATAAGAAAGAAATGAGGTTGATGCGGCTATAAGCAGTATTGTTGCCGATGAGCTGAAGCGGATCGCCCGGTGGGAAGAGGAACTCCGCCGGCAGGCCCACAGGGAAGCGCCGAAATGGAAAACGGAACTGAAGGCGAAAGTGCCGGAGAAAGTATACGAGTCCCTCCGCGTCTTTTTCAGGAAAGCCTTTGAGATCATTTTTGAAAAAGGCACCGACATGATAGAAAAAACATACAGGAAAGAGGAACTGTCAAAGGACTTCCGGATGCGCGATTTTTCAATTGGGCTCAACAGCCGGAAGGAGTATTTTTGGCTCAATGCCCGATCCAACCTGAACAGCCTGGCCACATTGCTTGCCAGCGCCGTGGAAGGCGTTGGCCTGGGCGCGCTCGGGATCGGCATGCCCGATATCGTCCTTTTTACTTCTGTCGTCCTCCGCGGCTGTTATGAGACTGCGCTGCGATACGGCTTTACCTATGATATACCGGAAGAGAAGTATTTTATTCTCACCGTACTGGAAGGCGCGCTCCTGAAAGGGGAGGCATGGGATGCGTGCAGCGAGCGCGTCAACGCACTGCTTGTCTCTCCGCACATCCCCACGGAGAGGGAAATAAAAGAGCAGCTGCAGTACACCGCCGATGCTTTTGCCATCGATATGATGGTGTCGAAGTTTATCCAGGGCATTCCTGTGCTCGGCGTGGTCGGCGGACTTGCCAATCCGGTGTATTACCGGAAGCTCCAGCAATATGTTCGCTTGAAATACCAGAAGCGTTTTCTTATGGCAAAGTCGACATAAAGCCGTCGGCTGATGGCGATCGCTTCCGGGAAGCGGGATGCGCCGGCGCCAGGATGTATGATGTATAGCCGAACGACTCGAAATTTGCAGGAGAAAAAGACATGAAAGACAGGAATCGGACAAGGCGCGTCAGAAGGATCATCGGGACCGGTCTGCTTGCGGCAGCCGTTCTTCTCATCGCTGACGTGGTTCTTGTCATGCTTCACAGGATCAATGCTGCAGGCTTTGCGGTATGCCGCAGCCATTATGATCGGCGCTTCACAGATGAAACGGGGAATCTATGAGTATGAAAAAAATCAGCAGAATGAATGAACTCGCGTGGGTGATCGGGATCGCGGGCTGCGCGCTTGGGGTGTGCCTGTGCACAAAGGCGAACTTCGGCCTGTCTATGATCGCGGCGCCTCCCTATATTTTTCATATAGCGCTCCGGGACCGGCTGCCCTGGTCACGCAGGGTACCTCCGAGTATATCTGGCAGGGCGTCCTGCTGCTCTTCATGTGCATGGTAACAGCCCGCTTTCGCTGGAAGTATCTGCTCTCCTTCGGGACAGCCGTCATTTCGGGGCTGTGCATCGATTTCTGGTTCCTGCTGCTGGGCGGCAACGGAGCGTATGACAGCCTGTGGATGCGGATCGCCGCCTTCGTGTTCGGCGCCGGGTTTACCTCCCTCTCGATCGCGTTCGTCTTCCGGACGTCCTGGCCGATCGCCATCTACGAGCTTCTTGTCCGTGAAATTGCCGACCGCTTCGGTTTGAATATCAACCGGGTCAAGCTCGGCAACGATATCGTCATGCTGGTGCTTTCCGCCGCTTTGGCCTTTGTCCTGACCGGCGGCTTCCATGGATTCGGCCCCGGCACGATCCTCATCACGTTTGTGAATGCGCCGCTCATCGCCTTCTTCGGAAAGTGGCTCGACCGCTGGTTCAGCTTTGAACCGCACTTCCCCAAACTGACAAAAATGCTGAGCGAGAAATGACGGCGCTTCCGCATCTCGGCGGAAGACGCCTATGTATAGTTTGTTCAATTGGTATTTACGGAGGTGCCGTATGAATTTTTTCTTCGTAGCCCTCGGAGGGGCAATCGGAGCAATGGGAAGATATGCGATCAGCTTGATTCCGGTGAAATCAGCTTTCCCTATTCTTACACTGATTACAAATTGTCTTGGTGCTGTCCCGATCGGCTTCGTCGTCGGGATCGTCAGCAAGCGCAATGATATCTCACCGAATGCGGTACTGTTTTGGAAAACCGGGGTATGCGGCGGTTTTACGACCTTTTCAACATTTTCGCTGGAAGCTTTCTCTCTGATCGAGAACCACCACATTGCGTTGGGCAGTATTTATATTGTTGCCAGTGTTGTCTTTTGTATTGCGGGAATCATGCTCGGAAGACGGTTGGCTATGCTGATGGCTTAACAAATCCCGGTTTGGCGGGATATTACTCTATTGGTTTTTTGAGAGAATGATATGTGTCAGAGCAGATGCCGGATGGGAAAAAGCTTTGTTCATTTGGGCGCTTGATAAAATGAATATGATAAATCTGATTATCGGCTCATGGTGGGGTGATTCCGGTGAATAGCAGAAAAACGCAAAATAGACATCTTTCGCAGGCCATGCTTTTTATTTTGCTGTTCGGAATCGTCAGTCTCTTCTCAGATATGACGCATGAAGGAGCGTCCAGCATCCGCGGAGCGTATATGTCCCTGTTGGGGGCGTCAGCCGGGGCTATTGGTTTCGTGTCCGGACTGGGCGAGCTGATCGGGTACTCCATGCGCTATGTGTTTGGCAGGCTTACTGATAAGACGAAACATTACTGGCCCATGGTGATCCTGGGTTATGTACTGGACATCATCGCCGTACCCGCTCTTGCGCTGGTGGGTGAACACGGCTGGCTGGCGGCCTGCCTGTTGCTTGTTATTCAGCGCATGGGAAAGGCAATCAAAAAGCCGGCCAAAGATACCGTCATGTCCTTTGCCGCATCACAGGAAGGTGCAGGAAAAAGTTTCGGAATCCAGGAGCTGTTGGACCAGATCGGCGCTTTTCTCGGCCCGGTGCTGCTGTATCTGGTGATGCTGCTGCGGCAGGAAGGGACTACGTTTCAGATCTACTCGGCCTGCTTCGCGGTCCTTGCGATCCCCGGCGCCATCACGCTGATCCTGCTTCTGGTCACCCGGGCGAAGTTTCCGAATCCCGAGCGATTTGAGCCGGAACCGAAGGAGTATATTCCCTTCAAGTTGAAAAAAGAGTTTATTCTGTATATCGCCGGAATCAGCCTGTTTGCCTTTGGCTTCATCGACTATTCTATCGTGATCATGCACGTATCCCGAAACTACACCACACTTGCGCCGGGCCTTGCTGAAACATCTTCCCTGGTGAACAGTGGCACGCTCCCATTGCTCTACGCAGGGGCCATGCTGGTAGACGCTGTTGCTGCCCTGCTTTTTGGAATGCTGTATGATAAAAAAGGCGTTCGCGCATTAGTCCTGTCTACGCTCATCTCCGCTCCTTTTGCCTTTTTTGTTTTCATTTGCCGTACTGTCCCGCTGTTGCTCATAGGTATTGCCTTGTGGGGCGTTGGCATGGGCGCACAGGAATCGATCCTGAAAGCGGCTGTTACCGGTATGGTGCCTAAGCAAAGCCGCGCGACAGGGTATGGGATTTTCGAATGCGCTTTTGGCGTATTCTGGTTTCTGGGCAGCTGGCTTCTGGGAACTCTGTATGATTTGAATATGGCTGCCATGGTCATCGTTTCTGCAGTGGCACAATTAGGGGCGATCCCTTTCTATATCGCCTCAACACGACAAGCACGACGGATCGCTTAAATGGATCCCCAAAAGGATGAAACACCCTGAGAGATCTGAACCCTTTTGGTTCAGACATCTCAGGGCGTTTTGTTTTTTCCCTTTATGCGGCTTTTTAGCTTCTCTGTATAGTGTAGGAATCGGACACGCAATAGAAATAAGTCCAAAAACATCCTATTTTATGATTGCGTCAGATTTCCCAGATATCCGATGATGTTGTCGCTGATCTCACCGGTCAGCGCACCGTTGTAGTTGCAGATAAAGGTTCCTGCAATGAGGATCATCA
>CAYNBS010000049.1:0-6125 GCA_964395795.1 uncultured Oscillospiraceae bacterium
GGATGGCCTTGTGTCCCTTCCATGACGATCACAACCCCAGCATGAAGCTGGACGAACACCTCTTTCCGGTTTCGTGGAAATTGTTTCGGATCTGGCATGATCTTTCACCACCCGGCGCTTGTGGGAACCGTGAAGCGGTAATATTAAAGTGTATGAGTTGCCACCATTTGAGACAAATGCCCACGAAAGAGAAAACTCGATCTTGGCCTTAAAGCAGCCTCGATCGAGCTTTCCAATAAACAGTTTATATGGATATGATCTTGGGGTCGTGAAGCAATGCGAAAAGATAAGACGGACCTTGGTATTTCCCGTAAGCAGTAACGGTGTCCGCCTGAATACTCAGGGCTTCTTCAACTTGCCATTTTGGAATGGTGCGCGGTGTGTTAAGCAACACAATGTAGTCATTGCGGATTCGGTAGGAAAATGGGCAGCCTTTTTTTGGTAAGAAACCGCTCTCCTTCATGCAATTTCAAGTTTCGCCAAATCAGGTCTATCGTTTCGTTTGACATGCGCTCACTCCCTCAACAGCTTTTCATTCGTCCAGTTGGTTGACAACCCAAATACGCTTTAACGGAATCATCTCTTTAATCTCTTCATCCATCTGATCGTAGTGCTTTAAAAATTCACTGATTACTTCTTTATGTGTCCACAAGCGGATATCAAAGAATTGCTTGGCAGTCTCGCTGATGACAGAGTTTTTGAACCCACTCCAGGAAACCAGCAGCCCGTAGGTGGCGTTGAAATTCTTCATCACACCGCCGAGCTGATCAAGAACGATTCGATCAACAGGAGCATCAGAGGATTTCACTTGAACACAAATCTTTGGGCTTCCGAACCCAAGCGTTCCTCCGGAGGCCAAGATATCTACACCTTTATCCGGACCAGGAGGGCTCATATACGTTGTAAACCCTTTTGCCCGCAGGATAGCATCTACGATCTGTGCAAGACCGTGTCCCTTGGCTTTTTGGATAATCAGGTCAGTGATATCTCCTAAAGCATCCTGCTCAATGTCACGGCTGGTGTTATCTATTGGCGGCTGAGTGGCAGCACCCTGTGTAGAGCCGTGCTGGGATGCTTTGATCTGCGCTTTGATCCTGTCCTCTTGTTTAATCCGGCAGATCGTCATAAAGGCGCCGAATGAGTAAAGAATATCTTGATCAAAAGCAGAGCGGGGAATATCCACGGCGTACCAGTCTACCGTGTGATAATGGCAGAATGGAGGCGTAGCAGTTTCATCGAACACATAATCCCCGGTGATTTTACCGAAATGAATGACTGCCTTGATTTTGCTGGGCAATACAACAATTTCCCCTTTTTTCATCTCATGTCCAAAGGGGTAAACCTGGCTTGCCCAGTTCATAGCGGTCTTGGTTTTTACATCCTGGAAGTGATCAATGAAATATTGCTGCAAATCCTGTTTTTTCGAGAAAGAAGAGATAGAGAGATCCAGATTGTCCCATGTACAGTAAATGCGGCCATCTTCAAGAAATCTGTTTTCGTATTCACCATATCGGCCAGCCCGACAAAGCCACATAGCCATTCAAACGCCTCCTCCAACAGTCTTTGCATTATCATATCACATTTTGGCTTGATTGGCTATCACTCTTTGGCTGCATAGCCAAACATATCTTACCGTGGGAGAGACCGCCCGCAAAATCGTGAAGCTCGACAGAGGCAGCAATGCCTACTATCGAGCTTCTTTTTTATTCTCAAATAGAAAGAAGGATTTTGATATGAACAATACAAGAAAAGAGATCAAGGCATACACTGCCTGGCAGAAACGGAGGGCGCGCTGATGGCAAAGGCACAGTACGGCATTCTCCGCTTCGCCAAGTACAAGGGGCCGGAGATCAGCAACATCGAGGCCCACAACGAGCGCACCAAGGAGAACTACGCCAGCAATCCCGACGTGGATCTGAGCCGCTCCAAATTCAACATCCACCTAATCGAGCCGCGGGACAAGTACCGCGCACAGGCGGAGGCGCGGATCAAGGAGTGCCAGTGCCCCCGCGTTTGCTCCAACAGTGTCCGGGTGGTGGAGACGCTGATCACCGCCAGCCCCGAGTTCTTCGAGGGAAAGAAGCGGGACGAGGTCCGCGCCTACTTCGAGCACGTGCTGGGCTTCCTGCAGAGCCGGATCGCCCCGGAAAACTTCATATCCGCTGTCGTGCATATGGACGAGAAGACGCCCCATATGCACGTTTCTTTTGTCCCGATCACGGAGGACGGGCGGCTGAGCGCCAAGGAGATCGTGGGCAACAAGAAAAAGCTGACGGAATGGCAGGACGGCTTCTGGCAACACATGGTGGAGAAGTACCCGGACCTGGAGCGGGGCAAGAGCGCCAGCATCACCGGCCGTACCCACATCCCGCCGCGCCTCTTCAAGGAGGCCGAGCACCTGGACAAGCAGCTGCGCGGCATCCTGGCCATCATGGACGAGACCAACGCCTTTACCGCCAGGAAGAACATCGAAGAGATCCGGAAGCGGCTGAAAAAGCTCTTCCCCAAGCTGACAAAATTCAAGGAAACGCTGACTGGCTACGAGAAGGCCTACCGGGAATTGCAGAAGGAGAACGCAAGCCTGACAAGCAAGGTAGGCAAGCTGGAGGCCGACAAGGCAGACCTCAGCAAGCAGGTCAAGGAAAAGAAGCTGACCGAGCGGCTGACGGCCAAGCAGCTGGAGGCGGATTACCAGAACCTGTACCGCCGGGTCAGCCAGTACGCGCCGGAGCTGCTGCGCGGCGTGCCCGATCCGCAGAAAAAGAAGGAGCTGAGCTTATGAACAGAATACCGATTACCACGATCCCTCGCCGCCCGGCGGGGGATTACTTTTTGCCCGATCCGGCAACAATTTCAAAAGAGAAAGGAGGGGTTGAGGTAAACGATGATTGAATCCACGAGAGTGATTTGTGAGGATTTTTTCGTCAGGATGAAGGCGAGAAATCGCAGACATACTTTGTGTATTTCAAGATTTCGAGACAAAATCATGGCGGAAAAAGACCACAAAGCGCCGAAGTGGCATTTGATCAGCGGTTACCCTGTATATGGAGTTTAAGGTAAGACTGTTTCTCGGCGACGAGCTGATCGACCCGTCCGATTACGATAAGATCCGGATCAACTGCCCCGATGTGGACAGGATCGTGAACGAGATCTACGAGCGCAATGAGCGCCGCCCGCTGACGAGGGCCGAGCTGGACGCGCTGGACGATGAGCTCGATGATGAGCCGGACGATCCTCCCGCGGCGGGGAAGCCCTCGGTGCTCAAAAAGCTGCAGCGGAACCAGGAGCTTGTGAAGCAGCGGGACGCGATGCCCCCGCCCAAGAGACCGCGCCATAGAGAGCCGGTACTGTGAACAGAAAAGCGAAAACGGTATGAGCCGGTCACGACCCATACCGTTTTTCGCCATACCTATGTTTCGCAGTTCTTACGAGTAAAAATGAAAATCTATTGAGAACAGAGAAATAACATGCTATATTACAAAGCAAGGAAGGTGTACTTATGAAAAAGACAGAGAGGACCTATCACCTGAAAAACATACTCGAGCTCAAGCACAACATGAAGATCGTCATCGACGAGGCGGTGGAGCTGGACGAGGACGACAACTTTCTCATCAACGTGGGCTACCTCCGCGTGTCTACCGACCGTCAGGCGGACCTCGGCTTCGGGCTGGATATCCAGGAGGCCGATATCGTCCGCTGGTGCACAGCCAACGGCTATAAAAACCTGGTGCTCTTCATCGACGACGGTTATACCGGCACCAATATGGAGCGCCCCGCCCTGCAGGAGATCATGGGCGCGATCACGGACTTCAACACCGGGAAATCGCACATCCGCGTCAACTCCCTGGTGGTAGCGCGCATCGACCGTCTCGGCCGCTCCCTGCTGGGCACGCTGCAGTTCATCCAGGACTACATCGTCGCCGCGAAGGACAGCAAAAACAGCGCCGTCAACCGCAACCGGGAGGACATCAACTTCGTCTCCGTGGCGGAAAACTACTGCCGCATCGACAAGGACAACCCCCAGGGCAAGTTCCTGCTGATGCTCTTCGCCACGCTGGCGGAGTTCGACCGCGACCAGATCGTGGAAAAGCTCAAGCGCGGGCGGCAGGCGCGGGTGGCCTCCGGCAAGTGGATGGGCGGCGGCAAGGTACCCTTCGGCTACCGCTACAACAAGGAGACCTCTTCACTGGAGGTCGTGCCTGAGGAAGCGGAGGTCGTGCGGGAGATCTTCCGCCTGTACATCGAGGAAAAGATGCCGCCGCAGAAGATCGCCGAGCGCTTCCATTTCAGCGGCGACCAGGCGATCCGCCAGATCCTGATGCGCAAGTCTCTCACCGGCTGCATCGTTTTCAACGGCGAGGAATACGAGGGCAACCACGAGGCCATCATCTCCCTGGACACTTGGCAGGAGGCGCAGGAGGAGCTGCAGCGGCGCAGCGTCAACCGAACGGCCTCCAACTATCTGCTCTCGGGGCTCGTGTACTGCGGCGAATGCGGCGCGAAGATGCGTTATCAGAAATGGGGCGACAAGGGCCACAAGCTGGTCTGCTATTCCTCGCAGGAATCCAGCAACGCCCGCTTCGGCAAGGCGGACAGCTGCGACAGCGAGCGCTTCTGGTGCAAGGACGTGGAGAAGGCCGTCATCGACGAGCTGTTCCGGCTGAAATACCTGGGGCAGCCCGACACGCGGAAGACGGAAAACAGCGTCGACAACATCGCCGTGCTGCAAAAGGAGCTGGCCGCAGCCCGCAAACGCCTGAGCCGTCTCTACGATTTCGAGGACGAGGACGAGACCGACGACGTGCTCAGCGAAAAGATCCTCGATGCCAGGCAGCGCGTCCGGAACATCGAGGCGCAGATCCGCGAGGAGGAGCGCTATTCCACCATCGAGAGGAAAAAGCAGAAGATCAAAGGCATCCTCCGCACCCTGCAGTCGACCTGGCCGGAGATGAACGACGTGCAGCGGCAGAGCACCTGCCAACAGCTGATCGACCGGGTCGTCATCTACAAGGACGGCAGCATCGACGTCAAGCTGCAGCTCAGAAAGTATCTGAAAAGTGCGGAAATTGAGCATTAATTGCTGATTTCCGGAACGTTTACCATCTTCTCTCCATCCGATATTCGTTCCCATGATCGCCGGCGAGCTGCGGCGCTTTTTGCGGGATCACAGCGCGGTGCGGGTTTCCCGCTCCATGCGGGACACGGCCTATAAGGTCCTGCAGGCAAAAGAAAAGCTCACCGCCCAAACCGGGCGGGAGCCGGATGTGGAGACCATCGCCAAGGCGCTGGAGCTGCCCAGGCAGGAGGTGGTCTTCGCCCTGGAGGCCATCTGCGACCCGGTGAGCCTTTACGAGCCGGTGTACAGCGATGTGGGGGAGAGCGCCACCGTAATGGACCAGATCGGCGACACCCGCAACACCGATGAGCACTGGCTGGAGCAGATCGCCCTGGCCGACGCCGTCAAACGGCTCACGCCTCGAGAGAAGCGGATCCTGGCCCTGCGCTTTTATGATGGCCGCACCCAGATGGAGGTTGCAAAGCAGGTTGGCATCTCCCAGGCCCAGGTATCCAGATTGGAGAAAAACGCCATCCGCCAGATCAAGAAAAACATCACGGCCTCGTAGTTTCGCGCGTTGAGAACATGACCGGCCCGGACGAACTGTCCGGGCCGCTGTCTTATCTATCTCTCAAAACTGAAAACTCAAAACTCAAAGCTCTTGAAGCCCTCGCCGTGAACCTCGGTGGAATCGGTAACAAAGGTGAAGGCTGCAGGGTCCGCTTCCTTAATGATGCGCAGGGTCTGGGCCAGCACATTCCGGCGGGTCACGGTGATGACCATCTGCTTGTCCGCTCCTGTCCAGCCCCCGGAGGCGGGGATGACGGTGGTGCCGCGAATCGTCTTCTCATTCAGCGCCCGGGAGACCTCCTCTCCCTTTTCGGTGATGGTGTAGACCACCTTGGCGTAATCCACACCCTGGGCCAGGGCGTCGATGACCTTGGAGGAGACCACGATGGCAATGGTGGAGTAAAGCGCCACCTCGATATCTTGAAACACCAGCACCGCGATGGCCACCACCAGCCCGTCCACCACCAGCAGCATGGTGCCGGAGGGGATGTTGGGCAGC
>CAYNBS010000050.1:0-6072 GCA_964395795.1 uncultured Oscillospiraceae bacterium
CCTATTCGCTATCTTTTTTTCATCTACTGTCACACATCATTGTAAACCCTACAGCTTCCTGCCTGCTTTTTTTGCTTCATTCTTGTATTCTTATTTCAATTATGATATAAATAGTATGTTTCGGTATATTTTGGCAAAAAAGGAGGGGGAATCCGTGGTTTTCAGCTCGCCGGTGTTTCTGTTTGCCTTTTTCCCGGCGGTTTTTCTGCTGGATCGGCTCTGCCCCCGCCTGCGGGGCAAAAACCTCCTGCTGGCCCTGGCAAGCATTGTGTTCTACGCTTTCGGGCAGCTGCGCTATGTGCCCCTGTTTTTGCTCTCGGCCGGGCTGAATTACGCCGCCGGTCTGCTGCTGCGCCGGGGACGGGGCCGCCGGGCCGTGCTCGCAGCGGCGGTACTGCTGAACCTGGGGATCCTTGGCCTGTATAAATACGCGGATTATCTGCTGGAGACCCTGGGCTATGCCCCCATCGGCATCCTGCTGCCCATCGGCATCTCCTTCTTCACCTTCCAGGGCATGAGCTATGTGATCGATGTGTACCGGCAGCCGGAAAGCGGCACCGGGGACTTTGGGAAGCTGCTGCTGTACCTGGCCTTCTTCCCCCAGCTGATCGCCGGTCCCATCGTGAAATACCACGACTTCGCTCCCCAGATCGACACGCGCCATACGGACCCTGCCGCCACGGAAGCGGGGCTGCGGCGCTTTATCCGGGGCCTGGGCAAAAAGCTGCTGATTGCTGACGCCGTAGGGCGGATGGCGGACGCGGTTTTCGCCGGGGGGACGGCGGATCTGCGTCTGGCCTGGCTTGCCGCAGTGTGCTACACCCTGCAGATCTATTATGACTTCAGCGGCTACAGCGATATGGCGGTGGGTCTGGGGCGCATCTTCGGCTTCTCGCTGCCGGAGAACTTCCTCCACCCCTATGCCGCCGTGTCCATGCAGGATTTCTGGCGGCGCTGGCATGTGTCCCTGTCCGCCTGGTTCCGGGAATACCTGTACATCCCCCTGGGCGGCAACCGCAAGGGCCGCCTGCGCACCGCGGTGAATCGGATGCTGGTCTTCCTTTGCACGGGGATCTGGCACGGGGCCAACTGGACCTTCGTGGTCTGGGGCCTTGGTCACGGGCTGCTCACCGGGCTGGAGGGGCTGCTGCCTGCGGAAAAGCTGCGCCGTACCCGCCCCGGCAGGCTCCTGAGCCGGGCCTATACGCTGCTTGCGGTCACGCTGCTGTTTGTGGTTTTCCGGGCGGAGAGCCTGGCAGCCGCCTGGGCCATGCTGACCGCCCTGTTTGCCGGGACGGTCACCCCCGCGGGAACGGTGGAGCTCATTGCCCTGCTCCAGCCGTCCTCCCTGCTGGCCCTTGCGCTGGCGCTGCTGTTTGCCGGCGGCCTGCGGGAAAAGCTGGCGGCAAGGCTCACCGCCCCCATCTTTCCCCACCTGGCCCGCCTGGGCAGCCTTGCGCTGCTGATTCTGTGTATGCTGAGCCTGTCCACCGGTGGCTTCCACCCCTTCCTGTATTTCCAATTTTGAGATGAAGAATGTTTGCTCCAAACTCTATATCGCCCTGGCGCTGTGCCTGTGCCTGCTGCCGAGTCTGGGGATCCTGGCCTTCGGGGAGAGCGGCGCCGCCGCCAACGAAAGGCTGACCGCCCGCCCTGCCCTGCAGGATCCCAGCGGCAAGGCAAACCTGCAGGTGCTGAACGACTGCGCCGATTATCTGGCCGATCACTTTGCCCTGCGGCAGGAGATGGTCACCCTCTGGTCCTCCCTGCAGGCAAAGCTGCTGCACTCCTCTTCCGAGGAGCAGGTGATCCTGGGCCGGGAGGGCTGGCTCTACTATGCCCCCACCCTGCCGGATTACACCGGACAGGCCCTGCCGGAGGAGGCGCTGGAGGCCATTGCCCGGCGTCTTGCCGCCCTGCAGGCGGAGGCGGAGAGCCGGGGCGCCGTCTTTCTCTTCACCGTGGCCCCCAACAAAAACAGCCTCTATCCCGATCACATGCCCGGGACCTACCCCGCCGCCCACGACCGGGGCAATCTGGCCCGGCTGCTGCCGTATCTGGACCGCTACGGCGTAACCTACCTGGACCTCTCCGCTCTGCCCCTGCCCTATTATCGCACGGACACCCACTGGACGGCGGAGGGCGCGGCCATGGCGGCGGATACCATGCTGGCAGCCCTGGGAAGGGAGAGCGGCTATGCCGCCGGTCCCTTCGGGGAGGGCGGCCTGCGCCCCGGGGATCTGTACGAAATGCTCTACCCCGCAGGGCGGGGGGAGGAGGCGGAGGTCCTCTATCTGGGGGTCTTGGATTATGTCTGCGAGGGAGACCCCAACGGCGGCAACGCCATCACCATCCGCACCCAGGGAAGCGGCCAGGGCCGCCTCTTCTGCTGGCGGGATTCCTTCGGCATTGCCCTCTATCCCTATCTGGCGGACGCTTTTGCCGTGACTCTCTTCTCCCGCTCCACGGATTACGCGCTTCCGGGAGAGGACTATGATGTGATCATCCTGGAGCTTGCCGAGCGCAATCTCCCCAATCTATATATTGCACAGGAGGAAATACCACATGGGTAACAAGATGCTCTCTTTGATCCTGGCAGCAGCGCTGGTTCTGGCACTGTGCGCCTGCGGCGGCTCGGCGGAGCCCGCCGCGGCGGAAACTTCCCCTGCAGGTGAGGGCGGCGCTGTTCTGCCTGACGCGGGACTGCACCAACAGGAGGAGGCCGAGGCGGAGGATCCGGACGTTCAGGCCCGCCGGGACAAGGCGATGGAATACCTGGAGCACAGCGTGGACGAGCTGCTGGAGGCCCTGGGCGAGCCGCTGGAGCGCAGCTATGCCCCCAGCTGCCTGGGCGACGGAGAGGACGGCGAGCTGCAGTACGAGGGCTTCACCGTCTACACCTATCGGGAAGACGGCGTCGAAACTGTCACAGACGTAAAGTAAGATGGCAAAAAAGCGCAAGAAAAAAGCCCCGCCCCAGAACAGAAAGAAGAAGCTGTCCCTCCGGCTGGTGCTGGAGCTGTGCATGGGCCTGGCGCTGATCGCCCTTGCCGTGCTGCTGCTGACCGGCCGCAGCATCAAGGGGGCAAACCGGGATGGAGAAGTGACCCTGCGGCTTCATGGCGTGGACGCAACAGAGGAGCTGTCCCTTGCCACCGGCGCGCTGTGGGTACCGGAGGATGCGCCCCTGGAGGGCTACACCTTCCTCCGCTGGCAGGATGAGGGCGGCAATGCCGTTCCGGCAGAGGGCCTGCGGGTCTGGGAGGATGGCGACTACTACCCGGTCTATGCCATGCAGCTTGGTGCCGGAGCCCACGCGCCCTATTTGCCCCTGGACGAGAAGGGCGCCTTCCATCCCGCGGGCACCGTGACCCGGCGGGAGGTCGTTTGCATTCTCTACGGGCTTCTGGACACGGAGCTGGTGGGCGACGGGGTGTTTCTGGACCTGCCGGAGGATGACGAGGCCTACCGGGCTGCCGCTACGCTGAAAACCCTGGGCGTCCTCACCGGCAGCCGCCTCCACCCGGACGAGACCGTGACCCGGCGGGAATTCCTCGCCATGCTGTGCGCCTTCTTTCCGGAGGGGACGGAGGCCGCCGTCTTTGCGGATCTGACGGAGGAGGACCCGGATTACCGCCTGTTCTGCACCGCTGCGGAGCGGGGCTGGATCGAGAGCGGCCCGGAGACTTCCGCCCGGCCTGACGACCAGTTGACCCGGATGGAACTGGTGTGCATGCTCAGCTGCGCCACAGACCGCCACGGTGACGCGCAGCGGCGTCATGAGATGGTAGGCACCATCCTGGATGTGGCCCAGGACGACCCCCACTTCTGGGATGTTGCGGAGGCCGCCCTGCCCCACCGGCATGTCGGCACCGGCGCCGAGGAGCGCTGGACCTGGAGCAAAAGCCTTCCCCTCCGGGATGAAGGGCTGTTCTTCCTGGGCGTGGAGCTGCACGCCATTGACGAAAACGGCAACCCCGTCATCAACGGGGAATACGCCGGACTGCGCTTCGACGCAAACGGCATCGAGACCAGCGGCGATCCGGAGCTGGACGAGATGATCCGGGAGCTGCTGGCCACGCTGGTGGATCCCGAGACTATGGAGCCGGAGGAGATGCTGCACCTGCTGCACCACCACGTCTCCCGAGGCTACGGCTATCGCCGGGGGAATTATTATCCCCCCGGCGAGCCCAGCGGCTGGGAGGCGGCGGAGGCCAAGACCCTTCTGACGGACAAGCGGGGCAACTGCTACAACTATGCCGCCCTGCTCTATGAGCTGGCCCGGGCCATTGGCTATGACGCCCGCGCCTATACCGGCAGCGTCCGGGGCCGCTCGGAAGTCACCGCCATAGACGTATATGGCAACAATGTGTATGTGCCCCGCGGGTGCACGCCCCACGGCTGGGTCGAGATCGAATTTGACGGTGAGTGGCTGATCCTGGACCCGGAGTTTGAGCTGGAATACGTCCAGCACGGGAAGCTCCGCGAGTTCTACAAGATGGGCGCTACGGAGCGCAAAATCTTCGGCTACAACACCGAAACCTCCGACATACCGGTCCTGGCTCCCTCTCCCACCCCCACCGCAACGCCGGAGCCGTCGCCGGATCCCGCTTCTGTGACGCCGACGCCGGAAGCAAGCCCGGAGCCCACCGCCCCGAGTCCGGAGCCGGCCACCCCGGCGCCCACCGCGCCTCCGGAAGAGCCGGCAGAGCCCTGACAAATCCCACACATAAATGGACGCGCTGCAACATCCTTGCAGCGCGTCCGTCTTTTTTCAATCTTCTTTCAGTCTTCTGTTTTCTCCGGAGAGGGCAGGGCCTCCGCCCGCTCCAGCAAGTCGTAGAGCCCATCCTGGGATAGGACGCCCCGCTTCAGTCCCGGTGGCAGGAGCCCGGCCTCGTCCGCCTCGTAATCCTGCCGCCAGAGGCCGCCGTCGTAATACTCCCGCAGGGCTGCCAGGTCCGGCCGGACCCGCTCCCAGGCGTCCAGCGCCTGCTCCAATTCCGTCGCCGCGGCCTGCACCGCCTCCATCCTCGCTTCCATTTCGGTGATGCGAAGGACGCGATCTAAATGCTCCATCTGCACTCCTACCCCTTAAAACTCAAAACTCAAAACTGCAAAAAGGAACGTGAATGCGAGTTTTCACGTTCCTTTTTGGAATTATAGATAGCTGTCGTGCTCCCGACTGTCGTACCATTTCGCCAGCAGAGGTTCGATCACGGTCATCAGCTTCATGTCCAGGTTGAAAAAGTACACGGTAAAGGTGACCGCGAAGAAGCCCAGCAGGGTCCCCAGCAGGATCAGGGGAAGTTTCGCCAATTTCTTCATCATTCGATGCTCCTTTTATAATGACTATCAGTAGGCCTCGTCGTCGGGAATATGCTCCAGCGACGGATCCAGCGGCTCCTCACGCATGACGGTGCGCATGTAGTTGCTCACCTGGTCGCGGATGGCGTTGCGGGTGAAGACGCGAGGATCGCACAGGTCGTGGCTGACCCACATGATGTGGATGCCGCGCTCGCGGGCCTGCTCCTCAAACATGCCGTGCATGCCGGTCAGGGCCTTGCAGGACATGTGCTCCCACATCATGACGATGTCGGCATTCATCTTCTCACACAGCTCCCACAGATCGTCCAGCAGCACCTTGTAGCCGCCGTGGGTGTGGTTGCGCATGATCATCTCCATGTTCAGCATGGCCATGTCGCGGTAGGCCTGCTCCCGGTTGGCCGGGGTGTCCTCATCGGCGATCATGTCGGTGTTGATGATGGAGAGCATATCAGCCAGCGGCATCACGCCCCAGCACTGCACCATCCAGTACAGCATATCGATGACGTACTGCGGCTGCACGCCCCAGACGATGGCGCGATGGCGGTACTCCTTGGCGTACATGCGCTTGGCCTCGTAGCCTCTCTGGGCCAGCTCCAGAAGCTTCTTGTCGATCTTCAGGAACTGGGGATCGCGGCCGGAGTTGCCCATGTAGTTGGTGTCGTTATACAGGGAGAAGGCAGCGCCGAAGAACTGGGGATAGGGGGTGGAGTTGATCTCCAGCTGGGCGATGCGGCACTTGGTGGC
>CAYNBS010000051.1:0-6061 GCA_964395795.1 uncultured Oscillospiraceae bacterium
TTTCAAGGTACACTTCGCGTCCGCCTCATCGGCGTCAGCCTGATTATATTAGCACAACCGATTCGCTTTGTCAAGAACTTTTTTCGTTTTTCCCAAAACTTTTTTCGTTCTGTCTTTTTGAATTTGTTGGCTCCCTCACAGGCGCTTGGCTAATATAGCACCGAAAACGCCCTTTGTCAACACTTTTTTTCGCATTTTTTTGAAAATATTTCCCAGTTCTACATATTGTGTACATCTAAGGTCATACTACACAATATGAGCATGAACAACCATCAATCCCCTTCTTTAGGGGCGCTGCAGGCCCTTTTCTCCGGCTGCAGCGATTTTACCCAACGCCAAATTCGCTTCGGACTACAGGACGAGTTGAGCCTGCCTGTCTGCTGGATGGACGGTGCCGTTTCCGGCAGCGCAGTGGGACTGGAAATCCTGCGCCCTCTGACAGACCTGCTGCGGACAGCGCGTGTCACAGCGGCGCAGGACGCGCTGGAGCGCATCCAGGCGGGGCTTGTCTACCGCAATGCTGTCACGCTGCGGGACAGTCTCCCGGACGCGGCGGAGGATCTTTGCCGGGGCTGCTGTCTGATCGTCTTTGACGCCCTTGGCTGCGCCCTGAGCTTTGAGATCAAGAGCGAGCAGCGCCGCGCTGTGGGAGAACCGACCCTGGAAAAATCTTTAAAGGGCGGCAAGGACGCTTTTACCGAGACCCTGCGGGTCAACACTGCCCTGGTTCGCCAGCGCTTGGCAACGCCTGCCCTGAAGCTGGCCGAGAGTACCCTGGGCCGCCGCAGCCGCACCCAGGTGGCCATGCTGTACCTGGAGGGCGTGGCGGCGCCGGACACGGTGCGGGAGCTGGCCCGGCGTCTGGACGCGCTGGATCTGGACGCGCTGCTGGCACTGGGCCCCTTGGAGGAGGCCGTGATCGATGCGCCTCTCTCCCCCTTTCCCCAGGTGCTGCACACCGAGCGGCCGGATCGCTTCGCCATGCATCTGGCCCAGGGACGGATCGGGCTGCTGGTGGACGGACTGCCCGTTGGGCTGCTGCTGCCGGTGACGCTCTCGGAATTCATGAAAGTTACCGGGGACAGCAGCATGCATTTTCTGGTGTCCTCCGCCTTGACCGCGCTGCGCTGGCTGGCGCTGCTGCTGGGGGCGCTGCTGCCGGCCCTGTATACGGCGGTGGCCATGTACCACCAGGAGATGATCCCCACCCGGATGCTGCTTTCGATCATTCAGGCGGAGCAGGACGTGCCCTTTTCCTCTGCCCTGGAGGTGCTGGGGATGCTGGCGGCCTTCAGTCTGCTGCAGGAGGCGGGCTTGCGGATGCCAAACCCCATTGGCGACACCGTGTCCATCATTGGGGCGCTGATCGTGGGCCAGGCGGCGGTGGAGGCCAAGGTGGTTTCGCCCATCGCCATCATCGTGGTAGCGGTATCCGGCATCGCCTGCTATACCTTGCCCAGCCAGGATCTGGGCTTTGCCGTGCGGCTGACAAGACTGGCGCTGCTGCTGGGGGCGATCTTCGCGGGTCTCTACGGCGTGGGGCTGGTGTGCTGTCTGCTGCTGCTGCATCTGGCGGAGCTAAACAGCTTCGGCGCTGCTTATACCGCGCCGCTGTCCTCCGGGCGGCCCGGCGGCCTGGGGCGGCTGCTGCTGCGTCTGCCGGACTTCCTGCGAAGCTGGCGGGATCCGCTGCTGCGGACGCCGGACAAAAGGAGGCGCTCATGAAGAAAACGCTTTTGCTGCTGCTCTGTGCCGTGCCGCTGCTGTGCGGCTGCGGCAGTCTCTACGCCCAGCGGCGGGAGGTGGAGCAGCTGCAGGTCATGGAAACTCTGGGACTGGATCCCGTGCCGGGTGGGGTCGTTCTGAGCCTGGCCAGCTCATCCGGCGTGGGAGAGCAGGGGCCAGTTTGCTGCAGTGCGGCCGGCGCCTCCGTCTCCGACGCTATGGAAAGGCTGCGCAATCGCTCCCTGGAGGAGCAGCTGTTCTGCGGGCATCTGCAGCATATTTTGCTGGGGGAGGAGGCCGCCAGGCGGGGGCTGAACGGCTTTCTGGCCACTGTCTGCCGTTCCTCCGATCTGCGCTTGGATCTGCCGGTGTACGTGATTTTGGGAAGCAGCGCCCGGGAAGCCATGGCAGACACCGGCAACGGTGAAAAGGGAATCGCTGACGCGCTGAGCGCGCTGGAGGCGGATAGGGGCGACAGCAAGCTATCCACCGCAGGGGCCATTCTGCGGGATCTGGACCGGCATGGCTGTGCCCTGGTGCGGACGGTGCGCCTGCGTGACGCAGCCGAAGAGGAGGGTCAGCCTCGCACTGTGGTTCCGGAGGGCTACGGCGTGCTGGTAGACGGGCAGCTGCGAGAGCTGATTGGCCCGGAGGAAGCCCTGGGCGTGGCGCTGCTGACGGATTCGCTGCAGCCCAGCCCCCTGACCCTGCGAGACGCCGCAGGCCGAAACGTGACCGTGGAGCTGCAGGAGAGCAGCCTGCGGCTGGATCCTGCCCGGGACGGAAAAGGACGGCTGACCGGCCTGAATGTGACTGTGCGAGTGCGGGCGGTGGTGCTGGAGATCGACGGCTTCCCCCAGATAGCAGACGAGCAGTATCGCAGCGCCGTCACCGCCCGGATGGAGGCGGAGCTCTCCCAGCGGATCGGCGGCGTGCTGCGACTGTCCCGGAGTCTGGGGGCGGATTTCCTGGGGCTGGGACGCCGCCTTGCGCTGGCAGCGCCATGGCGCGGCGGGGATTTGGGCCGGAGCCTTGGCCCGCTGCTGCCGGAAATCACCCTGAGCGTGACGGTGCAGGGCGAGCTGATGCACAGTAATGACATGAACTGAGGAGCGACGCAGATGAATCGAACGGATCCCTTTCCCCAACGGCAGCTGCGATGGCTGTGCGCGCTGGCACTGCTCTCCCCGGTGCTGCGGCTGGTCCCCGGCGTCGCGGCCGAAATCGCCGGACAGGCCGCCTGGCTGGGGCCGCTTACAGCGCTGGGACCCCTGCTGCTCTATGCATGGGTGCTGTCCCGGCTCCGCAGGGGCAGGCGGGAAAGTCTGCCGGAGCTTACCCTCTCCGCCCTGGGACCGGGCCTTGGGCGGGCAGTCCTGGGGCTGCTGGGCGGCTGGCTGCTGCTCTACTGCGGCTTTACCCTGCGAGCAGGGGCGGAGCGCTTTCTGGTGACGGTCTACCCCCGGGCGACTCCGGCCTTTTTTGTGGTCAGCATGGGCCTGCTGGCACTGCTGGCAGCCCTGGGGCCGCTGCGGAGCCTGCTGCGGGTGGCGCGGATGATCGCACCGGTGCTGCTGGGGGCGCTGGGGCTGATCCTGCTGGCCTCCCTGCGGGGGCTGGAGCCGTCGGAGCTGCTGCCGGTGACCCCGGCGGATGCGCCGGCGCTGCTGGGCGCAGGCATTCCCGCTCTGGACCTGGGCTGCTTTGGCCTGGCAGCCCTCTGCTTCTTCCGCCAGGAGGAGGAAGCGTCTCCCTTCCGGCAAACGGCCCTGTGGCTGGGCGTCGGGATGCTGGGGCTCACGGCCCTGGGCGGGGCGATCCAGGGGCATTTCGGTCCGTCCCTCAGTGCACGGCTCTCCGCCCCCTTTTTTACTTTGGTGCGAAACCTGGTATTCTTCCGCAGTCTGGAGCGGATGGAGGCCCTGGTGGTGGGGCTGTGGATCTTCCCGGACTTTCTGCTGACGGGGCTGAGCCTGCAGGCTGCCCAGCGCTGTCTGCGTCTGGCCTGCGGCTTCGCGCCTCAGGAAGGGGAGCGGCGGGGGGATCTCTCCAACGGACGCTGGCTGATCTGGCTTGCCGGTGCAGCCGCCATCGCTCTGGGGCTTTTGATCGCGCCGGTGCCGGAGGCCATGCTGCTCTGGTCCCGGCGGGTGATCCCAGCAGGGAGCCTACTTGTTGCCCTGTTGCTGATCCCGGGGATCCTGCTGGCGGCCCGAAGGCCGCGAAAAAAGAGGCTGTGAAGTTTGTTCACAGCCTCTTGCCTATTCTGTTGGAAAGGTCCTGTTACGCGGCGTAACTGGGGCGGGTGTAGTAGTCCAGGAGACGGGGCGCTTCAAAGCCTTCGGCATAGCGCAGCTGCTGGTTTTCCTGCCGATCCAGCAGCAGCTGATTGAAGATGTCCTCCGCTGCAAGCTCTCGAACAGGCTGCTCGCCGGCGCCGGTGTCGATCACATCGTCCGCCCGGAAAGCGCGGCGCAGAATAATATAGTAGTCCCCGTCCACTTCCACGGGGTCGGAGATCTGGCCGTTCTCCATGGCCAACGTCGCCTCGTAGATGGGCGCCTCGATCCGGCTGCCCACGGCCACATAGGAAATCCCCTCCGGATCATACTGGGCCTTCAGCTTCTGGAACAGGGCCACGCGCTCCATAGGATCCTCCACGGCCTGCAGCTGGGCAGCAAGCTCCTGGGCCAGGGCGGCCTGCTGGGCCGCGGCATTTTCGTCCATGGGCTCGTTGGTTTCCGGATCCAGGGTGGAAATGTGGATCCGGTCCAGGGACACTACGCTGTAGCCCGGCAGATTCTCCTCCGCCCATGCTTCCACCTCTTCCTCGGAGACCTTCTCCCCATTCTCGCCCATCATGGCGCGGAAGGTGGGCTCCTGCAGATAAAGCTTCTGCATGATGCGCCAGTACATGGCCTCGCTCATATAGTTTTCGCTCTGCAGCACGGCGAACATGTCCTCTTCCGTGGCGCCCTCGCCGGCGAAGTAAGGAATATAGCCTTCATGCTCGGCCTGCAGCTGCGCTTCTTCCTCCTCGGTCAGAACGGCGCCGGACTCCCGTTCCACAGCTTCCCACAGATAAAACTGGCGCAGCTCGTTTTCCGCCGCATCTGCCAACAGGTCCGCGTAGCTATGGCCTTCTTCATCCGCCGGGGATTCCCAGCCGACAGCCATGCCGTAATACTGATAGGTCAGAAACATGTTCTCCAGGCCCACGGCCTGGTTGTGATAGAAGTAGAAATACTCCTCCCAGGTCACATCCTGCCCGTCTACGGTCATGACCACCTCGTCCGGATCGTGCAGGGCATAGATGGCGGCATAGTCCACCCCCGCCTCGGCAGCGGACTCCGCGGTTTTCTCCGCCGCGGGCAGCTCGGGCAGCTTCCCATCCATCACCACCGTGGCCACCGCCAGGCCGCACAGCAGCAGGGCGAGCATCGCGCATACGAATTTTTTCATGCTTCCATCCTCTTTTCTCTGGATTTCTCTTGCATCATAGCACCGGGCGCGGGCTTACACAAGAGCTTTTCCTTTAATTTTCTGTCTTTCCGGCCCAATCCGCCACAAAGCGGCGCGCTTCGTCGATGACCCGGCCCTTCTGCTTGATCTTCAGGCTCAGGCAGGGCTTGGAGCCGGCCTCCACCCGAAGTCTTCCCTTGTATTCCGGCCTGGCGTAGAGGCCGGAGACCTTCTCCATGTCGAAATCCTTTACCGTAAAGCGCAGATAACCCGCCTTTTGGGCAATGTCGGTGATTCCGGCCTTGCCTGCCTCGCCCCGCAGCAGCGCCACATGGATCAGGGCGTTCACGCCGGGGGGTGGGTCGCCGAAGCGGTCGATGAGTTCATCGGTGAGATCGTCCGCCTCCTCCTCGCTGCGGATGGCGGCGATGCGGCGGTAGATGTCCATGCGCTGCTCCGAGGAGGGGATATAGCGCTCCGGGATATTGGCGGCCACCGCCAGATCGGCGGAGCACTCGGCAGGCTTGGGGACCTCAATGCCCCGGGCCTCCAGCACCGCCTCGTTCAGCAGCTTCATATACATATCGTAGCCCACATCGATCATGTGGCCCGACTGCTCGGCTCCCAGGAGGTTGCCCGCGCCCCGGATCTCCAGGTCACGCATGGCGATCTTGAAGCCGGAGCCGAAGGCGGCGAAGTCCCGGATGGCGCTGAGGCGCTTTTCGGCAATTTCGGTGAGCACCTTGTCCCGCCGGAAGGTGAGATAGGCGCTGGCTCTGCGGGTGGAGCGGCCCACCCGGCCCCGGATCTGATGAAGCTGGGCAAGCCCCAGCTTATCCGCGTCCTCGATGATGAGGGTGTTGACGTTGGGGAT
>CAYNBS010000052.1:0-5753 GCA_964395795.1 uncultured Oscillospiraceae bacterium
GGAGGGTTAGCTCAGCTGGTTAGAGCGTCCGCCTCACACGCGGAAGGTCGACGGTTCGAGTCCGCCACTCTCCACCACGAAAAATCGACATGTTTCGGCATGTCGATTTTTCAGTTCTCTGATGCATGTAAAATTGTTACCGGAAACAGAGGGACGGACATATGAGCGCACAGGGGCAGAACCTTGGTGGGGCCAAGGAGGCAAAATTTATCCGCATGACCACCCAGCCGGTGGAGAAGCTGATCTGCCGCCTGGCGATCCCTACCATCATCAGCATGCTGGTGACCTCGTTTTACAACCTGGCGGACACCTTCTTCGTCCGCCATTTGGAGCAGGACAGCATGGTGGCGGCGGTGGGCGTGGTGCTGCCGCTGATGAACATCATCCAGGCCATCGGCTTTTACCATGGCCACGGTTCCGGCAACTTCATCTCCCGCGCCTTCGGCCGCAGGGACTTCGACGAGGCGGACAAGATGGCTGCCACCGGGTTCTTCTCTGCGGTGGGGCTGGGAATTGTGCTGATGACGCTGGGGCTGCTGTTCCGGGTGCCCTTTGCCAAGCTCCTGGGAGCCAACACCACGGACACGGTTACCTACACCGTGGACTATATGCGCTATATCCTCTTGGCGACGCCCTTTATGATGGGCAGCATCGTGATGAACAACCAGCTGCGCATGCAGGGCAACGCCTTTTTCTCCATGCTGGGGCTGGCCTCCGGCGCGGTGCTGAATCTGTTTCTGGACCCGATCCTGATCTTCAAGGCCGGGGACGCCATTGGGTTTGGCGGTCTGCGCATGGGCTTTGGCGCCGGAATGGGCGTGGCAGGTGCGGCGCTGGCCACCGGCATCAGCCAGACGGTGAGCTTCTTCATCCTGCTCATCGGCCTCTTCCGCAGCGATAACGTGAAGATCCGTCTGCGGAACTTCAGCCCCACGGCCTATTACTTCAAGGGCATTTTTAAGGGGGGCCTGCCCTCCCTGGCGCGGCAGGGCGTGGCCAGCATCGCCACGGCCAGTCTCAACCACGCCATCGGCCTCTATGTGGACGGCGACGCGCTGATCGAGGCGGCCCAGGCGGCCATGACCGGCGTGAACCGGATCATGATGTTCCTCTACTCGGCGCTCATCGGCTTCGGGCAGGGCTTCCAGCCGGTTTGCGGCTTCAATTACGGCGCCAAGCGCTATGACCGGGTGCTGAAGGCCTTCTGGTTCTGCGTGCGCGTGGCGGTGATCGCGCTGCTGGTGATGGCGGCGCTGGGCTTTGCGTTTGCCGGACCCGTCACCGATCTAGTGGCAGGCTCCAGCGCGGAGGCCCACCGTATTGCGGCCTTCACCTTCCGGGTCCAACTGCTGGCCTTCCCGCTGTCGGCCTGGGTGGTGCTGTGCAACATGATGCTGCAGAACATTGGTATCACCGGCAAGGCTACCCTCCTGGCGCTGGCCCGGCAGGGCCTTGCCTTCATCCCCCTGGTGCTCTTGCTGCCCGGCCTCTTCCGGCTGCTGGGACTGGACGCGCTGTTGGGCATTGAGCTGGTGCAGGCCGTGTCGGACGTGGTGGCCTTCCTGATCGCCATTCCGGTGGGCCTCAGCGAGGTGCGCAAGCTGGAGCGGAGCCGGGACGGGCTGGAGAGCCCGGATGTTTGATCGAGACAGAAAAAGCACCCATTTGGGTGCTTTTTTTCATGCGTCCTTCCGTTTGCGGAAGAGGTACTCGTCCAGCTCTTTCTTGACCTTCTCGGGAATCTCCCGCTTCACCGGGCAGCAGGCGGCCTGAGCCATCCGGCGGGTGAACTCTGCGATGAAGGCGATGTCCCGCTGCATCTGCTCCATGCTCAGCACGTCCGGCCGGTCATAGCGGCAGTGGATGGGCGCCACGTTCGTGCCGGCGAGCCTTGCGAGAGACACCGCGGGCACGCCCTTATCGGCAAAGGGGGTGGAGTCGCTGGAATAGACCCCCACAGAGGCGGACAGGGGGAAGCCCAGCTCCGCGCCCATATAGCTCAGATAATGGGCCAGCTTGTCTTCGGCGGAGACCTTGGCGATGAACTTGCCCATGATGGTGCCGATCATGTCCAGGTTGATGTTCAGCACGATCTTGGGAAGCTCCTCCTCATGGTCCCGGACGTAGGCCTTGGAGCCCAGGAGGCCCCGCTCCTCACTGCCGCAGAAGACGAAGCGCAGGCCGTAGTTCCGCTTCTTGCCGCCCAGCGCCTCCATCACCCCCAGCAGCCCCACGCAGCCGGACATGTTGTCATAGGATCCGTGGGAGAGGGCGGTGGTATCATAGTGGGCGGAGAGGGTGATCCACTCGTCCCGCTCCCCGGGCAGCTCTGCGATCACATTGTGGGACGCGCCTTCCCACTCCCGCTGGCGAATGACGATGCGGACGGTTTTGACCTTGTTCTTCACCAGGGCCACTGCGTCGGAGGCATGGACCATGGCGCAGAGCACCCGCCGCTCCTCGCCCACCACATGGGCCCGCAGATCCCTTTCGTCAATATCCCGGTTGGGGTAGTGGAGGTTGCCGTACTGGAACAGGATGGCCTTGGCCCCGGCCTTCATCAGATCCTGGTAGGCGAAGAAGCCGATGCCCTGGGTGTCCAGCAGGACGATCTTGTCCTTCGCTCCCGCAATGGAGACCGGGTCCGTTCCCGGCATATAGGTAAGCTCGCCCTCCACCTCACCGCTGCCGCAATTGAAGAAGCCCCTGCAGGGGATCTCCTTCCCGTCGGCCCAAACATGCGCCTCCTCCATTTCCGCCATGGGCACGGGAAAGCTCTCCAGCCGGGCGGGGACGCCCAGCGCCTCGCACCGGGCCTTCAGGTATTCCGCCACCTGCAGTTCCTCCGCAGTGCCGCTGCGGTGGACGAAATCGGTGTCCTTGAAGATCTGTTTCAGGGTTTTCAGGTTCATATGCCGCGCTCCTTTCCATTTTGTTTTTCTAAGGTCATTTTAGCATAATGATTCTATGATGGCGAAAAGCAAAAAAGCTTTTCGCCGCGCAGCTTTGCTGCGCAGCAAAACAGCATGGCTGTTTTGCCATATACGCATTGCAATGAGCATCGGGCGAATGATTTCGCCATCCGATGATCATTAGAGAAACGTCAGTCCCGCAACGGGGAAGAGGCCAAAGGAGAAAGCCCATGAAAAACTGTTTCGGTCCTGGCGCTGCTTTGCGCGGAAAAACGCGCTATTCGCCTTGCTTTGCACCGGAGCCTGTTCTCCAGTAGAAAGAATACCGTTTCGCCTTTTCAAAGCCCAGTCGCTCATAAAACTTCAGGTCGGAAATCACATAGGCTTCCTTTGCGCCAAGCTCCCTTGCCCGGTTCAGGGCCTCCCACAGAAGCGCCTTGGCAAGCCCTTTTCCCCGGTAAGCGGGAACTGTACAGACCGGCTCCACATAGGCGTAATCCGATTGGGGATGGAACCATACACAGCAATAGGCTGCCTTTTCCCCGTTTGGCGCAAGGCAGGTCAGGCTGAGACGAGGGTTCAAATGCCTGCGGATTTGGGGAACAATGGGGTCCTCCCGCTCAAACTCCTCCCGATCCGTGCCGTGGTCAAAGCCCTGCCACAGGAGCCATTGGAAGGCATAGGCCTCTTGCGCCGGATCAAGCTCTGCCAGGCGAAAGCCATCAGGCAGTTCTGCCGAAAGAGGTCTGCCCAACTTCAGATGCAGCACGGTTTCACCTTGGGGAGCCGGGAAGAAGCCCTGCTCTCTCGCTGCCTCCAGTTCCCTAACGCTGCCTTCCCAGATGGAGATGCCAAGCCCGGCATCATCCTTCAGCTCTCGCCAGGCGTATTCCAGAATCTCCGGATATAGTCCGTGGAACTCCGGCAAAGCTCCGCAGAACGCTTCCCCGAAGTACATATCGTAGATGGCCGCGCCGACAATCCGTCCCTGCGCCCACCAAAGTCCGATGGAATCCTGCGTGTCTTTTTCAAATAAGGGGTGCGCCATCATCCATTCAAAGCGCGCCCAGTTCCAGTTGATGTGTGCTTTGTCCTTCTGATTCAATTCGATCAGAAAGTCGCAAACCGCTTCATAATCCTCGTCCCGGTAGCTGCGGAAGCTCGCCTTTGACAGCCAATATTGAATCCCCCAATGTGCAAAGTCCCATTGCTCGCGGTAGTCGTTGCATTCATAATCCACATACCAGAGCAGCCCGTCATGAACAACAAAATTGGTGGGGTAATAGTCGATGTTGAGTCCGGCAGCCATGGCCTTTGCCGCCATGTCCCGAACCTGGGGCAGATACGGCTCGACCGAAATACCCGCCTGCACCAGCTCTGCCACCGTGGGCCCCTCGATGTATTCCTTGACGATCCGTTCGGCGGTCATATCGATGGCAAGCATCTGCGGCATGCGGATCCCGGCATTCTGGAGCCGCGCATAGTCTCGCCGCTCGGCCTCAATTTTGTTTCCGAAGCTGTAGTAATCGCAGGGCTCATGATGGATCTGCTTGACGACCACTTGCCGTCCCTGCCGCTGGGCAAGGTACGAATACCCGCCCTTGCCCTTGCCGAGCAGGGACAAAAGCCGGTAGGTCGCGTCATTCACGGGCAGCGGTTCCGCTGCGGCAAGCATCCACCCATCCAGAAAACGCATTTGCGCATCCGTGTGGAACCAATGCTCGCCTCCATCCATTACGGTCACTTTCGCGTTATGCTCCTTTGCAAAGGACGAGACTGCTTCCCATGAAGTCAAATCGTCTCTGCTGCCGTAAAGGATTTCCGTGGGCGCCTTCCAGTTCACGGGATGCTCCCGGACATAGCACAGATACGCCCACGAGAGATCCTCACCGGATGGGGTGGGGATCCTGCCTTTCGCTTGCAGCTCCTCCTCCGTGGCATCGGCCTGGCTCATCATGCTGCAGATCAGCTGTTCCAGATCCACAATGGGAGAGATGAAATAAGCTTTGCGGAGCAGCCCGTCGATCCCGGCGTTCATGCAGAAATAAGCGCCGATGCTGTTGGCAATCAGGGTGATGCTCGCATAGTCGGCCTGCAGCCTTGACACAGCGGCATAGATTTCCGCTCCTGCTTCCCACGGGGTCGTGGCCTGATAATCCAGCCCCATCACCACGCAGCCGGGAAAAAGGGGTTTGTAATGCCCACTCTCAGCTGCGCTGCCGCCCTTGCCGTGAATATACAATACCAGGTCTTTCATAAGCACCTCATAATCGTGATCGTGAACCAAATTTGCGAAAGAGCCGATGCACCCCGCAGGCTGCACCGGCTCCCGCCGTTGGTTTACCGTTTCGCTCAGAAGATCTGGCCCGGAAGCCTCAGCTTCTCCTTATGGGGAAAGGCCTTGTCGAATTCCTCCACGTCCGCATCGTCCACATAGTAGCCCCGGGGCGTCTGGTAGACGCCGGTGACATCGCGGAGATAGCCGGGAATCAGCTCCTTGCAGAGAAAGAAGGAGTCGTCCGCGCCCTCTGGCAGGTCGTGATAGCGGATGTCGAAGCTCCGGGCATAGGTAAAGCCGCTGTGGCCGTAGAAGCCGATGTTGCCCTCGAACAGCACCGCGCCGAAGCCCATGGCTGTTGCCTTCTCCAGACAGTAGTCCAGCAGCTTTTTGCCGTAGCCCTTCCGCTTCAGCTCCGGCGTGATGCCGATGGGCCCCATGGTCAGCACAGGGATCACCCGGCCGTCATCGGCATGGATGACGGTTCGCATGAACATGTTCTGTCCGATCAGCTCACCGTCTTTTTCCATCACGAAGTCCAGCTCCTTCACAAAAGCCGGATC
>CAYNBS010000053.1:0-5724 GCA_964395795.1 uncultured Oscillospiraceae bacterium
TGATACTCCCCTATAAAAATGGCTATTTATCAACTGTTTGTTGTGACATAGCCTATCAGATAATGGAGCGCAGCCACATCATAACCGTCTGCGATATATTCTGAATAGCCTGTAATAAAGACGATTTGGACAGACTCGTTGTCCTGGCGGATTGCCTTTGCCATTGTCACACCGTCCATCCTGCCCATTTCAATGTCAAGAAGGAGAATATCGAAATCTTTTTCCTCCGCATAGTTGAACATGAATGCTTCTGCTGACGGGTAGGTTTTAATTACTACGATCTTGTCTTTAGCCCATTCCTTAACGAGTTTCGCTATGTACTCGACATCTGCTTGGCTATCATCGCAGATCGCAATTTTATAGGTTTCGCTGTTCATATTATCCCCTAAAAATGATCTTAATGAGAGTTGGAAAGCTTATACACATCGCATCCATCACGCTTGCCGGAGAATACGAAGCCATGCTTCTTTGCAATATGCTTTGTGACTGCTTGCCTCGGATCACATTCAATGATTGAGCCTTTGCCAAGTTTTCGAGATTTATCAATGAGCATCTTTGTAAGCAGGCTCGCATATCCTTGTCCCCAAACCTCTCGTTTGAGAATCCATCCGATTTCCATATTGTCTTCGTCGTAATCGTGGAAGATCACATAGCCAATAAAGGAGCTGCTGTCCTCAACAGCATAGACCAAAGGATTTTCAGAGAGTCCAGCGTCCATGAGGAATTGCGCTGTTTGTTCCTTTGAAAAAGGCGGCTCAATAAACCGCATGACTTCACTGTCTGAGAGAAGTGCGTACAAATCATTCAGATCAGCTAATGTCATTTTCCGTATTAAAGGTTCGCTGGGGTTCATTTCAATCTCCTTGCAGCTCAGAAATGAATTTCTGCATCCGCTCGGTCACGAGTTCATCCTTCTTCATGTGCAACAGCACTTCTCGGCTAACCCATTTGTAAGCTACCGTTTCGCCCTCTTGCAAAGTGATGTCGTACTTGTTCCAATCCGTAATGCAGAGGTATTCCACGTAAATCGTATCTTTACTTATGACGGTTCCAACCTCCGTCAGTTGGGAGGAAACAATTCCTGTTTCTTCTGTCAGTTCACGTTTGGCACATTCCAGCGGGTTTTCTCCAATCAAGGCGGAGCCACCGGCAGTCGCTTCCCACATTCCTCCAAAATGCTTTCGAGGATCTCTTTGCATCAGAAGAAATGTTCCATCTGTATGCTTTACTAAGATATCGCACACCAAATGGTAAAGACCGTTTGGGATCGTCTCACCTCTGATTAGAGTTGTGCCATTCACTTTTTCAAAGTCTTTATTGTATGCATCCCACAATTCCATGCATTAACCTCGCTTCTTCGATGCAGGGAGCTCATCATACATAGCGTCAATCAACGCCGTTAGGAACTCTCTGCTCTCAACATTATCGACCACCAGCATTCCCTTTGCACCTTCATATGGCAGTTCCATTTCCGCTTGCGGCATCATGGCTCTTGCAGAAGGAGTAGGCTTGACAAGGAATCTATCATCGTAAATGCCGCCGATAATCTTTCCTCGGTAGTAAAGGATGTATTCTCCCATCATCGCCCGGCAGGATACATCATCCAATTCCGACAACTGCTCCAATATGAAATCCAAATATTCTTTGCTTGATGCCATTCTTGCCTCCTGATTTTGCTCCCCACCGCCCGTGATGGCAGTGCGGGAGCCTTGGTCTGTCTTATAAGAACAACTCCATTATATCGAAATCGATCAGCTCATCACCAATCTTGAAATAGCCTTTGAACGTTCCGATCTTTTCAAATCCGAACTTCCGGTAAAGATGTATTGCAGCCTCGTTATCGCTTCTGACTTCGAGAGAAACGATCTCAGACTTTGCAACATTTTTAGCAAAATCAAGGATGTGTTCCATAAGCATGGTGCCGACTCCTTGATTCCAGTATGATTTTCTGACGGAAATTCCGAATTCACCTCTATGTGCCATTCTCTTTTTAGGGAAGGAAGTGTAATTGCCTGTTCCAACAATTTCTTTCCCGTCTCTGGCCACTAAAAAAATATCAGTATCTGAATTTTCGATAGATGCTATGTAGGAAGCCTCATTTTCGACCGAAACAGGAATACCGCTTTCACCGAAGCTCAAGTTATCAGTTTCAGAGCCTAATACCTTTGTTAGCTTCAATATTGCTTCCGCATCTTCGGCTTTCGCCTTTTCAATAATAATCGCCATTCGTTTTCCTCCTGATCTGAACATAGGTGTAAACGGAGTCCTCTTGCGTGGAATGAGACAACTCCATATTATCCAACAGCGGCAAAAGCATTTCCTGAATCACTGTCTTGTCCATGCGGAAGGAGCTTACAATCCAAACAACTCCGGTCGTGTTCACGACCCGCAGGCATTCCCGCAGAACAGGTTCTGCAATATGCGCCAGATGGCCGATTGCGTTGTACAAAACAACTGTATCGAAAGAACCGTCCGGGAAGCGCATCGCTGTGGCATCCATGATTTCAAAGCGGAGCTTCAGTGTCTGTCGCACAGTCGGGTCCAGACGCTTATCGTCCAAGTCGAAACAGATGACTTCTGCCGCATGGGTTGCCGCCGCAACAGAAAACTCTGCGCAGCCGCAGGCGGGCTCCAGCACACGCTTGCTCACAATATCCGGCATCAGCCTGAAAAGAACTCTATCCACTCGCTTCATTGTCAGTTACCCCTGTTGTCATTTGCGTGATATGTACCAAATATCATTCCCGGTAAAGCCGCAGCTCCGATAAAGCTGCTCCGGGCGGCTGGGATCATCCACTTTGCCGGAAACAGTCACAAAGTCAGTCTTACCCTTCATTCGCCACAGCAGTTCCCGGACAAGAAACGCCCCAAGGCCTTTCCTTCGGTATTTCAAAGAGACCTGTATCCATTCCAACATGCCTTCCCGAAGTTCCCGATCCAGTTCTCCGATCCCAGAGGCAACAATTTTCCCGGTGGAATGTTCCCTAACCGCAAGCCAGAGCGTTCCGTCATACACCATCCGTGACTGGTAAGCGGCCAGTTCCTCTGCAGAAACGGAGATGTCATCATAGCATTGCTGAATCTGCGCGGCTCCCATCTCTGGCGTCAAAGGGGTCACGGTATATCCCTCCGGGACGGCGGGTCGTTCCAAGCTGCAGAGACGGTGAATCAGTCGAAAATAGCGGACTGGTGTCTCGCTGCCCAAAGGCGCATCCCGCAGATCGCTCTCGTGAAGAATCCGCATTCCCTCCGGGATCTGAACCGTCACAGTTTTCCAATAAGGCAGCGAAGATACCCTACAGGGATCTAATAGATATTCGCTTTTTGTCATCTTTTTATGCCCTTCTAAAGGTCTTGATTCTCATGACGCATCCCTCAATAGTCAAATTGGTTCTCATCGACTTGAATCTTTCGGGTAAGCTTTTCACCAGTGTACGGTTTGCGAATCTCAATCAGATTCAACACGGTATATCCTCTTGATTTCAGGAATTCGATGATTCCCTTGTTATTGGGATGCACATAGTTGTACAAGGTGTCCTCTCCGTAGGACGCGGCAAGCTCTTCGGCCTTGCGGAACAGTGCGGTGGCGACACCCTGTCTGCGGAACTCCGGCAAGACATAGATTGACTCCACCCACACACAAGGCTCGTCCACACGGCAGACCATGTAGCCGCAATATACGCCCTCTTTCCAAGCCGTGAACACAGGGAAACCGGCATCCAGATATTCCTTCAGTTCAGACGCGCCCTCGTTATCATTTGGGGAAGCAGTGATCCCCTTAAATGCTTTTAGTGTGACGCGAAATAATGCGACGAGTGGAGCAATCTCCGGGATAGCCGCTTCTGTCATTCTTTCTATCTGAGTCATATAAGCCCCTCCTTTAACTGTTTTAGCCAGGAGCGAATATAATCGCAATACTCTGTGTCGTCTCCGCTGAATTGCAGAAAGTATACATAGCATTGGGCCATGTAGTATTTAACAGCCGCGCGGTCGCATGGAGCGACCTGCTGATAGCCGCACAAGAAAGACTCCTGTTCCGCTTCCGTTTTCATAAACTTCTGCCCCGGTCGCCGGAACAGAGCCCAGGCAATGTCGAAGTCACGGTTTCCATACCCTGCCAGCTCAAAGTCCAGTATGCCGCTGATATGATGCCTGTCCCATAAGATGTTTGCATAGTGGAAATCTCCGTGGCAGAAGCATTGAACAGCGTTCTTGGGTGGATTTGCAAAAAAGCCTTTGCATTCCTCCAAACCCAAGGTTTTTAAGAGCTCATCAGGCGGCACGTGGAAAAACCTTCTGTCCTTGACTGGCTCTGCGGAAATGCGAAGCTGATGGAGTGTTGCCAGCGTCGCGCCGTATTCCTCCATAAAGCTAAGGGATTCCAGCGTTTCGTCTTCGCCCACAATGGTCGATAGACGTTCGCCCGGCAGCTCCAACGTTACGGAGAAGGGTGTTCCGGCAAACCCGCAATCAAGGACTGTGGGATAAATTGGCGAATGGAGCTGTGACAGAATCGCCACCTCGTTTTCAATCGCCGCACCCTTCTGTCTTGCTACCTTGATGTAGGCCCGGACTTCTTTGTCTTCGTAGATACCCCTGGCATGGAATACGTCGTTTCCGGCGTGAGGGTAGCCAAGTATCTCTATTGGATGGAAGGACTTATACGGGAGCGAGAAAGGATCAATAGTTTCCCGCCATTTATCTGGATGTTTCACGACTTGTTTCTCCTGTGATCTCATCAATCTGTCGGTACAGGTCTTCATACGTCTGATCTGATATCGGCTTTTTCGGTGTCCAGAACGCATGGAGTTCATGAAGCTCCGGTGAATCTCCCAAGAACTCCTTCACCTTCTCATACGCAAAGTCATTCGCGTCCCGTTCATAGGGCTGTCCAAGATATAGTTCCGTGAAATACTCTATTGATCCATCGAGCTTGCATTCTTTCCATTCACCGTCAACGAGTTTATAACAGGTGCCGTCATATTGGATGACATAGAGGCAGCTCTTGGAAATCAGTTCGTCAAAGCGCTCCGGGTGCAAATACTGCAAGGCATGGCGAAGCTCATGAAACAGATAGAACATCTGCTCATACTCCGGTTGAGATTGGAGCATCTCTTTGTTGATGAACAGGGTATTGACAGTTGGATCAAACGTGCCGTTGGCCGTTTCATATCCCTCCGGCATGTCGAAGGAAAGGTTGATCGGTAAACTGTTTTCTTCGCAGTACATACGAAAGTGTTTTTCATAATCTACCATGTTATCGAATTACCTCATATCGAAGCCGTATATAGGAATCTTGAAGTACGGAACAGTCCATGAGCTTCAGTACCCCTAATTCTGAAAGCTCTGCGCTGGAAACCAGCGACTTGCCGTCGATCAATGTGGGCGTATCCTTGCCGCCGATCAGCACCGGGGCTACGACGATATCTACATAGTCCAGCAGTTTTTCACGCAGGAACAGGCCGTTCACTGTGCCGCCGGATTGGACTGTAAGGCGCTCACATCCGCATTCTTTCTTCAAGTGCTCCAGGGCGGCACTGAGAGAAGGACGCTCCTGGTAGATGATATGTAAGTTGTCGGCGTCCACATGGAAGGCTGGATGAGAGGCATTTGATGTGATTACAACGGCTTGCTTTGACTTCGCGCAGAAGTACCGGACTCCGTGCTCTGTCAGATGATGATTGTCCAGCAGAACAAAGGATACCGGCGTTTTATCCGGCAACT
>CAYNBS010000054.1:0-5573 GCA_964395795.1 uncultured Oscillospiraceae bacterium
CGATCATGGTTCCCAGAACCTTGGCATACAGAGCGTCCTTGCTGGGCAGCTCTGCCATTTCGGCGATCTCAGACTCGCTCAGGATCTTGCCCTCCATGAAGGCAGCCTTGATGTTGAAGCGGTCACCCAGCTTCTTGCTGTAGTCGTTGAGAATGCGGAAAGGAGCGATGGGATCCTTCTCGGCGGTGGCCAGAGAGGTGGTGCCGTTGAGAACGTGGTCAAGCTCGTTCATCCCCAGCTTATCCAGAGCCTTTCTGGTCAGGGTGTTCTTGACGACCGTGTAATGAACCTCGTCCTTGCGCAGCTCGGTACGCAGGGCGGTATCCTCGGCGACGGTAATTCCCTTATAGTCGACCAGGACGCCAGCCTCGGCGTTCTTGATACGCTCGGCCAGAGCTTCCACGATAGCCTGCTTTTCGCTCAGAACTTTTGCGTTGGGCATGTGTGTTTTCACCTCCGGTTGCGATAGATCACGCTCATAAAGAAATCCCCTGCATCAAAAGACGCAGAGGCACAAAAACAATCAAATCTTGTTGATGTCCTCGGCAGGATTTACGGGCGATGCCACCTGCTGTCTTCGGAGCGCCCCAATAATATACGCAAAAACGGGCCGCTTGTCAAGAGCTTTTTTCTCTTTTTTTGCATTTTTTCGGGTCTCTGGCCGGAAAGCGGAAAAAAGCACTTGTGAAGAAAAATGTCGTATGCTATATTGGTAGCGTTGCGGGCAGTTCTCTGCCCCGGCCGCCGGTTTCCGGCGATCCTTTTTGAGTGAAACAAGGAGAAATGAAGATGTCTCCTTCCCGTATTCGCACCGTCTCTCTCTTCTCTGCGCTGGCGGCGGTGGTCCTGCTTTTCGTCCTCTGGCGCACCGGTGTGCTGGCGCCCTCCGCCGCCCAAGAGGCGGCGTCCTCCCCCTCCCCCACGGCAGAGGCCACCCCTGCGCCTGCGCCGGAGCCTACGCCCGAACCCACGCCGGAGCCCCTGCGGGAGCTGCCGGAGGACTGGTTTGACGACGCGCTCTTCCTGGGCGATTCCATCACCGGCTCCCTCTACGCCTACAACATGGTTTACGGCGGACTGGGGGACGCCAACTTCCTCTATGTGAACGGCATGGCCTGCCACCACATCACCCAATACGCGCGGACCTTCCCGGTTCGCGGCACCCAGATGGAGATCGAGGACGTGGTCGCCGAGTCCGGCTGCGGCAAGCTCTTTCTGATGCTGGCCATGAACGATGTGGGCACCGATGAGATCGATGATCTGCGCCTCTGCTGGGAGACGGTGCTGGACCGGATCCTGGAGCGGAACCCCGGCGTGACCGTCTATGTCCAGTCGGGCACCCCGATCCTGATGGACGTGGAATACTTCACCCGGGAGAATATGAATGCCTACAACGCCATGCTGGAGGAGGTATGCGCCTCCCGCGGCTGCGTCTATGTGGATATCACGCCGGGTCTGGCCAACGAGGAGGGCTACATGAAGCCCGAGTTCAGCAACGACAACTTTCACATGAACCATGCCGGCTGCGCGGTCTGGGTGAGCAATCTGAAAGATCCCGCCTCCTATTCCGTCACACCGGTCATCGAACAACAGGAGGAAACGCCATGAAAAAAACCGTAATACTGCTTCTTGCGGTCCTGATGCTGGCAGGCCTGTGCGCCTGCGGAGAGGACAGCCCCGCCGCCCCGGATATGCAGGAACGCTTTGAAGCCCTGCAGCAGGTAGAGGGAACGCCGGAGATGCTGGTCGTCCCGCCGGAACGCTGCGACTTTCTGTTCGGCATTGCCCAGGAGGATTGTGCCCAGCAGGTGGTGGCCATCTGCCAGGACAGTTTGCGGGCCGACGAGTACTGGCTGATCGAAGCGGTGGACAGCGCCGCGGCGGATCGGATCGAGGCCCTGGCCAAAACGCGGCTGGAGCAGAAGGCCGCCGAGCTGGAAAGCTACCTGCCCGAGCAGTTTGAGGTTGTGCAGCAGGCGCAGCTTCTCCGCCAGGGGAATTGCGTGATCCTGCTGGTCTCTCCCCAGGCGGAGGCCCTTGCCAAGCTGTTTTCTTAAGGCATCAATCAGGAGGGTCCGGGCAGTCCCGGATCCTCTCTTTCTGTAAGGGGGACCTGCCATGGTCTTTTCCAGCAATGTATTTTTGTTCTTCTTTCTGCCGGGGACGCTGCTGCTCTATTATCTCTGCCCCAGGCGCTTCCGCAATCTGCTTCTGCTGGCGGTAAGCCTGCTGTTTTACAGCTGGGGAGAGCCGGTGTACCTCTTTCTGATGCTCTTCACCATTCTCCTCAACTACCTGAGCGCCCTGCTCATCTCCCGCGCCCAGGCCGCCGGGCAGAGCGGGAAGGCCGCCCTGGTGCTGGCGCTGGTTCTGAATCTGGGGCTGCTGGGCTTTTTTAAGTACGCGGGCTTCCTGGTGCAGTCGCTGAATCTGCTGCTGCCCGGCAAGGCGCGCCTGCCCGTGCCCCAGATCCCGCTTCCCATCGGCATTTCCTTTTATATCTTCCAGTCCATGAGCTATACCGTGGACGTTTACCGCCGTCAGGTGGCCTCGCAAAAGAGCCTGGTGGCCTTCGGCGCCTATGTGTCCATGTTCCCCCAGCTGATCGCCGGACCCATTGTCCGCTACCGGGACGTGGCGGAGCAGCTGGAGAAGCGGCGGGAGAATCTGGCCCAGTTTGCTTCTGGCGTTCAGATCTTCCTCCTGGGTCTGGCGAAGAAGCTGCTGCTGGCAAACCAGATGGGCGCCCTGTGGGAGGCGCTGAAGGCCGACGGGGGCACCCTCTCCGCCTGGGTCTGCATGTTCGCCTATACGCTGCAGATCTATTTTGACTTCTCCGGCTATTCGGACATGGCCATCGGCCTGGGCCGGATGCTGGGCTTCGAATTTCTCAAGAACTTCGACTACCCCTACATCTCCCGCAGCATTACCGAGTTCTGGCGCCGCTGGCACATTTCCCTGGGCACCTGGTTCCGGGAGTATGTATACATCCCCCTGGGCGGCAACCGCCGGGGGCTGGGGCGGCAGCTGCTGAATCTGTTCATCGTCTGGGCCCTCACCGGCCTCTGGCACGGGGCCAGCTGGAACTTTGTGCTCTGGGGCTTGTATTACGGCGTACTGCTGACGCTGGAAAAGCTGTTCCTGCTGCGCCGGATGGAGAAGCTGCCGGGCCTTGTGCGCGCTGTGCTGGTGGTGCTGGCGGTATCCTTCGGCTGGGTGCTGTTCTCCTTTCCAGAGATCAAAGAGCTGGGGAGCTTCCTGGCCCGCTTCCTCCGCCTCACGGGGGAGAGCATACACACACGCAACCTGATCCTGGCCTATCTGCCGCTGATGCTCACCGCGGCCCTGGCCGCCACGCCGCTGCCCGCCAGGCTTGCCGCCCGGCTGCAGGGGATGCGGGCATGGGGCTGGCTGCGGCTGGGCTACCTGATGGCGCTGCTGCTGCTCTGCACCGCGGCTCTGGCCAGCCAGAGCTACAATCCCTTCATCTATTTCCGTTTCTGAGGGAGGTGCGCAGATGAAACGAAACGTACATGATCTGACCCTCTGCGCATGCTTCTGCGCCTTTCTGCTGGGCATGATGCTGCTGTTTCTGCTTCAGCCCAAGCGGGACTTTTCTCCCCGGGAGAAGCGCTATCTGGCAGACGCGCCCCGGCTGACCCTGGCGGATGTGACCAGCGGGCGCTTCGGAGAGGACGCGGAGTCCTGGTGCGCCGACCATTTGCCGGGGCGGGACTTCTTTGTGGGGCTGAACGCCCAGGCCCTGCGCCTGAGCAATCTGCAGGTCACCCAATCGATCTATCCGGGAAGCAGCGGGCGGCTTTATGAGCGGCCAGTGGAGTACGATCCGGAAGTGATCCGACGGAACATGGCCGCGGTGAACGCCTTCGCCGACGGGCTGGGCCGGGACGTGGACCTGATGCTGGTGCCCTCGGCAGGCTATCTGCTTCAGGAGGACATTCCGGGCCTGAAGGATCCGTATCCCGACGACCGGGTGATCGACCAGGCCGCCGCGCTGGCGGGCGAGCATGTTCATCCCCTTGCGCTGCTCCCGCTCTATCGGGAAGCAGAGGACCCCACCGCCCTCTATTACCGCACCGACCATCACTGGACCAGCTTGGGCGCTTATCTCGCCGCCGCAGACTATGTGCGGCAGGCCGGGCGCGCCCTGCCCCCGGAAGATGCCTACCGCATTCAGCGGGAGGAGGGCTTTCTGGGCACGACCTACGCCCGGGCCTGCTTCTGGGAGATCCCTCCGGAGAATCTGGAGCTGTGGGACAGCGGCGGGCAATTTGAGGTGAGCTTCTCCGACCGGGAGGGCAGCTTTGACAGTCTGTTTTTCCTCCAGCGCCTGGAAGAGGCGGACAAGTATCCGGTCTACCTGGACGGGAACCATCCTCTGGTCCGGATTCGCAACCTCTCCCCTGAGGCCTCGGGCCGCCTGCTGGTGATCCGGGATTCCTATGCCAACTGCATGGGCTGCTTCCTGGCGGACGCTTATGCCGAGGTGGTGCTGGTGGATCTGCGCTATTACAAGCTGCCGGTATCGGAGCTGTGCCGGGCCGAAGACTTCGACCAGATCCTGGTGCTCTACTCGGTAGGGAATTTTATGACCGACTCCAACATTGTCTGGCTGGACTGAGCTTCTCCTTTCCGGCAAAATGCGGGGACTGAGGAGTTCCTGCTTTTGCTTGAACGTCCACCCTGCGGCGTTTTCCTCTTGCCTGCCGTATCAATTTTCCCAAGCCGGGAAATACTAACTCCACTTTCGTTTTCGGGGGTGGAGTTGTTTGATGCAGGGAAAGGTTGAGATCTGCGGGGTAAATACCGCGACGCTTCCGGTGCTGAAGGGCGCGGAAATGCGGCGGCTTCTGGAGAAGGCCCGGTCCGGTGACATGGCCGCCCGGGAGCAGCTGATCTCCGGCAATCTGCGGCTGGTGCTTTCGGTGGTGCAGAAGTTTGCGGGCCGCGGCGAGAGCATGGACGATCTGTTTCAGGTGGGCGTCATCGGCCTGATCAAGGCCGTGGATGCCTTCGACCTGAACCAGAACGTGCAGTTTTCCACCTACGGCGTTCCAGCGATTATGGGATGGCGAAAAGCTGAAATGAGGTTTTTCACCATGACAAGAAAGCAAGCATTGGAGCTGGCCGCTCAGGCCCTGGCCGAGAACGAGGAAACCGTTCAAGTCCTACATACCATGATCGACGAGTTGCCCCTCAACCGATGGACCGAGGCGGCGATCCGGGACTCCGTGGAGCAGTTCATCCTGGACAACGGCCGCCCGCCTATGCGGACGGACTTCAAGAAGAAGTGCCTCCCGCCGCACTCTGTCGTCAAGCGCCGCTTCGGCGTGACGCTGCAGGAGTGGCTGGATCAGAATTACCCCACCGAGAAAACACCCCTCGACGAGCTCCACGCCCAGGCAACGCAGGAGTTCATCCGGGAATACCTGCGCATCCAGCCGGTCAGCGCCGAGGACTACAACGCCCGGCGCACCCATCCGTCCCGGGGCTGGTACGCCATCGCCAAGTACAACCACACCCGCCGCTGGCGCATCCTGTTGGAGAAGCTG
>CAYNBS010000055.1:0-5245 GCA_964395795.1 uncultured Oscillospiraceae bacterium
TGGACCCGGTAGATATCGTTGTAGCGCTTGACCATATGGTTGAACCGGTGCTCCCAGTGCATCGCCACTTCCGGCAGGCAGTCCTTGTCCAGAAACAGAAAACCGCTGCGCCCGTCGACCATGCGCTCGATCCTGGGCGTCGGCCGGTCCTCGATGATGGCGCGGAAGCATTGCTCGACGTCGGCCGTCATCGGGAGCTTGCGGGTTCCGGCGTGGGTCTTGGTCTCCTGAATCACAAGCGTCATATCCGCGCTCCGCTGGAGTTGGTGGTCGATATTGATCAGGTGATGCTCAAAATCGATATCGCTGATTGTCAGCCCGCAGAATTCCGATATGCGCATGCCGGTATGGAACAGGATATACACAACCTCATAGTATTTGCAGTAGCAGTTGTCGTCATGGACGAATTTCAGGAACTTCTTCATCTGGTCCCGGGTGATGGCTTCTCTGGTTACACTGTCGTTTACCACCACACCGGCAAGCTCAAAGCTGAAGGGGTTCTTGTTGAGCAAATCATCATCGACGGCCATCTTGAAAGCCGGGCGAAGGACCCCGCGCACAGTCTTGACAGTCGAGTAGCCTTTCCCGTCCTGTTGGAGTTTGATCAGAAAGAGCTTCGCGTCCGAAGTCTTCACTTCGCCGATCTTCTTAAGAGCAAATTCTTCTTTCTGCAGAAGATTGACCACGAAGTTGTAATTCATGAGCGTATTTGGCCGGACGCCGGTTTTGGTGGCGAGGTATCGTTCCACCAGTTCCAGCACGGTCAAATTCTTCTGTGTCGGATCAAGCCGCGAGTCAAGATCCCGCCCGATCTGCTTCTCAAGCTCCCGCAAGGAAGGTCCGGGCTTCTTCCCCTGCGGGGTGGTATCGGTAGGCTCCAAGCGCCAACTGTAAACGAACTTGATCTTGCCGCCCACATAGTATTTGAACTGGTACTTGCCGTCGGCTCTGACCGATTCGCCGTTCCTGAGCACGCGGTGTTTTGAGTCACGCCTTTTTGGGTATGGGTGGTTTGCCATTTTTCAAAGCCTCCTTTGTCTCCGGATGGAGTCTGAGGAAAGTTTCAAACTCCGCCCTTATGATGAATGTCCTGGAATTGTACATTGCAATGAACGGTAGGCTCATGGCCTCGTCCAGAAATCGGAAGAATTTACGTCTGCTCAATCCATAGAATTCAGCAGCCTCTGATGGATTAAAAACATCCTTGTCTCCCAGCGCCGGTTTCTTCACAGCGACTTACCGCCTTCCTCTGTTTTCAAACAGCTGATAATGTATTCTTCACAGCGGCTGCGGATGATCAGAATCCGATTGCCATGCATAAGGGCGAACGAATCAAAATGGTCTTCCGCAATGCGCCGCATATTCTTTTGCCCGATATTGAAGTACTCCGAAGCCTCGTTTATCGTAAGCAGGAACTTGTCCTTCACGGGGATGCTTTCTTTCATAATGGGGCCTCCTTTTCCGAGAAAACTAACCATTCGGCGGTGTCCTATCTATCACTCTGAAGGCCCCGGAAGTCAACTACTTTTTGCCAGATAAACGCTATTTATACCGTGGTCGACTGAGCAAGAAACTGCTCGAATTTTGGACGGATGATAAGAAAGCGATTCCCGCTCTCTACAGCAAAACGCCCCAGGTTTTCTTCGGCAAGCCTGCGCAGCTTCTTGTTGCCGATATTGAAATAGATCGCGGCCTCCTTGATAGTTAGAGCGTATTTCTCGCTGAGAGGAAGGACAGGGTTTTCAGTGGTAGGATTATCGTTCATATGTCATGCTCCTTTATTCTGATCTGCCTTCCTATGCCTGCAAATCGGCCGATTTTATAATCGCTCGGCCTTTTTGGGCAAAAAAAAGAGCCTGCCGACTATCCCGGTATGGGACAGCCGACAGGCTCAAACGTTATGCAGTCAGGAGCGCCTTCCATGTATCTGAACCGATGATTCCATCAGCAGTCAGATTCCTTTTGGTCTGGAAGCTTTTCACAGACTTTTCCGTTGTGGGGCCAAATTCACCATCGGCAGTCTCGCGTCCTGCTCGGAGAGGACCGCCACAGGAGTAGCCCTTGTCGATGAGCAGGATCTGCGCGTTCTTCACTGCGGTGCCTTCTGCACCGTTCTTCAGCTGAGGCAGACCGACCTGACAGCTCACGGTCACCGGCGTCTCCGCTGCCGGGGTGGGCGTCACCGACGCGGGATCGGACTCGCCATACAGCGGGTGCCCGTACCCGGCAATATAGCTGCTGGAACGGTTGTAGGTGTTCTTCTTCACCTGATCGGAGCTGTTGCCCTCAACCGTCACGACGGCGTTGTCGGTCACTTCCACGACGATGCCGGTGTGGCCGATCTCGCCGCCAGACTGAAAGAATACCTGATCGCCGACCTTCGGGTCGCGGTTATACCGACCCTTCTGCTGGTAGTACTGCGCGGAGAAGATACAGCCAGCTCCGAGCGGACCAGACTGGCACTGGATGCGCTGGCCCTCGACCGCGCCGTAGGCTTTGAAAAAGCACCAGTCCACGAACACATCACACCAGGCATAGCCATTCTTGTTCCCGTTGTAATAGCCCGCGGCAGCGAGGTCGCTGGCATACTTGGTCCAGTTGGCGGCACCGGCATTGGCGGTCTTGTCATCAAGAGAGGCGTTGGACGCTTTCTCCCGGTATCCGACCTCCGCCAGAGCGATAGTGACGATATCACTCGGCTTGCTCATGATCGTCATCCTCCTTCTCCGCCCGGTCGTGGAGTTGCTCCAGCACTGCCTTCAGCTTTTCCGGGATGGGCAGTCCGAGATGCGCGGCGTTCTCGAGAAGGGATACACCCTCATTGGACAGGTAGAAGAAGATCACAGCAGTCCGGAGCACACCGACACTGCCGAGTATCTGCATGTCAAGCAGATGGCCGACACCGACCAGCGCGAAGATGAGCACTTTGCGGAAGATGCCCTTAAAGCCGATGTGGGAAGAGAGCTTGTGGTCCGTGATGGCGCACATCACACCCGTCAGGTAGTCGAGCACCACGAACGCCAGCAGCGTGTAGAGCAGGCCGTCACACCCGCCGAGGAAATAGCCCAGCCAACCGCCAATGGCGGTGAAGATGAATTGAATCGAATTCCAGAATTCTTTCACGGTAAGAGTCCTCCTTAACCATAAATAATGCAATAGTTGTATGTCCATCCCGCACGAAGTGAACGGTACAGATTGAACCGGCCGCTACTGTACGACGGATAACTTGTTGTTTGCGATGTGCTATAAGAAGTGGCGTAACAGACACTCCGGGCATAGACCGACTGTGATGGGCTTGCTGCCCAGGCTGCATTGATGAGGCAGTTTGTTGTCTGGGAAACGCCGTTCTTATCCGCAAGTGAGATGATCAAACCAAGCGGTGTGCCCTTGCTGGTATCAACCTCGAACGTGTTTTGTGCACTTTCCGGAGTGATCTGCCCGACCTCAATGTTTGCCCAGGGTGTGGGATCAAAGGAACCGCCCTCTGGATTGAGCGTCCCCATCAGGCCGAGGATATCTACGCCAGCACGGATGTTGGATGCTTTAAAGTCCGAGTCCAGGCTGTTGATTAGAGCGGACGTAACCGGCTGTACTGTCACCTCAGTCAGTTCACAGCCGCTGTCAGGAGTGACCTCCTGTACAGCCGCGGACGGCGTGACCGTCTTGGTCTGTGCCGTCTTCGGCGTTACCGGAGGTTGCTCCGTGATGTAGACATTCACTTCGCATGTATAACTGTTGTTGAAAGCCGTCGAGGACGTGGTCAGGGTAATGATTCCGCTTGATGCGTTATAGCTCATGGCCACATCCGCATCGATTACGCCACCGAAAACCAGTCCGCTGCCATACAGCCCCAGATGGGTAAACTCCACAATAATCTGATCGGCTGTAATGTCCTGGTAGATTGTAGTTCTTTTGCTGATGTCGACTCTTATTGAAGTAGCGGAGACATAGGTTGCAGACAGTCCCGGGATCTTGACCAGAATGCCTGTCTCGCTCCCGGTCAAAGCCCCGTTCACAACCTTCCCATCCCGCCCGTGTGCCCGGTTACCGAGCAGGAGGGTCTGCGGAGTAACTGTATCCTCCGTCAGGTCTACGAGAACGGTGGTCCCATAGACCACTTTATTGACCGCCATATCAGCCACCGATCGTGACCGTCACACCGCCTGCGGAGTTGTCACTCTCGGTATACGGAATGGCGTTCACCGTGACGGCGGACAGGTAATCGTAGCCGCTGTCCGGTTGGATAGTCTGCTGGGTCGTGCGCGGGGTCACGGTCTTGGCTTGTGCCGAGATCTCTTCACCGCCGTAGGTGCCAGTAACGCCGAGGATCTCTACACCAGCCTTGATGTTGCCCGCCACGATCTTCTCCGCCTCGGTGTCCGCGATGCCGACCTTGCCGGAGCCGTCATGGAAGCCCATCGGGATGGTGTATTCTCCGTTGAGGTCGCTGATTTCTCCGGATACCGAGCCGTTGTTGGGCATGGTGCCGGTGAGCTTAGTGCCGCGGGCGTAGGCGGTTTTCCCGACAAGGATCTCCGCAACAGCAGCGGTGCCGTCGGTCGAGTCCACATCGAAAGCACAGGTACCGGTGATCGGAGCACCGGATTTATCATGAGCAGTGACGCCAGAAAGAACCTTGCTCGGCTCGACCGTATCGCCTGTCAGGTCGATTAGGGTCCGGTTGCCGTATATGACCTTGTTGATATACTGATTTGCCATGATCAAATTCCTCCTATAATCGCGGTATTGCCGCGTTCTGTATTTTCCACTTCGTGGTATGGGATCGCCTGGATCACCACATCCCGGTCCAGCCAGCGGTCCTGCGTGGGCAGGCTCTGTGCCGTCACCCGCGGGATGGCTTCATAACTGCCGGAATATGGTGTGACGCCTGACGGAGAGAAAGATTCAGAAAAGCTGATATCAAAGCTGTTCTCTCCGGAGAAGCCAATATCAAAGGAAAAGTCCTTCTCGGTCAGTTCAACTTGAATCTTCATATCTCGCCATCCTTCAAAACCTCCTGCGCTGTAGTGGAGATCACGTTGGAAGCCACCGCCGTGCCGTCCGGCATCCGGGCGCGAAGCTGTATCTTCACAGGCCCGGGAGAAAAGCAGAGCGTATCTGCCTGAGAAAACAAAAGCCGGAACCCATCGTCTGTGGATTCCAGCTCGTCCTTCGTTTTCTCCAGAACGTTATGCCCGTTCTGCGCGAAGGTCAGATATACAGTTGAGAAGTCTTCCAGCCTTAC
>CAYNBS010000056.1:0-5142 GCA_964395795.1 uncultured Oscillospiraceae bacterium
TCCTATTCGCTATCTTTTTTTCATCTACTGTCACACATCATTGTAAACCCTACACTCTTCGGGTGCTTGCTTGCGAGGATCATGATTGCCAAGGGGAGGAAACTGTGGTATACTAATTTGATTTTCCGTATACTGCATGGAGAAATCCTTTTTGGGAAAGGAAAGCGAAGCATGAAGATCCGCGCCATTTTTGCCATTCTGCTCTGCAAACTGCTGCGGGGCGTCTCTCGCCTGCTGCACCGGGGCGGCACTGCCATGCCCGGCCGCTGGGCGCTCCGGGTCTGCCCGGACCTGCTGGAGCTGCTGGCAAAGGATCTGAAGATCCTGGCCGTCACCGGCACCAACGGCAAAACCACCAGCGCCCGCATGATCGAGGAGGCCTTCGCCCGGGAGGGGCTTTCCTACCTGGCCAACCGCTCCGGGGCGAATCTGGCCAGCGGCATCACCACGGAGCTGGTGATGAACGCCACCCTCTCCGGCCGGATGAAGAAGGAATACGCCGTCATCGAGTGCGACGAGGCCGCCGCGCGGACGGTGTTCGGCCGCATCAAACCCAAGGTCATTGTGGTGACGAATCTGTTCCGGGATCAGCTGGACCGTTACGGCGAGGTGACCCACACGCTGGAGAATATCCGCACCGCCATCCAGGGCGCGCCGGAGGCCACCCTCTGCCTGAACGCCGACTGCTCCCTCACCGCGTCCCTGGCCCTGGATCTCAAGAACCCGGTGGTCTGGTTTGGGGTGGAGCAGGGCGCCGTCCCCTCCCGGCCCATGCCGGAGATCTCCGACGCCACCCACTGCATCCGCTGCAAGACCGCCTATGCCTACGACTATGTGAGCTATGGGCACCTGGGCGGCTTCCGCTGCCCCAAATGCGGCTACCGCCGCCACCGTGCCGACGTGGCCGTGACCCAGGTGGCGGAGCAGCGGCTGGACGGCAGCAGCATCGTGGTGGAGCTGCAGGGCGAGAAGCACCTGGTGGACGTGAATCTTCCCGCCATGTACAACGTCTATAACGCCGTGGGCGCCATCGCCGCCGTCACGGCCATGGGCCTGCCGCTGGAGCGGGCCATCGAGGCTCTGGGCTCCTTCCAGTGCGGCTTCGGACGGATGGAGCAGTTTGCCCTGGGCAAGAGCGGGGCCAAAATGATGCTGGTGAAAAATCCCGCCGGCTGCAACCAGGTCATCGAATTTCTGCAGAATGTGAAGGAGGACTTCGTCCTGGTGGTCTGCCTCAACGACCGAGGCGCCGACGGGACGGACGTCTCCTGGATCTGGGACGCGGACTTTGAGGGGCTCTCCGCCCTCACCGGGCGGCTCAAGCAGGTGATCGTCTCCGGCGACCGGGCGGAGGACATGCGCGTGCGCATCAAGTACGCCGGCGTGGCGGACGGACGCATCCGCGTGGAGCCGGACTACGGCAGACTGGTAGACTGGATCGCCGGGCAGGATCTGCCTGTGTTCCTGATGCCCACCTATACCGCCATGCTGGAGCTGCGGCAGGCTGTGGTGCACAAGGTCGGCGGGCAGGAATTCTGGGAAAAGTGAGGGACGGACATGGAGCTGAAAATCTTTCATATGTACCCGGATGTGCTGAATCTCTACGGCGACCGGGGGAACGTGCTGTGCATGCAGCAGCGCCTTCGCTGGCGCGGCATCGACGCCCAGGTCACCCGCCTGCCCATTGGGTCCGGCGCAAGCCTTGCGGGCTGCGACCTGGTGTTCATCGGCGGCGGGCAGGATTTTGAGCAGCAGGTGCTGCTGGAGGACCTGCACCGGGGCAAGGACCGTCAGATCCGCGCCGCCATTGAGGACGGGATCCCCTTCCTCACCATCTGCGGCGGCTACCAGATGCTGGGGCATTATTACGAGACCTATGACGGCCAGCGCTGCGACTTTATCGGGGCCCTTGACCTGTACACCGTGGGCGGCAAAAAGCGCATGATCGGCAACTACAAGTTCCAGTGCGGCGAGACCTCCGGCGGGAGCCTGGTGGTGGGCTTTGAAAACCACAGCGGCAAGACCTGGCTGGGCCAAGGCGTGGAGCCTCTGGGCACGGTGCTGGCGGGCTTCGGCAACAACGGGGAGGACAAGACCGAGGGCGTGCGCTATAAAAACGTCTTCGGCACCTACAGTCACGGCCCCCTGCTGCCCAAAAACCCGGCGCTCTGTGACCGGATCCTGCTGACCGCCCTGGAGCGGAAATACGGCAGGGCGGAGCTTGCGCCGCTGGACGACAGGGCAGAGCTTGCCGCCCACGACGCCATGGCTGCCCGGATTTGAGTTTTACCTTTTGGGAAGAGAGACTATGAAAACCATCGACCTGCACATTCATACCACCGCGTCGGACGGAACCGCAAGCCCCACCGAGGTGGTGGCCGCGGCCCACGGGCTGGGTCTGACCGCCATGGCGGTCACCGACCACGACACCGTCTCCGGCATCGACGAGGCGACGGCCGAGGGGCAGCGCCTGGGCATCGAGGTGGTGCCCGGCATCGAGCTTTCCAGCCGCTACGGCAAAACCATCCACATCCTGGGCTATTTCCTGCGCACCGGCTCCCCGGCCCTCTCCCGAGTGCTGGAATGGATCGTGGCCGAGCGGGACGAACGGAACCGGAAAATGGTGGACCTGATGGCCGCCGACGGTCTGCCCGTGGACTATGAGGCCATGCGGGAGCGCTTCGGCCCGGTGATCGGGCGGCCCAACTTCGGGCAGGTGCTGGTGGAGCTGGGCCTGGCCTCCAGTGTGCAGGACGCCTTTGACCGCTTCATCGAAAAGGGCCAGCGCTACTACCTGCCGCGGAAGATGCTGTCCATCGAGCGCTCGGTGGAGGTGATCCGGGAGGCCGGCGGCGTGCCCGTGCTGGCCCATCCCCTCCAGTACAAGCTGGAGAAGCCCGCGCTGCGGCAGCTCATTGAGCACTGCATGGATCACGGCCTGCTGGGTCTGGAATGCCGCTACTCCCTTTATGACGAGGAGCAGAGCCGGTATCTGCTCTCCCTCGCCCGGGAATATGGCCTGACCCCCACCGGCGGCAGCGACTACCACGGCAGCAACAAGCCCCGTCTCGCCATCGGCACCGGCACCGGGCAGCTGGCCGTGCCGGCGGAATGGCTGGATGGTCTGCGGGCCCTGGCAGTCTCCACAAAAAGCCAGGCTTGAATTTAGCAGCTTTGCCGAATTTCTTCCCGCGCTGAAACCATTGGCCTCCAAACCGCGTTTATAGAAGTGAAACGGCATGCAAAGGCGGCGGCCCCAGGGCCGCTTCGCCGGAAAAGGAGGGCCGACGATGAAGGAAAAAAGAATGATCGTCACCGGGATCGTGCTGGCGCTGCTGGTGATGGCCGTCTGCGGCATTGGGCTGTACCGAAACAGCGTCCGAAGCCCCGGCACCATCGAAGCCACCATCGTGCTCAGCGATTCCTGATACTGTTCTCCGACGCGCCTTCGGCGCTATAAAACGCTTTGATAGCGTTTTATGGGAGACTAATATGAGTCCCGGCGCGTTCTGACAAAATTTACACCTCCCTCTGCGTATACTGTGTCGCAGAGGGAGGTGTTTTTATGAAAAAATGGGTTTTATTGGCGTCGATCCTGCTTTCCTGGCTGGCGCTGTCCAGCGGCGCGCCGGAGCCGCAGGAGGAGCCGGACTGGCTTTCCCTCCTGGTGGACGCCGCCGTGGCTGGCGACCGGGAAGCGGGTCTTGCCGCCGCCGAGGGCTGGAATGCGGACGAGGAACGCCCGCCGCTGGATTATGACGATCTAGTTCTTCTGGCCAAGCTGATTACCTGGGAGGCGGGCAGCGGCTGGCTCACCGACGAGATGCGCATGGGCGTGGGCGAGGTGGCGCTGAACCGGGTGGCCTCGCCGGAATTTCCGAACACGCTGGAAGAGGTGGTATACCAGTACGGGCAATATGTGGGTGTGGACACCCCCGCCTTCCGGGAGCACTTCTCCCCCACCCGGCCCTGCGTGGAGGTTGCGCTGCGCCTGCTGCTGGGCGAAAGGATCCTGCAGCCCCAGGTGGTCTTTGCCGGTCACGCCGTACAGGGCAAGGTGCACGCGGTGTTTCGGGATCTGCACTATGGCAGCTTCTATTTCTGCGAGAGCCACTATCCGGAGCTGTACCAGACGGGCGAAGAGGAGGAGGACGAGGAATCCGTCTCCACCGCGCTGCGGGAATGGCTTGATGAGGCCATCCCCTTTGGAACATAAGCGCAGGCATAGGCGAATGCGCCTTTGCCTGCCCACGCAAACAGGAACCCCTCCGGGATGGAGGGGTTCCTGTTTGCTGTCCGAAAAGTTTACTTTTTGCTCTTAATATACTGGTCGATGCTCTTGGCGCCGGTCTTGCCCGCGCCCATGGCCAGGATGACCGTGGCGGCGCCAGTGACCGCGTCGCCCCCGGCGAAGACGCCTTCACGGCTGGTCTGGCCGTTCTCGTCCGCCTCGATGCCGCCCTTGCGGGTGGTGGCAAGGCCCGGCGTGGTGGACCGGATCAGCGGGTTGGGGCTGGTGCCGATGGCGATGATGACGGTGTCCACATCCAGGACCCAGTTGGAGCCCTCCACGGCCACGGGCTTGCGGCGGCCCTTCTCGTCCGGCTCGCCCAGCTCCTGGCGGATGCACTCGATGCCGATGACGCGGCCGTTCTCATCGCCCAGGATGGCGCAGGGATTGTTCAGCAGGTTGAACTCGATGCCCTCGGCTTCGGCATGCTCCACCTCTTCCTTGCGGGCAGGCAGCTCATCCTTGCCGCGGCGGTAGACCACATGCACCTCGCTGGCGCCCAGACGCTTGGCCACACGGGCCGCGTCCATGGCCACGTTGCCGGCGCCCACCACCGCCACCTTGTTGAAGCGCTTGATGGGGGTGTCATAGTCGTCCCGGTAAGCCTTCATGAGGTTTGTGCGGGTCAGCAGCTCGTTGGCGGAGTAGACGCCCATCAGGTTCTCCCCGGGAATGTGCAGGAACTGGGGCAGGCCCGCGCCGGAGCCGATGAAGATGGCCTCGAAGCCCTCCTCAAACAGCTCGTCCACGGTGATGGACTTGCCGATGATGGCGTTGTTGACGATCTTCACGCCCATGGCCTTCAGGTTCTCGATCTCGGCGGCCACGATCTCCTTGGGCAGACGGAACTG
>CAYNBS010000057.1:0-4886 GCA_964395795.1 uncultured Oscillospiraceae bacterium
CGTCGCTATCAGCCGCGTCTGTCATCCCGCCCCCTCTCCCTTGTCATTGCGAGCCAGTGCTCACACTGGCGTGGCAATCCGCGTCCCCCGTCTTGGGGCAAAGAAAACGGATTGCCACGTCGGCTTCGCCTCCTCGCAATGACACCCCGCATGGGCGGCCCTAAAGGACTAACTTCGCGTCGCTATCAGCCGCGTCTGTCATCCCGCCCCCTCTCCCTTGTCATTGCGAGCCTACCAATGGCATAAGTTTGCGTTTCCAAATCAAAGATTTGGACGCTCACTTAAGTGCTCACACTGGCGTGGCAATCCGTTCTCCCCGGGGCAAGAAACGAGAGATACGGATTGCCACGACAGTGACATCGGTCACTGTCTCGCAATGACAAGCGTCCCCCCCCCGTAGGGGCCGACGCCCTGGTTGGCCCGCCGTCCCACAGGCATTTTGCCCAACGGGCGATTCGTGAATCGTCCCTACAGATAAAGGTGATGCACATGAAACGAAATTGGAACGTCATCAAAAATATGGCCTGGGCGGTGTCCATCCTGGCCTGCCTGCTGGTGCTGTTCGTGGCGCTGATCATCGCCGCCGCCACCCCCTATTCGGGGGACATTGTCCGCGGCGGGGTGGATCTGAACCGGACGGAGGAAGAGGAGGGGGGCGCCAACGCCCTCACCACGCCGGAGCCTGTCAGCGACCTGCAGCTCCTTGGCCAGAGCGGGGACGCGGGCCAGGGCTATATCGACGGCCTGACCTTCCTGTGTGACAGCAGCATCATCGGCCTTAGGGACTATGGCATCCTGACCGACGGCACCGCCACCACCCAGGTCTGGGGCAGCACGGCGGGGAACATCCCGGCGGGGAGCCTGGCGGACTGCCGCATCCGCTTCCCGTCAGACGGGACGGAGCGGACCCCGGCGGAGGCCGCGGCCCTGACGAGACCTGCGCGGCTGATCATCGTCCTGGGCACGGACGGGCTTGACACCATCGACGAGGTGACCTTCGTGGAGGGCTATGTGAGCCTGATCCGGTCGATCCAGGCGGCAAGCCCGGAGACGGTGATCATCGTCTGCTCGGTCAGCTCCGTCACCACCTCCTATAACGGGGCGGACGGCTTGAACGCCAACGTGATCCGCACGGTGAACACCTGGATCCAGACGGTGTGCATGCGCACCGGCGTGTACTACGCGGACACGGCCTCCATGGTGAACGACAACGCGGGCTGGCTGGATTCGGATTACGCCTCCGCCAACGGCAAGGCCCTGAACACCGCCGGCATCCAGCGGATCCTGGAATACCTGCGGAACCACGCCGTCTGACGCGGGAGAGAACATCCCCGGGACGCTTCAGAAAAAGCGTCCCGGGGATGTTGAGTTTTGAGTTTTGAGAATTGAGTTTTGAGAGGACCGGGGATGCGCCGTAGGGGCGGATATCATCCGCCCGCCGACCACCGCCAACGTTACGACCCTGTCATCGCCCCGTCCCCGCCGTAGGGGCGACCCTTGCGGTCGCCCGCCTGTCGGACGCAGGCATGGGTCACGGGAGGGGCAAGCCCCTCCCCTACGGGTATGGGGGAATCCCCCCGTAGGGACGACCATTGGTCGTCCGTTGGTCGGACTTCTGCCGGACATCCGCCTTGCGGTGCCCGAAAAACGCTGCGCACGTTCGTTTGCTTGCGTTTTTCGACCGCTGCGGAAAAAGCGTGCTGCCTGAATCTGCCACAGGCAGCGGCAGCCCGCTTTTCCCCGGCCGAGCAATGCTCGGCCCTACGGGAACGCCGATCCCCGCCCGCGTCCCGTCCCCACGCAAAAATCCCCCTGCTTCCCATACGGGAAACAGGGGGATTTTCCATTTCTCGATCCGCTTCCTCAGAACCGCAGCAGTACGCTGATGGCCGCCACGGGCAGGGCCCACAGCAGCAGGAACAGCAGCAGGAACCCGGTGCCCACCGTGCCCACGGACAGCAGCCGCAGGAACACCGTGAACACGCCGATCACCGCTGCCAGCACGGTCAGCAGGAGGTTGATGCGGGTGGCCATGTACATGCTGCGCCCGGTGTCCGCCATATGGACCAGCGGGCCCAGCCCCTCCCGGCACACCACCGCCGCCAGCTTGCTGCCGGCGGTGGGCTCCGCCTCGGAAATGGCGAAGCGGTCCACATAGGGCGGGAAGTCGTAGCCGTCGGTGGCCACCTCGAAGCAGTCCGACAGCATATCCGGCGTCACCAAAAAGTCCCGGATGGCGAAGATGGGGTGCCGGTTGGAGCGGATCAGCCCCACCAGGGCCTTGCGCACCTGGGGCTGCCCCTCGTACTTCATGTTGAAGATGCCGCAGAGGATGCCGTCCACCGCCAGCAGCACCGTGGTCTTGCTGACCAGCCGGTAGGGCACCCGCACGTTCATGAGGCGCATCAGGTCCAGCCCGCCGCAGAGGATGACGCTGCCGTCGATGACGCCCTTCATGCCGCCGCCGGCCAGGTACTCGAAGCCCTCCACCCGGCGCATGGGGCAGTTGTTCTTTTCCATCAGCTGGGCGAAGCAGGGCGCCAGATCCGAGCCGGAGGCGCAGATCATGGTGCCGGCGTAGGAGATGATGGTCTCCGGCTCCATCTCCGCGAAGATGCGCACGGTGTCCAGCTCCACGCTGCCCTCGGGGAACAGGTCCCGGTCGGTGACGATCAGGTTTTCGCTGCGGCCGATATCGCTGACGCCGGACCAGCCGGCGATGGCGGCGCCGCTCTGGAAAATGCGGAGGGAGCCGAACAGATAGGGCAGCGCGAAGGCCAGCAGCGCCGTAAAGGGCACCGCGGGGCACAGCAGCACCGTCAGGATATACAGGAAATCGCCGTAGGCGTGCTTGGCCACGGCCACGATCAGCGTCAGGAACAGCGCCAGGATGGCCAGCACCGGGGAGAGGCGGGTGAACAGATCCTCGTCGGGGGCGGCCTCCTCCGCCCGGCGGACGAAGCCCTTGGGCGGACGCAGGCTCTTGAGCAGGGTCAGGCCCTTGCCCTTGACCGCCGCCTCGGCGGTGACGCCGTAGCAGCGCTTGCCGATGGCGGGCACCCGCAGGGCCTTCCGCAGACCCCGGGCGCTGGCCAGGGAGGACAGCAGCACCCCCAGCAGGGAGGCGCTGGAAATGAGGCACAGGGGCATATGGGGCGTGCCCAGGGCGCCAAGGCACACCGCCAGGGCGTCAAAGCTTGTGAGCACGCAGGTAAGGGTGGCCAGGGTGTCCGCCCCGAAGCGGCCCCGGGCCAGGTTGATGGCGGCGCCGGTGACCACGTCCAGGGCCAGCAGCATGATGGTCAGCTGGATGGCCAGCACCAGGCCCGAGGCCACCTGGGCCGAGCGCAGCGCGCCGGATACGGGCAGGCCCAGGGCAATCCAGGCCATCACCAGCAGCAGCACCAGCCCGATGCGCAGCCGCATCCTCAGGCTCAGCACGAAGGAGCCGTAGTACTTGGAGGCGGCGGCGGGGGAGACCTCCGGGCCCAGATCCTCGTCCTCATCCTCCATGGTGCCGGCGGCGTCGCCGCCCCGGCTGCGGGCGCCCAGCAGGCGCACCAGCAGCCCCGACACCAGGCCGGACAAGTATTGCCCGAAGCTGGGGTAGGTCCCGGGACCCTCGTCGGCCTCCGGGTCGTCGTAATTCACATCCGGCGCGTATTCGGGGCGCTTCCGGTCGTCAAAGCCCTCGCTCTGCACCGGGTCCTCCGGGGGAGTCTCCGGCTGAGGGGCCTCTTTCTTTTTCCGGCGGAACAGGGACTTTTTCTCAATGGGCCGCTCGGGCAGCTCCTCCTCCCCTTCGACCCAGTGGAAGCCCACCTTGTCGCTGGCCTTGGGGGGGACGTAGCTCTCGTCCGCGCTCAGATCCAGCTCCTTGCCGTCGAAGACCATGGTGCGCTTGCGCTGCCCGCTGAGATTGAAGCGGGGGTCCACCTCCTCCGCGGGGGCGGTGTAGCGGCTCTCCTCCCGGGGCACGGGGATCACGGTCTGATCCTGGGACAGGGCCGGGGCGCTCTGGCGCGGCGCGGGATCCTGCTCCAGCAGGCTGCGCAGGGCGCTGCTCCACTGGTTATCCTCCAGCCGGGGACCGGTGGCGGGCTGCGCCGGGGCAGGGGCGGACTGCGCCGCCGGGCGGTTGTAGTCCTCCTCTTCCCGGAGGGAGGCGAAGTTCTCGCTCTTCATCTCCTCGATGAAGCTGCGGGCCTCCCGCTGCATGCGGGAGACGGAACCGCTCTTTTCCGCTTGCCGGGCCTCCGCCGCTTTTTCCTCACCCACAGCGGCGGCGGCCTCCGGCAGGGCGGCCAATATATCGTTATATTCGGCTAAGATATCGTCTACGGACATGGCGCCAACATCAACATCCTCGTGTATGATCTCTTTGGGACGTGGGGGGGCAGGCTCCCGGACAGGCCGGGGCGCGGGGGCATTCTGCGCCGGCGGGGCGGCAGGTACCGCCTGGGGGCGCAGGAAGCTGAAGGCCGCGGCGGGCTCCGAAGGGCTCACCGGCGCGGGGGGCGGCGGCGGGGGCAGGGGGTCCGCCTGGGGCGGAACGCTCTTGCGCTCCTTCTGCCGTCTGCGCCGGCTGCTGCGGGAATCGGGTTCTTCCATCTCCTCCTCGTCCGCCGCGGGGACGGGAGGGTTCTTCCGCCCGCGGCGGGCGGAACGCTTATTTTCTGCGGCCGAGGAGGCCGCGCCGGTAGGGGGGAGGGGCTCACGCTCCTCTCTCATGCGGGAAGCCTCCCGGCGGGAGCGGGGCGCCTCCGCCTGGGGGGCGGGCTCCGGCTCCTCTGTATAGCCTGCCCAGAACTCGGACAGGATATCCTCAACGGAAAAGCTGTGCTCCCCGGTGGCCGGCGCGGGGGCCGGGGTCGGGGCAGGCGCAG
>CAYNBS010000058.1:0-4708 GCA_964395795.1 uncultured Oscillospiraceae bacterium
CCGAGGAAGCCGGACAGAGGCCCGTCAATGACCTTGACCTCGTCGCCCACGGCATAGCCTACCACGATCTCGCGGCGCTCCACGCCCAGATCGTAGATTTCCTGCTCCGTCAGGGGAAGGGCAACCCCGTCCGACCCGACAAAGCCCGTTGCACCGCGTACATTATGGATCAGGTGCCAGCTCTCATCCGTCAGGATCATTTTCACCAGCACATAACCGGGGAACACCTTGCGCTCCACCGTCTTCTCACCGTTGTCGGTGATTTCGGTGACGGTTTCCATGGGGATGTTCACTTCCCGGATCAGATCGGTCATCTTGCGGTTTTCCGCCGCTTTCATCACAGCGGCGGCAACGGCGTTTTCATACCCGGAGTACGTGTGCACCACGTACCATTTCGCTTCTTCAGCCATCTCTCTTAACCCGCAAAGCTAAACAGCAGGTTGACAGCGAGGGTCGCCACAACATCAGCGCCCCACAGAACCAGAGCAGAGACCAGCATGAACACGACGGAGACGACAGAGTTCTTCAAAAGAGCCTTCGGCGTGGGCCAAACGACCTTCTTCAGCTCGCTCTTCATCTCGCGGAACCACTTCCCGATTCTCTTAAAGAAACCGGGCTTGGCCTCGTCCTTCTTCACGGCGGTGACGGCCTTGGTGGGTGCACCCTGGACTTTCTTTTCTTCAGCCATTTTCACGCGTCCTTTCTGAAGTTACTTGGTCTCGACGTGCTTGGTATGCTTGCGGCAGAAGGGGCAGTACTTGCTCCGCTCCAAACGGTCAGACGTGTTCTTCTTGTTCTTGACCGTGTTGTAGTTTCTCTGCTTGCATTCGTCGCAACGAAGGGTAATTTTTACTCTTGCGCCTGCAGCCATTTTTTCGGCACCTCCTATTTTATTTACCCGCATCTTGGCGGGCATTGCCTCCCTGTTTGGACGCTGGGGATCGCTGCGCAAACGGAAAAAAGCGCGCAAAAACAAACCTCTCGTCCGACAGGTAAAACAGAGTATAGCACAGCCCTTCGCGTCGGTCAACAGTTTTTTGCGGGAAAAGCAAGGTTTTTTCCCAGGGGCAAAGCCGCGCCCTCTGGCTTCTTGCAATCCTTTCCGCTTCGTGGTACAATCGCCCCACCAAGAGAAAGGATCAAGCGTATGAGCCACAATTTTTTTGCTTATATCTCCCGCATGCGCTACATCGGCCGCTGGAGCCTGATGCGCAATTCCCTGCCGGAGAATATTCAGGAGCACAGCCACATGGTCGCCGTCATCGCCCACGCTCTGGGCGTGATCCGGCGGGACGTGTACGGCGTCCCCTGCGACCCCAATGAGGCCGCCGCCGTGGCCCTGTACCACGACAGCAGCGAGATCCTCACCGGGGACCTGCCCACCCCCATCAAGTATCACAGCCCCGAAATCCGGGACGCCTATAAGCAGGTGGAGGCGCTGGCCTGCCATAAGCTGCTGGACACGCTGCCGGAGGCGCTGCGCCCGGCTTATGAGGAACTGCTCACCGGCCGGACCCAGGAACAGCTCCACGATCTGGTGAAGGCGGCGGACAAGCTCTCTGCCTACATCAAGTGCATCGAGGAGCGCAAGGCCGGCAACAACGAATTCCTCTCCGCCGAGGAGCAGACCCGCCGCGGCCTGGAGGAGAATCCGCTGCCCGAGGTGCGGTATTTTATGGAGCACTTTATCCCGGCCTTCGAGAAGAACCTGGACGAGCTGGGGACGATCGAATAGTTTTCGGGAAACCGATAAGCCATCGGGCGGCCCACCGACGTTGCGCTGCATTTTGCCGCCCGCAGGATTCAAGGAACAGGAGAAGTAGATGGAAAACACCAAGCTGAACCGCATCAACGAGCTGGCAGCCCTGGCGAAAGTCCGGGCGCTGACCGAGGAAGAGCTGCAGGAGCGGGACGTGCTGCGCAAGGAATATATTGCCGAGTGGCGCCAGGGCGCCATCCAGGTGCTGGAGAACACCTGGGTGCAGACCCCCGACGGAAAGAAGCGCAAGCTCACGGAGCTGAAAAAGAAGAAAGCGCGCTGAGGTCGGAATCATGAGGAAACGAGGGGCATGTCCCCTCGTTTTCCCATTCCCGGGCAATTCCGCTTGCGTCATGGCCAAGATCATGCTATACTTTCCCCGCAAGCAAATCGGACCGGGATGTACGCATAGCCGTACTTAACAGGGGAATCTGGGTGAAAATCCCTGGCGGGGCCGCCACTGTGAAGCGGAAAAGGAACGGATTGTCACGCCGGTGTCCGCACCGGCTCGCAAGGATTGCCTTTTCCCGAAGTCAGAAAACCTGCCCGGACAGTGAATCATCATACGCTGTGTCGTACAAGGAACCGCGGAACCCGGTCAAAGTATGGCGCGGCCTGGCCTTGCCATGCCCGCCCTCTCTTTTTCTTTGTGCGATTTCCGATGGGGCATTTGCCCTGAACAAAGAAAGGAGAGAATTTTTATGTCCAAAAAAACCAAAACCATTCTTGCCGTCGTCCTCCTGCTTGTGGTCGCGGCAGCAGCGTTTCTGCTGTTCAAGCATTTTTCCCCCAAGCCCGTGGAGGGCGCCAAGGCCGTCACGGTGACGGTTGTCCATGGCGATGGGAGCAGCAAGGAGTTCGTCATCCATACCGATGAGGAAACCCTGCGCGGAACCCTGGAGCAGGAGAAGCTGATCGAGGGTACCGAGAGCGAATATGGGCTCTATGTGCTGACGGTGGACGGCGAGACTGTGGATGAGGCCCAGCAGCAGTGGTGGTGCTTCAACGATGGCGAAGGCAATATGCTGGAAACCGGCGTGGACAGCACCATGGTTCAGGACGGCGACGTGTATGAGATCGTCCTCAAGACCGGCTGGTAAGTTTTCCGCGCTGGAGATCACCACCCTATCCATGATGGGGGCGCTGATCTTCGCCGCCAAATTTGCCCTGGCAAGCCTGCCGAACATCAACATCAACGCGCCGCTGATGATCCTGACGGCGGTGTTCTTCGGCTGGAAGGCCCTTTATTCCGTGGGGATCTATGTGATGCTGGAGGGGCTGATCTTCGGCTTCCACGTCTACTGGGTCAGTTATGTTTTCATCTGGCCGCTGCTGATCGTGGCTGCCATGTTCTTCCGCCGCTTTGAGCTGTTTCAGGGAGAGCGGGCCGCGCTTCCCTGGGCGGTGGTCGCCGCCTTTTGGGGGCTGCTGTTCGGCCCTCTGATGTATATCCCCTGGTTCTGCATTATGGGCGGCTGGAAGGGCTACTTTGCCATGTGGATCTCGGGCATCCCCTTCGATCTGGTGCACTGCGCCGGGAACTTTGCCGGGACGCTGGCGCTGTATTGGCCGCTTTACAAGGTCATGGCTGCGCTGGTCGGCAGGAAAAAAACAACATAACGGCAGCCGGGGCTGTGAAGATGCTCTTCACAGCCCCGGTTTTTGTTTTATAGAAGCGGGGCATCCAGAGGGACGGCCCCTACGGTGAGAACGCACCGATTCCGCCATAGGGGAGGCCCACGCCCCCGCGCCTCATGCCTATCCCCTGTAGCGGGCGGCTGATAGCCGCCCCTACAAAAGAAGCGTCATGATTTCTCAAAACGGAAAACTACTTCCTTCGCCGCTTGAAAATGCTGCGCCGGAAGAGGATCGCGTTCATGGCGGAGAAGAACAACACCAGTATCCCCAGGGTCAGCCAGGGCTTCTCCGGCGCCAGGGTCGCCAGCAGCATCATGGGAAAACCGAAGACGATGGCGGGGAAGTTCTGGTAAACCATATTGTCCGCCGCCGGGGTCTTGAACTCTCCGTCCAGCTCCCGCAGGAGGATGGTGCCGGTGCTGGCTGTGCCGGTGAGCATGCCGTACATCATGAGAAACTGTTCCTGCTCATAGGCGGGGAACAGCTTTTTGGCGATGAGCCGGTTGTAGAAATAGGTCAGCACCGCGCCCAGCACGCCCATGATCAGGATCACGACCCAGTAGTTTTCCAGCACGCTCAGCCGGATGGCCGCGATACCCGCCACCACCATCAGGTCAAAGCAGAAGTTGCTGACTCGGGTCATGAGGAAACTGTTCACATATCCGCAGTATAAGAATGGGGCGTTCAATCTCACAGAGTTAGCGAGGCTCTGCGACATCAGCAGAACGACGGCGTATAAATATATCGGACTGTTGGAGGGATAAAAAGGCAGGGAGTGATGTGCTCCCTGCCGATAGTTTTACAGTCCCAGCAACTGCTTTTTCTTCGCGTCAAACTCTTCCTGTGTGATGATGCCGCTGTCAAGCAGCTGCTTGAATTTCAGCAGTTCATCAGCGGATGAAACCTGCTGAACAACTGTGCCTTGATTTCTTTTAATTTCCCGTCGTTTTGATCTGACAATCAAAATCTGTATTTGTCATAAAAAATCACTCCCAATTCATCAGGGTTTCATACCCCAATAAACTGGAAGTGTTTATCGGTTCGGCGAAAAAAGTTTATCGGTTCGCCGAGCCGCTTTCAAACCAATGAAGTAAATATTGATAGGTTTTTTCGTCTAAATACGAACCCGAAAACCCAGTGTTCTCACCGTCTCGCCTGCTTCTGGCGGAGGGTAAGGCTGTCCGCGATCATGGCGATGAACTCGCTGTTGGTGGGCTTTCCCTTGATATTGCTCACCGTGTAGCCGAAGTACTTCTGCAGCACCTCGATGTCGCCCCGGTCCCAGGCCACCTCGATGGCGTGGCGGATGGC
>CAYNBS010000059.1:0-4641 GCA_964395795.1 uncultured Oscillospiraceae bacterium
CTCGTCCACGATGCCGGTGGCAAGGCCGATCTGGTTGCCGTAGGAGGAGTAGCCCGCCGCGGCGGTGGTGACGATCTTCCGCTGGGGCAGCTTGCCGGGGATGGTCTCGCTAACGCTCTGCAGGGGATCTGCCGCGCCGGTGAGGCGCATGGCGCCGTAGACGTAGGCCCGGCCCGAAAGGGGATCCCGGATGGCGCCGCCGATGCAGGTGGCGGCCCCGCCGAAGGGCTCGATCTCCGTGGGGTGGTTGTGGGTCTCGTTCTTAAAGAGCAGCAGCCAGGGCTCTTGTACGCCGTCCACCGTCACGTCCATCTTCACGGTGCAGGCGTTGATCTCCTCGCTCTCATCCAGCTTCGTGAGCTTGCCCGCCTTCTTCAGCGCCTTGGCGGCGATGGTGCCCAGGTCCATGAGGCAGATGGGCTTTGTGCGGCCCAGCGCCTCCCGGGTGCGGAGATAATCCTCCCAGGCCCGCTGCAGCAGGGGATCGGCAAAGGACACCGCGTCCAGCACGGTGTTGAAGGTGGTGTGGCGGCAGTGGTCGGACCAGTAGGTGTCCAGCACCCGGATCTCCGTGATGCTGGGGTCCCGGCCCTCGGAGCGGAAATGCTCCTGGCAGAAGGCGAAATCGTCCCCGTCCATGGCAAGGCCAAGCTTTTTGCCCAGGGCCTCCAGCGCCTCCCGGGAAAGGGTCCGGAAGCCCTCCAGGATCTCCACCCGGGTGGGGATGTCGTAGCGCAGGGCCAGGGTCTCCGGCTTTTCCAGGGAGGCCAGCCGGGCCTCCACGGGGTTGATGACGTATTTCTGAATGGCGGCCAGCTCCTCTGCGGTCAGCGTGCCATAGAGGGCGTAGACCTTGGCGGAGCGGATCAGAGGCCGCTCGGCCTGGGAGAGAATCTGGATGCACTGGGCGGCGGAGTCCGCCCGCTGGTCAAACTGACCCGGCAGGTATTCCACGGCGAAGACCGTGGCGTCCCCCAGGTCGATCTCCTCCCGGGCCTGATCCACCTGGGGCTCGGAAAACACGGTGGGGATGGCGGCGTCGAACAGCTCCCGGCTCAGGCCCTCCGCGTCGTAGCGGTTGAAGAGCCGCACCTTCTCAAGCCCCGTCACGCCAAGCAGGCTCCTTGCGTCGTTCAGCAGCGCCTGGGCCTCCTGGTCCAGACCCGGCTTTTTTTCCACAAATACACGAAATACCATTTCAGACCTCCGCCTTTGCCTGCAGGGCCCGCTGACCGATATCCCGGCGGCAGAAGGCATTTTCAAATTTCACCGCGTCCGCGATGGCATAAGCCTCTCGGATGGCCTCCGGCAGGGTGTCCGCCACGGCGGTGCAGCCCAGGACCCGGCCGCCGTTGGTGACGAGGCGTCCGTCCTTCCAGGCGGCGCCGGCCACATAGACCCGCTCCCGCAGGGCCTCCGGGATCTCCAGGGGGAAGCCCTTGTCATAGCTCTGGGGGTAGCCCCGGGAGGCCAGGATCACGCAGCAGGCGGCGGCGTCGCGGAACTTGACCTCCACCTCCGCGAGCCGCTCTTCCGTCACGGCCTGCATGATCGTGAAAAGGTCGCTTTCCAGCAGGGGCAGCACCACCTGGGTCTCCGGGTCGCCAAAGCGGCAGTTGTACTCGATGACCTTGGGGCCGTCCTTCGTCAGCATCAGGCCGAAGTACAGGCAGCCCTTGAAGGGGCGGCCCTCGGCGTTCATGGCGCGGACGGTGGGGAGGAAGATCTCCTCCATGCAGCGCGCGGCGACAGCCGGAGTGTAATAGGGATTGGGCGCCACGGTGCCCATGCCGCCGGTGTTGAGCCCCCGGTCCCCGTCCAGCGCCCGCTTGTGGTCCATGGAGGACACCATGGGCACGACGGTCTTCCCGTCGGTAAAGGCCAGGACGGAGACCTCGGGTCCTTCCAGGAATTCCTCGATGACCACCTGATCGCCGCTCTTGCCGAATTTGTGCTTCGCCATCATGTCGGTGAGGGCGTCCCGGACCTCCTCCCGGGTCTGGGCGATGATCACGCCCTTGCCCAGGGCCAGCCCGTCCGCCTTGATGACCGTGGGCAGAGGGGCCGTCTCCCCATAGCGGAGGGCCGCCTCCAGCTCGGTAAAGACCTGATACCGGGCGGTGGGGATGCCGTACTTGCGCATCAGCTCCTTGGCGAAGACCTTGCTGCCCTCGATGAGGGCGGCGTCGGAGCGGGGACCGAAGCAGGGCACGCCGATCTCCTCCAGGGCGTCCACGCAGCCCAGCACCAGGGGATCGTCCGGCGTGACCACGGCGTAGTCGATTGCATTGGCCTCCGCGAAGGAGACGATGGAGGCGATGTCCTTGGCCCCGATGGGCACACATTCCGCCTCCGCCGCCATGCCGGCGTTGCCGGGCAGGGCGTACAGGCGGGTGATGGCGGGATTCTCCCGCAGCTTGCGGATGACGGCGTGCTCCCGCCCGCCGCCGCCGATGACCATAACGTTCATGTTGAACTCCTCATATGTGATGTTGCGGATGGGGACTTACATCCCATCCGTCGCCTTCCCCGAAAAGAGAAGGCTGAGAGGAAAGATCGTCGCAACGATTGCAACCAGTAATTGGGGGAGTTCAGAGGGGGGCTCCCCTCTGATTTTTCGCGTCCAAACGCGAAAAACAAATCAAATCCGTTTTTGACGGGGCTTTGCCTCGGCAAAAACTCCCTAAGCCGAACTCTGTGAGGCCTCGCGTCGACCAAAGCGGGCATCCGCCCGCTGCGATAAACGCGAGTTCCTCCCAACTACTCAGTCTCCCACAGGGAGACTGAGTAGTTGGGGATTGTTAGTGGTGGAACAGGCGCATGCCCGTAAAGGCCAGCACCATGTTGTATTTGTCGGCGGTCTCGATCACATGATCGTCCCGGATGGAGCCGCCGGGCTCGGCGATATACTGCACGCCGGATTTCCGCGCCCGCTCCACATTGTCCCCAAAGGGGAAGAAGGCGTCGGAGCCGCAGGTGACGCCGGACTGGGTGGCGATCCAGGCTTTCTTTTCTTCCGCGGTGAGTACTTCGGGCTTCACCCGGAAAATGCGCTGCCAATCGCCCTCCCGCAGCACGTCCTCGTACTCATCGGAGGTGTAGACGTCGATGGCGTTGTCCCGATCCGGGCGGCGGATGCCCTCCACAAACTGCAATCCCAGCACCTTGGGGTGCTGCCGCAGATACCAGTTGTCTGCCTTCTGACCGGCCAGACGGGTGCAGTGGATGCGGCTCTGCTGCCCGGCGCCCACGCCGATGGCCTGACCGTCCTTCACATAGCAGACGGAGTTGGACTGGGTGTACTTGAGGGTGATGAGGGCGATGAGCATGTCCGTTTTGGCAGACTGGGGCAGCTCCTTGTTGGCGCTGACCAGATTCTGCAGCAGGCTCTCGTCGATCTTAAAGTTGTTGTGCCCCTGCTCGAAGGTGACGCCGAACACGTCCTTGCACTCCTGCAGGGCGGGAAGATAGGCGGGGTCGATCTGCACCACGTTGTAGTTGCCCTTTTTCTTGGTCTTCAGGATCTCCAGCGCCTCCGGGCTGTAGCCCGGGGCGATGATGCCGTCGGACACCTCCTCCTTCAGATAGGCGGCGGTGGCGGCGTCGCAGGGGTCGCTGAGGGCGGCCCAGTCCCCGTAGGAGCAGAGGCGATCCGCCCCACGGGCGCGGATGTAGGCGCAGGCGATGGGGCTCAGCTCCGCATCCTCCCGGACAAAGTAGATGCGCCTGTCCGTCTCGCTCAGGGGCAGGCCCACGGCGGCGCCGGCGGGGGAGACGTGCTTGAAGGACGCGGCGGCGGGCAGGTTAGTTGCCTCCTTCAGCTCCTGCACCAGCTGCCAGGCGTTCAGCGCGTCCAGAAAATTGATGTAGCCCGGCTTGCCGTTGAGCACGGTGACGGGAAGCTCGCTTCCGTCCTTCATGAAGATGCGGGCGGGCTTCTGGTTGGGGTTGCAGCCGTATTTCAGTTCCAGTTCAGTCATGACAGTTCATCTCCAATTTTTGTTCCAATCGTATTGTGAAGGTTGTTTTGTGAGATACGGATCGCCACACCAGTGACATCGGTCACTGGTTCGCGATGACAGGCTTGGTGCTATGCCCGCGCTTTGAGGCACATTTGCAAGGAAGATCAGTCCCCCTGGTTTTTATTGAAAAGCTTGACTTCATCGCCTACCTTGGCGTAGAGCGAAACCTTGTTGTCCTGGTTGAGCGCGGCCCAAACCTCCTCCGGCTCGGGCATGGTGATGGGGATCGGCTCCCCCGCAAAGCTGGGCAGGGGGCTGCCGTCGCCCTGATAGGTGCTGATGAAATAGCCCCGGCCCTCGTCGCAGCCCTCATAATCGTAGAAGCAGCGCAGGCAGCGCCCGTCCACCCGCTTGAGGATGGAGAGGGAGAAGCTGCCGTCCTTGCGGCAGAGGGCGGAGATGCGGGGGGTCCAGTTGGGGCCGTCCGGCTCATACTCCCGGGTGGAGAGGGCGGCGCGGAAGTCGCCAAAATCCCGGATGGTGTCGGTCTGATCGCCGTTGGTGACGATGAGATCCTCCCCCAGGGAGCGAACCGGGTGGTAAATGATCAGGCTGGGGTCTACCAGCTTGGAGGGGTCGAAGGCCTCGGTGCGGATGCCGTCCTCGGTGAGGGAGAAGA
>CAYNBS010000060.1:0-4404 GCA_964395795.1 uncultured Oscillospiraceae bacterium
ACGGTGGCCTTGTTCGGCCCGCGCTGTTGGAAGTCGTTATTGGCGACCGACGCGAACTCGTTGCCGATGGCTGTCGTGCTCCATGTTCCGCTGGTGGTGCCGGCGAGCTCACCGCCTGCCAGCGTTGTCAGGTCTGAGCGGGTGAGCGTGAGGAAGGTCTGCTCGTCGGCATCGTCCGGGCGCATCAGGTAGAGCGTCTGACCGAAGGTCCGGGCCGTCCATCCCCAGAACCTACACATATCCTCCAGACATTGGTAGTGGTTGTAGCGGGCCACAACCACATCGTCGGCATCTACCTGCACCAGGTTCTGCCAGTCAATCATCTTCAGCAGCCATTGCCGGGCGTCGCTGCCACCTTGCACCACAACCCTCGTGATGCTGATGTGCGGAATGCTGCTAATGATATTGCTCAGCAGCCAGGCGAAGTTGCGCAGCTCGTGGTTGGTCACGTCGATGTCGTTGCACTCGGTCACGGCCAGCGCACATTGCACGGGATATTCCCGCTCCTGTGGGTTGCCATAGAGTACGCCGCCGAAGTTCTGCGCCTGCATGAAGCCCTGCCACACGATGTGTCCGCCATCGTCGGTCAGCGTCACCGGACGGTCAGTGTCGGTCATGGGCAGCAGGTCGCGCCAGTCGAAGGGTGTCACCCCGTCGGCTGCCAGCCCGTCGTCAAAGATTCTGATGTAGCCGCTCTGTGTTCGGATGGGGGCAAACGGATCGTCGCTGTCGTCCTCCTGCGTGTTGAACGGCTCGGCACTACCTTTCAGCGGTATGGCACTGCCCGAGCTGCCACCTATGTTGACGGTATAGGTGGTGCCAGCGCGGAGCGACTTGAACGTGATGCTGTAGTTGGCCATACGGGTTACGAGTTGATAAATGCCCTGGCTATGCCTGCGAAGATGAACATGATGACGGCCAGGCAGACGTTGAACCAGTCATACTTCGCCGTGGCATACTCCTTGTGATACCATCCTTGCAAGATGATGGCGCATGCCGAGCCCATCACCGCGATGAACCACCCTGCGGCGGTCTCGTTGGGCATGTCCTTCGTCAGGAAGCACATGATAAAACCTAAAATCAATGCGCCGAAAGTCCACACATAGTGACCCTTCAGAAAACCTTTCAGAAACTCTTTCATAATTCTTGTTTTTTTAATTGTTGTTATAATGCTGTAACGATGAATCCCATCAAACAGCCAATGGCGTCGGCCAGCAGGTCGGTGGTGTCGAAGTAGTTGCCTGGCCTGGTGCTGTCGTACCACTCTTTGGCGATGCCCACACACATGGTCACAAGTGCACCGATGAGAGCGCAGACTGCACGTCCCGTACCGACGATCAGCGTCAGCGACATGCCGACAATGAATGTCAGCAACAGCGACACCAGCAGGTGAGCGTACCTGTCGCTCCTGATGCTGCACAGCCAGATGCTCACGCGCTCAAAGATGGTCTCGTTATTTGCCATAGTGCTTTATTTTTTGTTCTATCTTTAAGAATCATGGCAAACAACCGCTCGGGTTTACCAAGCAGGCACAAAAAAAACGGGGAGGCCGCCGCCTCCCCTCGAATACTAACAGGTCTTTGCTCATTCACATGAGCGTAGAAACTAAATAAACAATTAATTTAAATCTAATACTATGAAAAACACAAACTAATTTTTCCGCAAGAGAATGCAAATAAAAAGTAATATAATGCTGAATACTACCATGAGAGCAGCTGCCTCGCGCAGACGCTCCCACAGTGTGGGGCGCACGGCCTTCTCGACGGTGGTGATCATCGTGGCCGTGTCGGTACGTGAAATGTATATAGTGTCGGTCTTCAGGCGGTCGCGCCAGCGGTAGACGACGCTTGTCTTCTCCCGGTAGACGGTATCTCCCATGACGTACTCGTGCAGATAGATGCTGTCGCGCATGTAGATGCTGTCGCGCTCCACACGGCTCAGGTAGGTGGTGTCGTGAACAGCCACCAGCCGCTCGGTCACACGCTGGGCACAGCTCGTGAGCACCAGCATCGCCACAATGAAGGCGAAGAACAGGATGATGATGGCATTCAATGCTTGTCGTGGTCTCATTTCCTTAAAGAATTAATCGTTAAACCGTGCAGCCTCCCAGATGCGACGGCTGTAGAGCCCGTCCAGCTGCTTGCCGCCCGAGTAGGTCCACTTCAGGAACTCGCGCTGGATGTCGGCGGTCTTGCGCCCGGCCTCGATATACTTGCGCAGCGTCGACTTGTCGAAGTTCCCGGTGCCACAGTTGTACATGAAGTCCACCACCGCGTCGAACTTCCCCTGGGTGCTCAGTCGCTTCACCTTCTGGGCTGCTGCCTCGAAGCGGGCGAGGTCTTGTTTCAGGAACTGTTCGGCTTGAAAAAGTGTGATGCGGTCGCCCTTCTTCACGCCCTGGGTGTGGCCATAGCCGATGGTCCACACGCCCTTGGCGTCCTGATAGGCGGTCAAGACGCAGGCCTCAAATCGCTTGATGGCCTGGATGAGAGTGTTGCTTGCTTTCATTCCTCAGAGTTTTTCATGGTTCTACATGTCGCTGCCTTCCACCGGCTCGATGTCGTGCACCGCTTCCGACTTCTCAATCTCTCCTGCGGCCGAGATGTTGACGGGCACACGGATGGCGCATCCTTCCCGACCGCACAGCCAAGGGCGCATGAACGTCACCATGCGGGTGTTCCTGGCCACCTCGAACTGCAAGTCCCTCACCGTCTGCTCCAGCTTGTCTTGTCGCTTCCGCATCTCGTCGCGCTCCTCGCGCAGATGATGGCGGTCCTCCTTCAGTTCGGCGATATACTGCTTCTGCTCATCGTTGTACTCCTGCTGGGTGTCGAGGTTCGCCTTCAGGTCTTCCGTCAGCCGCTGGTAGCTGTCCTGAATGTCCTTGATGAGCTGGCTGTTCGCCTGCATGGCCTCGAACTTAGCCTGTTCTGCCTGTGCCTCGGCTTGCTTTGCCTCCGCACTGGCCTTCTTCCGCTGCCATCGCCACGTGAAGAATGTGCCGATGCTGCCTCCACCGGCCACAAGGCCGATGATGCTGATAATGTCGCTGATTGATATTTCCATTTACTCGAGTTTTTTAAATATTCTACTTCTCGCAGCAAATGGAACCTAGGTTTACCGTGATAAAAAAAACGGCCGAAGGTGGTAAATTCCTTCGGCCGCTAGGGTGAGTTATTAGAATTCCTCTTCGTCGCTTCCCTTCAGTCGGTCTTCCATGCTAATCATGTAGCCGTCTGCCGTTTTCTTGATGTACCTCAGCCATTCTATAGCCCGCTCCCGTCTCTTTTTATTTTTCTGCCCGGTTGATTGCTTCAGCTCGCTGATTGCGATTGACGGGTGCGCATTCACAAAACATGGACCAGCCTCACGGCTGTTTTTCAAGTTCCGCGATGCCATTGTTAATAGCCTCGCGCACTTCGTTGCTGACTCCCATCATGTAGAACCAGTCGCTCACAGCCTTCTCGATGTTCGCGCCGCGGCTGGTCACCCAGTTTGGCAAGAACACGATGCCGTCGGCACGGGTGATGAGCAGCCACAGGTCGTAGAGCAGCGTCAGCTTGTAGCCAACGATCCTGTAAAGCCAAGGCCACCGGCATGCCCACACTCGCGTCGGGTTGATGCTACCGTACCCGTGCTTTGCGAGCACGGCGTCAGCAATCCGGAACTGCCTCATGTATTCCTCGCGCGGCAGCCCTGTCATTGCGCCGCTGATGTATATTTTTCTCTTTCGCATCTTCTTATGATTTTTGGTTTTTCTTCTCTTCCTCGATGGCGGCATTGAGGTCGGCCTTCAGCCGCTTCAGCTTATCGAATGTCTCCCTGGGTGTTCGTGGGCATCCGTGCATCCACGAGCGCAGGTTCGGGGTATCAAAACCGAACTCCGAGGCGTCGATGATATAGTCCTGCCATTCGTCGTACTGGTCGCGCGTCACGTCGTGCTCCACGCAGTAGATGATGTCGTCCATGCAAATGTCGAACGATCCGTCGGCATAGTCGTACACGCCGCCCACCTCGTCGGCTATCCAATAGCCATAAAAACCGTCGAGCTCCCACATGCGCAGCAGCTCAACGAGGTAGCCATTGCACGCCTTCTGCCAATCTTCTTTCAGTTGCCGTTTCACGGCAGATTTCGTCTTTTCCATAAAATAAAAATATTAAGCCCGAAAAACGGGCGTTTTTTGTTTAATGTGTAAAAAAGTGGAGAAATAAGCAGGTTTCGGCCTGCTTATTCTATATTCTCCCCTCCTTCTTCAGTGTGTCGAGAATCATGTTCGTGCGATAAATTCGTTTAATTTGTGAAATTCGTGGTTTAATGTTGTGCCCCCTCATACCTCTCATACAAATCGAGTGCCATGATGAGGGCTTGCACGGGGTCCACCTTGCACGAGTCGCTCTGGCTGC
>CAYNBS010000061.1:0-4316 GCA_964395795.1 uncultured Oscillospiraceae bacterium
TATTATTATACGCTATTTCTCGTCAAAAATCAACCATTTGTTGTGACAGAGCCATCTGATAAAACCAGTAAAGAAGGAGCAGCTTTGGAGCGTATTAGACCGGGCATCGGAGCGGCTAAAGAAAAACGAAAAAGAGCTCTTGCTCAAAACCGCTGATGAGACTGTCGTCATGCCTGTAAGAGAAATCCGGTATCTTGATGTACAGCAGAACTATGTCACCGTACATGGGAAGGTGGACGTGACCGTCAAACGGACGCTTGGAGAATTTGAGAAAGAGCTTGACGAGCGGTTTTTCCGCCTTGGACGGTCTTATATCGTTAATTTGACCTGCGTCCGACGTATTTCCAAAACAGAAGTCATTCTTTCTGACGGCAGTGCAATCCCCCTCCCAAGAGGCCAATATGATGCGCTCAACCGTGCCATTATAGCAAGGACATAGGAGGCCAGGTTTCATGCCATTGTTTAAGAAAAAAGAGGATCAGCGAATTGCAGCCTATCAACGAGAGCTGATCGAAACCCACTATGCCGAAGTGGAGAATATGTATAAGCAAATCCGGGGCTGGCGTCATGATTATCGCAATCATATCCAGACACTCAAAGCTTATGCAGCTTCGGGAAACATGGACGCCATCAAAGCCTATCTGGATGAATTGGATACGGATTTGGCAACAGTCGATACAGTTATCAAAACTGGCAACGCAATGGCTGACGCCATTCTGAACAGCAAGATCTCTTTGGCACACTCCAAAGATATACCCGTCCATGCGGATGCCCATATTCCGCTCGCACTGACCACGCCGGACATTGATCTGTGTGTCATCATCGGTAATCTGTTTGATAATGCAATAGAAGCAAGTCTGAAGCTGCCTCCCGATCAGCGTATGATCCGTATCTATATGGACATGAAGAACACGCAGCTTTACATTTCCTTTACGAATTTAACCGCCGAGAAGAAGATGCAAAAAAGTGGGAGAATCTTTCACAGCACCAAGGGCGAAGGGCATGGTCTTGGCCTTGTTAGAATAGACGCTATTATAGACCGCCTTGGTGGTTATCTCAGCCGCAATTCCGAAAACGGCGCTTTTACAACTGAAATACTGCTTCCGCAGCAGTAGAACGGAGCAATTCGTCCCCCAGAAAGAACGATTCGTCCCCCGGAATGCCTGGAGGCGAATCGTTTTGCTATACTGTGCGACGAAGGGAGGCTTGGAATATGAGTGAAAAGAAAACCAAACCCAAATACAGCTCAGTGGAGAATGTGGGCTGGATGATTGCCAATGCATGGAGAGAATGTAGAAGCGTTCTTCTCATTTGCGTTATTATTGCTGTTGTCTCTGTAGCCCTGAATCTTACAGAGCTTTTTATAGCGCCCCAGATTCTCCAGCGGGTTGAGAATGGTGCGGAAGTATCTTCCCTGCTTCTGACAATCGCTGTCTCCTCGGGTGCGCTTTTTCTGCTCATGGGGTTGAAGCGTTATTTTGAGGACAATAGCCTTTATGGAAGAATTGCAGTCCGCACAGCTATCATTGTAAAAATCAATGAAAAGACCAATACAACATCGTATCCCAATATGCTTGACTCCAAAATTCAAAAGCTCAGAAGCAAGGCATACGATGCTACAGACGGAAACAGCGAGGCCAGTGAACATATCTGGACAACCATGACCACGTTGCTTACGAATCTGATTGGATTTATCGTATATCTGACCCTGCTTTCCAATCTGAGCGGTCTTCTTATGCTCGTAGTCATCGCAACCACAGTTATCAGTTTTTTTGTATCCCGCAAGACAGATTCCTGGAGATACAGGCACCGTGAAGAAGAAGCAGAATATGACAAAAGGTTTATTTACATACGGAACAAGTCAGAATCCGTAGAGTTGGCAAAAGATATCCGTGTTTTTGGCCTTGCGCCTTGGCTCCAGAGCATCTATAACAGCATTCTGAAGCTATATGAGGAATTTGTAAAAAAGAGCGAAAAGCAGAAGCTGATCGGAAATATTGTCGATGTTCTGCTTGGCGTTTTAAGAAATGGCATTGCTTATTTCTACCTGATCAACATGGCGTTGAATGAGAATCTCCCAGCTTCCACGTTCTTGTTGTATTTCACTGCGGTCAGCGGCTTTACTGCTTGGATCACCGGTATCCTGAATGAGTTTGCAGTTTTGCATAAGGAGAGCCTTGATCTCAACACGATCCGGGAATATCTTGACGTCCCGGAGCCCTTCCGTTTTGAAGGCGGCGTGCCGATCCCGGATCTGTCGAGCGGTTGCGAGATAAAGCTGGAAAAGGTCTCGTTCCGTTATCCAGACGCGGGAAAAGATACGATCCATGATCTCGATTTGACCATTGCTCCCGGTGAAAAACTTGCTATTGTTGGCTTGAATGGGGCAGGAAAAACAACGCTTGTGAAGTTGATTTGCGGCTTGCTTGATCCGACTACCGGGTGTGTCCTGCTGAATGGAATTGATATACGGAGATTTAACCGTCAAGCGTATTATGATATTTTCTCAACGGTATTTCAGGACTTTTCCGTTCTTGACATTTCTGTTGCTGAGAATGTTGCACAGAGGATTGACGGCATTGACCGGGAGCGGGTGGACAATTGCCTGGCTTTGGCTGGGTTGACGGAAAAGATCAGCGAGCTTCCCAATGGTGTTGATACCAAGATGGGCCGGAAAATATGGGATGACGGTGTAGAACTTTCGGGAGGGCAAATCCAAAGGCTTATGCTCGCAAGAGCCCTATACAGAGACGCTCCGATGCTGCTTTTGGATGAGCCTACGGCTGCGCTTGATCCCCTTGCCGAAAATGATATATACGTCAAATATAACGAGATGACTCATGGAAAAACTTCGCTGTTTGTGTCACACAGACTCGCATCCACTCGTTTTTGCGACAGGATTATCTTCGTCTCTGATGGACATATATCCGAAGAAGGTACACACGCTGACTTGCTTGAAAGAGGCGGAGAATACGCGAATCTCTATGAGGTTCAAAGCAGATATTATCAGGAAGGGAGGGATTTTTGATGGATTCTGAAAAGAAAATGCGATTCGGTGATGCTTGGAAAATACAGCTTAGGGCTATGAAGGATATTCATAGACTTGACCGGTGGCTTTTACCGTCCATCGCGCTGGAAAAAATCGTATCTGCCATTACTCCCTTTGTTCTGATTTATTTTTCAGCTCGAATCTTGAATGAACTTGCCGGAGCCAGACGAGCAGATGCGCTCTGGATGTGGGTGTGGCTTTCTGTGGCAGCAAGTGGGCTCTTAGCCTTGCTCAAGGCAATTCTTGCCCGTTGGAAAGGTATGCATGAAGAATTAAGCTGGCCAAAGCGCCAAACATTGTTTGTGAATAAACAGTTTGAGATGGATTTTGCTGATGTTGATAAGCAGGCAACGCATGATTTGCGAGCCCAGATCAGTCAAAATGAAAACTGGATGGATTGGGGCTTTGGTCATGTTCCCGCACTGTTTTCCGGAATCGTAGAATCCACTGTAGGCATTATCAGCGCTGTTGTATTAACGACAAGCCTATTTCTTGCCAAAGTTCCTTCTTCTGCGGGAAACATGGCAGTGCTGAATAATCCGCTATTTATCTTGGCACTGCTTGCAATTATGATACTGCTCAGCGCGCTCTCAGGCAAGCTGCACGGGCACGCTGATATGCTTCAAACAGCACTGGTTGACAAAGCCCGCCTTGGCAACCGCATCTTCGGCTATTTCGGCTTCTTTGGAGCGGATAAACGTGACGTGGACATCCGTATGTACAATCAGTATTCCATTGCCGTTCATTACTTCGTCAGCTCGCAGGATCAGGGCTTTGGCACAAAGGGCCCATTTGCAAAACTTACTAAAGGACGAGGCGGAATCTATCACGGCATAGCCACGAGCCTTTCCGCTGTCTTTACTGGAACGATCTATATTTTTACCTGCTTGAAAGCTCTTGCCGGTGCTTTTGGAGTCGGATCGATTACACAGTATGTTGGCGCAGCCACAGCGCTCTCCGGAAGCCTGACAAAACTATTCTCCACTTTGGGGGAAATACAGAACAACGGAAAGTTTCTGGCATTGTGCTATGACTTTCTTGATATTCCAAACTCCATGTATCAGGGCTCTTTAACGACTGAAAAGAGAAATGATAGAGAGTATCATGTAGAGTTTCGTGATGTTTCCTTTCGGTATCCGGGAACCGATACCTGGGCGCTGCGTCATGTGAGCGTAAAGTTCAAGATCGGAAGCCGCATGGCCATCGTTGGCGAAAACGGCTCCGGCAAAACAACTTTTATCAAACTGCTGTGCAGGCTGTACGATCC
>CAYNBS010000062.1:0-4288 GCA_964395795.1 uncultured Oscillospiraceae bacterium
TATGCCCGTTCTGCGCGAAGGTCAGATATACAGTTGAGAAGTCTTCCAGCCTTACGCCTTCCGGTAGCGTGAAATTATATGTTGGTGTTGTACCTCGCCACATATCATCACCGCCTTACAGCAGCCCGCCGAATGTCAGCGGAATGCGGGAAGTGTCGATATCGTCGACCCAGGACGGGCGTTCCGGCGGGGTCATCGTCTCCGTCACCTTCAGCCAGGAGATATACCAAGTTCGCAGTTCCCTCCACTGTGCAAGGGTCAGAGTCGAATACCAAAGCCAGCCTCGGTTGACGACGGAGAAGCATTCTTTTTCCCTGCGTACTCGGAGCGAGGTCTTTTCAGTTTCAAGCCTTACGGCGTCATCCTTATCAGCGTCAAAGATGAGCTTTCCGTCGGCAAGTTTGAAGGATTCAAAGCGGTCGAGGAAAGTGTCGAGATCCTCTGGCGGCTCGAATTCCTCACCGCCGTTGTCGCCAACCATGCACCAGCCGTTTACATAGCCGTTTTCATCAAAAGTTACTTTCATAGCGACCTCCTCAGTTAATGCCGTATACAGCCAGAATCTGGCCAGAACTGTTTCGGCCTTTGTAGGACAGATACACCGTCCCCGACGAAACATAAAGATTGAAGGAATAGTAGTAGGACTCATCGGCAAGCTGGAAAGCAAGCTGACTGGTGGTTATCGCGCTTTTCGGAATCGTGATGGAAGCTCTTGATCCTGTCGATGCGAGCTGACCAACGATCACAAAGAAGTTATACGAATACGAAAATGACAGCGATCCCGTCGTGCAGGCTCCCGTCCACAAGGTGGAGACGGCTATCCCAAGATTCGATCGCGCTGTCGCTGAGTTATTTGCCCCGGTCCCGCCATAGGCTACAGCCAGAGGATTGGTCAGTGTAATGCTGTCCCAACTATTCCGATCGTAGGCCGCTTTGACTGCAGACGCGGTGGCAGCAAGGCCAGTGCTCGTTGACGATGTGCTGCTGGTGAGTCGGGTCAGCCCGTAATAGGTGGTGGATGCGACATTCAGCGTAAATGCCACAAAATATGTGCCGTCATAAATGAACAGCACCGTCTGCATCGGCTTCCACGCGTATGTCACCGGCAGGTAGTTGTTGTAGGTGACGATGTACTTCAAGCCGGTGCCGTTCACATTCATCTTGACCTGCTGCACGGTATTGTGGTTGGTGAACTTGATCGCCACAACGGCCCCGGTCTTCAATTCAAAATTGCCCGGAACAGTCGCAATCTTATCCCCGTCATCCGCGGCGGTATCACAGGTTCCCAGCGCAATCCCTCCTGACGCAAGAGATTGGATGTATTCTGCCAGCAGCATGCCGTAGACCTTCACATCCCAATTCTCCGAAACTTCAAAGCAGCTGTCCGTCTCGGACACCTTACCTACAGCCAGCCCTGTGCCGCCCGCCTTAAAGTCCATCAGGACGGAGGCGGTAGACAGGCTGTCCACAACAGTGACAGTGCCGAAGGCGTCGGTCAGGGTGAATCGGATATCGTAGGAATAATCCACACTCAGATTGCCGCCGCCGAAGATGAACTGCGTCCCGCTGGTAAAGCTGACCCCAGCGTTTGTATAGGACGATTCGGAGGATTTCTTGTATGCCACGGCCGTTGTGATCGTGTTCTTCCCGCTGCAAGACCAGTAAGAAAACTCGACCGTGCTCTTGGCGTAAGTGCCGTTGGAGGAGGACGCTCCGGCGCTCGTACACCGCTGGGTAGAATAGCTATTGAACCGCGGTGCGGCATACGGCACGACGGAGATCGTCACCGTAGCTTCATCCGACCAGCGGCCGCGGCTGTCGCAGACCTTGCCGGTGAATGTGATGGAGCCGGATGTGTTTAGGAAGCCCGTCGTCACCGATGAAGCGGTGTACGACAGTCCGCCGCCGGTGATGCTGTAGGAACTGATCGTCGAGCCTCCCGCCCCGGCTGCTCCGGTTATCGTCAGGGTCACCTTGCTCTTGGTCTGCACATAGATCCCCCAGGAAGACGGAACAGTCCCGTCCACCCGGGTCGCCGTGATGCCCGTTATGGTGGGCTTGATGGATGCCGGAACCGAGAGCGTTACCGTTGTAGTGCTTGTGCCGACCAGCGTATTGCCGTTATAGGTATAGCAGGTCAGGGTACAGGAGCCGCTGGTACTGTTTGGAATCTGGCTGGCCAGCGAAGTGGGCGGTGTCCAGGATACAGATGTGGATGTGGTTTTCGTAGCAATCGTCCCGGTCGCGTTGCCGAAAGCGTAAGTCAGCGTATGCGTAAAGGACGAGGATGCCCGGGTGATGCTGATCGTCCCGGCGCTGCCCATCGTGGTAGCTGGCATTGAAACGCTCGAAGTACGCGGAATCGTGCGCAGCGTGACATTCTGGCTGCCGCTGACGCTCCATCCGCTGCCGCCCTTGCCGTCCCAGGTAAAGCACTGGAAGTTTGCGGCGATGTTGACGGTCTTTGTGCCGTCGGCATTGCCCGCGATAGTCCCGGAAGACCACGGTGCCGCAGGATAGCTGGAACCAGACGCCGGGATAATCGGATAGCCCGCGCTCTGCGTCTGGATCGTGCAGTTGTGGGTACCGGTCTGGGAGTTGAACGTCACGACGGTGCTTCCGTTGATAGAGAGCGTTCCATTAGGATAATACGTGAAGCCGTACCAGTTGTACGAAACGAGCTGGCAGGAAGTAATGCTCACCACATGGGTGTTGGCCGCTTCATTATAGGTTTCCGACCAGTATATGATAACGGCAAAGTTCTGGCTCCCTGACAGCGTAAAACTGCCACTGTTGCCCTGTGCCATAGGCGTCACTCCTTATGCTGTGGGGTCTCTCCATTGGATGGAGAGGTTCCCGGTCTCACGGGGTATGAAGTCAAACCAGCCCCTTGCCGCCGTACCAAGGGAGAGTCTGTTCCGAATTTCCGCATTGGTAATGACGAGGGACTGGTTCGTGATGTATGCAATGGTCTGGCCGTTTTCCAGGAAGGACAGACCCTCGTTAGAAAACTCCGCCGTGAATGCGTTTCCAACCTTGCCCAGCTCGATCAGAGCGCCACGGAAGCGGATATACTCCTCGATCAGGGAGTAATTGCCGGATACGTTGTTTGTGATCTCATTGGTCAGAGTCGTAAAATCCATGCGTATTTCCGAAGCCGCCTGAGTAATGGCGGTCTGGAAATCCTGCTGAATCGTGGTCAAGTCGTCTTTGCTGAGATAGTTCTCGCGGACCGTGGACTGGATCTGCTCAGAGGTTTTGGTGATCTCCGCATAGCATTCCCGCACTTCCACCCGCAGAGAATCCACCGCCTCCAGCTCGACCAGACTCTGGAATGTGTTCTGGCAGATGGAAAGGAGCATGCCGTCACCTCCTCAGTTGGAGACATCACACTGCAGGGTCAGGATGGAATCTATGTCCGCGGCGGAGAGATAAATAACCTTCCCGGTCTTGTCGAAGGTGATGGGATTGCCATCCTTGTCCTGCGCATACCAGGTATAGGTCAGCTCCTGGGTTTCTGTTGCCGCCGCCCATGCCGAGCCGCTGTATTTCATCAGCGTAACCGTATGGCCGGTGTGATCGATCTGGTACCAGAAATCTCCGGCTGCAGGACTGGCCGGTGCCGTCTCCGAGATGTTGCCCTTCAGCGGGTCTACTTCTCTCTGATTCGTGCGAACAATCACATAAGGCACAAGACCACCGAGATTGTTCTTCACGGTGAAGCCGCCGATGGAGAGCATTTCCGACACATAGGGATCGGACTTGTCTTCCACCGTAATGACGTCCACGTAGCTCTTGCTGTTGTAGGTCATGGTGCACCGGTAGGACTGGATATTCACAATATCCGCGCCCTGCACTGTCAGCGTTGCCGCTGTGGCCCCGGAGATATTGGTCCAGTTGCCGCTGCTGTATTTTGCCCACTGATAGGTTGCGTTCGTGATTGCAGTCGCACCTTCATAGGCAGAGGTTGCAAGCGTCAGGCTGCCAGACTGGTTCTGCACGATGGTGCCATTGGGAGCATAGACGGAGAACACCACAGCGGATGTGCCGCTTGTACCGGCATTGGCCTTGGTCCATGCAAAGTTCTTTGTGACGCTCTTGCCGGAGACGGAGAACGTGAGCGGAATCGTGCCGGTCAGCACAGATGCACCGCCCAGGGTAGCGTTCTTGGCGAAAGTCAGCACAACAGAACCCGCTGCTGTTGCCGTGGCCGGAGTGTTGCTCTTGACCGTTACGCCGGACGGCAGAGTACCAACCGTGCAAGTCGCGGCTTTCTGCTCAATGCCCT
>CAYNBS010000063.1:0-4035 GCA_964395795.1 uncultured Oscillospiraceae bacterium
GACAGAATGGCCGCAAGCGAAAGTATAATAGCGAAATTACACGAAGAAGCGGCCACAGCTCTTAATAATTTTTTCGGGGGAGCCGTACCTATCACGGAAAAGGAGCTAAATAGATATTTCGACTTTGAGAGCGGAATAGCAAAAGTAAAGCCGGAAAGTGTAACTCTGGAGAGTTATTCCAGGTTAGGGAATCGAATAGTAAAAACAAAATAGAAATTTAGTATGGAAAAAGGTATCAGACAAAAGCGTTATCAAAAGTTCACGAAGAACGGGAAAGAGTGGACGGAGTGGTTTGATTGGAGCGGAGAGGAACCGGAATGGCAACTTAAGGGCAGGCTCCGGAATGAATATAGGACTATCTATCCCTCTGGAGGCTCTTTCCTTGATGGGGAGGCCAACAGTAAGGCCGGAGCCAACGAAGCGGCCACGGCCAACGGGAACGGCCTGCAGCTCCCTCTCTTTGCGGAGGATAGCCTCAACTATCAGAAGGAAGGGAAGCAGCTCACACCTTCAAGGAAAGCAAGATCCCCCAGACGGAGGGAAAGCAGCTCTCTCCAGGAACGGAACAAATGTAATTGGATGGGGCTTTATAAGGGCTTATTATGATATTATGATATTATGATATTACGATAATATATAAAAATAGAAATATAGTAATATAGTAACTTTAATTATTGAAATTATGGAAGAAATGACTAAAGCGGAGTTATTAAAGAAGCTCCAGGACACAGAGAAACAGTTAAAGGAAGCCAACACCCTTAACGAACAGCTAAAGGAGGGAGTAGAAAAAGCAGAGCAGACAGCGAAGCAGGCTCTTACGGAGTTTAAGGGAGTAAACGAAACTCTATCAGAGTATAAGAAGAAACTCCGAGAGACAGAGGAAGCCCTCCAGAAAGTTAAGGAGGATTATTACAACGAGGTAGAAGAGGCCAACGGCTCCACGGCCTCAATAATGGAAGAGGCACAGCTCAAAAACGAGGCTTACGGCTTTATTATTTCGCAAGGGCTTTTAGATAAGTTTATAGCGAAGAGGATAAGCAGGGATAGGGAGCCTCTGGAGGCGGCTTTAGACTATCTCTTACTATCAGCGGAAGCCTTTGGGGATTGGATAAAGGATCTATAGACACAGCGGAAAAGATAAGCGGAGAGACCTTCTTTCCGCTTTCTTTTTGCCCTCCCAGATGGAGCCGGAGCCGATAAAGCGGCCACAGCCAACGGGAGCGGCCTGCAGAGGCCTCTATCCTTCCGGAGGGGAGCCTCAACGATGGCAGAACCGGAAGCAGCTCACACCTTCAAGGGAGAAGATCCTCACGGAAGAAAATAGCAAGTTGTATTTTTGTGGCCACAAAAGATAAAAAGCCCCTGCAGGGGGAGAGGCGCAACTTAAGAGAGGAAGATATCAGAGGGAAAAATTTCCCTTTGGTAATTCGGGATATCTGGAGGCCGGACAATAGGGAAGATTTTCCCTTATGCAAATAGTATAATATCATAATATCATAATATCAGATCCAGAGGAAGCCTCTCTCTTCAAGTGTTGAGGCTCCCCTCTCCATCGGAGACAGCAGCGGCCACGAAAGAAGCCCTCTGGAGGCTCTATCCCTTCCAGATGGGGCAACAGCAAGGCCGGAGCTTATAAAGCGGCCACAGCCAACGGGAACGGCCTGCAGCGGCTTTATATATTCCCCTTTGGGGGTATATATAACCCCCTCCGGCTTAACCAAAGCGGTTAATTATCATACAAAAGTGTTAGATTTCGCTTTTCCCGAATTAACCCGAATTAACCACAATTCACCACGAATTATCTTAAATTATACCGGAATTATACTAAAAAGGTTAAAACGGGCTTTTCTCTCCGGAAAAACGCTTATATTTCCTCCTTTGGAGGATATATAAAAACAGCCTCCGGAAAGTGGAATAATACACTTTTATACTATTATCTAACACTTTTGTAGGAAGATAATACACTTTTGTAAGATTTGTGCGGATTTGTGCGGATTATCCTTCCGGAGGGTAGCCTCAACGATAGCCAGGAACCGGAAGCGGCTCACACCTTCAAGGAAGAGAAGATCCTCACGGAAGGAGGCCTCTCTCTTCAAGTGTTGAGGCTCCCCTCTCCATCGGAGACAGCCACGGCCACGAAAGGGAGGCTCTGGAGGCCTTATCCCTTCCAGATGGGGCAACAGTAAGGCCGGAGCCAACGAAGCGGCCACAGCCAACGGGGAAGCCTGCAGCGGCCTCTATCCTAACGGAGGGTAGCCTCAACGATAGAAAAAGAGTGGCAAAAGTAACCAAATAATAAAAAGTAACGAAAATATTTGGAACTTTGGAAATAAAACACTATCTTTGCACCGAAAATATAATGTTATAGTAATACGAAAATAAAATATGAATAGTGTTATAGTAACCCGCACGGAGATTCAAAGAGGCTCTAATAACGATATCCAGAGCCTTACAGAGGCTTTCCTTAACGATCAAAACGTAAGAGAAAGCAGCCGGAAACTTTATGGCCGTACCCTTAAGCAGTTCTTTAGATGGGTAGCCAGAGAGAACAAATCCCTTTCCAATTTAACGAGAGTAGATATCCTCCAATATTCGGAATATTTGGAGAACACCCTTAAAGCGGCTCCCCTCACTATAGGGAGTTATCTTATAGCCGTAAGAAAGTTCTTTGAGTGGACAGAGTCCGTAAAGCTCTATCCCAATATTGCCAGAGGTATTAAAACCCCTAAACGCTCCCAGACCTTTGAGAAGGGCTATCTATCAGACGAAAAGAGCAAAGCCCTCCTTTCTCATTTTGAAAGCCTTTCCCTTAGAGATTACGCTATAGTTAATCTTATGCTTAGAACGGGCTTAAGGACTATAGAGGTAGCCAGGGCAACGATAGGGGATATTTGCTATATCGGAGAGAAGCGGGTACTTAAAGTTTGGGGAAAAGGCCGGAGTGAAAGCGAGAAGGGAAGAGACTTTAATTTTGTAGTACTCACAGAGAAGAGCTATCTCCCTATAAGGAACTATCTGGAGGCCTCACGTAAGGGCGCAAAGAGCGGGGAACCCCTCTTTATATCCAATTCCCACCGGAACCACGGGGGGAAGCTAACGACACGGACAGTTAGCGGAATCTGTAAGGAAGGGCTTAAAGCCATCGGCCTTGATGGAAAGGAATACACAGCCCACAGCCTCCGACATACTACAGCTTGCTCCTTACTTGAACACGGAAGGAGCCTTATAGAGGTACAGCACGTTTTAAGGCACAGCAGCCCGAACACTACCCAGATATATACGAAGATGAAGGAGAGAGAGTTAAGGCTTAAGGAGGCTCCAGAGGCGGCTCTGGATATGGCCTTTTAATGAGATAGTAATATTAATCAAAATAGAAACGATATGGCTTTAGGACAATTAGAACAAGACACGAAAAGGAAGATCTATCTTTCTATCAGTAAGGGAAAAGTAGTACACTATCTTCCAAACGGGGGAATAGAGTACTTTAAGAACGTAGAAGGAACGCTCCAGGGAATCTATCAGAAGGAGCGGAGTTTTAACGGCCAAAAGGTGCCTTTTTGGTACATTGATTTGAAAGACGGGACAGAGTTATACTCTATCTCTCTTCCCTATATCTCTGGAACCTTTAAGACAATAATCCTTGCTTTGGCCTCTGATAAGAACCTCTCTAAAGAAACCCCCGTAGTTATAGAGCCTTACGAAAGAAACGGATTTACTAAGGTAGTAGTCTATTCCGATGGGGTTAAATTGGATTGGGTAACGAAGGAACTCCCACCACTTAAGGAGATAGAGGTAGCCGGAAAGAAATACACGGATGATCGGGAGCGAATGGCCTTTATTGAATCCTTAGCGGAAGAGGTAGCAGGCCGGATAAAATAACTCTCTAAGTGTTGAGGCTCCCCTCTCCATCGGAGACAGCAGCGGCCACGAAAGAAGCCCTCTGGAGGCTCTATCCCTTCCAGATGGGGCAACAGTAAGGCCGGAGCTTATAAAGCGGCCACAGCCAACGGGGAAGCCTGCAGCGGCCTCTATCCT
>CAYNBS010000064.1:0-3700 GCA_964395795.1 uncultured Oscillospiraceae bacterium
AAGGGCAACGCCCCGGAGGAGCGAAAGCTCCAGCGGCTGTTCCGCAACGCCCAGGCCTGCCGCATGATCAAGCGCTGCAACGACTTTGGCGCAGGCGGCGTGTCGGTGGCCATCGGGGAGCTGGCCGACGGGCTGGATATCGACCTGAACGCCGTGCCCCGGAAATACGAGGGACTGGACGGCACCGAGCTTGCCATCAGCGAGAGCCAGGAGCGCATGGCCGTGGTGGTGGCCCCCCAGGATCGGGAGGCTTTTCTGGCCCTGGCCGCGAAAGAGAACCTGCAGGCCGTGCCCGTCGCCCTGGTCACCGAGGAGCCGCGCCTCCGCATGCGCTGGAACGGCAGCACCATCGTGGATTTGAGCCGGGCCTTTCTGGACACCAACGGCGCCGCCAAGCACATCACCGCCCAGGCCGCCGCGCCCCGGCCCTATGAGAAAACCGTTTCCGGCAGCTTTGAAGAGAACCTGCGCTCCATGGCAGCGGACCTGAACTGCTGCTCCAAGCGGGGGCTCAGCGAACGCTTTGACTCCACCATCGGTGCGGGCAGCGTCCTCATGCCCTTCGGCGGCAAAAAGCAGCTCACGCCCGTGCAGGCCATGGTGCAGAAGATCTCCCTGGAGCAGGGCCATACGGACGACTGCTCCCTGATGGCCTGGGGCTACAACCCCATGATCACGGAAAAAAGCCCCTATCACGGGGCGTATCTGGCGGTGGTGGAATCGGTCAGCAAGCTGATCGCCGCCGGCGCCGCCTTCTCGGATGTATATCTCAGCTTCCAGGAATATTTCGAGCGCCTGGGCAAGGATCCCCGGCGCTGGGGCAAGCCCCTGGCCGCCCTGCTGGGTGCCTTCGAGGCCCAGATGGGCCTGGGCGTGGCCGCCATCGGCGGCAAGGACTCCATGAGCGGCTCCTTCGAGGACCTGCATGTGCCCCCCACCCTGGTCTCCTTCGCGGTGACCACCGCCAAGACCGGGGACATCCTCTCCCCCGACGCCAAGGCCGCCGGCCACAAGCTGATCCGCATCGCCCCGGAGAAAAACGCCGCGGGCCTGCCGGACGCGGCCTCTCTCCTGGCCGTGTTTGAGCGGGTGACCGCCCTGCAGCGCAGCGGCAAGGTCTATGCCTGCTATACCCCCGGCATGGGCGGCGCGGCCGAGGCCGTGATGAAAATGGCCTTCGGCAACGCCCTGGGCTTCCGCTTCGCCCCGGGGCTGGGCCTGGACAAGCTCTTCGGCTATGACTACGGCGCCTTCCTGCTGGAGGTGGACGGGGACGCGGCGGGCGAGACCGTGGGCGTCTTCACCGACGACGGGAGCTTCACTTTCGGCGGGGAGTCTGTCCCGGCGGAGGAGCTGCTGGCCCTCTACGAGGGCAAGCTGGAGCCGGTCTACCCCTGCAACATCCCCGCGCCCCAAATCCCGCTGGAGACCTTCTCTTATCCCGCCCAGAGCCGCCCGGCCCCCGCTGTCAAGGCAGCCCGGCCCCGGGTGCTGATTCCCGCCTTCCCCGGCACCAACTGCGAATATGACAGTGCCCGCGCCGTGCGGGACGCGGGGGCGGAGCCGGAAATCTTCGTGGTGCGCAATCTCAGCGCCGCCGATATTGCCCGCAGCGTGGACGCCTTTGCCGCCCGGCTCAAGGAATCCCAGATGATCTTCCTCCCCGGCGGCTTCTCCGGCGGGGACGAGCCGGACGGCTCCGGCAAGTTCATCACCGCTTTCTTCCGGGCCGCCGCCGTGAAGGAGGGGGTCACGGAGCTGCTGGATAAGCGGGACGGCCTGATCTGCGGCATTTGCAACGGCTTCCAGGCCCTCATCAAGCTGGGTCTGGTGCCCTACGGCCAGATCATCGACGCCGATGAGAGCTGCCCCACCCTGACCTTCAACCGCATCGCCCGGCACCAGAGCCGCATCGTCCGCACCCGCATCGCCTCCAACAAGTCCCCCTGGCTTGCGCTGACGGAGGTGGGGGAGATCTACAACGTGCCCATCTCCCACGGGGAGGGCCGGTTCCTGGCAAGCGAGGAGCTGATCCGTTCTCTCGCCGCCAAGGGCCAGATCGCCACCCAGTATGTGGACGAGCAGGGGCAGGCCAGCGCCGACGTGCACTTTAACCCCAACGGCTCCCTCTACGCCATTGAGGGCATCACCTCCCCCGACGGGCGGGTCTTCGGCAAGATGGGCCATGCCGAGCGCATCGGCCCCGATCTCTACAAAAACGTTCCCGGCAACTATGACCTCCGCATGTTCGAGGCCGCAGTCCGGTACTTCCGCTGAGCAAAGAAAGGCAGGTAAACACTATGAATCGTATGGTTGGAACCGTATCCCGCGGCATCCGCGCCCCCATCATCCGCGAGGGGGACGATCTGAAGCAAATCGTGACCGCGTCTCTGCTGGAGGCGGCCCGGCAGGAGGGCTTTGCCTTCCATGACCGGGACGTGGTGGCCATGACCGAGGCCATCGTGGCCCGGGCCCAGGGCAACTACGCCACCGTGGAGGACATTGCCGCGGACGTCCGGCAGAAGCTGGGCGGCGAGACGGTGGGCGTCATCTTCCCCATCCTCAGCCGCAACCGCTTTGCCATCTGCCTGCGGGGCATCGCCAAGGGCGCGAAGAAAGTGGTGCTCATGCTCTCCTACCCCTCCGACGAGGTGGGCAACCATCTCATCGACTGGGACAGCCTGGACGAAAAGGGCATCGACCCCTATCGGGACACCCTGACGCTGGAGCAGTACCGCGCCCTCTTCGGCTACCGGGTCCACCGCTTCACCGGCGTGGACTATGTGGACTACTACGCCAAGCTCATCCGGGACTCCGGCGCGGAGGCGGAGGTGCTTTTCTCCAACGACCCCCGGCAGATCCTGCAGTACACGAAGAACGTGATCCACTGCGATATCCACACCCGCAAGCGCACCTCCCGCATCCTGAAGGCGGCCGGCGGCGAGCGGATCTTCGGCCTGGACGAGCTGATGACCGCCCCGGTAAACGGCAGCGGCTACAACGAGCAGTACGGCCTTCTGGGCTCCAACAAGGCCACCGAAGACAAGGTGAAGCTCTTCCCCCGGGATTGCCAGCCTTTGGTGGAGGCCATTCAGGCGGAGCTTTTGGAGAAGACCGGCAAGCGCCTGGAGGTCATGGTCTACGGCGACGGTGCCTTCAAGGACCCGGTGGGCAAGATCTGGGAGCTGGCGGACCCGGTGGTCTCCCCGGCCTATACCGGGGGCCTGGAGGGCACGCCCAACGAGCTGAAGCTCAAGTACCTGGCGGACAATGACTTTGCCTCCCTCTCCGGCGAGGCGCTGCGCGAAGCCATCGAGCAGGAGATCCGCAAGAAGGACGGGGATCTGGTGGGCCAGATGGTCTCCGAGGGCACCACGCCCCGGCGGCTGACGGATCTGATCGGCTCCCTCTGCGACCTGACCTCCGGCTCCGGCGACAAGGGCACCCCCATCGTCTTCATCCAGGGCTACTTCGACAACTACACCGCGGAGTAAGCCGCGCAGAGCAAAAAGGCTTTGAAGAAACATGGTTTCTTCAAAGCCTTTTTTGCCTCTGCAGCCTGACCTTTGTTCGGTCGGTCCCGGCATTTTTCACTCAAAGCTGCTTTGAAAGTCCGGTTTATGGGACAGCTCCGGTGCTATTCTAAGGTCACAAAGAACCTAGATTGCAAAAGTGAAGGTCACTTTTTAAGGGTAAAAAC
>CAYNBS010000065.1:0-3636 GCA_964395795.1 uncultured Oscillospiraceae bacterium
GCCGAGTTCCTTTTGTTTGAAAAAAAAGACCCCGTCGGCCTTTGCTACGGCCTAAGGCGTCGAAAATTCGCTTCATTTTTGTCTCGACTATACCATGAAGCAGGATAAAGATACGACTACAAACGCAAAGGCAGATCTGCACATGGGAATGATAAAGAAAATGGCGCTGTCAATACTTAAACTCGCAAAGCCGATGATGGGCAACAAGAGCCTTAGACTGACAGGCAAAATGATCGGAATGGATGTAGAAAGAGTACTGCCGGCTATATTTGCCAGTCTTTCAAAAGAAAAAATTCAGGAAGCTCTGAAACAGACAAAATAGCTGAAAGAAAAAAAGAACCGATATAAAGAAGTGAATATATGTAACACCGGGAGAGTGTTCAGTATGAAAACATGCAGGAGCAGATGATTGTCACCCGGATGGAAGATACTTTATTCCCTGATCCGGAAAATAGGAACGGCAGGAGGGAGTTCAGCTTTTCAGATCTCTCTGAGTTGCCGGAAGAAAGTTCCGGCATGTATGTTGTTACCAATAAACCCAGCTTCTGGGGCGACGGAATCCTGCTGATGAAGTCTTCCTTGTAGTGAAGATCTCCGTGGATAGTATAGGTGTCGCCGATGTGCAGGTTCTTATAGGTTACCGTGTCGATGATTGTTTCCTTCTCACCGACCGTGCCGACTTCATCGCCGGTCTTTTTGTCGTTCGCGTTCGTATGTCCTTCCGGATAATCGACAGTCTGATCCTTATCCGTCAGGTCTTCATGACGTGCGACGTCAACGCCGTTGCAGAAAAGTTTTTCGAAAACCACAAGGCTATTCCCGGCAAGGGATGAGGAATTGAAAGTGAAGGTGATCTCCACTGTCATTTCGCTCTGATCTGCCTTGAATTTGCTGCTTTCTGCAATTACCTCTTTACCATTTACAGTAAATGCAGTTCCGTCTGCCTGCATCAGGATTCCGGATACCTTGTAGGTATCTCCGATATTCAGGTTAGTGAGTGAAACTGTATCCACGATTGTTGCACTTCTTGCTTCGCGGGTATAAAATAACTGTGTTCGGGAAGAGACGGAGCGGTCTCCGATCCTTTCTCAGAAAACTATACAATGAAAGGAAGGTCAAAGCATGGGACTTTTTACTGAGCTCGACAGTCGCCTCTTCCATGAGGGAAAAAACTACGAGAGCTACAAAAAAATGGGCGCGCATATCCTGGAGAAAGATGGCGTTTCGGGCACGGATTTCGCGGTCTGGGCGCCGCATGCACAGAGCGTCTCGGTAATGACCTCAAAAACCGGCTGGGACGAGGAGCTTCCGCTGCAGCCCTCTGAGGCTGACCCCGGCATCTGGGAGGTCTTTGTTCCCGGCGTGGGCGAGGGCGACGTGTACCGCTATGTGGTTCTCGGCGCGGACGGCGGACGTCGGCTGAAATCCGACCCCTACGCATTCCTTTCCGAGCTGCGTCCGGCCAACGCCTCCATCGTCATGCCGCTGGACAGCTACGTCTGGAACGACGCGGAGCATCAGGCGAAGAAGGAGAATAAAACCGTCCGGGATCGCCCCATGGCCATCTATGAGGTCCATCTGGGCTCATGGAAAAAGGACTTTAAGGGCGAAGACGACTACATGGGCTTCCTCAACTACCGGGATCTGGCGGACCAGCTGGCGGAATACGTCAAATGGATGGGCTTTACCCATGTGGAGCTCATGGGCATCTGCGAGCATCCCTTCGACGGCTCCTGGGGGTACCAGGTCACCGGCTTCTACTCCCCGAACAGCCGTCACGGCAAGCCGGACGACCTGCGCTATCTGATCGACAGGCTGCACCAGGCCGGGATCCAGGTGATCCTGGACTTCGTTCCCGCGCATTTCCCCAAGGACAGTTACGGCCTGGGCGAGTTTGACGGCTCGCCGCTGTACGAATCCGCCGACCCGCTGCGGGCGGAGTACCCGGAATGGGGCACCTTCGCCTTTGACCACGGCAAGCCCGAGGTGCGCTCCTTCCTGATCTCCAGCGCCTTCTACTGGATCCGGGAGTTCCACATCGACGCCCTGCGCGTGGACGCGGTAGCGGCCATGCTGTACGCCAGCTTCTCCCGCTATCTGTGGCGGCCCAACGTCCACGGCGGCAACATCAACCTTGAGAGCGAAGGCTTCCTGAAGCAGCTGAACGAGGCAGTCAACGAGCTGACCCCGGCCTACATGATCGCGGAGGACTCCTCCACCATCGCCGGCATCACCGACCCCGTCAGCGAGGGCGGCATCGGCTTCAACTTCAAATGGGACATGGGCTGGATGAACGACACCCTTCGCTACATCGGCGTCGAGCCGAAGTACCGCGAGGGCATGCACAAGGTCCTGACTCACACCGCGGACTATGTCTTTGAGGAGGATTTCGTCCTTCCGCTGAGCCACGACGAGGTCGTCCACCTGAAGAAGTCTCTGCTGCAAAAGGCCCCCGGCACGCCCGAGGAGCAGCTGGAGGGGCTCAAGACCCTGCTGACCTGGCAGTTTACCCATCCCGGCAAGAAGCTCCTCTTCATGGGCCAGGAGTTCGGACAGGAGGCAGAATGGTCCGAGGCCAAGTCCCTCGACTGGAAGCTGGCTGACAAGCCCGACCACCGCGACATCCTGCTCAGCGTGCAGAAGCTGCTGAAGCTGTACAAGCAGTATCCCTGCCTGTACAGCGACTCCCGCGACGAAAAGACCTTCGAGTGGGTCAACCGCAACGACAAGGAGCGGAACATCCTCTCGTTTATCCGCCGCAACCCCTGGAACTACAACGGCGCGATCCTGGTGATCTGCAACTTCTCCGACAAGTGCTACCCCTACTACACCGTAGGCGTGCCCTGCGAGGGAAGCTATGAGCGGATCTTCAGCACCTGCGAGGCGGCCGAGGAGGCCGAGGCCCCCGGGAGAGAGAAGCTGCGCCTGGCAAAGGAAGAGGAGTGCGATAAGCTGCCCTTCTGTCTCCAGTTCGAGCTGCGGCCATTCGAAGCCGTGCTCTTCGCCTTCCCCGGATAACAGGAGAAGCGTTTTCCGAAGGCCTCTTTCATCAAGGGGACGGCCTTCGCGGACACGAACAGTTCCATTTTGATAAAAACCCGGTAAAGCGGACCGGCCTAATAGGGAAGTAATCAAAACAGAATTATAGGTGTTGCAAAGGCAAAGACAGTCCCAGAAGAGCACTTCTTCCGGGGCTGTCTTCTTTCGTGACCAGAGCTGTCACATCAACTGTTAATAAAACCTTTTTAGGCTCATATTCCGTTTTCATGGTAATTGAGTAAAAAAGGGGTGCAGTTGGCATGACGTAGGGAAGGGGCATAAAGCAATTTGTACGGCAATGTACAAAGCAGAGTTGATGGGAGTTGGCTTGATATTGCAGAAATAGAGTTGTCTGCCATTGGCCGCCAGTGCATTTCAAACAACAGAATCCCGGATCTTCTTTCGCTTCAAAGATTGCTCGAACCGTGGGCTGCTGCAAGAAACGCCGCGCAGAAAGGTGTGGACTGGCAATTCACCGCCGATGACGCCAGGACCAAGCTGAAGCATCTATACCCCATCATAAAGATTTAGAATTTACAGAGTACTAGTTTATCATGGGCCAACGCCGCTTTACCCAATTCTGAGACAGCTACTCCT
>CAYNBS010000066.1:0-3434 GCA_964395795.1 uncultured Oscillospiraceae bacterium
GGGGACACCGGCAGAAGTCCGACAGGCGGGCGACCGCAAGGGTCGCCCCTACGGGCTGGACGGCGGGCGCTTCGGGAAGCGCCCCTACGGCGTGTCATTGCGAGGAGCGAAGCGACGTGGCAATCCGTTTCTCTCGTCTCCTCGCAAAAGGAATACGGATTGCCACGCCAGTGTTGCGACACTGGCTCGCAATGACAGAGGGTGCGCAGGGAAGGCATAGCGGGCGGATGATATCCGCCCCTACGGTGCGAGACGAGGTGTTCCCGTAGGGGCGGCTATTAGCCGCCCGCGGACACAGGCAGAAGTCCGACAGGCGGGCGACCGCAAGGGTCGCCCCTACGGGGGGACGGGGGGGTCAGCGGGCGAAGCTGTCGTCCCCGGTGAAGAGGACCCGGCCGTCCGCCGTCAGGGCCACGGCATAGGCCCGGCAGACCTGCAGATCTGCCACGTCCGTCCAGGTCTGGACCTCCGGGAAGAGCAGCTGCTCCCCCGCTGCCAGCACCCGACCGTCGCCGGTGACGCCGTAGGCGCTGTTCCGCTCCCGGTCATAGACGAGCTGCCGCACGTCGGTCCAGCCGGAGGTGTCCGGCACGCTGCCCTCCGCTGTCAGCGGCGTGGAAAGCACCCGGCCCTCCGCCGTGAGGGCCAGGCAGCCCCGGTCGCCCAGCTGCAGCTCCCTCACGCCCTGCCAGGTCCCATAGGGGTCCAGCCAGTCGTAGGGGCTGCTCCGGAAGCTCTCGGCGGGGCGCACCGTGCCGTCCTCCATCAGATAGAGGGCGAATTCCCCGTTCACCTCCACGTCCGCGATGCCGCTCATGCCCTCCGCGTCCCCGATCATGCCCAGCCAGGGCAGCACATGGGCCTGCCCGTCTTCGGTGAGCACCAGGGTGTCGGTCTTGCCGGGGATCAGGTCCGCCACGCCGGAGAGGGCGGCAGAGTCAAAGCTCCGCGCAGGTCCGGCGGCCAGCAGCCGCCCCTCCCCGGTCAGGCCGAAGAGGGTGCCCGCGCTGATCCACAGGCGCTCCACCCCCGTCCAGCGGGCGGCGGCGGCATAGTCATAGGCCTCCCCCGTCAGGCGCACCCGCCCGTCGGCGGTGAGGGCCGCCACGAAGCCATCCTCCGGCGCCACCTGGACGATATTCGTCCAGTCCGCCAGGTCGAAGCCGAATTCGGCGGAGCCGGACTGGCCCAGGAGCCGCAGCGTCCCGTCCTGGCAGAGGGCCAGGAGATAGCCGTCCCGGGCGTAGATCGCCCGCACCCCGGTCCAGAGCGCCTCCGGCTGGGGCTCGCCCGCCTGCTCCCGGGCGGCAGGCTCCTCCCCCGGCTCAGGCGCGGCGGCACGGGGCCACAGCAGGTACAGCGCCCCGCCTGCCAGCAGCAGCACCAGGATGGCCACTGCCGTCCACAGGCCCTTGCGCTCCTTCTTCAGCGGCGCGCCGCAAAGGGCGCAGGTTCTTCGATTGCTGCGGCAGATCTGGCCGCAGTTGGGACATTTCATGGGGCTCCCCCTCTCTCGATGGCAGCTTTTGCCGGGATTCGTTATTTGTCATCTTATTGTAACATGTTATGACAGGATTGGCAAGAGGGGGACGTGGGTGCGGGACGCGCAAAGCGGGTGGATAGCATCCGCCCGCTCTCTAAACTCAAAACTCTAAACTGCCCTACCGGATGATGGCCTTGATGAAGGCCGGGCGCTCCACCGGCTCCTCTGTCAGCTCGAAGCAGCCCCGCAGCAGCTCCGCCGCCTCCAGGGCCTTCTCCATGCTGGAGGCGTGGATGGTGCCCAGGCTCTCCCCCGGCTCCACATGATCGCCCACCTTCTTTTCCAGCACCACGCCCACGGAGAGGTCAATCTTGCTCTCCTTGGTGGCCCGGCCGCCGCCCAGGTGCATGGACACCAGGCCCACCCGCTCGGCGTGGATGCGCTTCACATAGCCGCCCTCCGCCGAAGGCGCCGGGATCTTCACCTTGGCGTCCGGCAACAGCGCGGTGTCATACACGGCCCGGGCGTCGCCCCCCTGGGCCTCCACCATCTCCGCCAGCTTCTTCAGGGCGCTGCCGTCCCGGATGGTGCCCAGCAGCCGCTCCCGGGCGGCCTCGATGCTGTCGCAATAGCCCGCCTCGGTGAGCATGCAGCCGCCCAGGGTCAGGCACAGCTCCAGAAGGTCCCCTTCCTGCTCGCCCCGGAGCACGGCGATGGCCTCCTTCACCTCCACGGCGTTGCCCACGGCCCAGCCCAGAGGCTGGTCCATGTCGGTGATGACGGCGGCGCACTTGCGCCCCGCCAGCCTGCCGATCCGCGTCAGGCCCCGGGCCAGGGTGCGGGCGTCCTCCTCGGTCTTCATGAAGGCCCCGTCGCCGCACTTCACGTCCAGCACGATCACGTCCGCCCCGGAGGCCAGCTTCTTGGACATGATGGAGGAGACGATCAGCGGGATGGAGGGGACGGTGCCCGTCACGTCCCGGAGGGCGTAGATCTTCTTATCCGCCGGAACCAGATCCTTGGTCTGGCCCATGATGGCGATGCCGATGCGGCGGACGTTTTCAAAGAAGGTCTCCTCGGAAATGGCGGTGGAAAAGCCGGGGAAGCTCTCCAGCTTATCAATGGTGCCGCCGGTGTGCCCCAGGCCCCGGCCGGACATCTTGGCGATCTTCAGCCCCGCCGCCGCCACCATGGGGCAGAGGACCAGGCTGGTCTTGTCCCCCACGCCGCCGGTGGAGTGCTTGTCCGCCTTGATGCCCTCGATGGGGCTGAGATCCAGGGTCTCGCCGGAGTGCATCATGGCCATGGTCATGTCCAGAGTCTCCCGGTCGTCCATGCCCCGCAGCAGGATGGCCATGCACATGGCCGACATCTGATAATCCGGGATTTCCCCCCGGGTGTAGCCCTGGATCATGAAGTCGATCTCCTCGGTGGATAAAACGCCGCCGTCTCTCTTTTTGGCGATCAAATCGGTCATCTGCATAGCAAAAAGCCCCCTTGTTCTTCTGGTGTTTCCAAACAATATAGAGTCATTATACACCCGACGGCGGCGTTTCTCAATACCGAAAAAGCCAATATTCCCGTCCGTTCAGCGTGATTTTTCGCGCCGGGGCGGGAAGGGTCCCCCCGCCCCAGGGCAGGGCCAGCAGGCGGCGGGCGGGGTCGATGAGGCTGCCGTCGGGCCGGGGCTGCCAGGGGGAGGAGGATTTTTCAGTTTTCAGTTTTGCGTTTTGAGAGGACGAGGGAGGCGGGGCTGTAGGGGCCGGCCCCTGGACGGCCCGCGGTCGATTGTCCAGGCCGGTCTGCGGGCCAACCAGGGCGTCGGCCCCTACAGAGGCCAGGCGCTCCCCATCGGGCAGGACCAGGGCGCGGACGGGCCGGGACGGCAGGGCGCGGCAGTCCAGCCGGGTCAGGCGGCGGCGGAGGCTCCGGCCCTCCGGGCCGGGCCGGA
>CAYNBS010000067.1:0-3006 GCA_964395795.1 uncultured Oscillospiraceae bacterium
GCTGGAGTAGTTGGAATCAGCCTTGGATCTGAATGGTCTTACGCTCCGGAAGCGCTACCGGCTTCTCCTTCGGGAAGTCAAGCGTCAGGACGCCATCCTCAAACTTGGCCTGGACATCTTCTTCCTTGACATTCTCGCCGATATAGAAGCTTCTGGTCATAGAGCCTTCGTAGCGTTCCTGATGAACGATCTTGCCCTTCTTATCCTTGCCTTCTTCTTCGAGGCCCTTGGAAGCGGTAATCGTCAGGTAGCCATTCTGCAGCTGCAAATCGATCTGATCCTTTTTGAAGCCCGGCAGGTCCACTTTCAGCTCATAGCCTTCATCATGTTCCTTCAGATCCGTCTTCATCACATGCGCCGCATGTCTGCCGTACAGCTTGCGATCCACATCGGATTCAAAGCCTCTGAACGGGAAGCCCATCCAGTCATCAAACAAACTCTCTCCAAAAATACTCGGTAACATAAGTCATGCCTCCTTCGATACTGCAATCATTTTGTTTGTTACCTGAGCAAGGGGGATGGAGGTCATCTATTCGATCTTCGTTCCTCTGTTCGATTATGATTATAGCACCGTTTTTAGCACTGTCAAGAGGAGAGTGCTAATTTTCACGTGAACAATTTGTGAACATTCTTATATAAGAATTGTTCCGAGATTCTGGCCGACATCTTGTTTTACTCAATCTGCTGCAGTAAATATCACTGCTCCTATTTCCTCATCACTACTCTGCTACGCCTTTTATAGCTTGGGAAACCGTGCGCGCCGCTTCTGCAGCACAGCCTTTTTTGACTCGACTTCCTGCTTCAATTCCCTGATTTCAGGGCTGGCGTCTTCTTCCCGATAGAGCAGCCGGATCAGTGCGTCCTGTTTTTCGATAATCTCATTTTTTACGCTTCTTGTGGGTTCAAGGTTTTCCGCAACCTCTTGCCGCATCTGGGCAACATGTTCTTCCGCTTCCTGCCGCAGCCTCTCTGTCTCTGCCCGGATCTCCTCCATGCGCTTGGCAATGCGCTCCGTTTTATAAATGACCTCCGGATATGCTTCCGCAAAGCGGCGGTGGAAGACAGAGCGGTCGCTGAGAAGCAGACGAACCTCCTTGCTGATAGCCTCGGTGTCGTCCGCCTCACTGAGCTCAACGCTTGTCTTGACAAGCTTCAGCACAAAGTGGGACATCACGTAGTCCGCGACAAAAACCACTGACAGGAAGAGCGCCATAATCTCCCGGAGAGGAAAGCTCATATGTTCGGAAAGGCGAAGCAACAGCGGATTGATCAGATCCACAATCACCACGCCGCCCAGCCCGAAGAGGATCAGGTTCCCGATCCAGACTCTTCCATGAAGATTCATGGGCTTCTGGCTGTAATCCCACCAACGGGCATGGAAGCGTTTCTCCAGAACATAGCTCGTCATATATTCCAGGAAGCCGCACAGAAGGAACGACACCGCAAAGGTCGTGCCGACGGAAAATTTCAGCGGGGCCAGGCCTTTTATCACAACGGTGATCAAGGCCGCTCCGGAGCCATAGATCGGAAGCCACGGGCCGGTCAGGAAACCGCGGTTGATAAAGCGGTGAAACTGAAAATATTTCAGTGTGACCTCGATGCACCAGCCGAGGAAAGCGTAGGCGAAAAACAGCAATATCAGGTTTATCAGGCTTTCAATCGGCATTTTTCTAAACTCCTCTTTATTCTGTATAGTTTTTCACTCCGCTTCAGGATTATCAACAGAGCAGATCGTTTATCGGTCTTGCCTATCCGTGAAGCATAGGTAGTATACCATACATCACACTATCGGTCAAAACTCTCGTGCATTACCATTAAAAAAATACGCCGCCCAGCTGACGAAGCAGCCGTCCTCCGGCACGACCAGGACACCGTCGGGCTGGCCTCTGCGGCGAACGAGCAGGCAGTCCCAGACTTCGCCCTTTTTACAGCGGCGGCCGTGATCCTCGATGAATTGACGGTCGGCCAGCATGTCGGTGATGAAATTCTCATAATCGATCGCCGGTAACTGGATCTCTGTGACGATCCGGTAGGGGCGCTCCAGCTCGATCAGGTGCGGCACCATCAGATCTTCGATCCTGCGAGGGCGCTCTACAAAGTACGCATAGCCGTGCATATCCATCTGTCTCTCTCCTTGATACACAGTACAGTCGTTTGCTCTGCTTCATTTTACCCATATATTCTGTGCAAGTCAACGAAAACGCACGGTTGAGCTGTGCAGAATTGCATAACCTGTATAGTAGAATTAGTTAACAATACTGTGCAGGGACGGTGGTATCTACGGAGAGAGAAGACTTCATTAAACGGCTGGTTCAGCTTCGTATGAACAAAGGTGTTTCTGCGCGTGATATGAGCCTATCCATAGGACAAAGCCCCAATTATATCAACGGCATAGAGAATGGTGACAGCTATCCTTCTATGACCACCTTCTTCTATATCTGTGATTACTTCGGAATAACGCCAAAAGAATTCTTCGACATAGATGCGACTAATCCGACAAAGGCGTCAGAGCTTATGGAGATCGCAAAAACTTTGCCTAATGACCAACTTGACAATCTAATCCTGTTGGCGAAGGGCTTAAAGAAATAAATAATACATGACCCGGAATCATCCGTACGTTCGTACCGGTGACTCCGGGTCTTTTTTCATGCCCGAAATTACAGATCTGCAATTTCGGGCGAAACCCCGCTTACAAAAATGCAGAAGTGTCGATTTCAGCCTCCCGTGAAGGATTTTTTCGTATAATTGGGCGGAAACAGGCAAAAGCCAAATTCTTTTCCGCCCGCGTGAAGGGAGGTGCAAGCGGGCCACAATGGTAAAAACGAAAAGGACTTGAATCGATCTGTACGTGCGTACAGGGTTCAGGTCCTTTTTTCTTGCCTGCCTCCAAACCGGAAAAGTGAGAAATCCCGTTCTTAAATAACTGCTCTCACTTTTCCGAGCACAAAAAAAGGAGGTAAACAAATGATTGACTTCAAAAGCGTCAAAAGCCTCGTCACAGCCCGC
>CAYNBS010000068.1:0-2927 GCA_964395795.1 uncultured Oscillospiraceae bacterium
TTGGATTTTGTGGGGCAAAATCCGATGCTCGTTATACCCGTGGACAAGAAAGGCCATCTCACCAAACTGAATTGTATAAAGCTAAATCAGTTTTTTTGCCAGCTTTTCTGCCAGGTTCAGATAATACCCGTATCTTTCATCGTCGCGGGAATCGTAACGGTTGCCAAGCATGATCCATTCACAATACTCATAAAACAGGAAATAGTCCAGCGTTCGACGAAACTCCTCCTGTGAGATTCCGTGCTGTTTTGCCACCGCATCATAATAGTACGCTATGGCAAATTCACGGTCCTCAGCCGACATATAGAAATAGTAATCTCTGTTTTCTCTACCGTGAGCTATCAGGCGTGCAAAAGCACCCATGTAAGGGAGGACACCGCCGTACTCCCAATCAATAAAGACTGCACGCTCGTTGTTAACAAGTACGTTGATCGGCAACAGATCATCATGACAAAGCGAACGCGGTGTTTCGCGGAATACTCGTTCAAACTTACGGTATACCTTTTCAAGCAGTTCCGATCCGAGGTATTTGCCGCGGTTTTCTATCCCTTCCAGTGCTTTTTCCATAGTCACACAGGCGTCGTAAAGCTCTGTGCGCTTCCAGAATTCGTTCTGCATTTCAGCCAGAGCATCGAGCACAAGTGTCAGTCGCTTTCTGTCACAGACACGCAGATCAGTTCCCGCAAAAAACTCTGTAATGAAATACTCCTGCCCGTTATAATGGCAGGCGCCGAAAAAAGATGGAATGTATGGCTGCCTGTCGCTGAAGAAACAGCGATAAGCATCGATCTCATAGGCTTTTGCCTGTTTCAGAACATATTTCGTGCATCCGTTATCAACCAACCAGACCAAATATTCGTTCCCGCCTTCTTCTGAAACGAACGCCTTGACGGATGAATCACACACTCCCGGAATCTCGAATTGGGTCAGTATCGCTTTAATTTCAGATAATGATGGTCGCTGTTTTTCTTCCATACCCTCAGTCCCTCTGTAAAAATGCGGCTTGTTGAGATAATTATACCATCCCTTTTCGGCAAATTCAATTTCATCTGAAAATCAATCGTTAGGATCAAAACATCCAGAGGGAGGCACTTCCTTGCGAAGTGCCTCCCTCGGCGGCCCGTTTTTATTGCTCCAGCAGCCGATCCACGTTTTCGGTGCTGTACTCGATCTGTTCCGAGAGGCGTCGGAGGTGCCCCGCCGTGTCCTTCTCCATGGCGTCCCACAGGACAAGCAGATCCGTCATGGCAGCGGCATAGTCCGCCACCGCCCCGGCTCCCGCGTCGGACAGCCGCTGGATCTGCCGGAAGAAGAAATACTCGTACACCCGCTGATACGCCGCGGAATCCACCCGCCCCGGCAAGGGCGCGGCAGCCAGGGCAGCCAGCTCGCTCGGCCAAGCCTGATCGATCGGCTCGGTGTTTTCAAAGCGCCGCAGCAGTTCCTCCCGCCGGGCCTCGTTGATCTGGGAATGATACCCCAGCAGCACCGGCGGAACATCCACGCCCAGCCGTTCCAACAGTCCCGGCAGCATCAGGCGCTCCCCAGTCTCATTGCAAAGAAAGCACAGCTCTTTTTGCATCAGCAGCTGCTCGGCCGCGGCCTCGCAGCTCAGCCCCAGACCCCACAGCTCGTTCTCCCCGATTTCCTGGAAGAAACGGGGGTGCAGGGCGCAAATATCGCACAGCGCCTCCTCCCCCAACCGGCAGATCAGGCGGCAGAGTCCGTCTCGCTGCAGGAAGGGGCAGCGCTCCTCGCCGTCCAGGCGGAAGTGCCAGCCCTCCTCATCTTCCCACAGTGCCGCCCATAGCTCCTCTCCCAGTTTTCCCGGAAGGGCATGGTAATACGCGGCGCTCTCATCGTCCACGTCGATCTCCCAGCCCCGGCAGCAGCTGTGAAGGCATTCGGCAGCCTTGCAGCGAAAGGCCGGGTAAAAATCCGGATACCAGACGCTCATGTCCGCCTCCCCAGCTGCCAGAAGGCCACGGCGCTGGCCGCCGCCACATTCAGGGAATCCACCCCGTGGCTCATGGGGATGCGCACGGTGTAGTCGCAAGCGGCGATGGTGCCGTCGGCAAGGCCCTCTCCCTCGGTACCGAGGACGATGGCCAGCCGCTCTTCGGCCATCAGGGCCGGATCGTCGATGGAGACGGAGTCGTCCCGCAGGGCCATGGCCGCGGTGCGAAAGCCCAGGTCGCGCAGGCGGCTCATCCCCGGCTCCGGCCAGTCGTTCACGCTGTCCCCCAGGTAGGTCCAGGGCACCTGAAACACCGTGCCCATGCTGACCCGCACCGAGCGGCGGTACAGGGGGTCACAGCAGGCCGGAGTCAGCAGCACCGCGTCCATATTCAGCGCCGCGGCAGAGCGGAAAATGGCCCCCAGATTCGTGGGGTTCATGATATTCTCCAGCACGGCGATCCGCCTGGCGTCCCGGCAAATGTCCTCGGCGGCGGGCAGAGGGCGGCGGCGCATGGCGCAGAGCACGCCCCGGGTCAGGGGAAAGCCGGTGAGCTCCGTCAGCACCGGCAGCGGGGCGGTGTAGAGGGGAATGTCCCCGCAGCGCTCCACCACCTCCCGGGCCTGGCCCTCGATGTGCTTGCGCTCCATGAGCAGCGACACCGGCTCATAGCCCCCGTCCATAGCCCGGAGGATCACGTTGGGGCTCTCCGCGATGAAGAGGCCGTTTTGCGGGTCGGCCCGGTTCACCAGCTGGTTTTCCGTCAGCCGGGCATACACGTCCAGCTCCGGGGCGGTATAATCCGTGATTTCGATGATGTTTGGCATGGCGTCTTGTCCTTTTCCATGATTTCCTCCTCATTATAGCCTCTCCCCCTTTTTGACGCAAGGGGCGGGGGGAAAAGTCGTTGACAGGGCTGTAGGGTTTACAATGATGTGTGACAGTAGATGAAAAAAAGATAGCGAATAGG
>CAYNBS010000069.1:0-2808 GCA_964395795.1 uncultured Oscillospiraceae bacterium
TGCCGCCGGGGCGACGGGGATCGCCGGTGCCGGCGCGGCGGCGCGGGGCGCTTCCTCCTCGGTCAGACCGCCCCAGTATTCGGACAAGATCGCGTCTACCGTGAGGCCCATCAGCTCCGTCTCGGGGATCTGCACCTCCGGCACGGGCCGGGGCGCGGGGGCGGGCTTCACCGGCTCGTCTTCGTCTTCCACGATCCGCACCGGGGCCTTCTTTTTCTTCTTCTCGCCCCAGATCAGCTCCTCAAAGCTGGGCAGCTCCGCGGGATCGGGAGCGGGGGCAGGCTCCGGCTCCGCCGGGGCGCGGCCTCTGCCGAAGCGGTTCAGCAGCCCGGTGAGCACATCGTTGATGGGCGCGACACGCTGGGCATAGCGGGGCTGGGGGGCCTGGGGCTTCTCCGGCTCCGGTTCGGGTTCCGGCTCCGGCTCCGCCGCCAAGGTCGGGTCGGGGGCCAGAGCCTCCCGCTGATCCGCGCGGAAGCGCTTGGGCTGGTAAATGCGCACGCCCTCCTCCTGCTCCTCCGCCTGCAGGGCGGAAAGGGCGTTGGGGGAGGGACTCCAGCTGGGGCTGGGAGCGGACTGCTCCTGCCCGGCGCTGACCCAATATTCCGTCAAAATATCCCGCAGCTCAAGGTCCAGGGGCGAGCTGTTCTGTTCTTCGTCCATGGGAACACGACTCATAGTTATCCCTCTGCTTCCATAGTCCGATTGATTGCATGTCCGGCTGCGCCGGGGCTCACAGGCTGCGCTGGCGCAGGATCTCGTACATGGTGATGGCGGCGGCCGCGCTGGCGTTCAGGGAGCTGACGCGTCCCTTCATGGGCAGGCTCACGATGAAATCGCAGCACTCCCGCACGAGCCGGCCCATCCCGTCCCCCTCGGAGCCGATGACCAGGGCGATGGGGCCGGAAAAATCGGTGTGCCACAGGTCATGCTGCCCGTCGGCGGCGGTGCCGTAGACCCAGACGCCCCTTTCCTTCAGCTCCTTCAGCGCGGCGGGGATATTGGGCACCCGGGCGACCGCCATGTGCTCGGCGGCGCCGGCGCTGGCCTTGTCCACCACGGCGGTGAGCCCGGCGCTGCGGCGCTTGGGGATGATGACGCCGTGGGCGCCGGCGCACTCGGCGGAGCGGATGATGGCGCCCAGGTTGTGCCCGTCGCTGATCTCATCGCAGACGATGAAGAAGGGTTCCTCGCCCCGGTCCTCGGCGATGGCGAAGAGCTCCTCCACCGTGCAGTATTCCCGCACGGCGCAGAGCGCGATCACGCCCTGGTGGGCGTGGGTCTGGCTCATGAAGTCCAGCTTCCGCCTGTCGCACTCCACCACGACAATGCCCTTGTCCCGGGCGGTAGAGGCGATGTGGCCCAGGGTTTTGTCCACCTCGCCCTTATTGATATAGAGCTTGTCGATGGGCCGTCCGGCCCGCAGGGCCTCCATCACGGCGTTGCGCCCCTCGACGATTTCGTTCTGAATTCTGTTTTCCTTCTCCATGGCATAAAACTCCAACCTATATTTATACTGATAAAGCATAACACATCCCCGGATAAAAAGGAAGCATTACTTTGCAAATTTACAAATTTTTATAGACTTTGCTCTCACGGGAGGGTATGATAGAAATATGACAACCCACGACCGAGGTGATTTCATGAAAGATCCCATGCGCTTGGTAGAGCGCTTTGCCTACAAGCACCCCCGCTTCGGCATCCCCAATCTGATGCGCTATATCTGCATCGGCAACGTGGCCTTCTGGGTCCTGGGGGTGCTGCTGCGCAACCAGGTGCTGCTCAGCTATATCGCCTTTGACGCCCAGGCCATCCTCCGGGGGCAGGTCTGGCGGCTCATCAGCTTCCTGTTTTATCCCATCAGCACCAGCCCGCTGCTGGCCCTGATCTCCTTTTATTTCTATTACTGGATGGGCAGCACCCTGGAGAAGTATTGGGGCACGGTGCAGTTCAACATTTATATCCTGCTGGGCTGGCTGTTCACGGTGATCTTCTGCTTCGCGGTGTATTTCATCACCGGCTGGAGCCCCATGGCCACGGGCTATTATCTGTACATGGCCATGTTCTTCGCCTTTGCCACCCTGTTTCCGGATCTGCAGGTGCTGCTGTTTTTCATCATCCCCATCAAGATGAAGTGGCTGGCCCTGGTGGACGCGGTGCTTTTTATCTCCGCCATCGTCACGAATATGAACCTGTTCCCGGCAAACCTGCTGCCGCTGGTGGCGGTGCTGAACTATTTCGTGTTTTTCGGCGGGGAGCTGTGGAGCAAGCGGCCCCGGAGGACCACGGCGGAGACCATCAACTTCCGCAGGGAGGCGGCCCGCATCCGCCGGGAGCAGCGGGACGAGCTGTACCGGCACAAATGCGCCGTCTGCGGCCGCACGGACGTGTCGAATCCCGAGCTGGAGTTCCGCTACTGCTCCCGCTGCGCCGGGTATCATTGCTTCTGCCAGGAGCATATCAACAATCACATTCACTTTACGGAGTGACCGAAACCCCGTCCCGCGCTCCCTCCGTAGGGGCGGATAGCATCCGCCCGTCCGTGGGACGCGGAACAGGTCCCGGGCGGCTGATAGCGACGCGAAGCTAGTCCTTTAGGGCCGCCCCTACACCGCCCACCCCGTAGGGGCCGGCCTCCCGGACGGCCCGCCCGATTCGCTCCCGCGCCCCTCTGTCATTGCGAACCTGCCAAAGGCAGGTGTGGCAATCCGTCTCGCCCGCTCCCAGAAAAAAATTGCAAAAAAGCAAAAATATGTAGGTATTACAATGATGTGTGACAGCAGATAAAAAAGGATAGCGAATAGGAGT
>CAYNBS010000070.1:0-2776 GCA_964395795.1 uncultured Oscillospiraceae bacterium
CGCGGCGGCCGTGTCAAGGACCTGCCTGGTGTGCGTTACCACATCATCCGCGGCACTCTGGATGCCCAGGGCGTCAACGGTCGTATGCAGGCTCGTTCCAAGTACGGCGCGAAGAAACCCAAAGCTGCGAAGAAGAAGTAATTTCCGACGGCAGCAAATTCTGCCCTGTCGTTTATCTATATACTTGGATAGACCTCGGGGCGCAACGGACGGTTTGATCCGTTCGAGTACCGATGATTCCATTTTATAATGAAGGAGGGAAGCAACGTGCCCAGAAGAGGTAATGTTCCCAAAAGAGAAATCTTGCCGGATCCTATGTATAACAGCGTTCTGGTGACCAAGCTCATCAACGGCGTTATGCTCGACGGCAAAAAGGGTGTTGCTCAGAAGGTCGTTTACGACGCTTTTGAGATCATCAAGGAGAAGACCGGCAAGGAGCCCCTTGATGCTTTCACCGAAGCCATGAACAATATTATGCCCGCTCTGGAGGTCAAGGCTCGCCGTGTCGGTGGTGCAACCTATCAGGTTCCTATCGAAGTTCGTCCCGCCCGCCGTCAGACCCTGGCTCTGCGCTGGCTGGTAGATTACAGCCGCAAGCGCAGCGAAAAGACCATGAAGGAACGCCTGGCCGGCGAAATCATGGATGCATGCAATAACCTCGGTAACTCCGTGAAGAAGCGCGAGGATATGCACAAGAACGCCGAGGCCAACAAGGCCTTCGCGCACTTCCGCTGGTAAGGATCACAGGAGTTTAAACCCATGCCCAGAAAATATTCACTCGAAAGAACCAGAAATATCGGCATCATGGCCCATATTGACGCGGGCAAGACCACGACCACGGAACGCATTTTGTTCTACACCGGCGTCAATTACAAGCTCGGTGAGACCCATGAGGGCACCGCGACCATGGACTGGATGGAGCAGGAGCAGGAGCGAGGGATCACCATCACCTCTGCCGCCACCACCTGTTTTTGGCGCGACACCCGCATCAACATCATCGATACCCCGGGTCATGTGGACTTTACGGTTGAGGTTGAGCGCTCCCTGCGAGTGCTGGACGGCTGCGTAACGGTCTTGTGTGCCAAGGGCGGCGTGGAGCCCCAGTCCGAGACGGTCTGGAGACAGGCGGATCACTACAATGTCCCCCGGATGATCTATGTGAACAAGATGGACATCATGGGCGCGGACTTCTTTCATGTGCTGGATATGGTGCATGATCGACTGAAGTGCAACGCCGTTCCCATTCAGCTCCCCATCGGTAAAGAGGAGAACTTTGTGGGGATCATCGATCTGGTGGATATGAACGCGCGCATCTATCACGATGATCTTGGCAAGGACATGTCTACCGAGGAAATCCCCGAGGACATGAAGGAGCTTGCGCAGGAATACCGTGAGAAACTCCTGGAAGCGGTTTCCGACTTCGACGACGAGATCATGGAACTGTATCTCGAAGGCGAAGATGTGCCGGCGGACAAGATCCGCGCGGCAATCCGGAAGGCCACTGTCGCGGTGAAGATGGTTCCCGTGACCTGCGGCACTTCCTACAAAAATAAAGGCGTGCAGAAGCTGCTGGACGCTATCGTCGATTATATGCCGTCTCCGTTGGATGTACCGCCGGTGGAAGGGAAGCACCCCAAGACCGACGCGGTGGAAACCCGGGCGGCGGATGACGATGCTCCGTTCTCCGCGCTGGCCTTTAAGATCATGACCGACCCCTATGTGGGCAAGCTTGGCTTCTTCCGTGTCTATTCCGGCACGCTGGAAACCGGCAAGACGGTGATGAACTCCACAAAGGGCCAACGGGAACGGGTGGGCCGCATCCTGCGGATGCACGCCAATCACAGAGAGGATATCGATCAGGTGTATTCCGGCGATATCGCGGCGGCGGTGGGCCTGAAAAACACCACCACCGGCGACACCCTCTGCGATGAAAAACACCCCATCATCCTGGAATCCATGGAATTCCCCGATCCGGTTATTCGCGTGGCCATCGAGCCTAAGACGAAAGCCGGACAGGAGAAAATGGCCATTGCTCTGCAGAAGCTGGCAGAGGAAGACCCCACCTTCAAGACCTATACGGATGAAGAGACGGGCCAGACCATCATTGCCGGCATGGGTGAGCTGCATCTGGAAATCATTGTGGACAGGCTCCTGCGCGAGTTCAAGGTGGAAGCCAACGTCGGCAAGCCGCAGGTTTCCTATAAGGAGACCATCACGCGCGCCGCGACGGTCGACACACGCTATGTGCGTCAGACCGGCGGTAAAGGCCAGTTTGCCCACGTGAAACTGATGCTGGAGCCCAATGAGCCGGGCAAAGGCTATGAGTTCATCAACAAGGTCACCGGCGGCGCGATCCCCAAGGAGTTTATTCCCTGTGTGGATCAGGGCATCCAGGGCGCCATGCTCTCGGGTGTGTTGGCCGGTTACCAGGTGGTGGATGTTAAGGCAACGCTGCTGGACGGGTCCTTCCACGAGGTGGACTCCTCCGAGCTGGCGTTCAAGATCTGCGGCAGCATGGCGTTTAAGGAGGCTTGCCAGAAGGCGTCTCCCACTCTGCTGGAGCCGATCATGAAGGTGGTTGTCACTGCGCCTGAGGAGTATATGGGCGATGTGATGGGCGATCTGAACGCCCGCCGCGGCCAGATCCAGGGCTCGGACATCCGCAACGGCGCCGCAATTATTGAAAGCAGCGTGCCCCTTTCCACCATGTTCGGTTATGCAACCGATCTTCGCAGCAAGACCCAGGGCCGGGCTACCTACAGCATGGAGCCCAGCC
>CAYNBS010000071.1:0-2513 GCA_964395795.1 uncultured Oscillospiraceae bacterium
TCCTTGGACAGGGGGCGGGTCTCCATCACGCGGACGATATCGCCGACGCCGCACTCGTTGTTCTCGTCGTGGGCCTTCAGACGGTAGGTGCGTCCGATGATCTTTTTGTAGGTCTTGTGCGCGACCCGGTCCTCCACGATGACGACCACGGTCTTGTCCATCTTGTCGCTGACGACCTTGCCAACGCGGACCTTACGGGAAGTAGTTCTTTCAGTATTCATTTCCTCTTACCTCCTCAGTTCTGCTTCTCGCGCAGAACGGTCTTGACGCGAGCGATGTCACGGCGTGCGGCAGAGATCTTGGTGGGGTTATCAAGATGATTGGTAGCGTGCTGCATGCGGAGCATGAACAGATCCTTCTTCAGCTCAACCAGCTTGTTCTCCAGATCGCTGACAGACATATTACGGATTTCGTTTGCCTTCATCTCATTCACCACCGTTCTCAGACTCGGTGCCCTTCGCAACGATCTTGGTCTTGATGGGCAGTTTGTGGCTGGCGAGACGCAGAGCCTCGCGGGCGATCTCCTCGGGGACGCCAGCGATCTCGAACATCACGCGGCCGGGCTTGACGACAGCGACCCAGTACTCGGGAGCGCCTTTACCGGAACCCATACGGGTCTCGGCAGGCTTGGCGGTAACGGGCTTGTCGGGGAAGATCTTGATCCATACCTGACCGCCGCGCTTGGTGTAGCGGGTCATGGCGATACGAGCGGCCTCGATCTGGTTGGAGGTGATCCAGCCGGGCTCCTGCGCGGCCAGACCGAACTCACCGTAGCTCACAACGTTGCCGCGGGTGGCTTTGCCCTTCATGCGGCCGCGCTGAACTCTGCGGTATTTCACTCTCTTAGGCATTAACATTAGTTGTTGCCTCCTTCCTTCGCGGGGGCAGCGGGACGGGGACCGCGGTTGAAGCCCTGGCCCTGGGGTCTGCTGCCATAGCCGCCCTGGCGGTTGTCGCGATTGTCGCGGTTGTAGCCGCCCTGGCGATTGTCACGGTTGTCGCGGTTGTAACCACCCTGGCGACGGTCGCCGCCGCGGCGGTCATCCCGACGGCGGCGATCGCCGGCGGGCTTGGAGAGATCCATGGTGCGCGGGGTGGTGCGCAGGGTCTGGGAGAGGACCTCGCCTTTGTAGATCCACACCTTCACGCCGATGCGGCCGTAGGTGGTGTTGGCTTCGGCAAAGCCGTAGTCGATGTCGGCACGGATGGTCTGCAGAGGAATGGTACCCTCGTGGTAGCACTCGCTGCGGGCGATCTCAGCGCCGCCCAGACGGCCGCCGCACTTGACCTTGATGCCCCGGGCGCCCATACGCATGGCGCGGCCCATGGCGTTCTTCATGGCACGGCGGAAGCCGATGCGCTTCTCCAGCTGCTGAGCAATGTTCTCAGCGACCAGCTGGGCATTGGTGTCGGGGGTGCGAACCTCGACGATGGAGAGAGCCACGGGCTTGCCGATCAGCTTCTCGACCTCGAGACGCAGGCGCTCGATCTCAGCGCCGCCCTTGCCGATGACCACGCCCGGACGGGCGCAGTGGATATAGATGCGAACCTTCGCGGAATCGCGCTCGATCTCGATGGTGGGAACGCCGGCGGAATAGAGGGTCTTCTTCAGAAACTCACGGATCTTGTGATCCTCGACGATCAGATCGCCGACCTTGTCTTCCCGGGCATACCAACGGGAGTCCCAATCTTTAATAACGCCTACACGCAGGCCATGGGGATTCACTTTCTGTCCCATAATTCTGCCTCCTTCCCTTAGTCTCTCTCAGCCACGGCGATGACGATGTGGCTGGTGCGCTTGTTGATGCGGTACATACGGCCCTGAGCTCTGGGCATGCCCCGCTTGAGGATGGGGCCGGCGCCGGCGTAGGTCTGGCAGACGTACAGCTTCTCAGGATCCATTTCGAAATTGTTCTCGGCGTTGGCCATGGCGCTCTTGAGCACCTTGATCATCAGCTCGCAGCCGGCCTTGGGGGTGTTCTCCATCAGAGCCATGGCGACCTTGGCGTCCTTGCCGCGGATCATGTTGCAGATGATCTCAACCTTGCGGGGAGAAATACGGGCGTATTTGTGCTCCGCACGGGCAATTTTCTTCTCGTCCATTTCTTCTCCTCCTTACTTGCCGGTCTTGCTGCCGGCATGGCCGCGGAAGGTGCGGGTCGGGGCGAACTCGCCCAGCTTGTGACCGACCATATCCTCGGTGACATACACGGGAACGTGACGGCGGCCGTCATGAACGGCGATGGTGTGTCCGACGAAGGACGGGAAAATCGTGGAGGAACGGCTCCAGGTCTTGACGACCTGCTTGTTGCCGCTCTTGTTCATCTCATCGACTCTCTTCAGCAGCTCGGGAGCGGCGAAGGGGCCTTTCTTAATGCTTCTGCTCATTTACGTTTCCCTCCTTACTTCGCGTTGCGGCGCTTGACGATGAACTTATCGGTCTTGTTCTTCGTCTTGCGGGTCTTGTAACCCAGCGCGGGCTTGCCCCAAGGAGTTACAGGGCCGGGACGGCC
>CAYNBS010000072.1:0-2411 GCA_964395795.1 uncultured Oscillospiraceae bacterium
CGAAAGACGCGGATTGCCACACCAGTGACATCGGTCACTGGTTCGCAATGACAGGCTGGGCGGCGCAAGGGCGCCTATGTTCTCACACCGGCAGCCAGGTCAGCGCCGCCAGGAAGGCGCCCACGCCCAGGAGATTGGCGGCGGTGGCATAGACGGAGGTGCGGTTCTTGCTGTTCTCCTGCACCAGGATCACCAGCAGCAAAATCTCCGCCAGCAGAGCCAGCAGCAGCCCCACAAAGATCGCGGAGTACAGGTTCATGTCGTCCACCCACAGCATGTTATACAGCATCCAGTTCAGGGGGAGCTGGGTGGCCAGGTTCACCCCCAAAAAGCACAGCCAGCTGCGGCGGCGCCGGTAGTTCATCAGCAAGAAGAGCAGCGCCTTCACCGCAAGGATCAGCAGCAGGCGCACCGCCAGGGTCACCGGACCACGCCAGACGGGAAGGCCCCGGCTCAGGGTCCAGCTGCGGCAGTCCAGGGTCATGATGTCCTTGTTGCCGCCGGGGGTCAGAAATTCCTGGGGAATGGGCACCCGGTGCTCCTCCCCGCCGCTGCGGCAGACCACCACCGCCCCGGCAAAGTCCTTCTCGTTGCCCCAGAAGGTGTTGGCGCGGTAGATGCCCTCCCGGTACAGCCGGAACGTGAGCTCCCAGGCCCGCCGGGAGCGGACCGTGCTGACGGGGAAGCTCTCCCCGTTTTTCTGCACCTCGATCTGGATCTCCAGATCCGCAGGCGCGTTATAGGTCACCACGGTGATGGCGGGGGGATGGTAGGTGCTGGCCCCGTAGGCGTAGGCCGACACGGGGAAGATCGCCAGCAGCAGAAGCATGGCGTAGAGCGCGATCAGGAAGCGTTTGGTTTTCATGCGATCCAATCCTCTTTTCTGTATCCGGATTGCCCCTGGGTCGGGGCGCGGGGACGGGAATTCCGCTTCGCGGGGACCTCATCCGGCCCTGCGGGCCACCTTCCCCGTGCGCGGGGAAGGCAAGGGCGTGAGGGGGCGGCTCTGCCCTCACACCGGCAGCCAGATCAGCGCCGCGACCAGGGCCACGACGCTTGCGGCATTGGCATAGATCACGAAGCTCCCCGTGCGGTCCCGGTCCTGCTCCTTCACCACAAGCGCCATCACCATGGTCTCCGCCGCCAGCACCAGCAGCAGAAGCCCCAGCAGCACGCCCATGAAGACCGCCGAGTGCCAGTTGGTATCGTTCACCCAGATCCTGCGGTTCAGCAGCAGATTCAGGGGGATCTGGGTGGCCAGGTTCACCCCCACCAGGCACAGCCAGCTGCGCCATTCCCGGTAGCCCATCACGAGGAAGAGCAGCGCCTGCACCAGGATCACCATCAGCACCCGCATCCCCAGGATCAGCGGGCCGCGCCAGGCGGGCAGCCCCGGGCTCAGCGTCCAGCTTTGGCAGTCCAGGGTCATCACGTCCCGGCTGCCGCCGTCCGTGAGGCAGGATTGGGGGATGGGGATCCGGCGCTCCTCCCCGCCGCTGCGGCAGAGCAGCACCGATCCGGCGAAGTCCCGGTCATTGCCCTTGAAGCTGTTGGCGCGGAACACGTCCTCCCGGTACAGCCGGAAGCTGAGCTCCCAGGCCCGGCGGCTGCGCTGGGTGGTCTCGGGGACGCTCTCCCCGTTCTTCTGCACCTCCACCCGGATCTCCAGATCCGCCGGGGCGTGGTAGGCCAGCACCGTGATGGTGGGAAAACGGTAGCCCCCCGCGCCTGAGGCGAAAGCCTCCGCCGGAAAGGCGGCAAGCAGCAGGAGCACCGCGTAAAGGCTGACCAAAAACCGCTTTGCTTTCATGGGCTTTCCCTCCTTCTTCCCCAGGCTTCGCTTCCTTCAGCGTAGGCCCGCGCGCTTTTCTTCCCGCCTGGCCTTGCGCCGCTCTTTGCGCTCCTCCGCCCGCTTGGCGCGGGGATAGAGCTGGAAGAACAGCTCATCCCCATAGAGGAAGCGCTCCTCCCGCATCCGCCGATGGCGGATGACCAGCCGGTAGACCATACGCAAAAACAGCCAGTAGGCAAAAAATGCCGGGAGCCAGCGCCAGCGGAGCAGCTTCAAATTGCACATGATGAGCGCAACCGGCAGCACCACAAAAACAAAAGCCACCAGGGCGATGAGATAGCTTTGAAGCAGGGGCGTAATGACCAGGACGAAATCCCGGAAACGGATCTTGAGTTCTTCCTTCAGCCGCTCCATCATGTCTGCTCACGCTCCTTTCGCCTTGCCGCGCACTGGGCAGCTTATGCTTTGCTTCATTAAATTATCATATTTTACCATGCTTGCTTCCCCCGCGTCAAGGCTCCCGCTTCAGGTTCCGGAGACGGCCCGGGGAGCTTTGCGCCGTAGGGGGACACCGGCAGAAGTCCGACAGGCGGGCGACCGCAAGGGTCGCCCCTACGGG
>CAYNBS010000073.1:0-2381 GCA_964395795.1 uncultured Oscillospiraceae bacterium
GCCCCTAAAGGGACTAGGCACAAAGAGGACTCGGGCTTACGCCCTCGGCAATGTGCCGTCGCCACGTCGGCTTCGCCTCCTCGCAATGACAGCGTAGGGGCGCTTCGTGAAGCGCCCCGGCCAATTCCCCATTCCCGGCCCAAAAATAATACTTGCCAGACCGGGCACTTGTAGTGTATAATAATTTGGACTGTTTCTAAGGCAAAAAAACCAAAGTCATAGATATACTTTTTCAGAGAGGAAGCAACACATGGAAACGAAAAACATTCGCAACATCGCCCTCCTGGGCCACGGCAACAGCGGCAAGACCAGTCTGGCTGAGAGCATGCTCTTTGTGACCGGCGCCATCGACCGTCAGGGCAAGGTCTCCGACGGCAACACCACCTGCGACTACGACGCGGAAGAGATCAAGCGCCAGATCACCATCGCCGCCTCCGTCGCCCCCATCACCTTCTCCGGCAAGAAGATCAACGTCCTGGACTGCCCGGGCTACTTTGACTTCGTGGGCGAGACCCTGTGCGCCCTGCGCGCTGTGGAGGCCGGCGCCATCCTGCTCACCGCCAAGGACGGCATCTCCGTCGGCGCCGAGCGTATGTGGAAGGCCACCAAGGCCGCAAACCTGCCCACCCTGTTCGTGGTGTCCAAGACCGATGAGGAGCATGGCGACTTCTTCGCCGTGGTGGACGCGCTGCGCGAGAAGTACGGCAGCATCGTCGCCCCTGTCACCGTCCCCACCTCCGACGGCACCGGCGTCATCGACCTGGTGAAGAACGTGGCCTACGTCACCAAGGGCGGCAAGACCACCAAGACCGACATCCCCGGCGCTGACGCTTCCCGCGTGGAAGACCTGCGCATGGAGCTGATGGAGACCGCCGCCGGCGCCACCGAAGAGCTGATGGAGAAGTTCTTCGAGGAGATGGAGCTGAGCGAGGAAGACATGATCGCCGGCATCAAGGCGGGCGTGGCCAGCCGGGACGTGATCCCCGTGTTCGCCTCCGCCGCCATGCAGAACATCGGCACCGAGGCTCTCCTGCAGGGCATCGCCGACTACGTGCCCGATCCCTCCGAGGCGGAGGGCATCGACCCCAACGGCCCCGTCCAGGGCTTCGTGTTCAAGACCGTGTCCGACCAGTTCGGCAAGTACAGCTTTGTGAAGGTCATGCAGGGCACCATCACCTCCGACCTGTCTCTGCGGAACCTCCGCGCCTCCTCCACCGATAAGCTGGGCCGTCTCTACACCGCCTGCGGCAAGAAGATGACCGAGGTGAAGGACGCCTGCTGCGGCGACATCGTCGCCATCGGCAAGATGGATTGGAAGACCGGCGACACCGTGTGCGATCCCAAGAACGAGAAGGAGCTGCCCCCCATCGAGATGCCCGAGCCCTGCTACTCCATGGCCATCTCCCCCAAGACCAAGGGGCAGGACGACAAGGTCGCCACCGGCCTTGCCCGCCTGAACGAGGAGGACATTTCCTTCACCCTGGTGAATAACGCCGAGACCCATCAGATGGTCATCTCCGGCCAGGGCGACATTCAGGTGGACGTGCTGTGCGCCAAGCTGAAGAGCCGCTTCGGCGTGGAGACCGAGCTGAAGCCCGCCCGCGTGGCCTACCGCGAGAAGATCAAGGGTAAGGTGGAGGCCCACGGCCGTCACAAGAAGCAGTCCGGCGGTTCCGGCCAGTTCGGTGACGTGTGGATCCGCTTCGAGCCCCAGGAGGAGCAGGACGAGATGATCTTCGCCGAGGAAGTCTTCGGCGGCTCCGTGCCCAAGAACTTCTTCCCCTCTGTGGAGAAGGGCCTGCGCAACGCCGTGGTCAAGGGCGTCCTGGCCGGCTATCCCCTGGTGGGCCTGAAGGCAACCCTGTACGACGGCTCCTACCACCCGGTGGACTCCAACGATATGGCCTTCCAGACCGCCGCTCGCCTGGCCTACCAGGACGGCATCCCCAAGGCCAAGCCCACCATCCTGGAGCCCATCGGTCTCCTGCAGGTCACCATTCCCGATGAGAACCTGGGCGATATCATGAGCGATATCAGCTCCAAGCGCCGCGGCACCGTGCTGGGCATGACGGCCGAGGACGGCATGCAGACCGTGGAGGCCGAGGTCCCCATGGCCGAGATGGGTTCCTACACCATCGACCTGCGCTCCATGACCCAGGGCCGCGGTTCCTTCACCTGCAAGTTCATCCGCTACGAGGAAGCCCCCGGCAACGTGCAGCAGAAGGTCATCGAGGAGGCCAAGGCGCTGGCCGAGCAGGAGTAAGGCTCCGGTAAAGTCATAACAAAGCTACACGGCGGCTCGCAACCGAGTCGCCGTGTGCCGTAGGGGCGGCCCTAAAGGACTAACTTCGCGTCGCTATCAGCCGCGTCTGTCATCCCGC
>CAYNBS010000074.1:0-2327 GCA_964395795.1 uncultured Oscillospiraceae bacterium
CTCGGCTATGACGTCACCGCTATGGCAAAGAAGAGCAAGAAGGTGCGCTACCTCTCTATCTTTTGTTTATATCTAAATAACTGTATCCAATCATTATAAGAAACTTCACTAATATTATTAAGATTTATACCTAGGTATTTAATTACTGCATGAATTTGATTTTTTGTAAATACATCTCTTAAGTTATTAATAGACTTAGATATAAAACTTGTATATTCATTCCATTCATCTTTAGATATATCATATTTATATTTTCTTTTAAAATATACTAAGACGCAATCTACACTAGGCATGGGATGGAAGTCTTCTCTATTAAAATAGTGCACTATCTTAATATCAAATTTAGTTTTTAAAAGTAATGATAATTTACTCTCTCTAGGTATTCCCATAAATCTTTTTGCGGAACCTTTCTCCATAACTAGCCACATATCAGTTGGTGAATTTAACTCTTCTAATAATAATTTCTTAATAATCTTTGTTGTTATATAAAAAGGAATATTAGAAAATACCTTATATTCTCTTTTTTTAGGTAATTTCCAATTTAAAAAATCTTTATTAATAAGAGTAACATTATTTTTACTTTTAAATTTATTTATTAAATTTCCATATAAACTTCTATCTAGTTCTATAGCTGTAACCCAATAACTTTTTTCACATAAAGCTTCTGTTATATGACCTTTTCCTGGTCCAATTTCAATAACAAAATCATTTTTGGATATATTTGTTTTTTTTATTAATTTATATATAGTATTTTTACTAGTAATAAAATTTTGTGATACACTAATATCAACTTTTCCTCTATAATTATTACTTTTAGCTTTCATTCATAATCTCCTTTTACTTCTTCTTCAATATTTTTTATCTGTGATGCAGATAGTTCGTTATTAAATACTATTATTTCAGCGTTCGTTTTTTCGATTAAATCTTGTAATTCTTCAATTTTACCACTACCCATATAGAATGTTGGATTTATCTTCTTTAAATTTTGCTCCACTTTTCCAACTACTTCCATATCACAGGCTATACATAAATTCTTAAGTTCTATTATAGATTCCTCAAAATTATTTTTGTTATTTATATTAATTCCTACAATTATTACTCTTTTTCTCATTTTCATAATCTCCTATAATTTTATATTTAAACTTTAATATTTAAATATCACGGGATTATGACTTTTAATTATATTAAGATAATAGCCACAATCCGTGACTTACCCTCTTAATCTTATTGAATGTATACATCCACGTATATTCATCTTATTACCTCCTAACCTTTATCTACTTTACTTTGCCGACTATAATTTTTAAATCAACCGTTATTTTTTCTATATCACATTTATTTAATTCATTTATTTGTTCTTTGCTCAAACCAGATGTTAATGGTGTCATTTTTATAAAATCTTCTAAATTATATATATTTGTTTTATAAGTGATTCTTTTATCATAGATGATTTCCAAGTTATCTTTAAATAAATTTATAACATTTTTATTAGAATAAGTATCTTTTTTTATTTTACCTTTTATTTCAGACCTTATCTCTTTTAAATAGTGTTCATCTGGAATTACTTTTATTACAACTCCACCTTTGTTTAAAACTCTAGTAAATTCACTATAATTCGATGGTGAAAGTATATCTATTATTATATCTAATTTATCATTTTTAAATGGTAGATTTGATAAGTCTGATACACTCCATAGTATGCTATTTTCGTATCTTGTAGCAAGTGAAATTCCTTCTCTTGATATATCTATTCCAAACAATTTACACCTACTATTTATTTTTTCATCTGAATATAGTTGATTTAAATAATATCCTTCTCCGCAACCAACATCTAGTACAAAATTAACATTCTTTTTTGACGTATATTTATCCACTATATCTATTATCTCTTTAGAAAGCTCGTCATATATACCATATTCATATATTTTACTTCTAGATTCAAATAATTTTTTATCATATATTGTCTTCGCATTATTCTTTACTAAATTAACATATCCTTTTTTAGATATATTAAAGCAATGGTTATTTTCACATAATACACTACTTTCTTTTATATATTTTATAGATTTTTTACACACTGGACATCTAAGTATTGATATATTTTCATTAAGTAATTCTCTTAAAACTTCAATCTTTTTTAATTTTCTCATTGTTCATAACCTTCCTATTTCTATTATTCACTCAAACTTCGCAGGTGCTGAGCACCCGTAAAGCCTTGTGAAATCTATGTTTGTAGCAAAATAAATAGCATGAACTGCACCAATTTAGTATAATTAACTCAAACTTCGCAGGTAAAAATCCCCTGCACCCCTTGAAAGTCCAGGCTT
>CAYNBS010000075.1:0-2324 GCA_964395795.1 uncultured Oscillospiraceae bacterium
GACGAGAGCCCCACCAACAAGGTCAACATCGGCGGCACCTATTACAAGGAGTACTGGGGCGAGGGCTCTGCCCGTGCCCGGAACTGGCAGCGCTACGACATGGGCGGCGACAAGAAGCTGAGCTTCGAGGAGGGCGTGGATTCCTATGTGCCCTACGCCGGCTCTTTGAAGGACAACGTGGCCATGACCCTCTCGAAGGTGCGCCACGCCATGTGCAACTGCGGCTGCCTGACCATTCCGGAGTTCCAGGAGAAGGCCGTGCTGACCCTGGTTTCCGCCACCACCATCGTGGAGGGCGGCGCCCACGACGTGCTCCAGAAGGACACCTCCCCCGTCATCAAGTGAGGTGCCGGCATGAAAAAAGTCGGCATCGTCATGGGCAGCGACAGTGACCTGCCCGTCATCCGGAAGGCCACCGATCTGCTGAAGGCCCTGGAGATTCCCTTTGAGGTCCATGTCTATTCCGCCCACCGCACCCCCGTCCAGGCCCACGATTTTGCGGCCACGGCCCGGGAGCGGGGCTTCGGCGTGCTGATCGCCGCGGCGGGCATGGCGGCCCACCTGGCCGGTGTCCTTGCCGCCAACACCACCCTCCCCGTCATCGGCATCCCCTGCAAGGGCCCGGCCCTGGAGGGGCTGGACGCTCTCCTCAGCACGGTGCAGATGCCCTCCGGCATCCCCGTTGCCACCGTGGGGATAAACGGCGGCGCCAACGCCGCCCTGCTGGCCGCCCAGATCCTGGCGGTGGAGGACGAGGCTCTGGCCCAACGTCTGGCAGCCAAGCGCGCCGCCGACACCGCCGCCGTCCTGGAGAAGGACGCGGACATCGAAGCGAAACTGTGAGCCTCCCCCCCCGTCATTGCGAGACAGTGACCGATGTCACTGTCGTGGCAATCCGTTTTCCCTCTCCTGTGACGGGAAGGACGGATCGCCACACCAGTGCGCGCAGAAGGTGAATTGTCGAAAAAGAACACGGATTGCCACGCCAGTGTGCGCACTGGCTCGCAATGACAGAGGATTCTTTTTCGGCAAGAGAAGCCGGCTTGGGCCGCTGGTTCGCGATGACAAGCCTATTAATTAAAAAAAATAAATTAAGCTATAAAGTAAGGAGACAAGCATCATGGAAAACAAGCTCGTGTACACCGGAAAGACCAAAAACGTTTACGCGCTCCCCAACGGCAACTACCTGCTCAAGTTCAAGGACGACTGCACCGGCAAGGACGGCGTGTTCGACCCGGGCGAGAACAGCGTGGGCCTGACCATCGAGGGCGTGGGCGATGTGAACCTGCGCATGTCCATCTACTTCTTCGAGAAGATCAACGCCGCCGGCATCCGCACCCACTTTGTCTCCGCCGACCTGCAAAACACCACCATGGAAGTGCTGCCCGCCAAGGTCTTCGGCCAGGGCCTGGAGGTCATCTGCCGCCACAAGGCCGTGGGCTCCTTTATCCGCCGCTACGGCGCCTACATTGAATCCGGCGCGGACCTGCCCGCCTATGTGGAGATGACCTTCAAGGACGACGCCAAGGGCGACCCCCTGGTGACCAAGGACGGGCTCATCGTCCTGGGCGTGATGACAGGCGAGCAGTACGATGAGATCAAGGACATGACCCAGAAGATCACCCAGATCGTGGCCGACGAGATGGCGAAGCGGGGCATGGTGCTCTACGATATCAAGTTTGAGTACGGCTATGACGCCGAGGGGAACGTGATGCTCATCGACGAGATCGCCTCCGGCAACATGCGCGTGTACAAGGACGGGCAGTACGTCGACCCGATGACCCTGTCCAAGCTGTTCTTCGCCTAATGGGCGGCTTCTTCGGCGCGGTTTCCCACCGCGATATTGTGATGGACGTGTTTTTCGGCACGGACTATCACAGCCACCTGGGCACCCGGAATGCGGGCATGGCCATCTGGAGCGAGGATCACGGCTGTGTCCGCCAGATCCACTCCATCGCCAACACCCCCTTCCGCACCAAATTTGAAAAGGACCTGCCGGACTTTTCCGGCAGGATCGGCATCGGCTGCATCAGCGATTCCGACCCCCAGCCCCTGCTGGTGCGCTCCCACCTGGGGCTCTACTGCATCACCACCGTGGGGCAGATCAACAATGCCGAGCAGCTGGTGGCGGACTATTTCTCCGACCGGAGCCACCAGTTCATGGCCATGGGCTCCGGCAAGGTGAACACCACGGAGCTGGTGGCGGCCCTGATCAATGAAAAGACCGATCTGGCCGCCGGCATCCGCCACGCCCAGGAGCGGATCGACGGCTCCATGACCCTGCTGCTCATGACCGAGGACGGGGCCATCATCGCCGCCCGGGA
>CAYNBS010000076.1:0-2070 GCA_964395795.1 uncultured Oscillospiraceae bacterium
CGCCACGGTCGAACACGACTTCCTCGATGCCCTTCTGCAGAGCGCGCTCTGCGATAACGGCACCGATCTTCTTGGCGGCGTCGCAGTTGCCGCCCAGGCCCTCGAAGGCCTTCTCGACGGTGGAGGCAGACACGAGGGTGTTGCCGGCCACGTCGTCGATGATCTGAGCATAAATGTTGCTCTCGCTGCGGAAAACGCACAGGCGGGGTCTCTCAGCGGTGCCGGAGATCTTGCCGCGCACGCGGTTGTGGCGCTTGATGCGCTGTCCTCTGGTATCAGGTCTCTTAATCATTCAGGCACACCTCCGTTTACTTAGCGCCGGTCTTGCCTTCTTTGCGGCGGATGACTTCGTAGTCGTACTTGATGCCCTTGCCCTTGTAAGGCTCGGGAGGACGCTTGCCACGAACTTCTGCTGCAAACTGGCCGACCTTCTGCTTGTCGATCCCCTTGATGACGATGTGGTTGGCATCGGGAACGTCGATCTGGATGTCCTCGGTCTCGGGGACGATGACCTGGTGAGAATAGCCCAGGTTCATGACCAGATTCTTGCCCTCTTTGCTGGCGCGGTAGCCAACGCCGTTGATCTCCAGCTTCTTCTCGAAGCCGTGGGTCACGCCGATGACCATGTTGTCGACCAGGGTTCTGGTCAGGCCGTGGAGAGAGCGGTTCTCTTTGCTGTCATTGGGGCGGGTGACGTGGAGGACGTTGCCGTCCTGCTCGACCTTGATGGAGGGAACCAGGTCACGCTCGATGGTGCCCTTGGGGCCCTTGACGGTGATGTGGTTGTTCTCGCTGACAGTGACTTCGACACCGGCGGGAACGGTAATGGGAGCTCTACCAATTCTAGACATGTCTCTTCCTCCTTACCACACGAACGCGAGCACTTCGCCGCCAACATGCTCCTTGCGAGCCTGCTTGTCGGTCATGATGCCCTTGGAGGTGGAGATGATGGCGATGCCCAGGCCCTTCAGGACGCGGGGGAGCTCGTCAGCACCGGCGTACACCCGGAGACCGGGCTTGCTGACACGGCGAAGACCCTGGATGGCCTTCTCCTTGCCGGGGAGGTACTTGAGGGTGATGCGGATGATGCCCTGGGTGCCGTCATCAATCACCTGGTAGTTCTTGATGTAGCCTTCGTTCAGAAGGATCTCGGCGATGGCCTTCTTCATCTTGGAGGCCGGGACATCGACAGTCTCATGCTTGGCGCTTCCGGCGTTGCGGACGCGGGTCAGCATATCGGCAATGGGGTCGGTGATCTGCATGGTTTTTATCCTCCTAATTTAGAGTTACCGCCGGCTTTGCCGGTCGGTTTCAGCGGGAGGTCCCATGTCAATGCTTGATTGACCATGGCCTTTCCTCACTGTTTGAAGAGGGTCTCCCCTCTTCTATTTATTCGGTGGGAGGGATCAGCTCCCACCGGATAAAACAAGTGAAGAATGAAAAGTGAAAAATGAATAATGATGGTGTCGCCTGCGGCGACAGATTATGATTCTTGTCTCTTCTCATTCTTTCGCGCTGCTCGTCAGGTTTCCTCTGTCGGTAACAGCGCACTAAATTTTCGCGAGACGAGGCGGCAAGGCGCCGCTGTATCGTTTATACTGCAAGCCGCAGCCAACGAAGTATCGCGGAAATTTAGAAGGAAGCCTTCCTGACTCCGGGGATCTGGCCCTTGTAGGCCAGCTCGCGGAAGCAGATACGGCAGATGCCGTAGTTGCGCAGATAGGCGTGGGGACGGCCGCAGAGCTTGCAGCGGTTGTACTGGCGGGTGGAGAACTTCGCAGGAGCCTGCTGCTTCAGGATCATAGATTTCTTAGCCATTTGTTCGTCCTCCTTAGCTCACGAAGGGAGCGCCCATGAGCTTGAGCAGCTCGCGAGCCTCTTCGTCGGTCTGAGCGGTGGTGGTGATCGCAATGTTCATACCGCGCAGCTTCTCGATCTTGTCGTACTCGATCTCGGGGAAGATGATCTGTTCCTTCAGGCCCAGGCTGTAGTTGCCGCGGCCGTCGAAGGCGTCAGCGCTGATGCCGCGGAAGTCGCGGACACGGGGCAGCGCCACGTTGAACAGACGGT
>CAYNBS010000077.1:0-1883 GCA_964395795.1 uncultured Oscillospiraceae bacterium
AAAAGGGGCTGTTGCACGAGTGAGTTTTCACTTATGCACAGCCCCTTTTGAGTGCCTCTGCCTGTTTGTTGTGTCAGCAGTTCGATTTTTACTGAAAATGAGCGCAGGAAAGCTAGTGGTCATAAAAACCACTTTTTCTTGCGCTTGTTTTTTTGTTCTCAGGCTACTTTATCCACAGCCATGAGGTGCCGATAGGTGTGACCAGCCTGTATTTTTTGGTGTAGTTTTAACATGTTATGCGACATGGCCAGCAACATGCTTTCGACCAGCACGTTAGCGTTGCCTTTACAGAGGAAACGGCGGAACGACAGGTCAGCCTTGACATCGGCGAAGGTGCCTTCTGACTGGATGGCCCGATTGAGGCGCAGCAGAACGCCTTTCTTGGTCTTGATACGGTCCAGGTCATCCTGGCGCTGACGGATGAACTTTCTGGACACCGTGAGATGCTTATATCGCTCATCTTCTGGCTTCTTCCAGTGGTTGCCATGAATGCACTGCTTCTTTAGTGGGCAATCTTTGCAGTCCTCACAGGCGTATAAGGATTTCTCCGAGATATAGCCCGTTTTGGTTTTGCTGTTATATGTTTTGACCAGCTTGAGCCGTTTGTGGTTGGCGCATTCGTAGGCGTCCTGCTCGGGCAGATAGGTCATGTTCTCGAACCTGCCAATGTCCTTGCGCCATTTGCGGGTCTTGCTTGCCTCGTAGTTATTGGGCTTAATGTAAGCAGACTGCTGGTTCTGCTCCAGATAGGTGTAGTTCTCCTCGCTCTCATAGCCAGCATCCGCCACGACGTTATGATAGCTCGTATGCAAGTGGTCTTCCAGATCTTGCAGAAAAGGCTTGAGCGTGGTCATATCCGACGGCTGTGGCCCCACCGTAGCCCAGGTCACGAACTCGGAGTCAATGCCGTACTGGACATTGTAGGCCGGTTTCAGCTGCCCGTTGCGCATGGCATCCTCTTTCATGCGCATGAAGGTGGCGTCCGTGTCGGTCTTGGCAAAGCTGTTGCGCGATCCGCAAATGTGCAGTTTCCATGCGTAGTCCTTGAGGCGTTTGATATAACCGTCCAGTGTCTCGAAGTCGCGCTGCAAGACGGTCTTGTGCTTGCCACGGCCATACACAAATACCACATTATGCTGGCGCAGCACTTTGCGCATGCGCTTGCGGAGCTTCTTCAGCTGATGCAGTTTGGTGGTGGATGCGCAGTAGGCGTTGAGCCCGAAGTCCTTGTTGACCTTGGCCACGAAGTCGGGCAGTTTTGCCTGTAGCTTGGCCTGGTTCTTCCGGACGGTCTTTTTCCAGACGAACTTGTACTTGTTGGCCACAGACTCGATTTTCGTCCCGTCGATGAAAATGCTGTCCAGATTGATGACGCCGAACTTCAGCAGCAGAAAATCCATCTGCGCAAACAGTTCCTTGGTGCAGGGAGCAAGATGCTTGGAGCGGAACCTGGCGATGGTCGCATAATCCGGAGCAGGCTTGCCCTCCAGCAGGTACATGAAGTTGATGTCCCGGCGGCAGGCGGTCTCAATCTGGCGTGAGCTGAAAATACGGTTCATGCCGGCATATACGAGGATGGCAAGCATCTGCCTGGGTGACGCTGAATTCCTATCTATGCGCTGATAGGTACGCTCTAACGACGAAATATCCATTCCTCCAATACAGTAGCGCAGGAGGCGGACGGAGTCATCCTCGGGAATTTGCATCTCAAAATTCAATGATAAACAGGGTTGAAAAGTTCCTCCAAACTCTGTATATTTGAAAGCAGAATTGTTGTTTTGCATAATTCAATTCTACACCTATTCCCGGGCTTTGAACGGCTCGGGAATAATTTTTTTGCACAAAAATAGGGCTGCCACACGTAAGTTACGTGCAACAGCCCC
>CAYNBS010000078.1:0-1822 GCA_964395795.1 uncultured Oscillospiraceae bacterium
CGTTGAATGATCTCGGCTGGTATATTTATATTACCTTCTCTTTTTCATTCAACGGCAGCATCCAAAACTATGATAAGGGGGTGCTGCATATGGCAGAAGCGGAATACTTGCCCGGTGGGATCCGGGAGCGGATGGAGGATCTGCGCAACCGACGCAAGCTCACGTTGAAGGAGGTCGCGGAGAAAACCGGCATCGACTACTCCACCCTCAGCCGGATCGAGAACGGAAATGTGAAAAAGGTCGGAGACGATGTGCTGCTGAAGCTCGCCCGCTTCTTCGGCGTGTCCACGGACTTTTTGCTCGGCATCACCAATGTGCCTGATAAGAAAAACTACACGATCGAAGAGCTCGGCCTGACGCCGGAGGCTGCGCGGAACCTTTACACCGGAGCCATAGAAAATCGCGTGATCAATCTGCTGCTGGTACATCCGGACTTCGCAACGCTGACCAATCGCATTGCCGATTATCTGGACGATAGAATGGCTGCGGGGATCGCCGCGCAGAACCAGCTCTACGATTCTCTCGAAATCTGAGCGTGGCCGGTTCCCGCGCGATGATGAATTTACCACCTTGATGATGCAACGAGCAGTTCAAATCTGGGCAGTTCCGGAGACCGTATACAGCCCTGCGGAAAAGCAGCTGGACGCCTATTCTCTGGAAGATGACGTGGATCTGAGCGGCCGGGAGATCATCCGTTTTGCGTATAAGAATACCGAGCAGCCGGTGGGTAGCTGGATTCTTATGATGGAGCAGATGCTGAAGATTCTGCACGCAGAGGACAAATCCGTCTTGACGCGCCTGGCGCACATCGACAATCCGGACGACGAACTGAACGCTTATGTCAGCGATAATCCGGCGGATCTCCGTGGCGCACTGGAAATTGAGCAGGGAATCTATTTGGAGCGAAACACCAGCACGAGCACAAAGATATCCATGCTGAAAAAGTTCTTCAAAGCCTATGGGGCGAACCCGGAAGATCTGGTGTTCTATCTGAAAGACGAAGGTGCCAATGACCGGGCGGATGAAGCGGGAACACGGTTTGAAATCCGCCGGAAGTATTGGAAAAAGGCGCTGCCCTTTATCCACGAGGCACATGCGGAGGACGGTTGCTTCTCCAATGTGACCACGTCGAAGATGAATTGGATTTCCGGCACGATCGGCATCGGCGGGCTCACCATTGGCTGTATCGCAAACTTTGACCATTCCCGGGTGGAATTATATATCGACCGGGGGAATAAAGAGGTCAACAAGCAGCTTTTCGATTTCCTTTTCCAGCAGCGCTCGGCGATAGAAACAAAGATGGGCGTTGCGCTGAATTGGTGGCGATATGAAGACCGAAGAGCTTCGACGATTACCTATCGGCTGGAAGGCGTCAGCATCGAAAAGGAAGAAGACTGGACGCAGATGGCCAAATTCCACGCGCTTTGGAGCAAGAAATTCTATGACGTATTTGTTCCTCTGCTGCAGCAATGGGTCGCAATGCAGTAGCCCGCTGAACATAACCTCACAAAGGAGGTTCTTCGATGCAAGTTGAAGAAGAATACTTTGGTTTCACCGATTCGGTGAAACGGTCAAAAACACTGAAACCAGTATGTGCAATTCTTGCACGAACTGATTTGCTCTTATCCCTGGCCGCGCTCCAACCCGACAGATTTTGCATTTTCAATCCGATGGATTTTCCTCCTCGAAGTTATAGTCCGATATGACCCTCACCTTCAACTGCGGCACGCTGGGAGGCGTGCCGCGGTTGTTGTATATGGGGAGGTTCAGCTTCTCCAACAGGATGCGCCAGCGGCGGGTGTGGTTGTACTTGGCGATGGCG
>CAYNBS010000079.1:0-1733 GCA_964395795.1 uncultured Oscillospiraceae bacterium
TTGATATTCATTACGTTATGTCTTTTTCTGATGAATGGCAAGCGGAATGGCACGTCTGTCTCAGGTCTGCGCCCGTTACTCGTTCAGACTGTGTTCAGGCATGAGCCAGCATGCGTGCAGCAATCTGACATAAGTAGCTCCTTTCGTTGACAATGTAAAAAAAATTCCAAAGAAATTAAAGAATATTAACTAAAAAACGGCCTCAGAAAAATATAATGTCATTCATTGAAAAATCAATACTATTGCATAATAATTGCATGAATATTGTATTTTTGCGTGAAGCAATCATATTTCGTCCGTAAAGCAATGAAATAAATTTCTGTCGCTGTGAGATAATTTTCCAAAGTATAGGTTTACGACCCCTAAACCTATGCTTTATTTTTCTGTTTTTATTACAAAGAAGGTCTTTTTTAGCGTTTCATTTTTGTAATAAAATTACAATATTCTGATTTTTAGGAGTTTATAAATCGTGCTAGAATGCCGTTCTACGCGCCCAACCCTTCGTTCGTCCGTTTTTCTGCAAGTTTTGAAAAACGAAGTGTAAGAAAATTTCAGGAACATGACGTACTATGTGACTGGCAGACTTGAACGTGATTAGGCAAGTTCAACACAAAAGTGCAATTTAGTGAGCTGGTGTGGCTATAATTCATACAGCAAACACTATGTGAATATTGATTGATAAGTTTTCAACAGCAGACTTATCGTACGATTCCTGAAAAGTTGATGTAGTATATTTTTTTTATCTTATATGACGTTTTGTTGAACACAAAACATTAACTTTGCGATATAGTTGATATTCTGAATAAACAGCGAAAATGAAATGGATGAAAAATATATAGACCTGAAGACTGATTTCGGCTTTAAGCGCATCTTCGGAACGGCGATGAACAAGGAACTGCTCATCGGTTTTCTGAACGCGCTTTTTGACGGCCGTCATACCATAACCGACGTTACCTACCGCAACAGCGAGCATCTCGGCACCAATGAAGACGCGCGCCGTGCTATCTTTGACGTCTACTGCCATACGGCAGAGGGCGACCGTATGATTGTTGAGATGCAGAACGTATATCAGGAGTTTTTCAAGGACCGCTCGGTATATTACTCCACGTTCCCGATAAGCGAGCAGGCTCCGAGGGGCGTATGGAATTATGAGCTGTCGCCGGTATATACTGTAGGCATTTTGAACTTCGCGTTTCCCTATGACGGCGACGGCCGAGTGAAGCGCGAGGTGAAGCTGATGGACACCGAGACGCATACCGTGTTCTATGACAAGCTGGCGTATATATATGTTGAGCTGTCGAATTTCAAGAAGACGGAAGACGAGCTTGACACGGTTCTTGACAAATGGCTGTTTGTTCTGAAGAACATGCAACGGCTTTACGAGCGTCCTGCGAAACTGCAGGAACGCGTGTTCCGTCTGCTGTTCAAGGCCGCCGAGATAGCCACTTACTCTTCAGAGGAGCGCAAGGAATATGAGCAGAGCCGCCGTGCCTATCAGGACATTAAGATAGGCATGGACTCCGCACAAAAAGTCGGCGAGGAGAAAGGACTGAAAAAGGGCCTTGAGCAGGGACGTAAAGAAGGACTGAAGAAAGGACTTGAGCAGGGACGTGAGGAAGGTCTCAAGCAGGGCCGTGAGCAGGGAATGGCCGAAGGCCGTGAGCAGGGAATGGCTGAAGGCCGTGAACAGGGAATGGCCGAAGGCATGAAAAAAGAAAAATATGCAATGGCCA
>CAYNBS010000080.1:0-1714 GCA_964395795.1 uncultured Oscillospiraceae bacterium
ACAATGAAACCTTTGGACAAGGATAAGACCGAAAAGGCCGAGACCAAGGCGGAAGAAAAGCCCGTTGAAGCGGCTCCTGTCGTCGAGGAAAAGATCGACTTTTCCAACGTCGTGATCGAGCCCCTGTTCCAGGATCAGGTCGATTTTGAGACCTTCTCCAAGTCCGATTTCCGCGCTGTGAAGGTCCTCGAATGCGAGGCAGTACCCAAGTCCAAGAAGCTCTTAAAGTTCACTCTGGATGACGGTTCTGACGAGAAAAGGACGATTTTGAGCGGTATTCACGCATATTATGAGCCGGAAGAGCTGGTCGGAAAGACCTGCATCGCCATCACGAATCTGCCTCCCAGAGCCATGATGGGAATTGAATCCTGTGGTATGCTGATCAGTGCCGTTCACCATGAGGGCGAGGAAGAAAAACTTCATCTTCTGATGGTCGATCCCCACATCCCGGCGGGTGCTAAGCTGTACTGATTTGACGGTCTAAAAAAGCCAAGATCACCAATTTAGTCTCCAAAAATCACCTTTCGTTCTCCAAATCGGAAGCGAAAAAAGTGTAAATCGTCGCAGATTGCTTTACAATTCCATATCGTATCATAAGACTCACTATCGAAAGGTAGTGGGTCTTATTTTGTTTTGTGCCCGCCGAGTAAAACCGGCGGGCTTTTTTTGCTTGTGGGGAGTCACTAGCCCAGCACGAAAAAAATTTTTTGAATTTTTGAAAAATAAATGTCGTTTTGGAGCCTCGAAGGTTGCGGTAGGGGGGTGAGAGGAGAAATTCCTACTCACCGCTACTTGACAACTGAATACACATTCATCAGGTACGTTCCTGAGCGGGGGCGAAAGTCCCAGCCGAATGAAGGTGCGCCAAGACCCTCCTGCCCATCCGGGTTATAACGGAAAGCAAGGTGGCGAGCGTTTCCGAACCATTCTGAAATATCCGGTTGCTACGGATATGGCCATGAAACGCTACAGGGTTAATGATACTTCTCTACGGAGCTGGCGGAGGACCCGGCAGGGGTGAGATTCCCATGGACTTGTTTCGCAAACAAGCGCCTGATGTATTCCCATGTGCGTGGGGTGTCGAGGACAAATAACGCACAGGTACATAGCGGTACAGAAATGGATCGCTGTGAATTCCAAGAAAGGAGGAAAACGCATGGAAAACTGTAAAGTGATCGCTATCACGAACCAGAAAGGCGGCGTCGGCAAAACGACTACTACAGTTAATCTCGGCGTGGGCCTTGCAAACACCGGAAATAAGGTCTTACTGATTGACGCTGACCCGCAAGGGAGCCTCACGGTGAGCCTCGGTGTAAAGAACCCCGACGAGCTGGATGTATCGCTATCTTCGCTCATGCAATCGGTCATAGAAGAAGAGCAGCCTCCCGGCAACGCGATCATCGCCCATAATGAAGGCGTTGATCTGCTTCCTTCTAATATTGAACTGTCCGGTATGGAAACGGGCCTGTTTAATGTTATGAGCCGTGAGTACTATATTTGCTTGAAAATCTGGTAGAAATATAGTAATATTGGTATACACCACGGAATAATCCAAATCTACGCTATCTATTTTGAATTATTGTGCATTAATGTGCTTAAAAACAAATAAAAATGGCCTGTTTTGGCATATTTCTATTTCAAAATTCCGTACACCGGAAATCCCTTTGCGGCGATCGTTCCCAAAGCTGTTGTTGAAGCAGATGAGGACGCCTTC
>CAYNBS010000081.1:0-1474 GCA_964395795.1 uncultured Oscillospiraceae bacterium
AGCTCGCACTCCTCGATGTTGCGTCCCTGCATATAGAGAATGTTGCCGACGGCCAGGCGCAGGTCCACTGCCTCTTTGTTGCCGTCAATGGTGGTGATGGTGATCTTCTTGAAGTTTACGTTCATAGTCCTTTTGTTTTATTATTATTAACTGTTCGATGAATAGTGCATGTTCAGGGTGCCTGCGTCGTCCCATACGTTGTCGCCAATCTTCACCAGCACGCGGATGGCGAAGTATTTGTCTTCGGCCGTCTCCCGTGCCGGCAAGATGGGGGCTGTGGCATAGATGCGCTGGGTTTCGTCGCTGCCGCTGGCCGCTGGGATGGTGACGTAACCACCGGCAGCTGCACCGCGGTTGGCGTTGGCGGGCGTGGCGATGACCACATCCTCTGGTGTGGTCAGCGTGAAGCCTATCATGATGCGCTGTCCGTCAGAAGGGATGCTCTGCGTGGCATTGGCGAAGTACATCTTGCTGTTGCCGCGCGTGATGTGCATATCCACGAACAGCTCTCCGCTATTGTAGTTGGCCGTCCAGTATGTCCCGTCGAAGGTGAAGTTGCCTGTCAGTGCATAGCCCACGGCGTTAAAGGTAATCTTGCCTGCATAGTAGCTCACGAACCACAGTTTGTAGTAGTATGGGTATTTGCCAGTCGCCTCTTCTGCCTGGGTGCGAGGTGCCACGAAGCTGGTCTCGGAGATGGGATTGGTGCGGCTGGCGTCGTCGCACTGCTGCATCCCTACGCAAACATGGTAGATGCCGGACAGCCCTCCCGTTTGTAAGTATGCGGTTACAGTGTTGTTGCCGACGATGGCGTCACTCACCACGCTGCGCGACGGGTTGCGCCCTGGGCTATACCAAGGCAGGCCGCCCACCTGTCCGTCTGCATAAGCCTCGATCATCATTCTGTAGTCATTCACGTTCTGCAATATCTCCGACAGGCGGATGTTGGCAGCTGCATCCTGATAGACCACAAATGCCAGTGCGCCCACCTCCGAGGTGTTAATCTCGTAGGTGTTGTTCTCGCGGTGGTATGGGAATGTGTCGATGTTCTGAATGGCTGTATGAATTGGCGGAACGGCGTCGTGCTTGTAGCCGTCGAAGTCGCTCAGTCTGTACCATTCCTTCACGCCGTAGTTGCCTCCCGGTTCAAGGATGCTGGTGCGGTCGCCGCGCGGGCGGCGGTATTCCCAAGCCACAGCGTCGCCGTTCATCACGTCGTGGATGAACTTGTTGAAATATATATTGCCTCCCAGCCCGGGGAATCCCAGTCCGAATCTGGTCTGCATGCGCTGCGCATCGGTCAGCACTTCCACCGTCTCGAACCTTACGGGCTTATTTCTCGCCCACATGTTAATCGACGTATGCACGCACAACCGCCCGACATCCTTCTCGCTGGTTGCCAGTGCTTGCTGCACATCATACACGCTCACCGGCGCGGTGATGGTCTGGGTGTTGGGGTTATAGCTCATGCCTT
>CAYNBS010000082.1:0-1468 GCA_964395795.1 uncultured Oscillospiraceae bacterium
GCTCCATGACCCTGCTGCTCATGACCGAGGACGGGGCCATCATCGCCGCCCGGGACCGCTTTGGGCGCCTGCCGGTGCATGTGGGTCGGGACAAGGACGGCTGCTGCGTGGCCTTTGAGTCCTTCGCCTATCAGAAGCTGGGCTACCGCAACGCCTATGAGCTGGGGCCGGGAGAGATCCTGCGCATCACAGCCGAGGGCTATGAGACCCTCTCCCCCGCCGGGAAGGAGATGAAGATCTGCGCCTTCCTCTGGAGCTATTACGGCTACCCCAACTCCAATTACGAGGGGGTCAACGTGGAGGTCATGCGCTGCCGCAACGGGGAGATCATGGCCCGGGACGAGATGGCCCGGGGGAGTCTGCCCGAGGTGGACTTTGTGGCGGGCGTGCCCGATTCCGGCGTGCCCCACGCCATCGGCTACTCCAACCGCAGCGGCAAGCCCTTCGCCCGCCCCTTCGTGAAATACACGCCCACCTGGCCCCGCTCCTTCCTGCCCTCCAACCAGGCCATGCGGGATCAGGTGGCCAAGATGAAGCAGATCCCGGTGCCGGAGCTGATCGAGGGCAAGAAGCTCCTCTTTGTGGACGATTCCATCGTCCGAGGCACCCAGCTGCAGAGCACGGTGGAGTTTCTCTATGAATCCGGCGCCACCGAGGTGCACATGCGCTCGGCCTGCCCGCCCATCATGTACGCCTGCAAGTATCTGAACTTCTCCCGCAGCAATTCGGACATGGATCTGCTGGCCCGCCGCACCGTCCAGGAGCTGGAGGGGGACGAGGGGCAGCAGCATCTGGAGGAATATGCCGACGCCAAGACCCGGCGGGGCCAATGCCTGCTCCACGCCATCTGCGAAAAGCTGGGCTTCGACTCTCTGGGCTATCAGTCCCTGGAGGGGCTGCTGGAGGCCATCGGCATCGACCGGGACAAGATCTGCACTTATTGTTGGACAGGAAAAGAATAAGAATCACTTGCAAAACCCGTTTTGCAAGTGAGGACTCTCGTTTATCGCAACGGGCTTCGCCCGTTTTGGTCGACGAGAGGCCTCGCACAGCTCGGCTCAGGGTGTTTTTGATGAAGCAAAGCTCCGTCAAAAACGATTTGTATTTCCTCCGGGGAGATAGACTGTACCTGGGCGATCCTATCGTTATCGGTTAGAAAGGAATAAGATATGGAACATTCTCATTCCGCCTCCTACGCCGCCGCCGGCGTGAACATTGAGGCCGGCTACGAGGGCGTGCGCCTCATGAAGCAGCATGTGGAGCGCACCTTCATCCCCGGCGTGGTCTCGGGCATCGGCGGCTTCGGCGGCCTCTTCGCCCCCCAGCTTGCGGGGATCCGGGAGCCCATCCTGGTCTCCGGCACCGACGGCGTGGGCACCAAGCAGCGCATCGCCCAGCTGATGGACAAGCACGACACCGTGGGCATCGACTGCGTGGCCATGTGCGTCAACGACATCATCTGCTGCGG
>CAYNBS010000083.1:0-1354 GCA_964395795.1 uncultured Oscillospiraceae bacterium
AGGAACAACGGAAGCATTTAAACAAAAATTTCGTGCAGCTATTATGTATTTACATGAGCATAATGCAGATGGTATCATAGCCCAGATAGATAAAAGTTCTACAATTATTTATATTACAGAAAGAGTTGGTGAGGCTTCTGCTTTCAGCAAGACGAAAAAAACTATTTATTGGGATCCTAACATGGGAGTGCTTACAAGTTCTGACAAAAAAATGTCACCTGCGGCTGTATTAAACCATGAAGCGGATCATACACTCCAATATCTCAAAAATCCTGATAAATTTGCACAAGACTCTAAAACTCTTGATCCCGATTATAATTATAAAGAGGAAATGAGAGTTATAACAGGATCCGAACAGAAAACAGCTTTAGCACTTGGTGAAATCAGTGCAGGAGAGGTTACACGTACAGACCACATCGGCATCCCATATATAACTAAATCGCCAACTACGACAGAAGCAAAAGATGGGAAAATTCCAAAGAATCCATTTGTAATGGATGAAATAGTTATATCTTTACCCAAGTCTAAAAATGTAAATCCAAATAATGACAATAATGAGACAGATAACAAATAGTATTAAATGCTTGATTGTTTTTGGTATATGGTTACTTGGTTTTAATACATTGAGTGCTTGTAATATCAAGCTCAAAATTGTTTACACCCAAGCTGACCTAACAACAATTTTTGATATTACTCCAGAGATGTTTGACAAGGGATTAATCAGTCATTCGCTTGATAGTATAATCGTGGTGTCAGATATGAAAATTTCCAAATTCTTCGACACTATAAATTCTCTTAAAAAAACAAGTGAAATACATCCTTCTATAAATGTTCGAGCAAAAATTATATTCTATTTGAACGAGCAAATCTTGAATACATATTATTTAGGAATGTTTTATATATACTGTCAGAATGGAATATACGAAGTAAACGAAGAATTCAGAAATATGATTAATGCTATAATAAAAAAAAGTGGAAAGTTGCCTATGTATTGATTAAAAAACGTTATGTCCCGTTACCCATACAAGGGTAACGACCAATACCCTTATAAGGGTGTTCATCATTACCCTTATATGGGTATTAAACGGAGAGGGCAAGAAATAGGAAAAAACAACGTTAAATAATTGATAACCATAGACAATTAAAAGTATGATAGAGTTTGAAGTAAAATCAAAGACGCAGCCTATTGGCAAGCGTAAGGGGCAGACGGTGTACTTCGCCCAGCCTGTGTCACAACAACATCTGACAAACAAGATGGTAGTTGACCGTATCGTGCGCGAAACCTCCCTCTCGGCAGGTGACGTAAGCAATGCGCTCATCAGTACTACCCGACAGTGCCAATTTGGGACAGAAT
>CAYNBS010000084.1:0-1347 GCA_964395795.1 uncultured Oscillospiraceae bacterium
GGATCTAATGAACCTATTTTATGTGTGCAATTTGTATCTGAATATACTGGCTCTCTTGTTGAACCATTAGCATAAGTTCTCACTTCTTCATCACTACCTTTCTCAATATTAGAGTTATCTATAGGTTTATTTTGAATGTCCATATATGAACGGATTTTATTTAAAAATCTTTCCCATCCATAATCTAAAGTACGATGTGGACAATACTTGCCACTCCAATCTTGATGTTTTTTAACTCTATCTATTCCCCAGCCATATTGTTTTAACAAATAAGCTATATATTCAGCACATAATTCTTCTGCTTCGTCAAATCTTTCTCCACCTGATTTAGAATAGCATATTTCTATTCCTATTGACTTCATATTACCTTTTCCTCTTCCATCTCCTGCGTGCCAAGCATTTCTATTAAAAGGAATACCTGTTACAACTCTCTCATTATCTACAGCAACGTGAAAAGATGTTTTTAAATTGTTTCCTAGCATATAAGATATTTCAGCCATTGCAGAAGCATCGTTATAAGTATTATGTACTGTAATATATTCTGGTGTCATTTCATAAGGACATTTTATGTTATATTTTGAAGTAGGACATTTTACATTAGTTATTTTCATCAATATCTCCTCCTTCATATTCAATATCTAAACTATTTTCATCTATGTTTTTTTGATAAAGTTCTTCAGAGAAATCTACATCTTCAATTATGATATTATCTTCCATAACTATTCTCCTTTACTTAATTCTTGAATTTTTGTAAGTAAATCGTGTACAACATTTGCACCTCTACTGATTAATATTCCTGTTAAAATACTTCCTAAAACTTGAGCCATTTCAAAATCTAATATCTTAAATAGATCTATTTGTGTACCTAGTGCTACAATTATACTTACAACTAAAGCTCCTAATCTGTTTATACTGAATTTTCCATTTTCCCATATCATTCTTAAGTTTTCCCATATAGCTTCACAAAGTAAAGCTAATATTATTACTTTTATCATCATATATATCACTCCTTAATCGTGAGATTTTTTCATCAAATATTCTTCTATTTTATTTATTCCTTCGGTAACAGGACCATTACAGCCCTGTTCCTTTAATCCTTTTAAACAAGCTAATACTCCATTAACAAGTATTAGCCTTTCTTCTTTACTTTCTTTAACTTCGCTTTTGAGCCAACCTACTTCAGCTTTTAATTCTTTAATATCAGTAGTATTTTGATTTATTTTATCAAGTGTACTCTTTCTAATTAATTCATAAATTAATTGAATGAATTTAATTATTGCAGTTATTCCAGCTATTGCAAGTAGTATTTGACCTATTGTTATATTTTCCATACTATTCAGCCTCCTC
>CAYNBS010000085.1:0-1343 GCA_964395795.1 uncultured Oscillospiraceae bacterium
AAGGGCACGAACTATATTAAAAAAGTTATAAAAAAGTTAATTTTTATGCAAAAGATGATATATATCCATCTATATAAGGTTGATTGTTTGTAATAACAGCAAAAGCTTGACGGATAAGTTTGTTAGCTACTGCAATGATTGCCCCTTTTCCGGATTTGCCTTTAGCACGCAAGCGTTCGTAAGTTTCTCTGCAAGCAGCATTGCACCTTATAGAAGAACAAGCCGCGATATACAATTGGCTTCGTAGATATGTATCTCCATTGCGATTGATGTGACCTTTGACATTGATTGACGTTCCGGATTGTTGATAAGTAGGACAGAGTCCTAGAAATCTGGATATTTGCTTAGCACTACTAAAGTAGGTAAATCCTCCGGTAGCTGTAATGAGCGCAGAAGCAATTGTATTACTAATTCCTTTGATGGATGTAAGTAATGTCATCTGACTATTAAACTCCTTATTAGAGAGGTTAGTAATCTCTTCTTCCATCTTAGAGATTTGCTTGCGCAGGAAACTAATAGTTTTCTCTATTGTTGCTTTACTCGTCGGATCTTGCTTAGGCAGAGCAGCTAGTGCTTGTTGCAGATTAAGAGTGGCAGTTAACTGCTTTTTTAATTGCCGTAGAACCGTACGTTTCTGCCTAAGCAGAATAATACTCTCCGATGGAATCTTGTAAGGCACTGGATTCATTTTCTCGCCATACATAGCAATTAGTTTAGCATCTATCTCATCCGTCTTGGTTGTAGACAACATAGCCCTGGCAAAATGCTTTATCTTTTGAGGATTCTCCATGCTAACGAGAATGTTAGCCTCCTGGAGAAGATACAAAAGAAGCATGCTGTAGTTACCGGTCGCTTCCATTACACAATGACTTTCCGCAGGAAGTGATTGAATGAATCGGCGCACACCACTAGTGGTGTTAGGGAAAGACTTAGTGGTGTAACCACTCTTTGTCGGATAAGCGGCAATAAACGAATCCTTGCTAACGTCAATACCAATGTAAGTCATAATCGTCATTAAATTATATGCATTGATTGAACATCTGATACATCTGAATACTATCGTTGCTAATGCGGGATCTATGTCCCAATGAACTATCCAGTTTTGGATGTATAATGTATGGGGACTGAACGTGCCCTACAGTGTCGAGACACAAACGATTACGCGGTCTTACTCCATACATAGATGTTAAATCGAGTGCAAAGATACAACAAATATTTTAAATATACAACGATTATTTCGTCTATCCGCTCCGGCTGGCATTTGAGCGTCACAATGCCGTAATGGTCGATGTCCAGAAACGCAAACATGTGTCCGCAGACATAGAACACCAGCACGTTCGACG
>CAYNBS010000086.1:0-1307 GCA_964395795.1 uncultured Oscillospiraceae bacterium
TGAACCGCGCCAGATTGTGCGGACAGCACAAAAAAGACCCGTGATGTAGGTGTGTTCAATTCAAGCAACGAACTGGCACCGCAATTCCAGCGGTGTCAGTTTTGTTTTGACCTGGATGCGCTGATTATTGTAGAAATAGATGTAGTCGTCAATGAGCTGCCTGGCCTCTTCGAAGGAAGCGATCTTTGTTCGGTGGATACACTCCGTTTTGAGGATGGAGAAGAAGTTTTCTGCTAAAGCATTGTCATAAGGATTCCCGCGTCTTGACATAGACGGCGTAATCCCGTATTCTTGAGTTAGCTTAAAGTACGCTTGGGAAGTATACTGAAAGCCTTGGTCACTGTGGAGCTGCAACTCTGCAGTGACCTTCTCATTTTTCCTGGCAGCACGTATTGTGCTGAGAACGAGGTTGATTGTCTGCTCTGTTCCCGTCTTGTAAGCAACAATGCTGTTGTCATAGAGGTCGCGGATCACAGATAGGTAAAGGAAGCCTTGACCGGTGCGGATGTATGAGATGTCTGTAACCCACTTCTGGTTGGGCCGGTCTGCTGTGAAGTTTCGGTTCAGTAGATTCGGGTAACGGTGCAGAGCTTCTCCGTACTTCACATACCGTTTTCTCCTAACGACAGAAAGCAAACTGTATTTATTCATCACTCTGAGAACGGTTTTGGGATTGTGATGGATTCCGTGCCTCTCCAGCCAGATATGTACTCTTCGGTAACCGTAGGTGTTCTTACATTCCACCTGACAATCGCGGATCTTCTTGGCCAGGGGGAGATCCTTTGCCGGTATCTCCATTCGTTTCACATACTCATAGTAGCCGCTGCGGGAGACGCCGAAGAACCGGCACATCTCGCTAATGCTGTACTTCTCCCTGTGCCGGTAGATTACCTTGTACTTGACGCTGGCCTTCACTCCTTTCCTGTGAGCGAGAGAAAATCCCGCAGCAATTCGTTTTCCATCTTCAGCCGCTGTATCTCATGTGCCTGTTCCGCTACGATGTCCCGAGCCACCTCATCTTTTCTTGGTCTCCCTTTTGGGCGAGGTATAATTCCTGCCGCTATTTTCTTTTCTTTTCGGTTTTCACGCATCAGAAGCTGGTGAACGGGGCGGTTACCTTTCAGCCCCAGATGCTCTTCTATTTCTCTCTGACTCATCCCTTGAGCCATCAGTTCTTTTATTTCTGAGAGCAGTTCCTGCGTGTGCTGGTATATCCTTGCCATAATAATTCCCCCTTGATGTAGTACTCCTATTTTCCTACATCAAGGGGGTTCTTGTCTATTGTCCGTTTTTACTGGTTCGGTTCA
>CAYNBS010000087.1:0-1251 GCA_964395795.1 uncultured Oscillospiraceae bacterium
ACCATATCTTCCTGATCATAAGGACTGAAAGACTTCCCCTTGGGCAACACATAACGAATATACTCATGGTTCTTTTCAATGTGTGCCTTCTGCCAGGAGGCCTGGGGATCACAGTAAAATACTTTTGTCCTCTGTTCGCCCTCTTCGGTGGTCTCCAGCTCTCTGGTATGCTTGAACTCGCTGCCATTGTCTGTGAGGATCACCGGAAACAGCTTCCGGAAAGTTTCTATTCCAAGCGCGGCTGTCAGCCAGTCCAACTGCTCCACCACCGTGTCGGCCTTGCCGTCCCGCATCAGGAAGATCAGCATCAAATTCTGTTCCACAAACAGCATCGTCAGCATTCTTTTCCCTTGCTCCCGGCAGCCCTTTACCGTGTCCATTTCCACATGATTCACTTTGGGATGCCGCGCCATGTAGGTGAAAAAGTCTTCGTATGTCCTGTCTTTTCTGTACTGTTGGTTCAGAAACGCTTCGGACTGCTCCTTCTTCTTCCGTCTGGGTCGGTATCCTACCTTCCGGCGAAGATCCAGGTTCCCAACGCTGAGCCTTCTGGCTTCGATGTAGTTGTACAAAGTCCTCTGTGAAACCGGAATCTCGTCTCCGTGCGCTGAAAAAATGTGCGTTAACGGTTGTCCCTTCTTGATCAGAGGCGAGACCAGCTTGTCCAGAGCCGTCAGTTCTTCTCCTCGTATATGCGGTTTGCTCCGAGCGTCCGAATAGCGTCTCTTGGCCATGGCGTCGGCCTGCTGGGCAATGTAATAGGCCCGATCCAGCTTGCATTTTCTCCGGATGTTGCAGGTATTGCAGACATAGGGCGGCCGCTGCAGCTGAATGCAGGGCGAATTGTTATATGCTCGGCAAACTGTCTGGCAATCCACACTCTGGCAGCTGACGCATTTCTTCTGACAGTAAGCGTCTCCGCACAGCTTTGACCTCTTGCACTCCGTGGCGTACCAGCAATCTTTTCCGTGGGGACGGATCCCTTTTATCTTCGTGCGGTTTCGTTTCAATTCCTCTGAAACATAGCGAGGGCTTTTGTGGATTTTCTCTGCGATCTCCTTCAGGCTCTGCCTCCCATACAAGCCTGCCTCGATCGCCACTCTTTCGGATAATGTGATTCGACTCATTTTTAGCCTGCTTTCCGCAGAACATGACCGAATCTATTTTATACCTGCTCTATTGCAGAAGTGAACATCACCTCGCACACCTGTTTTTACCCTTAAAAAGTGACCTTCACTTTTGCAATCTAGG
>CAYNBS010000088.1:0-1222 GCA_964395795.1 uncultured Oscillospiraceae bacterium
CATTGCGAACCAGTGACCGATGTCACTGGTGTGGCAATCCGCGTCTTTCGTCCCCCGCCACAGGGAAAACGGATTGCCACGTCGGCTCGCCTCCTCGCAATGACAAATGGGGCAATCCGTTTCTCCCGCGCCCTTGCCTCCATCACCCTGTCATTGCGAACCAGTGACCGATGTCACTGGTGTGGCAATCCGCGTCTTTCGTCCCCACGCCCCCCAGGGGCAATCCGGATACCGAAAAGAGGATCGCATGAAAACCAAACGCTTCCTGACTGCGCTCTACGCCATCCTGCTGCTGCTTGCCGTCTTCCCCGTCCGGGCGGAGGCCATGGGCCGCGGCACCTATCATCCCCCCGCCCTGACCATCGTGGCCTTCGGCGCGCCGGCGGATCTGGAGCTGCAGGTGGAAATGGAATACGATGGGGAGCGCTTTCCCGTGACCATGCAGCGGGAGAACCGCCTGTGGGAGAGCCAGTTCCGCCTGTTCCGGGAGGGCTCCTTCCGGAAGACCGCCTGGTTCGGCAGCGACAAGGACTTTGCCGGAGCGGTGCTGCTGCTGCACAGCGGCGGGGAGGAGCGCCGCATCCCCATCCCCCAGGAGCTGCTGACCCCCGGCAGCCGGGAGGAGTACATGACCCTTTCCGTGGGCGGCGGGAAGCTCTCGGCGGGCCTGCCCGGCTGGCGCAAACCCGCGCTTTTCTGCCTGCGGCTGCTGCTGCTTTTCGCGGTGAAGGGGCTGCTCTTTTTCCTGATGGACTACCGCTATCGGGACAGCTGGCTGAAGCTCCTGGCGGTGGAGCTGCCGGTGCAGGGCCTCTTGAACGGGATCATCTCCGGCTGGATCAACGTGGATCTGGAGAATGCCATGCCGCTGTTTGTGCTGGTGCTGCTGCTGGCCTTCCTGGCGGAGCTGGTGGCGCTGATGCTGCTGATCCAGGAGCAGAGCCGGAACAAGACCATGTCCTACGCCGCCGCGGCCAATCTCATCGGCAGCGTCATGTATTTCGGCATGCTCTCCTTCCTGCCCATCTGAGCCGATTTGGGAAAAACCGCCCCCCGGGGCGGTTTTTCGCGTCCGTGCCTCCATCACCCTGTCATTGCGAACCAGTGACCGATGTCACTGGTGTGGCAATCCGCGTCTTTCGTCCCCCGCCACAGGGAAAACGGATTGCCCCTAAAGGGACTAGGCACAAAGAGGACTCGGGCTTACGCCCTCGGCAATGTG
>CAYNBS010000089.1:0-1204 GCA_964395795.1 uncultured Oscillospiraceae bacterium
GTTAAAATGCTCTTTCAGCCACTCCACATCATATATCACATATCTGCCTGTTCTTACTTTGAGTGTGCCTTTGCGGATTCTGATAACTTTTTCATCCTCGTTCGGCTGCTGCTGTAAGGCTTCAATAGCCATTTTTAAACATTCCTCTATTTCATCCTTTGAGCAATCACACTTACCTAAACACAATACAGTATTAAAAATTTTGATAGCGTCATCTCTTGTCATTCTTTCCACCTCTTTTCTTCTTTCACACCTCTTAAATCTTCCGAAAATTCTTTTAGTGCAACAAAATGCCCTCTCATATATCTTGATGCTTCGTTGCTATGCATATATCTACCCTGTTGCTCTAAATATAAACAAATTGTGCATAAAGTTTCTATTATTTCCACTAACAACGCCTTATAAAATCTGATTTTCTTTCTCATTTTTTGCCATCCCTTTCTGTGTATGCTCTTTCCCATATCTCATCACAACTTTCATTATCACTTTCCTGTGACTTAAATGGGGCAGGTAACTCCTGCCACGCTACAACATTCTTTATTCTAGTGCAAGTGTAATTGAATCCCCATCCACCATCCGTATGCAAATACGTTATATACATATCTCCGTCTAAATCACACACTAAAACGTCTTGTCCTACTATTGGCATATTTTCTTTAACTGGAATCCACTTGTTCGACTTTTCCGAATTACTCATCATCTTTCACCCACCTTTCGCAAACATTCTCAAAACTCTGTATATATCCAATGTAATGCCCATCAATCTCGCACTCACAATATATATAATTTTCGTCTTTTTCGTCTCTCTTGCGTATATTATGTATGCAAGTGCAACAACACTCATATTCTTTTGTTTTTTCAGTGATTGTCATTCTTCGCCCTCACTTCTGTGTTGGTCAACAATATCTAATATGTCTTTTTCGTAGGCAAATATTGAACTATAATCAATCGGATTGAGCTTTTCTATTTCTGTGCTTATCTTGTCAAGTATATCCGCCTTGCGCTTCTGCTCTGCCTTCAATCTCTTATAATCCTCTAACCATTCAACCATCTCTTTGCAATCATCAGCTTTTCTCAATGCCGCATCTCTTATTGAGCCAATTGCGGTCACTGCACAAACACGCTCGCATTTCTCAATGTCTGCCTTGCATTCTGCTATCTTATCATCTATGTTCATTACTTACCTCCTTTTATTTTACATACA
>CAYNBS010000090.1:0-1179 GCA_964395795.1 uncultured Oscillospiraceae bacterium
GCGACGCCGCGGTTTGCAAATCCAGATGGATTTGCAAAAATAGATATTGTACGTCATATTTCCCTGGGCTTTGCCCAGGGCGGCATCCACAAAAGTGGATGCCGGATTAAAATGTTTTTAACATTTTAATAAAATATTAGTATAAGCCGCAACGAATGAAGCGCTGTATCTTATTGTCGCCTCAATTCTAACTCCCGGTTTATTCTTTCTGCCAGTTTCTTTTGCCGGCGATAGGAAAAAACTGAAATGACAAATGCCGTCAAGAGCATGGAAACAACCGCCAGAAGCGCAGGAAGCAGGCCTTTATCTGTCGGGATCCAGCCGACGAGAAAAGCGATTGTCAACATGATCGCGCAGCCAGTCACCATGTGAATCGCAATCTGCACGGAACGGCTTAGCTTTTCGTTGGTGTAAATGATACAAGGAAGGCCGAATCCGAGGCCGATCCCCAAGCTGCCGAGAGCCATTTTGGTGACGGAATAACCGGAAGCGGAATAGACGCCGCCCATGTTCAGATCGGCAATCAAGGAGCCGAGCAGAAACAGGAAAGAGGAGATCGCCACAGTTGTTTTGGTACGCTGGACTAAAAATACGATACTATCTTTCTTCTTCATCATGATTCCTCCTATAATCCCAAATAGTTTTTAAGATCAGGCAAGTACTTCATCGACTTTCATAAATGTATTACTTGACATGGTTTCACCTCCTCCTGCAAAAAAGTGAGAGCAGTTATTTTATTCCTGGAATGCCTGGAAATCCTGAGTTGCCGTTCTACCCGCATGCCGTTCCTGCCCCCTTGTTGTCGGCGGCGTTTTCTCGCTCGCTCTTGCCTGGCGACATTCCAAGAGTTCGTGGCGAAGTATCCCATACGGACGGTCATTCAATTATAAAGATAAACAAATTTGTTTAGCATTCGAATGCTATTATACTAACGGAATTTGTTTATGTCAAGGGCTTCTGAGAAAATAATTAAATAAATTTGCTTAAGTTATCCTTGACGATATTAAGCACATCTGCTATAATCAACGCAAGGACATGTACAGGAGGAATTGTTATGGCCATCGGTGAACGAATCCGCTTTATACGCAATCTGCGCGGCATGACACAGAAATATCTTGGCACACTGGTCGGCTTCCCTGAGAAGACTGCCGATATCCGCATGGCTCAATATGAGGCCGG
>CAYNBS010000091.1:0-1171 GCA_964395795.1 uncultured Oscillospiraceae bacterium
GTGACCCATTTCTGGTTGCAGCAGTCGGCATGGAAATCCCTGTTTAGGATGTTCTCTGCCGTGTAATGCGGGTCGACAGCCGGGCGTGTGCAACCGTTGTAGCGGCCTTTCACGACGGAGCGTAGCTTCTTCTTGCGACAGATCCGCAGGATGCGCTTGTCGTTGACATGCAGGCCGTAGTCGTGGTCGATCTTGTCGCGGATCCGACGGTAGCCCATGTCCGGGTGCTCTTCGTGTATCTTTTCTGCCAGTTTCGCCAGCTGCTCGTTCAGGTCATCTATTGGGCGCATCTCCTTGCGGAGCCATTTGTAATAGGCGGCTCGCGTCACACTTCCGAGCTTGCATAAGGCTCGGACGGAATATTCCTCGTGCGTGTTGCTCAGTTCCCGGATCGCCCGGTAAGTTTGGTCGTGGCGCGTCCTCCCGAGTATCACTCCCCCTCTAGTTCCCTCAATTTTTTTAGGAAATCGATCTCCATCTGTTTTTGCAGGAGCTGTGCTTTCTGTATGCGGTTCTCGTGCCGGAGCCGCTCCAACTCGCTCATCTCGTCTTCCGCTTTCTTGCGGCCTCGGCCGTCTTTCAAGCCGACGATGCCTTTTTTCTCCTGTTTCTTGACCCACGTATAGACCTGCTGGTAAGAGACGTGGAATTTCTCAGCCGTAGCATTGTAGTCCAGGCCATTACCGATGCAGTCCGCTACGATGGATATGCGTTCTTCGAAAGTCGTCTTTCTGCCTTTTGTCACGATGGTTCGTCCTCCCGTGCCGGTTGGTTTGAGCTTCTCGTGACCATTATACTTCATCATCCAGATTTGCAGTTGGCGGCGGGAACGAATCCCGTATTTCTTACAGATGGCACCCTGAGATCCGGAACCAGAAAGGTAATCACGGACAGCGGATTCCTTGAGTTCGGCAGAGTATCTTCGCCATCGCCGGTCGGAGAAGGCCTCCGCTCCGCAACTCTCATAGTTGCGAAGCCAAGTACGGAAGGACTCGGGCGCGACCCCGACCGCCTTCGCCAAGGCCTTGATGCTTCCTTCGCCACGGTGGTATCTCTCAATGAAGTCGATCTTTACTTCTGCCGATATCCTTTCTTTGTACATAAAATGCCCCCCATCAGGTGATGAAGCAGGTTTATTTTTTTACCTGTCTACCTAATGGGGAGCATATCA
>CAYNBS010000092.1:0-1164 GCA_964395795.1 uncultured Oscillospiraceae bacterium
CCTTCACGTCGCCCTTCATCGCCAGGTTCAGGATGTTCGTGGCAATCGCCTCCTGCTTGGTCATTACCGACCCATCCTCTTTGGTTGCCACCGTCCCGTCCTTCAGCTTGACGGGCGTTTCCAGTTGTGAAAGAAGGTACTCTTCCATCGTCATTTGTTCTTTTGCCATAATTTCGTTTTATAATGTTACGTCAGGCAGACGCTCACCATATCGGCCACGTCTGCGGTTGGGATGTTCTGGGAATGGAGTGTCGGGGAACATGACGCGAAGCCGTGCCAGACAATCCTTCTCGATGGCAATGATTTCCTGCTCCTCACGCTCGTCGTGGCAGTAGGACTCGCCCTCGATGTCATATTCACGCGATAGTTCGATTTCGGGCCACAAAGCATCGTAGTCGAAGTCGCCACTACCGAAGCACGGCACCAACTGAGCCGTCGTGTCGCCATGCCGCTGACGGATATACAGGCAGTACACCTGTTCGCCGTCGCGGAAATAGAAGTCAATCTGCGAAGGGCAATAGATGATGTCCTCCAAGAACTCCATCACGGGGTGGTTGTCCTCCAGCCGTGTCTTGCGGTGTTCCTCACGCATAGCCTCGATGTGTTCCCATGTCGATTTAGGCTTTTTGCGGTTTTGGTCTGCTTTCGGCAGCACCCTCATCAGTTCCTCGCCAGATATGACCACCGTTTCCGCATTCGGTGCCGGTGGGTTCTTCAGTAGTTCGTCCAGCCGTTCCTGCTCATCCTTGGTCACGACCATCTCACCACTAAACGGCATGTCGCCACTGCTCTGCGTGTTCACCCAGCCGCCAGTGGCAAATGGTATTCGTTTCTTGCTCATAGTTCCTTATGTTTAATTCGTTTAATCCATCTCTGGTATCTCGTTCATCGTGTCGCGGGCTTGGGTGAGCAGGTTGCTCAGGCCGTCCTTCTCGGTGTCAACGCCCTTCTTGGTGTCCTCCTTCACCTTCGATGGGGTGGTCTTGTAGTTCAGTCCGATGGCTTCGAACTGAAGCATCAGCGTGCGTTGCATCTTGTCGTAGTAGGGCAGCAGGGGCGACACCTCGTTCTTCATCTGCGCCATCGAGCCGCTGACCAGCGTCACCAGACTGTCGGTGGCCTCCAGTTCGGCCTGAACCTTGTCGAGCATCACCATGTTCGATG
>CAYNBS010000093.1:0-1088 GCA_964395795.1 uncultured Oscillospiraceae bacterium
TTCGCGCAGGTTTGGTAGTTTTGTCGCCAATATTTTTAAGTGCCACCTTGAAATTGAATTTATAATTTCCCTGCAAATATCTCTGCATCAATAGTGATTTCTTTTGTTTTTTTTAAATCTATTCCATCTTTATTTACACAAAACAGTAGTGGAGTCATATCCGCAAAGGTTTTTATTTCCTCGGATGTCATTGTATACGTTGCTGAAACTTTCTTGTGATAAACAACGGAATACTTCTTTTGGAAATAATCTACGACAGCCGCATTAGAATATTGATTGCTTTTCAATTGTTCTTTTGCCGTCTCTCGAAGCTCCTTAAGATGAGCATTTCCCGGAATTACCTTAATTACATAACCGCCTTCTTTCAAAACTCTGTTAAATTCGGAATAGTTAGCAGGAGTAAAAATATCTAATATGCAATCTATCCTTTTGTCTTTTATGGGCATTTCTTCCAAATTTCCCACAAACCATTTGATAGAATTACTGAAATCACTTTTTGCTGCAAGCTGAACAGCATCTTTAGAAATATCAAATGCAATAATTTCTTTATCACCTGATACTTCTTTTATCTGCTTTGAATAATATCCTTCACCGCAGCCAACATCAAGTATTGTATCAATGCTGCTAAAGCTTTTTATAAGCTGCACCACTTCATTCAGGATATGTGAATAATAGCCTTTTTCTAAAACCTCCCGCCTAATTTGAAAAGTCTCTCTGCTATAATGTTTTGAAGATTTTGTTCCTACAGCAAAGTTCACATAACCCGTTTTTGAAATATCGAAACAATGATGATTAGAACAAAATAAACTTTTTTGTTTCAATTTTAAATCTGTTTTACATATAGGACATTGAAAAACTTTTTCACTGTCACTAAATCTAAGTATTTTATTCATTATTCCCTCCGTTATTATATTACTTGCCCAATAAGCGAGCTATGCAATACGGATTCACCGCAACATAACCCGCGGTGTTATCTTAATCTCATATGCGCTGTCATATTCTCACCTCCAAACTCCGATTTGTAAGATACCTTCATCCAGGCATTTTGTTTAGTAATAGAAAAAGGTGCAGTTGATTATTGCGTATTG
>CAYNBS010000094.1:0-1054 GCA_964395795.1 uncultured Oscillospiraceae bacterium
GCGCTGATGCCGCGGAAGTCGCGGACACGGGGCAGCGCCACGTTGAACAGACGGTCCAGGAACTCCCACATACGGTCCTGGCGCAGGGTCACCTTCACGCCGACCTTCATGCCCTCACGGAGCTTGAAGTTGGCGACGGACTTCTTGGCCACGGTGGCAACAGCGTGCTGACCGGTGATGGCAGAGATGTCCTTGATGACGGCTTCCAGAGCCTTGGCGTTATCCTTGCAGTCGCCGCAGCCGACGGAGACAACGATCTTGTCGATCTTGGGGATCTGCATGGGGGACTTGTACTGGAACTTCTCCATCAGAGCAGGAGCAACTTCCTTCAGATACTTTTCCTTCATTCTGGTCATAAGTCAGTTATCTCCTTTCTCTCAGATTTCAGCGCCGCACTTCTTGCAGACGCGGACCTTCTTGCCGTCCGTGATCTTGTGCGCGACGCGGGTAGCCTTGCCGCACTTGGGGCAGACGAGCTGCACCTTGCTGGCGTAGATGGGGGTCTCGACCTTGATGATGCCGCCCTCTTCGCCCTGCTTGCGGGGCTTCTGGTGCTTGGTGGCAACGTTCACGCCCTCCACGATGACCTTCATGGCCTTGGGATCGGCGGACAGGACCTTGCCATCCTTGCCCTTGTCCTTGCCGGACAGGACAATGACTTTATCGTCTTTCTTAATGTTCATTCTCTGTGCCCTCCATCAAATCACTTCGGGAGCCAGGGACAGGATCTTCATGTATTCCTTGTCACGGAGCTCACGGGCAACGGGCCCAAAGATACGCGTGCCGCGGGGGTTCTTATCGCCGGTGTTGATCAGAACGGCAGCGTTCTCGTCGAAGCGGACATAAGTGCCGTCGGCGCGGCGGACGGGCTTGACGGTGCGGACGATAACGGCCTTCACAACGTCGCCCTTCTTCACGGAACCGCCGGGAGCCGCCTTGCGGACGGAGCAGACGATCACGTCACCGATGCTGGCATACTTGCGCTTGGAGCCGCCAAGCACGCGGATGCACTTGAGTTCTTTGGCGCCGGTATTGTCGGCGACCTTCAGATAAG
>CAYNBS010000095.1:0-1020 GCA_964395795.1 uncultured Oscillospiraceae bacterium
GGATAAGGTCAATTCCCCTGCAGTGGTCCATCACGAAGAGCCAGTCGCGGATCTGGGCACCGTCGCCGTAGACCGGGATTGACTTACCGCGGAGGATATTGGTGAGGGTGAGGGGAATCAGCTTCTCGGGGTTATGGAAGTATCCGTAGTTGTTCGAGCAGTTGCTGATGGTGACATCAAGGCCGTAGGTGCGGTGGAACGCGCGTACCAGGTGATCGGACGAAGCCTTCGATGCGGAGTACGGAGAGTTCGGCAGATACTTGTTGGTCTCGGCAAACGGCCTGTCGCCCGGGGCAAGGGTGCCGTAAACCTCATCGGTCGAAACATGGTGGAAGCGGTGAGGCCCTGTGTCCTTTCCATCAAGCCAGACATGCTTCGCAGCCTTCAGGAGGTTGTAGGTTCCGATGATATTGGTCTCGATGAAGATGTCCGGATCGCTTATCGAGCGGTCAACGTGGGACTCCGCGGCGAAGTTGACAATTGTCCTGATGCCGTGGGTCTTAAGGAGGTACTCGACAAGGCTGGTGTCAGCGATGTTGCCATGGACGAACTCGCACCTTGCGGGATCGAGGTCCGCGAGGTTGTCGAGGTTGCCTGCGTAGGTGAGCGCGTCAAGGACGACAACCTTGTCCTCAGGGTACTTCTCAAGCCAGTAATGGGCGAAGTTGGAGCCGATGAAGCCGGCACCTCCCGTGATCATTATGGAAGCCATCGTCACTCCTTAGTCAAAATAAACTGCGTCTTTGAATGGAACGCCTGCTAGATCCTTCTTCGAGAGAAGCGGCTCGATGCCTGCCGGAATCGGCCACTCGATGCCGATCTCCGGATCGTTCCACCTGATGGAGTGCTCTGAGGTCGGATCATAGTAGTTGGTGCACTTGTAGACGAACTCGGCCGTCTCGCTGATGACGCAGAAGCCGTGCGCGAATCCCTCCGGGATCCAAAACTGCAGCTTATTTTCTGCGGAGAGCCTTACACCGACATATTTTCCGAATGTAGGCGAGCTCTTTCTGATATCAA
>CAYNBS010000096.1:0-1018 GCA_964395795.1 uncultured Oscillospiraceae bacterium
TCTTCCTCGATAAAATGGTGCTTTGGCTCGGTCGCGGAGTCACCTTTGAATCGATCCTTCCAACAGTAAGGGCAGGAGAATTCACAGCTGAATTTTCCGCCGAACAGGGAAAGCGTCCAGATGTCCCCGTACATGTGGCCTGATGAATACTTCAGCATAGTCGTTACAGATTAAAGTAGTTAACGTCAAGTATCGTGATGGAGCCATCGTCAGATACTGTCGGGAACAAAGCTGTACCGCAACTTTCGCTCAATGCAGCGGCAAGTCTACCAACCTGAATGGAGCCTTTTTCATAAGGGGCATCGTTCAGGATTTCCAGGATTACGGTACCGCCAAGGTGCTTCTTCTTAGCGACCTCGGTCTTGAGCAATTCATACAGGACATACTTGTCGTCTTCGAAGTCCAGCAACCCGACGTTGAACTCGGAACTGGTGAAGCTCCGCAGCGCCTCATTCCCGCGAGTTGAGAATCCGTCTTCCTTCGAACAGATAGTCACCATATGAGGCCTGATCTGACCCTTCCCGAAGAACGGTGTTACAATGTTCAAAATATAGCTTTCAACAATCGTCATAATCGTTTGTTTTTTAAAGCCCCACCGCCCACCATGTCACCGACAGGAAGTGGGGCTCGTTTAACTAATCAGCGTTAGGCCTGGCTCTTGAATTTTTTGTACTCGTCCTTAGCCTTCTTGATGGTTTCCTCCATCTTCTGCTTGGCATCAGCCAGCTTTTTCTGGTTTTCCTTCCGCTCCTTCATCTTCTCCACAACGTCGGCCATAGAGCCACGGGCATATACCTTACCGCTGCTAGCAACACCAGCGTCAATGATACTCTGGATCTGAGCATCGATGAGCTTGATCTGCTCGTCGGTATCGGGCATCAGCGGGTTCTTCTTGACAAATGCCTTGAAGTTCTTAGTGAAATCCAGGATAAAGGCTGACACCTTGTCCTTGTTCTTGGGGTCGAGGCCCTTGTTACGCTCCTCGTTCATGAAGAGCTTGAAGTGCTTGATGAAGTCA
>CAYNBS010000097.1:0-1002 GCA_964395795.1 uncultured Oscillospiraceae bacterium
TCTTGCTGCGAATGGTGGTATCCGCTACCATCTTGCCGTTCTCGTCCAGAATGACTGCCTTGGTGTAGGTGGATCCTACGTCACAACCGCCGAAATACTTCATGTTTATAATAACTCCTTTTGTTGTTATCTTTTCGTTTTCCCGTTCCGGGGGAGTTCAGAGGGGCACTCCCCTCTGATTTCATCGCCCGCAGGCGATGAAACAAATTGGGATCGTTTTTCCGAGGACATGCGCCTCGGAAAAACTCTTCTCACGCAGCGAACGTGCGGCCCTTAGGCCGTGCGCTGAGCGGAGTGCGATCCCCTTTGCTTTGAAAGGCTCTGCCTTTCAAAGCAGTTTTACATGCAGACCTCGTCCTCGAACTCGACCAGGGAGGGATCAACGGGCTCGGCACGCTTGACGGTGCGCATGTACTCGTTGACCTTGTCGCGCATGGTGCGGCGGGAAACGGTACGGGGGTCCATCAGATCGTGCTCGACCCAGATCAGGTCATAGCCGCGCTGACGGCCCTGCTCGTCCAGGATGCCCTGCACGGTGGCCATGTTCTTGCAGGCCACGTTCTGGTACATGATGACCAGCGGAGCGTTCCAGGCTTCCACCTGGCGCCAGCACTCGTCAACCACGTTCTGGTAACCGCCGTTGGTGTGACGGCGCATGACCATACGCTCGTACAGACGGGCCAGGTCACGCAGCGCCTCTTCCTTGTCCTCGGTCTCCAGGTGCTTGGTGAAGTTCAGAGACTCCATCTCCACCAGGATGTTGATGCCCCAGCAGTTGGCCAGCCAGTTGGAGAAGTTGGCGTAGTAGTGGGCCGGGCAGGACCAGACGATGCCGCGGTAGCGCATCTTGCGCTCGGGCCAGGCGGTCTCGCGGTTCTCGTAGGCCTTCATGAGCATCTTGTTGACCTTCTGCATGGAGGGCAGGACGCGGGGATCGATGCCGCCGTCCATCTCGTAGTTCCACTTGCGGAAGAGCTCGTAGCTCGGTCCGATGAACTGCGG